>JAFSKL010000016.1 GCA_017448985.1 Paludibacteraceae bacterium
ATACCTGCACCGTGTTTTCATGGGCCGTCTTATTGGCGGCAGAGGCCTTCTCTACCGCGTATTGCAGACCGCTCACATACCGCTCCCTACGGGCGTTATTTATCCAACCGTTGCTATTACATGCCGCAATGAATGCACCCGTATTGGCGTAGGCTGACGCATTATTCCAGTCCGTGCCGTCATGGTAGGGGTTGGCGCGCCAGAAAGAGCGCGAAGCACCGCTAATCTCGCCGTACGGATAACGGGTATCATATTCGTATCCTGGTGTAAAATCAGACGGAGTTTCCGTAGATAAAATCTCAGAATTAGAAATCTCTGTATCGGTCGGCTCTCCAATTGGAATTTCATCTCCATCATTGTCTCCTCCGATATATATTTTCCTCTCTACAGTATGGATTTGTCTCGTCAGACTCCTCTTACCGGTCACCGTCTTTCCTGCGATCCACACTTTTCCCCAACCGCCGCAATACAAACTATCTGTAGTAAGTCTGGGGTTGCCCTCGCTATCAAGGACGCGGTTACAGGTAGCCTCGGGATCTATCTGGTCGCCATCCGCCAATGCCGGACCGGCTATATCGCTCAACATGTACACCGTATTACCCGCTATCGCATTACTCCATGAGCTGCCGTCGCGTTTACCGGCACCATTCGGCGTGACATAGATGACTTTTCCGCCAAGCGGGAGGTCGGTGTTCTCCACCGCGCCTATATCCGGATCGCCGCCGAAAGAGCGGACGTTATTATCGGTACGGTCGTAGTTGTCCACAGCCGTATAATACGAAGCATTGGCGGCATTGACGCAAGGGTTGGTGGTCAGCGGAGCATACGACACAATACCTCCGTAGAGCGGTTTGTCGCCGTTGGTAGAGTTACCTACGTTACGGCTCGGGTTCACAAATCCCGGGTAGGTAGAAGCGGTATTGTCCGTGCGGGTGAAGATAGCCTGGTTGTTCTTCTCCGAGGGCAGCGACGCATTCAGCGACGAGCCGAACGAGCTGCCGGCAGGCAGAAAATCATCCGGAACGGTATAACTGAAAGCTGGATCGAAGAAGCCTCGCGGACAAACCTTGCCTGCGGAATCAATCTGCAGACGGAGGTCCTCATCAAACATATTATATTCGCCGAACACGTATCTCTGTCCGTCCGGGAAGACGGACATCACTTTAGCCATCGTGCCCAGATTACCGCGGTTATCCAGCGGTCGGTCTCCGTTACAGAAGATGAGGGAGTTATTGACCCGTATGAAACCATGGAATGAATGGTAGGAGTGCTCGGGGTGGGAACAGGTGATAGGATCGTCGCTCTCGGTCTGTTTGCTATCCGCCTTGAAGGGGTATCCTACGTTGTTGACCACGTCGCAATGCTCGACCTCTATGTACGCGCGTCCGTTAGCGGTGATGATACCGTGGTCGTTGATGGTACCTCCCTCGCCCTGGTAGTCCGCCATGTTGTTGCGGATGACGCAGTTGACCATCTTCAGCTCCGCGTAACAAACCGTCCCGTCAGCATGCTTGTGCTCGCCGTTGACATAGACTGCCGCGCCTTTCGGCGAGGAGCAGTTGGTGATAACGCAGTTGCGCAGCTGGTTACCCGTCATATCGATACGTTTCTCCGGGTCTACGGAGACATTATTGACCAGCACGCCGCCACCCGCCGGAGCGGAATGGCTATGGATGATATTATGGGTGTTGGCGTCTGCGAGCGTGAATCCATCCACTATCGTGTGCTCCACGTTCACCATGGCTATCACGTGTGCGGAGTTGTTCTCATACCCCCTCGTGCCGCCGATACCGGTGATGTTCGCTGTGATGGTGGTCACATAGTCGCGGGGATTGCGGGTGCCGGTGTCGGTGCCTTCAAGCCTCGTAGGATAGCCGCCGTACAGACGCATATGGCTCTCTACACGTACCGCCGCAGTACGGATGTTCTTATCCAGATAGTTGCCCGGTCCGGCGGTATTGATCGTACCTTCCTTCACGAGGATCTGGACGTAGTCATAGCGCGTCAGTTCGCCCGTTGCCATTCCTGCCGAATCCAGAGCCGGAATCATATAGTGGTGGTTTCCTCCATCATCATTGACGAGGTACTGGCGGAAGAACTGAAGCGCCTCACCCAAGTCTCGGATAGGAACAGTCCATGAACTACCTTCTTTCTCTTGCGGAACAAAGTTACCCACACTGTCATACACACCTACCCGGTTCGGGTTGATAAACAGCGTCGGAATAGGCTCCGTAGCGCCATTACGTGCCTCCAGTCCCTGAGGCGGAACCAAGGCATACGTTATCGGATCCGGCTGACGAACCAACGCACCCAAAGTCGATACCGGCTCGAACGGGTTCGTTACCACACCGTAATCCGTATGCGCGTGCCTGATCCACTGGGAGGCGTCCTGAATAGCGTCCGTCACCTGCACACCTTTCTGGTCCAGCGCCGAATAGGATGTCAAGTGCCATAAACGCGGACCGGGGAAATAGTAGGGATACATGTGCATGAACACACCCGGACCGTAAATGCTGTCCTTTCGGGAAACACGACTCCAGTCGGTCGGATCAACCGTCGGATTGAAGAAGCAGGGGAAGTTACCCGACGAACCTTTTATCGGCAGATTGTTCTTCTCCAGCGAGAACACCATTTCCTTCTGCACACCTGTCCAGTCGGATATATCGTGGTTCATGAACGCCGAGTGATAAACATACACCTGGAAATCCTCTTTTATGATCTGACGCACACTCGCGAACTGAATATCGTTGTTCGATTCACATTTGTTTCCCCAGAACACGGAGTTGAAAATCATACCGCAGTCGCGGATATAGATACCTCCCGAACGACCGTGACGACGACCATAATACATTACATCCGCGCTGATACAATTGTTTGCCGTTACCGTCGCGTGGTTAATCGTACCGCCGTCCGCAAGATACACACCGCCGCCTTCGGCTGAAGCGGTATTATTATTGATTACGCACGCGGACGAGAAAGGCGAATAATAACTGATCTGAACCGTATCTTCCGGCATGATATGCGCTGCGATACGTTCCGGAACCGGATACTCGCCGGGGATATGGCATATAGCCAAACCGCCGCCGCAACGCGCTGCATTACTCATAATATGGCAATGCCCCACCTGACCGTCATAGTCGATGCAGACACCGCCGCCGTAACCTTGTACCACACCGATACCCGGACTCTGGCACTGCATAATCTTACAGAACTCGACTATTCCGCCGCCGTCCAGATACACACCGCCGCCTCGCATCGTTGCGTTACAACGCTCCACGATACAATTCTTCAGCATCGAATTGCCTACCATGTATGCACCGCCGCCGTAAGACATATGCTCACGAACCGTCGTGGTCTTCGACGACGCGTTTCCACTCGAAATCACACAACCGTCCACCGACGCCATATGCTCCAACGGACGGAAATGGCCTTTCGTACTGTCATTCGTCGTCTCGAACTGACCGTTCGTAGCAAACCATACCACGTGGTACGAACTGGCAGGGAAGGTGGTATTGAATCGTCCGCGGATGCTGTCGAACTGGAACACAGGTACTCCCGTCGTGTGGTTTCCCGTCAGAATGGTGGCATACCTCAAATCCCATTGGGAAGCAATCGAGTCACCCGATGTCGTTCCCGTGCCGTTCGGGTCAGCCCAGTTGTCCTTGCATTTCTTGCCGTTCACCATCACACGGTCACCCGGATTCGACTCGGGAGTATCCGGATTGAAACCGCCATAGACATGGATACCGGAATAAATCTTGAAAGACGTATTCAGAATCGAACCGCCGGACGACTCGGTCGATTCGGTAGGAACATAAGTTCCTGCCGCCACATACACAGAACCCGAAGTCAGGTGGTTCTGCGCCAGATAGTCGCGCAAATCATTGATAGCATCCTGCAAACGGTTCGTTGCTGTTGCCCACGAACGGCCGTCATTGTTGTACTTGCCATCAGGGTGTACATAACGAATCGTATCCGTCTGTCCCCACGCGCGCGCGCACCCAAGCACACACGCGAACATTATTAATAATATGTAACTATATCGTCTCAATTCTTTCCCTTTCACCATTCACTCTTTCAACTTTACCCTTTAACCTGTAGGCGCTTGCGCCGTCCTGTAGCGAAGCGTCCTTTCACCTTTCACTCTTTCCCCTTTACCTCTCCACTATTTTCGTCTCAGTCTTGTTCTCCAGCGGTTTCGACAACTTGAAATCTGCGCGAAGCCACGGCACAAACGGAGACGTCTTGTCTATCGACATAAAAATCGTCGGACGATACCCTTCACCCGAAGCGTCATTGGTCTGCATCTTCAACTGTAGCGGATAATAACCTCCGCCATCCACCGTATAGGGTATCGTATAGAAATATTTCCTACCTTCCCACCAAAGCCCTTCATCATCTGATCTAACAATATTTGCTATTGTATAACCTGTGGCCAAAGGTGCACCTGACACACTGTTCTCCATAGGCTTGAAACAGTAGGCGTATCCGTTATATAAGTTGCGCGCCTCCATATAGGTCAAACGAACTGCTTCGCTCGGATCGGTATTGTTGATGCGTACCGAATCTACCACATTCCACTTGATATCCACCTTCGCCGCCACATGGTACATCAGCAAATCCACGGTAAAAGTGTTGCGGTGACTGCAATCGAACGAGCAGTAATACTCGCCGTTATATTCATAGTTATAGGGTGTAGAATATATATTTGCTAGATCCTGTTGTATCGAATCTGTGTTAAATTTCCAATCCATCAAATCCGACATACTCGACACACTCGCAAACGCAGTGTTGAAGGTCAGTTTCCTGTAGCTGCAAATAGCATATACATGCCCGACAGGTCCTTCGTTTTTCAACTGGAAAGCGAGATCATCCGTATAGCGGAATACACTGTCCATATTCGTTTCTAATGGGCCACTGTAATGGGTCATCTCCCATTTGTTACTATCCAGCACACGCTCTTCCCGTTTCCATACCGACCATGTATCTCCGTCACCTTTTTTCATCACGAAGATATAGGCATATTTGGGAAACGCAAACATCTCACTCGTTCCCGGATCACCCATCACACGACGGGGAGAACGCAACTGAAACGACATCTCGTTTGCAGGTAAGCACAACGCCAGATTCATCTGTGCGTGTTGCTCCACTTCCTCATGGCAGCCCACGAGTAACAATAGCATTAAAATATATATGTTATTTCGTATTATATGCTTAAATTGGCTCAATCTCATGTCCTCCTCCATCTTTCCAATCAAGTTCAACCATTGCTCCAACATCTTCTGTTATTGGCACAATCTCTCCCTTGCTTCCCAATCGACACTGTATAATGCGCAGTGTCCCCGCTTTCAATGGCTCTTTCAACTCCAATGTTGTCTTCGGTGTCTCGCCACCTGCCATCGTCGTCACTAACTCCACATGCCAAGGCTGATTGTCGGGTGTCGGCATACAAACCGTCGCCAAACAACGCAACGGCGCTTCCACTGCCTTCATTCCTTTCTTTACCGTCGGCATCTCAGCATTGTAATTAAGCTTTAAATTTTCTAAAAGGAATGTGCGCGGGTGCGCGTAAGAGAACACACTGTCCTTCACCATAAAACTCTCCGCACAATCCTTCGTCACTCCTTCCGCGGATACGAAATCCGGACAATCCATCACATCCAATACCACGGCCACCGCTGCATTTACCATATACAAATGCACATCGAAGAACCGTGTATGCTCATCCACATTCATCGGAAGACGGGCTGTGAACAGTCCCGTATTCAAAGGATTGATGATATCCTTGTCCGGCATACGGAATTCCATCGTCTCCGAGTGATCCGTCCCAAGGAACTGCACTTGGTAGTTCTCCGCTATATTGGCAACGCCCAAGTGCATATAGTTCTCTTGAGGCAGATAAATCGTATAACTCGTACGGTTATCATTGATCACCTCCTGTATCAGGTGGCGCAAGTCGTCGAAATCACGCGAATAAAAGCGCAAGTCTATATCCTTCGCTATATCCGTGAAAATCGGATCCAGCCATTCTTGCAACGCCGCGCGTACAGGGGCATCCATTTCCGTCATCAACTCAGCTTGCAACTGCAAACTTAATTCAGTATGCAGTTGCAGCTGATAATTGACCATCAATTCCTCACCGCAAACACTCATATCATCATCGATGATACTGCATGCAGCGATGAACAATGGAATCAATACTATGACGAATAACCGTTTCAAGTTATACTACTTTTTCATCCGCCAAGTTTGGCGGATCTCACAGTGTTAATCAAAATCGATCTCATAGGTATGACCGGCCTTCCATGTCAGGTCAACCAACATACCGATTTCCAGTTGCGGAGCTTTCAGATCAGGAATCGTGTTGTAAGCATTCTTCAGATCCTTGACAGAAAGGCGAACGATCGTGGTGTAGTCTTGTTTGAACACCTTGCTGTCGGTCTGAGTAGCCAAAGCTGCATTCAACTGACCAACCAGATAGAACTTGCCGCCGATAGGTACAATACCGTCTGCGCCGTAGAAGTCCTTTGCAGAGGTGTTGGTAAACTCAACGCAGATATACTCGTTCTCACTTGCAGCAGTCTCCATAACAAGAGTGGAGTTCGTTGCGCTGTAAGCACTCGGAGTAGCATACATAGCTGCCGTCATAACGGTATCATATACAGTGTAAGCGTATGTAGCGCTACCTGCATAAGTAGCCGGAGTGAAGTCGAAACCTACGTTTTTCTGACCACCTATCAGCACTGCCGATACAGGATAACCTAATGCAGGATTGACAACCTTGTTGTTGGCGGTAACAAGATCGTTGTCCTCCAGATTCGTTCCTTCTTTCAGTTTCACTTGTACATCCAGACGAGCTACTGCATATTGGATCGTGTCCTTCAATGCGATAGAACGGGTCTTGGCGTTTACAGAGCTGTTATCATTCGGATATTGACCCAAGATAGAAGCCCAGCTTGCACCTTCTGCATAATGCTCTTTCTCGCTTGCATTCGAAGTTTTGATCTTAGTGTTAGCGAAATACCAGAGCGAAGGAGGATATACATAACGGTCAATCTGTGCAGGAGCCAAAACGCCATAAGCGTGAGCAGCATTGCCTGCAAATAAGCCGGTACCTGCGTTATAAGCAACTGCTACGGCACCGTCGGGCAGATTGAACTTGTGCGGGAAGTTCTGCAAACCGGCTACCAGAGTAACCTCACCGGTGGTGGTGTTAACTGTAGCATACTCAGGACGAGCAATAGAGTCGCGAATGGCTGATGCCAAAGCGTCGGTGGTGTTGAGTTTCAAGTTCTTGTACAGATCTGTCATCATACGACGGATGCCGAAAGAACTGAGAACTGTAGCGGAACTGTAAGCGCGGAACAACTCATAGAAACCTTCATTGTCACCGGCGGTGTAGTTCTTCCATGCCTTCGTACCGTCAGTAGCATTAGCAACGGCATTCAGATAAGCGATCAAACCGGTGTAAGCAGCATCAGCCTCAATTGTAGATGCGTTAGCATTGATGGGCTCAAGAGCAAAGGTGAAAGCTGTGGGCTCACCTGCCAAAGAACCGGTCAAAGAACCTTTCTTGAACTTGTTCGACTCGTTGGTATTCGACTCGCCGTAGAACAAGAATGCAGAGGTACCGGTCGGAACTTGCTGAGCCTCGAATACTTTCGTACGGCCCTTACCGGTCTCATTTGCATAAGTAGAACCAATTACGCCAAGTACGATGTTGTCGCCGTGACGAACAGAAGAGGTGGTGATGGCTGCCGACGGAGCAAACGGAACGAGAGTAATAGCTTTCATTCCATTAGTTGCAAAATCAGTAGCGCCCGATGTCTGAACGTTTACGCCCGGCATGTGACGCATTCCACCATCTACCTGAGTAGGCAAAGACAGCGTGATGTCGGTGGACACGGACGCAGCCTTCTTCGACGGCTCATTCTCGTCGTTCTTACATCCAGTAAGAACTACTGCGCTCAGCATAACTGCTGCCAGCGCAAAAAATGTCATTTTTTTCATTGTAAAAAACATTTTTTTAGGGTTAATAAAGTTAATTAGTTGTTTTTTGTTGTTTTATGATAAATCTCATAAGTATATTCTTACAAGAAGTATATTCTTACAAGAAGATATTCCTACAAGAGTTATTCTCAAGATATTCATTATTCATTATTCATTAAAAAGAGATATTCATTATTCATTAATCATTATTCATTCTTTTCACCGACTGCGGCTTCTCCCAGTCTCGGTTCACAATCCGCTTCGCGGGCTTGTTCTCATCCTGCTCTGTCTCCTCCGGCTGAGCCACCTGCTGCGTCGGCGGAACTATCACATCCTCCTTCACCTTCACATAAACCGTGATGCAGCCTAAGTTCCTCAATATCCGCTTCAACTCGTCGCGCATGTAGATATACGTCTTGCCGCCGTGCAGCGCCTTGATCTTCTTCTCGCGCATCTCCGGATCCGGCTCCGTATCGATGATCCGCAGCACTTCGTCACGGCCCTCAAACTCAACCTGCTCCAACTTGTACCGCAGCTCTGCCCAGCTCTCGCCGCCATTCTCAACCGCAAACTTGTCATCGTTCAGCCCAAACAGACCTTGTATATATTCCTTAATAGTCTTCGCGCGATTACCCGCGAGGTTGATGTTGTAACCCAACCGGCCGTCGAACGACGCAAAGCCCACTATCTGTATCCGCGTTATCTCTATCGTCGAGTCACGGAGCGCGTCGCCGATGATGAACATGATGCTGTCCATCAGCTTGTCGTTCTCGATGAAGTTACGATCCAACTTCGCCACATCTACCGGGAAGTAAACGAATGTGTTCCGCGGATCGGCACTCAACGCCATCGATGTGTTGTACGGCTCGTACTCGCCTTCGTCACGCAGCAATGCCGAACGCAGACGCTTCATCTCTGCACTGTTGATATCCTTCTCCGGCTCTTCCGGCTCAACCATCTTAGGTTCGGGCTCGGGCTCCGGTTCCGGTTCAGGCTCCGGCTCCGGTTCAGGTTGTACGATAACCGTATCAACAGGACTTTCTCCCTCTCCTGAGGAGAGGGCCGGGGTGAGGTTTTCAACCACAATCGTATCGATCGGCTCCGGCACAACCGTATCCACCGGCGCCGGTACTATCGTATCTTGCTGTTGCTTCTCTTCCACCTTCTCGCAGTCGCAACGTCTTGCCATGCTCGCCTCGTCGCCGCCCAACGGGAACGACAGGTTCAAACCGATCTTCGGAAGCAGGAACCAACGACCGCCTTTACCCATCATATCGCCGCAATGCTCGCATTTGAACTTCTTGAACCAGGTGTAGCCGCCGTCAATACCGCCTTCCAACTCAATACTGAAATGCGGCTTGATCGCCCAATGCCAACCGTAACTCAAACCCACCATCACGGCATCGCCCTGATAGCGATAATCCTTCGTCTCCGGATACATCCAGCTCACCGGATACGCAAATCCCGCCACATTATAGTGCGCATAAGCCGCATTGAACGAAACAAAATCCCGATGGAACACATGGCACATCCAGAAACGCGGAGTCACGCTCACACTCAGGTGACGCCATTTCGGGAACTTCATGTCGTTTACCGGGAACGGATTCAAACCCACGCCGAACTCCAGACTCCACTTGTCCGTTAGCCTGAACTCGAGCTGCAGGTTCATCGTCGCCGCCGCGTCATAGAAAAGGTTGTTCTTTATCGCCACTATCTCCACCTTCGAACTATCCACCCGTGCACTATCTGAATCCTTACTTCTGACTTCTGAATCCTGACTTCTGACTTCTGAATCCTCCTGTGCATTTACCCCAACGCATAAAAATACCAACATTGCTGTCGCTACTACACACCAAATCCTACCGTTTGTCGCGGTATAATAATAATGTTTCATTTGTTGAGTTAAATGCTTCAAAGCTCTTTCTTTTTTATTATAACTTACTGACTGTCAGCGCCTAATACCATCTTCCTATTTGCGACATCACGTGCGCGTGAGTGCGTCGAACGCGAAAAACATGACAAAGATACTAAAAATAATTAATACATGCAAGTTTTTTCGTAAAAAAAAGCTATTTTTCTTATTTTTGTCATTTCTTCTAAACATTTTCTCCGCATTCCTCATAATATTTCACCATTTCCCTTCCTCCTGTAGGCGCTTCCGCCGCCCGCTCTTTGTATCCGCCAATTTTGGCGGATCTGGTGGCGTGTTTCTGTTCGTCCATTGCGCCGGATTGTATCCGGCATTAATGCTTCGTTCCTTGTGTCTCTTCCTTCCCTCTCCCTTGAGGGGAGAGCCGGAGAGGGGTTATCACAAAAACAGCGCAAAAGTACTGCTTTTTTTGCATTTATGCAATACTTCTGCACAATTATTGACGCAGAGTCACAAAAATTTACATAATTTTTTACGAATAATTACACTTTTTTGCTCCACTCACGAGGAGTCACGCCCGTCTCTTTCGTAAACACGCGCGTAAACACTTCCCGTGACGAGAATCCGCTGCCCGATGCCACGTCCTCGATGCGCATATCCGGATTCTCATGCAGCAGACGCTTCGCCTCTTCAATGCGATACCCGTTCACAAACTGGTAGAATGTACTGTCGTACTCGCTGTGAATCAGCTGAGACAGATAAGTCCGGTTCAACGGGAGCACTTCACGCATGTCGATCAGACGGAAATTCGGATTCAGATACGGCTTCTTTTCCTGCATCCATTGTTCCAATTTCGCACGGTAAGCCGCATTTGCCAAGGTATCGACCGTTTCCGGCTCTTCCTCTATCGGCAACTCACCCTCTTCGTTCACCACCATGCCTTCCCACGGATCCTTACGCAACAGAATCTTCTCCGTGCTGTAAACAAACATCACGAACAGAAGAATATTCTGCATAAACAGACGATTCGGATTGTGCGACACGCAGAGGTAGAAGAACGACAACCCCACTGCCGCCAACATCGCTAAATAGCGAACGATCCATTGGGCATCTATGTCGTCCAACGACGAATAGTTCTCCTCACACCATTTTCTATACGCGCGTACATGCGCCAATAGAAGCACCACCAACACCACCGGATAAAGCGTCAGCAACGATGCTAAATTCCACGGAATAAAATAATCCACCACAAGCAAAGCTATCAACGGCAACACCTGAGTCAACGCGCGACGAAAATTCATCCATCCCGGACGAAGTGCTTCCGTCGGATACAATATAAGCGCCCAGCCTAATATATTGCCGGCCACTATCGAAACGGACGACAACGGATCTGTCCCTGAGTGTAGCGTCGGAAGATGCCAAATCGCGGACAAAGCAACCAATAATGCCTCTGTCACCCCCCATACCAACAATGTCCATGCCCAGGCAAGACGCACCCTCGATCCTTCTGTATGACGGAATAGCAGCCACGCACCGGACAAACAAACAGTCATGATAGCTGTAGCCTGAAAGGGTGCTAACACATTCTCGAAAAACTCCACCGGCAGAAAATGAGACAGCCGGTGTCCCAAAACCATTATCACCACGATCACGGCAAAAAATACCACCTCTGACTTATATTCCCGCCAGAGTTCCCCCATCTTCGTCCCAAACCGCACTATTTCTCCTTTCTTCACCATTTCCCTTCCTCCTGTAGGCGCTTCCGCCGTCCTGTAGCGCAGCGTCCTTCCTCCTGTAGGCGCTTCCGCCGTCCTGTAGCGCAGCGTCCTTTTCCCTCTCATCCTCTCATCCTCTCATCCTCCCACCTTTCACTTTTCCCCGCCGCCCGTTGTATGTATCCGCCAATTTTGGCGGATCAGGTTCCTGTTCCCCTTTCTTTCTTCGTTTATTTCTCCGGCATTTGATGCCGCTTTGTCTTTGTTCTTTGTATCCGCCAATTTTGGTGGATCAGGTTCCTGTTCCCCTTTCTTTCTTCGTTTATTTCTCCGGCATTTGATGCCGCTTTGTCTTTGTTCTTTATATCCGCCAATTTTGGCGGATCTGGTGGCGTGTTTCTGTTCGTCCATTGCGCCGGATTGTATCCGGCATTAATGTTTCGTCCCTTGTGTCTCTTCTTTCCCTCTCCCTTAAGGGGAGAGCCGAAGAGGGGTTCCTCATAATCTCGGAATGGTCAACTATAAAGCTCATATAAACCTCATATAAACCTTATATGAAGCTCACCATATAAAATCAACCGTCTATGGAGATTTTGGAAGCAATCCAAGCCTTAACTTGTTTTGCGAATGCAAAGTTACAACAAATTTTTCATATATGCAAATTTTTGAGCATTTTTTTTCAAATAAAATGCATTTTTTTTACATTTTTTTGCTCATATCATTTTTTTTTACTACCTTTGCAGCCGATTTTGATATAGTGTGCCCAATTGTGCGTAGAAAAATAACCATATTGGTCTGTATTCTGTACTCTGTACTCTGTACTCCCGCCTTCGCCCAGGTCTCCAGTGCCGGACGTTCGGTGTTCTCATTCATGAGCCTGCCGACTTCCGCCCGACTCAATGCACTCGGCGGATCCAATGTCAGCCTCAGCGACGGAGACATCTCCATGGGTATGTGCAATCCCGCCCTACTCAACCCCGCTACGCACCAAACGCTGCAACTCAACTTCTCCTATTATCTCCCGGGAACGATGTTCGGCTCTGTCCTCTACGGCCATAACTTTGGACGAGCTTCGTTCGAAAAATCAGCGACAGCCAACGACGAAGCCCCTGATAAACCTAACTACTTCGCCGTCGGCCTTCATTACCTCGACTACGGTCACATGCAATACGCCGACCAGGACGGAAACCTCACCGGTGGCACATTCGGCGCGCGGGATATCCTCATTGACGTCATGTACGCGCGACAACTGCATCCGATGTTCAAAGTCGGTGTCACGCTCAAACCCGTCTATTCCATCTACGAAGCCTACTCGTCCTTCGCACTCGGAGCCGATGTCGGCGCACATTTCCAGACCCTCGACTCCACTTTCCATATGGGTCTCGTACTTGCGAATATCGGCTGGCAACTCAAAGGATTCTATTCGCAGGAAGGCGGCTCCAACCATGAGATGTTGCCGCTTAACCTCCAACTCGGACTCACCTACCGCGTCAAACATGCACCGCTGCGGTTCCACCTGCAGATTCACAATATGCAGACCTGGTACCTCAATTACGAATGGACTTCACTCGACAAGAGTCCCACTACAGGCGACATCATACCCCATGATGTCAAATGGTACGACATGATGTTCCGCCATACCATCTGGTCACTGGAGATAGTACCCAAAAGCGAGAAGTTCTACCTCGCGCTCAGTTATAACCACCGCCGCCGCGCGGAACTCAACCTCATCGACCAGCGTTCACTCGCAGGCTTTTCACTCGGCGCCGGTGTTCGCATCAAACAGGTGCGCATCGCTTTCGCCATCAGCCAACTCACCAAGTCCAATTTCTCCTACCAAGCCGGCCTCACTTTGGATATAAATTCCCTGTTAAAATAAATAGCTAAATAGCTAAATGACCCAATAAATAGTAAATGGTAAATGATAAAATGGTAAATCCAATCGTCATCGCGATTGATGGCTATTCCTCCTGCGGCAAATCCACTATCGCCAAAGCCTTGGCCAAGTTCGCCGGCTACACTTATGTGGACACCGGTGCCATGTACCGTGCGATTGCGTTATATACTCTTCGTAACCGACTCACCGAAACTGCCGACATCATCGCCGCCTTGCCGCATATCCTGGTAGGCTTCATCCAAGTGGACGGCGAACAACATGTCACGCTCAACGGCGAAGATGTCGAATCGCAGATCCGTACACTCGAAGTGGGCAATCAAGCCAGCCGTATTTCCCAGATCCGCGAAGTTCGCGCCTTCCTCGTCGCACAGCAACAGGCTATGGGACAAGCCAAAGGTATCGTCATGGACGGACGAGACATCGGTACGGTCGTTTTCCCCAATGCCGAACTCAAACTCTTCCTTACCGCCTCGCCGGAAGTCCGCGCACAACGCCGTTTCGATGAACTCCTCGCTAAGGGAGAGAAACCCGATTTCGACGCTGTGCTCGCCGATGTCAACGACCGCGACTACCGCGATACCCATCGTGCCGAGTCCCCTCTCCGCCAGGCAGAAGACGCCGTTGTCATCGACAACTCCCTCCTTTCCCGCGAAGAACAAATGGACAAGATCATCGCCATCTTCCAAAACAAACTAAATGGCCAAATGACTAAATGACCAAATAAATGGTAAATGGTAAATGACAAAATGGTAAATGTCAATAACTATTGACAATAATAGTGGTTTCTGCTTTGGTGTCACACGCGCCATCAAAACGGCTGAGAGCGAACTCGAGAAAGGTTCGCTTTATTGCTTAGGCGACATCGTTCACAATGGTCAGGAGGTTGCTCGACTCGAACTCAAAGGCCTCGCAACTATCGATTATGACGACCTGCGAACGCTCCCTCCCCACTCGCGTGTCCTCCTTCGCGCCCACGGCGAACCGCCTTCCACTTACTGGATCGCGCGCCAACGGGGCATCGAAATCATCGATGCCACATGTCCGGTCGTCAAGAAACTGCAGGACCGGATCCGCGCCTGTTATCTCGCACATCGCAACGACGAGTCGTTACCCCCGCAAATAGTCATTTACGGCCAGCCCGGACATGCCGAAGTAATCGGTCTCCAAGGCCAAACCAACAATACTGCCATCGTCATCGAATCCCCCGAACAACTCGACGAATTGACACGCCCCGAAACACCCGACGCCTTGCCCCGCCTCGACTTCTCCCGTCCCATCTACCTCTTCTCGCAAACGACCAAATCCGTCGAAGGCTTCCAAGAATTGGTCTCTTCGATATCTCGACGTCTCGAAATCTCGAAATCTCGGAACCTCGAAGCCTCGACGTCTCGAGATCTCGAAGTCTCGAAATCTCGCCCCGTCTTCGAATACCACGATACGATATGCCGCAATGTCTCCAATCGCGTTGCTCAACTCCAGAACTTTGCCCGTGCTCATGACCTGGTCCTTTTTGTCGGAGGCACCAAATCCTCCAACGCGCGCGTATTATATAAACATTGTGTTGAAGCCAACCCCAACACAATATTCATTTCCTCTCCCGACGAAGTAGAAAATTTGAAATCACAAATCATAAATCATAAATCCGCAAATCCCGACCTTCGGATCGGGATCTGCGGTGCCACCAGCACGCCTCAATGGCTCATGGAAAAAGTAAGGGACAAGCTTTCGCTCATCCCTCACCATTAATCCTTTGTACCTTGTACTTTGTACTTTTCTTTACCTCACCGCGGTGAGTTTCTTTATCTTCTCATTCAGCTTCTTCTCCTTCAGCAACTGCTCTACCGATATATGCATCCGGTAGTTCCAGAAATGCCGCGGATTAGCCGGTACGTTGATTCGGTCTGCAAACTGATCCTTGATCCGTACATCGCCGTCAATAGCTAACCAGTCTTGCAGCGGCAGAATGGTCCACATGGCGGGACTGTACATATGCTGGTTGATGATAAACTCCGCAATCTCCGGACTCATCTCCTTCGGTGCATCGCCCCACCAGCCCATCTGTTCGTTGTAGAAACGCTGCGTCACGGCACGATCCTCTTCCCACCAAGCGCGCAACGGGTTCATATCGTGCGTACCGGTCGTACAAACGCTCTGATATGGCGCATCGGCAGGATGAGCGAACTTAACCGTCGGATCTTTCGGCATACGTTGGATCTCCAGACTCAGAATCTGCAATTCGTGCATCACATCCGGCACACAAGCAGGAACCATACCCAAGTCCTCACCGCAGCACAACATATGCGTCGAGTGAATCAACGTCGGCAGTTTGCGCATCGCCGAATCACGCCAGAATTGCGTATGACGACGGTAGAAATACTCATTGTAAATGCGCATCAGCACTTCCTTTTGATCGCTGTACAACTCATTGAACGAGTGGCTCTGATAAATCGAGATTCTCGGATGCAACCATCCCGGACGACGCTGGTCCTCAACCATCAGCACTTCGCAATGCAGATAGATCAATCCGTTGCAGATGTTCTTCGCAGCCTCAGCACTCAAACCGCTGGCTTTCAGCTGTTTCTCATCGCTCATCAGCCTATCGTACCACTCCTGTACCTTGGCTTGCGTGTCAAACTCCGGCTTGAACCAATACACATAATTATCGTGCGTATTCAGCGCATTCTTCTTGGCCCACTCGGTGTCATAACCTAACACATCGCCTAGGAAATTGCTGCGAATATACGGCTTCGTCATTCGGTCCCAATCGAGGCAAACGCCCTGCGCGCACAAGTCGTCATAGCTATACGGCAACGCCGGTACGAAATGGCCGCAGAGACCCCATACATCCGTCTTGCGCATTTGCCAGATACGGAAGAAGCCCAAGATATGATCTACACGGTAGGCATCGAAATAGTCCTGCATCTTCTGGAAACGAGCACGCCACCAACCGAAACCGTCTTTCGCCATCTCATCCCAGTTGTATGTCGGGAAGCCCCAGTTCTGACCACTGATCGAGAAATCATCGGGCGGAGCACCCGCGCTCGCGTCCAGATTAAAGAGCTCCGGATAAACGGCGGCATCCACCGAATCCGGACTGATACCGATAGGTATATCGCCCTTCATCGCCACACCTATACTGTGCGCATAAGCCACGGCATCCGACAACTGCTTGTCGGCGTGGAACTGCAGGAACTTATAGAAATCTTGGGGTTGCTTGTCGCGCTTGCTCAAGAACGCTGCATAAGGCTCCAGCCATTCTTTGTTCTTCGCCTCAAACGCCTTGTACTCCTCGCTGCCGAACAAGGCATCTTTGTCCTGTTTGTACAGCGCTTTGAAGAATACCATCTTCGCGTCATACACATTCTGATAGTCCGCGAACTTCAGCGCATTCAACTCAGCCTTCTTCGCCTCGTATTTCTTCTTCTGCGCCGGCGTCAGACGACCCATCTTCTCGATATTGATATATATCGGATGCAGCGCAAACACACTTACCGCATTGTACGGATAACTGTCCAAGTTATTGTGCCGCAAAGTCGTATCGTTGATCGGCAGCGTCTGAATCATCTGCTGGCCAGTAGCTGCAGCCCAATCGGCCATCTTCTTCAGGTCCTGGAACTCACCGATACCAAAACCTTCGTCCGTACGCAACGAGAATACCGGAACGGCCACACCAGAACCTTTCCAACGAGGCTGTGTCCGGCGGAAGCCCCTGTCGTTCTGATAGATCACTCTGCCTTTCTCTACGCCCCAGATCTGACGGTTCTCACCCCACTCCATATCTACCGTCGCACCGGTCTTCAGGTCATAAACCAAGTACTTGTATTCCACTATATCCTGGCCCTTCACCATGATGTCGGCGTGCCAAACAGGAAAATCACAATCGCACATCACCAGCTTGTTATCCTGGTTCCAATCGCCCAATTCCGGACAATTACCCACAATCGCCACACCTTGCGTCGGCAGAATCTGCGGCAGATCAATCGAGAAACGGATATTACCCTTCGCCGCTTTGGCTGAATGCTGGCTGCCTGAATGCTGACGACTGAACAACGCTTTCACAAAAGCCGTTGTGTAGAAACTGTCTTCATACGTACTGGCCTGCCAAGCGTCACGAACCACGATCTGCCGTTCCTTCGCCAAACGTGCATCGTCCAATCGCAAATGTCTCGGCTCGCCGGCTTCATACAGAAAACCGCCGTCCTGCAAACGAATAGCGTACTTGTACTGGATACTGCCCGCAAAATCACTCACAGGCACATTAGCCGACCAGAAATCCGTTCCTTGGCAATTCAATACTAACGGTTCTTTCTCGGTCCAACCTAAAATAGACTCTTGCGTCTCAATCACGCACAGACTCTGCCCATACACGGCACGATAATGAATCTGAAAATTAATGTTCATGATATTATTGTGTTTTATATTCTATCTTCGTTATTCCGGTCTCCCGCTATTCCAGTATTCCAGTCTCCCGCTCAATTCGCTTGCAAAATTACTGCTTTTTTTTCAATTATGCAAGATTTTTGTGAATTTTAGCGATTTTTTTATTTTTATTCATTT
The DNA here is from genome assembly GCA_017448985.1 of Paludibacteraceae bacterium. Classification (GTDB taxonomy): domain Bacteria; phylum Bacteroidota; class Bacteroidia; order Bacteroidales; family Paludibacteraceae; genus Colicola. The sequence continues at coordinate 18,029 of JAFSKL010000016.1, forward strand.
CTGATGATTGATTATTTTCAGAATTTTTGATCAACAAAATATTGTTTTTTATGTGCCCACTTGGCGGTCTTTTAAATGATTTGACTCGCAGAGTTGTGGTAATTGATGATAAAAACTGTCTAAATATTTATTTTTAAGGAGTTTTTAGCATCAGTTGACATAAAAAACGCAGTTTTAAATCATTTAAAAGTGTTTATTTTTGTTTTTTTCTTATAAAAAACCACGCCACACACGGCAACAACGTATTGATTGCCCACAAAATCACTCCTGCCAATGCCGCATTCATCGTTCCGAACACCACTACAGCCCACGCGCCTCGTACACCCACTTCCACTATCGGCACATTCGGCGTTATCGTCACCAACAGATAATACACCGCGCATTTACTTAGTATCCCTATTATCCCTATTTCCCCTATGGCTCCTAGAGTTCCTATTCCTCCTATTGTCTCTATTCCTCCTATTCCTCCCAGTGCCCAAACCACCAGCGCCAACTGTACACACCAGCAAAGCAACCGCACCAAACTCTGCCCTACGCTTTTAATAAATAAATCGATAAAGCCCCGACGGTCAACCGACGGTGAACCGACAGTCAAGGCTAATGTCCTTCTTCCGTAGTACCAACCTAAACCACCCAAAACAACCGTCCCAAGAATCACTGCTCCTACCGCATACAGATAACTCCCGCCCAACAACTCCAACACACTCGGACTGAACGCTATCCCCACCAATCCGGCCAACACAATCGCCGCTGTCATTGTCGCACTCCCCACAGCGCCCATACTCAGCACCTTCGCCCAAAGCGCTTTATCATTGTCCATTTTCCATTCTCCATTTACCATTATCCTTTCCCCATTTTCCATTGTCCATTTTTCATTTTCCATTTTCCATTTTCCATTTTCCATTGTCCTTTCCCCATTGTCCATTGTCCATTGTCCATTTTCCATTTCGCGGGCCATCAATATGGCACGCGACGGGTATTCCCCCAATCGCCAGGGCGTTATCAGTCCCGCCAACTTGCTGTAATACACCTGCCGATGCGCCTCCTTCCAAGAAATATTTCCACCATTGAGCGCCAGCGGCTCATTAAGCGAGCTTCGCTCGCGGCTCATTCCATCATTCCACAACGTATGCCACCTCCACGCCTCCAATGCCATATTCACCGGCATCAGCGCCACGCAAACACCAATCGCCAGCCATTGTTGCCAACCCATCCCACGCAGACACTCGCCCAGCGCCGCATAATCCTCATACGTCGCCAATTTCCACACCAGCCAACCGCAAGCTGCTATCGCCACGCCCCATTCAATTAGTTGGTAAAATTTATAATTATTTTTTGGGCTCATTTTGGGCTTTTTTGGACTAATATTCCATAAATTCGCTGCAAAAGTACAAAAAAATCACGAATTATGCAAATTTTCAATTATTTTTACTATTTTTGCATCGTGAAAAAAGAAGTTAATCGTACTTTATGGTTAAGAAACATGCATTTCTTTACATATTACTCCTCCTCTGCACGCAGATTTTGTGTGCCGAAGAACCTTCTTCCTTTCACTTTTCACCTTTCACCTTAGACGACATCATCCTCGACATCTACAATGCTGCCACCGAACTCGCCGAAGTCGATTATGAGCAACTGCAATCCGACTTGTACGCCATTCATGAATCGCCCTTCGATCTCAATGCCACGTCCGATGAAGAACTGAGCCAACTCTACTTCCTTTCTCCCCGACAGATAGACGACATCCTCGCTTATGCGTACGAACATCCTTTCCAATCGCTCTACGAATTGCGCCTTATCCCTTCGCTCGCAGACTACGAGATTCGCGACTTGCTGCCTTTCGTCAAAATCTCCAATGTCCAATCTCCAATCTCCAATAATAAGTTGTACGCGCGTGAGGTGTTTGCTTTCGCCCGACACGAAATCATTACCCGCGTCGATGCGCGAAACATCGAATCGTTCGAAGGTACCGATCCCGTCTATATCCAGACGCGTTACCGCTTTGATTACCAGCGCAAAGTCATTTTCGGAGCCCAACTGCGCCGACCGGCCGGAGGACACGCCCAAGACTTGCAATACGGCGCTTATCTCCAACTCCGCGACATAACGCCGCACTTGCACACTCTCGTAGCAGGCAATTTTCAGGCCTCGTTCGGACAAGGGCTCGTCCTTGCGCCGGTTTTCCATTCGGGCAAATCGATGTACATCCAATCCATCGGACAAACCACCGAAGGACTGCGTTATTACTCCTCCGTTGATGGCGAAGGATTACACGGCGCAGGTGCTACCATCCGGCATTCATTCAATGCCCATACACGCCTGGATGTCAGCGCTTTATACAGCCTCAAGCACACCAACGACACACTCTGGCATCATCTGCTTGGCGCCAACGTCACCCTTCGGCATAAACAACTGCAAGTGCAACTAACCGCCATCGAAAACCTCTGGTCGGATAGCATTCATCCGTACAATAACGCCGCTTACAACCATCATTATTTCCGTGGCCGTAATCAAGCCGTCATGGGCGCTTCTGCCCGTTATAACTACGGTTGGTTCGATGCCTTTGCCGAACTCGCCACCGCACAAAACTACGATCGTTTCGCAGAAACATCACCATCACAAATCACCAATGACAAAAACGAAGTTAATCGCGCCCTTGCGGCAGAGAAATCACAAATAACAAATGACCAATCCAAATGGGGCTTCGGACTTATAGCGGGAAGCAGATTCTATCCGGCTTCCGGCTTAAGTCTGATAGCCTTATACCGCTATTATTCGCCCTTCTTTGACAATGCTCTCGGCTATGCTTTCTCCGAGACTTCACGCCTTGGAGATGAAAACGGCGGATACCTTGGTTTTGATATCACTCGCCTCAGTCATTGGCGCTTCTCCGGTTATGGTGATGTCTTCCGTTTCTCCGGACCCAAATACGGCATTCCCGCCTATCCGTCAATAGGCTATGACGCAATGTTCGAAACACAGTATCATTCCCCGATTGCCAATCTCCAATCGTCTTTCTCCAATCACCAATGGAGTCTTTTGATTCGAGCCAGAGCGCGCCAAAAAGGCGACAAAGCCACCTATTCCACCCGCTTGCAATGTGACATCCTTCACGGTCCCTGGTCCTTCCGCACCAACCTCGACGCCAACATAGTAGATGGCGAATCTTCAATTTCCATCGACAAACGACAAACGACCAATGACCAATCACCAATCACCTATGGTGTAAGTCTCTTCCAAGACATAGCCTACGATTTCCAATCGCCGATGTCCGGTATCCAATGTCCGCTGAGCCTTCGTCTCCGCGTGCAATTCTTCGATGCGCGCAATTGGGACAACCGCATTTATGCCTATGAGCACGATGTCCTCTATGCCTATTCCATCCCTGCCGTTTATGGCCTCGGTGGTCGCGCTTATCTTTGCCTGCGTTGGCAGATCATTCCCCAATTGGCACTCTATTTCCGCTTCTCCGAAACCCTCTACGCCCGTGATTGGTATCTCGACAAGCATCCTCAATATCCAATATCCAATCTGCAATATGCAATTCCGTCCAGAACGGATTTCCATCTCCTTCTTCGGGCAAAACTCTAATGTAGAAAAATTGACACTTTTTGTGTAAAATGTAGAATATTTGACACTCGCGGAAAGTAAATGTAACAAAAAGTAAATTTTTCGGAAATTTTGTCGGATTTATTTGCGTATGTCAAAAAAAGTTGTACCTTTGCGCACTTTTAGTGTGTTTGCGTATGACCACGCGTGCATATGCGCACTAGAGAGAACATACATACGCGTCAATGTAAAAACCACATAAAAGAATCATGTCCGACATTAAGCCACAACAAGGCAACAAACTTTTGACGAAAGATTTGCAAGAAGCTGTGCAGATTATTAAGGGTGCTATTCAACGCAGCCAAGCTCGTTCTTTGCAACACGTCAACAATGAAGTGCTGTCGTTGTATTATGGTGTTGGGCAATATATCTCTGAAAACACACGTCATCATTTCTGGGGAACAGGCGCTCTCAAAGTCATTAGTGACCAGTTGCAGAAAGAGATGCCGGGCTTAACGGGATTTGGAGAAACCAATCTCAAAAATATGCGCACTTTCTACGAAGAATGGTGTGAATATGTAAATCGTCAACCGGCGGCTGACGATTTGCCTCTTGATGAGACCGAGCTGCTTGTTCAAATTCGTCAACCGATGGGTGACGAATTTAGTTGGGCTGGTTTTGTGCCGTGAGATGGATAGAACGGTTGTAGAATTGGCAATACGCGATTATAATAAACCGATGGGTGTCGCGACATTCCGACTTGGAGAAAACGCTCCAGAGGAATATAATAACCTGCTTCCGAACATAAGTGCTCTAAACGAGCTGATGCAAGCTGATGATAAAGACTAATCTAATAACGAGATAAACATTTAAAAGTGCGCACGGAGAGTGCCAAGTGTGCCAAGTGTGCCACCTACCGAAGAGCGGGAGATGACAGACACAAGACCGAGAAAGATAATTGAACTACAAATACAAAGTACAGGACATGTCATATAGCATAGATTATACTATTTAGAACATGACCATCACGGGACCATGTTCCGAGAAGAACCTGAGAAAAGTACAATTAGAACAATCACAAAACAACAGTACCGACAAAGGTAGGACAAGAAAACAGAGGTTGTGTCTTTTTTGAGGCAAAATTGGAGTAAAAAAGACACAAGGTACATAAAAAAAGACACAAGCTTGTATAAAAAATAGACAAGGAAGCACAAAATAGACAAGCAAATTTATACAAGCTTGGTCCGAAAAGGAACAGGTAAAAAAAGGAACAAGGTAAGTAAAAAGGGAACAAGTAGAAGAGGGATAGAAACCCTACAGAGACGTTCAGGATGGTCGCGAGATGATTGCGGAAATGAATGCTAAATGAATAAAAATACAAACAATAAATAATAGTTGTGCCCGACACGGATGAGGGGGAAAAGGATAGAAGATGGCAGAAGAGATGCAAACATATGGCCAAACAAACGAATCTGTTGTTATATACCAAAGCGCGGATAACGCGGTTCGGTTGGATGTACAACTCGCCGAAGAAACGGTATGGCTGACGCAGCAGCAGATGACTGTGTTGTTTGATTCCACGGTGCCAAACATCAGTATGCACATTCACAACATCTTCTAAGAAGAGGAGTTGGTAAAGGAGGCAACTGTTAAGAATTTCTTAATAGTTCAAAATGAAGGAGGACGAGCGGTAACGCGTCAAGTGCAGTGTTATAATCTGGAAGTGATTATCTCTGTAGGTTACCGAGTAAAGAGTAAAAGAGGTACCCAATTCCGCCAATGGGCGACAAAGGTGCTTAATCAATATATACGCCAGGGCTATGCGGTAAGCAATCGATTCGAGAAATTGGAGCAGAGGATGACAAACGTAGAGAATCAAATCGAATCTTTTGTGCATGCTGCACTTCCTCCCAAAGAGGGAATCTTTGCGGACGGACAAATATATGATGCGTATGAGTTTATTGAGCGTTTGATTAAGTCCGCAAAGAAATCGATTTTGCTGATAGACAATTACGTAGATGAGTCAGTATTGACAATGCTGAGCGGAAAAAACAAAGGAGTACAAGTGGATATTTATACCAAAGAGTTGTCGAATGCGTTGTTATTGGCACAAGACAAGTTTAACAGCCAATACGGAAACTTATCTCTCCATCAAACGAACCGCGTGCATGATCGGTTTATGATTATTGACAACCAAACGATTTATCTCATCGGAGCATCATTAAAAGATGCGGGCAAACGGCTCTTTGCCTTCACTAAGATGAGCGAAGAACATATTGAGGAACTAAAGAAACTATTGTAGAACAATATTTAATAGTGCGCACGGAGAGAGTGTGCAAAAGAGGAACAAGCTTGTATAAAAAAATAGACAAGGAAGCACAAAATAGATAAGCAAATTTATACAAGCTTAGTCCGAAAAGGAACAGGTAAAAAAAGGAACAAGCTAAGTAAAAAAGGATCAAGTAAAAAGGAACAAGCTAAGAGAGGAAAGTGCAGAAAGTGCAAGGCGAATTTTTGAAACCGTCAAACCGTCATGGTAAAAATGCAAATGGACAGAATGGACAATATGGACAAGTATATTTAATGATGAAATGAGCCGCAGCGCTGAATGGTGGAATGGTGGGAATGATGGAATGGTGAAGTTAAGGCGTGATTAGGTAGTTATCAGGGCAAAAGTCTAGGATTACCACGGGAATGGACCGAGTTTGATCCGAGAATGGCCCGGTCTACTCTTACAAAAATGAGAACGAATGAGGAGGGAGCGAGATGCTTCCTCCTTTTTTGTGTCGGGTGATAAACAAAACCGATAATAACCGATGTAGCAGAGAAAAAAGTGATAAGGAAAAATTGACACTTTTTTGTGTAAAATGTAGAATATTTGACACACGCGGAAAGTAAATGTAACAAAAAGTAAATTTTTAAAAAATTTAGTTAGATTTATTTGCGTATGTCAAAAAAAAGTTGTACCTTTGCACGAATATTTGTGTGTACATGTTAAAAACGCCTATGCACACGGATATTGAATAGATATAATTAATATTACGTGCACATTTTGCGAAGTTACTATAGAAACCGACTCATACATGAGCAAATTAATACACATAGATTCGGAATATAAGCAGTGGATTCAAGAATTGAAGAGCCGCTATCGCCGTAGTCAGATTAAGGCTTCGGTGCATGTGAATCGTGAGATGTTGGCTTTTTATTGGGAATTAGGACGCGATATAGTTCGACTCGATGCAGAGCAGCGCTGGGGCAGCGGATTTATGCGTTTGCTATCGCAAGATTTGAAACAAGAACTACCGGATGCAGCAGGAATAACATTATCCAATTTGTATTATTGTAAAAAGTTCTATTCGCTTTATAATGAGGAGAGTATAAAAATCCCACAAGTTGTGGGAAAATTAGAAACGCTCTTGTCTGCTGTACCATGGGGACACCACCGGTATATTATGGATAAGTGCGGAGAAGACACGGCAAGAGCCTTGTTTTATGTTCGTCAGACGTTGGAGAACGGCTGGAGTTGCTACGACGTGAGATGAGTGCGACGAAACGCTTGATGAAAGGGAAGAAATAATCTAATAACAAGATAAACAAAACATGTTGCACGCAATGAAAGTGGGAAAAGGAAGTAGATGGTGAAGACAAGCTCGAAAATAATAAAACGAAACAACGCGGCAAGTGGGAAGAAGGCGCATAATGAGAACCAATTCATTAAGATTGGTCGGGTGCGTTTACATAGTTGGATGAATGAGAAGTTGCCGGCTGCGGACATCTTGATTTCGGAACGCGAGATAGTTCATGTAGCAAACAAACATCGTCAAGAATTGGCATCGTTGGGTATGGAAGCATTCAACTACGTGACGATGATTATCAACCAGTCGGACGAAGTACGCAGAGATAGTCGCGATGCGTTGTTCTTCATCGTGAGTGGTGCGCGTCAAAGCGATAGCGATTTGGAACAATGTGCGGTAGTGGAATTGAAGATTGAGTGGATGGGCAAAAAGAAAGTGTATATAATAAAATCAGCCCGCCCGATGAATTGGGGCAGGCTGCGTAAAATTGAGTTGGTGTGTGTTAAACCCCGCTCTTAACATAAGACATCCGTTTTGCCTTACCTCTGTACCGCTGAATTGCAACACCATGAACGGAATGCAACCAGACGCAGGTAGTGAGCCACACGCGCTCAATAAGCTTTTGCGACTGCAAAAGTACTACAAAAAAATGACATGTGCAAATTTTAAAGCAAAAAAGTGAAAAATAAATTAAAAATTTAATGATATTTGCCCAAAACCTCCGAATTCGGGGGAATTAAAAACAAAAAATGACCAAGTGGTTATTCGAAGAAATTGAAACACCACTTCAACGAAACAGGCAAGTAAAATCTAATGACAAGATAAACATTTAAACATGTAGCCTGCACGAATAAAGGGGAAAGATATAATTAAAAAAAAACTCGGTTACCGGTTATGGGTTATGGGTTATGGGTTATGGGGTATCGGTTACCGGTTATCGGTTACGGGTTATGGGAAAGGAATAAATTTTTAGAAAACTCGGTTACCGGTTATGGGTTACGGGTTATGGGTTATGGGGTATCGGTTACCGGTTATCGGTTACGGGTTATGGGAAAGGAATAAATTTTTAGAAAACTCGGTTACCGGTTATGGGTTATGGGTTACGGGGTATCGGTTACCGGTTATGGGTTACGGGTTACGGGAAAGGAATAAATTTTTAGAAAACTCGGTTACCGGTTATGGGTTATGGGTTACGGGGTATCGGTTACCGGTTATCGGTTACGGGTTATGGGGTATCGGTTACCGGTTATGGGTTACGGGTTACGGGGTATCGGTTACCGGTTATGGGTTACGGGTTACGGGGTATCGGTTACGGGTTATGGGGTATCGGTTACCGGTTATCGGTTACGGGTTATGGGAAAGGAATAATATAAAAATCAAAATAATATGAAAAAGTTAATTACTAATTTGATGAATTTTTGTAGTTCATTCTTGAACTTACAGAGTAATGTCGTCGTATTCGACCGTCGGTTGACCGTCGTTCGACCGTCGTTCGACCGTCGTTCCACTATGCTGAAACTCGTGTCCGTTTTAGTACTCATTCTGACCATCGGAGTTGGAAATGTGTTATGAAAAAATGTTGTGCCCAATAGAAAAGAATAAAAAGGAGAATTGCAGAAGCAATCATCGACAGAACTCAGCGGCAGAAAACAGGCTATGGGATATTGGGTTATCCCTTGGTCACAAAACGAAAATAATATAAAAACAAAATAATATGAAAAACAAAAATTTAATTAACAATGCAAAGTGGCTACTGGTAGTGGCATTTGCAATGATTAGTGCTCAACAATTGTGGGCAGAAGATGCAACGGTTGCCAACTTGACAATTTCTTCAAGACCAGCAAGCGCATCTGAAACATTAACAGATGACCAAAGTAATTCTTGGGCATTTACTGCAAGTGAAGCTCCTCACACTGAGACCAATATGATTCATATAGGAACAAATTCTAGGGCAGTAGAGTATATCCAATTGGTTTGTTCCGGCCTTTCTACAAAAAGCATCAGTAAGATTCAAGTGTGGGGTGCTGCTAAAGCGAGCACATCAACAGTTATTAAGGTGTACATCGGTGAAAACCTTTTAGGCACATCTGAAGAGTTGTCAAACACTGCTATTTCAGGTGGAACAGAGTATAGTGTGAATAATAGTAGCAACTATTCTGGAGCAGTCAAGATTCGTGTAGAACGTCCAAGTTCTGCAACTGGTGCAATTTATTTTAACAAAGCCATTGTTACATATACTTCTGGCACAAAATATACCGTTACATGGAATGATAATAGCGGGCAGTTGAAGAGTGAGTCGATTACCGAGGGAAGTACCTCTTACTCCTGTCCTTCACCTGCTCCTACGACGGCAGCGAATTGTGGAGACAAGTTTATGGGTTGGACGACATCCTCGTCGTACAAAGCCAATACACCTCCGACGGTATTGTTCACTGATGATTCAGGCACTAAACCTGCCATTAATGCAGATACAGATTTTTATGCCGTGTTTGCGGATGAAGAATAAGAATGAGAAAGGATAATGTTTAATGAGTGAATGTTTAATGTTTAATGAATTGAATATTATGAAAACAAATATACAAAACATGTTTAGCGAGTCTCGTTCTTATAGTGACGTTAGCCTTGACCGTCGGTTGACCGTCGGTTCACCGTCGGGATTATACCATTCCGCACTATTAAAAATGATTGCGGTTTTAGTGATGGTTTTCTCGTTGGGTGTTGGACAGATGTGGGGAGCGGACACGGAATTAACCTTCTCTCTTACATCTAATCCGGGAGGATGGCCGACAGCAAACTCAACCACATTGACCAACTATACGTATACGTTGAATGCGGTAAACTATACATTCGCCTTGAAAAATGTTAAGTGCAATTCCGGATATTTGATGCTAACCGCAACTGCTGTTTTGGGATTACCTGCAATAGAAGGAAAAACACTAAAAAAAGTCGTAGTTTCTAATTCAGGAGGATGTTCAACATCAACCCAAGTAGGAGTATCAAGTAGCAGTTCTTCCGCTTCTTCTGTTTCCGGAGGTGCCGCACAAACTTATTCTACGCAGTCAAGTAGTTATACCTATAATTTGACAGGATTAAGTGCCAATACGGTATATTACTTGTATATTACGAATAAGAACTGTCAAATAACTCAAATAGCATTAACATACTACTCCGATGGTGGAGGCTGCTCAGAAGTAACAGATGAGATAACTGCATCAGATTTGACGGCTACTGGTTCTTCATATACAAATTTCAGCAACATAGCTAAAACTTCAAGCGCAAAATATGCAGGTAACTCGGCCTTATATAATAGCACCAATATTCAGTTACGTTCAAATAATTCCAATTCAGGTATCGTATCAACATCATCAGGCGGCGATAGAGTAAAGTCTGTAACGTTAACAGTTGCTAGTGGTTCCAATACAATTAATGTATATGGAAAAAATACAGCATATTCTGCCGCAAGTGACCTATACACCAGCGGCTCTCAAGGCACGTTAATCGGAAGTACAAGTACCACAGCCACCCTAACAATTACAGGAGACTATGCATATGTAGGTATTCGGTCTAACAGTGGTGCAGTATATTTATCAAGCGTTGATATCACATGGGAGAGTTGCGGAGGAGGTGGCACTTATACATTCCATTTGATGTTACCGGTGGGAGATGGTACATTTACTCAATACGATGTAACGGATAAGAGTCTTTTGGGATCCAGTCATTATAGTGACATTGTGTGTAAATATAAGGAGTGTTACGGAAGTGCTGCTTTCTATAATGGTTCTTGGACTAATTACTGGTGTCCTTCAAAAACAAATTTCGCAGATAGAACGACTTCGCAAGGGACTCGCTATAGTAGTAGTACAACTTTTCCTATCAGTTCGGAGACGGAAATAACATTATATCCACAATTTGCATATGGAAGTGGAACTTCCTATTATCACACAGATCCTCTTTGCCCGACATATCATGTGTACTACGACGGAAATGGCAAGACTGGAGGTACAGTACCTGCGAATAGTGGCGATTTGGATGGAGGCGAGACTATAACGGTTTCTTCTAACACGTTAACCAAAACGAATTACACATTTACAGGCTGGAACACAGCTAACGATGGTAGTGGCACGCACTATGATGGCGGAGCGACCTTTACGATGCCGGCTGCAGATGTAACTCTTTACGCGGAATGGTGTCGCGATTTGAGTACGCTGAATCTAAATACAGAATTTGACTTGGAGGCTGGTTCAATTACCGGGGTTAGTGCTCGTATTGATTGGGCAGTAGAAGATGCAACCAAATACGATTGGGCTTTGAAGAAAGGTGCTTCGTTTGATGGTGGGACAGCAGTTTCTTCCGGTAGCAATATAACGGCTGACAATCAAGAGCTATCCGGTTTGGATCCCGGTACACATTATTGGTTTAAACTAACCGCCAAGAATGACTGCGGTGCTACGAGTAAGGAAAAAACGATTGATTTCACGACCCTTAACGCGTATGTGATTCAATATAATAATAATGGTGGTAGCGGTTCTATCGCCAATGGAGCTAAGACGGAGGGCGTGAACTTCACCTTGTCAAGCGGTACGGGAATGAGCAAGGACGGTTATCATCAGACAGGATGGTTATTGAATTCCGCTTCAGGAACCCATTATAATCTAAGCGGCACATATAGCACCGATGCTGCTGCGACATTCTATGCAGAATGGACTGCCAATACCTATTCGGTTGTGTTTAATCGTAATGGCGGTACCGGTGGAGCCAATATGGCGAATCAGAATTTTACATATGACGTAGCGCAGAATTTAACCACATGTACCTACACAAAAACGGATTACAATTTTGCAGGTTGGGCTACATCTCAAGTGCTTGCTGATGCCGGAACGGTAGCCTATACTGACGAACAAAGCGTGAACAACTTGACAACGACAAATAGCGGTACCGTAAACCTGTACGCTGTTTGGACCGAGAAGACTTATACGAATTATCGTACGAGTTGCGGATGTGCGGCATGGGGATTACATTTCGGAACAAGTGGACAGAGTGATTGGGATGAGGAGTGTTTCACAAAAGTTATACCTGCTGATGCGTCTGACCATGAATGGCAAATCACGAACTTTATTATTCCGAACAAGACGCATTGGTATGTGGATAATGCAGCAGGAGATGATGCTAAAAAGTTAGAGACTACATGGTCGAGTTTGTATTTTGCTGCTTCGCAAGGTTCAGGAAGTCGTCCGATGGTCGGTTCTGCTACCGGTGCAGTAGGAACGGTGCGTATCTACGATAACAGCGATTGGAACAACCGTTATGCAGGATTTATTCCGAACGGATATGTATTGAAGTTTGGAACTACCGAGTATCCATTCACTCTTGCAAGCGGCAATGAGTACCATTCGGATCCGATAACCTACAACGGTACTTCGGCAAGATACAATGTGAGTGTAGGTATTGAAGACACCAATGGCGACTATGTGAGCACAGACAACACATCTGAGATGCAGCACATCTTCCTTAATACAGGTGGAACGAGTCTTTGGAGCAACTTAGGTGTAGGTGATTTTGGTTTGTACGACGTTACTAATTCGCAGTTCACCTGTTTGATGGTTGCTGTTCCGGGTACAAGTTATATATATGAAGGATGGGTTCCTTCCAACTGTACGCAAGTGATTTTCGTGCGTTTGAAGAGCACAACGCTGGCATGGGGAGAAGGCAATGCCAATGTTTATAACCAAACTAACGATTTAACCTTACAAGCCAACAAGAACTATTGGACTGTAACCGGTTGGGGCGGAGGCGATGGAAACTGGTCTTCATTTGACAGAGTCGGTTATTTCCGCATAGATGTGGATTATACCGATAAGAACTGGTATGCTCGTTTTATTCCGAACATCGTGTTGAGTTATGACAAGAACGATGCGGGTGCGAGCGGTACGACGGCTATTACCACCGTAGCCGCAGATGCAGCAAACAAGAATGTGACGGTTGCTGCATGCGGATTTACAGCTCCGTCAGGTTATCACTTTGACCATTGGGATACGGCTCCTGACGGCAGCGGTACGGATTATGCTCCAGGAGCAACTTACAACCTGACAACAGATGCTACATTGTATGCAATCTGGGCACCGAACACGCACACACTGACATGGAATCTGGACGGAGGTGCTATCTCTTCTGCCGGTACAGCAGCTGGAACAGTAGCGTATGGTACATCTTTGACGGCTCCGACAGTGACCAAGACAGGATATACATTCAATGTGTGGTCTCCTTCGGTACCGGCAACGATGCCTGATGCGGATGCGACCTATACCGCTACATGGACTCCGATAACTTATTCTGTGCGGTTTAATGCGAACGGCGGTAGCGGAAGTATGAGTAATCAGAACTTCACATACGGCGTGGCGCAGAACCTGACAAATAATGCATTTACGCACGCTACCAAGGCGTTTGGAGGCTGGACAACTAATTCGGATGGAACGGGTGACGAGTATGCCAATGGCGCAAGTGTCAGCAATTTGAGCAGCACGCAAGGTGCAATCGTGGACTTGTATGCGAAATGGGTGGATTGTACGCTGTACACCGTGACGCTGAAAGTGCATAATGATACTTATCAGGTTTTGCAACAAGGTTCTTGCGGTGCGGCAGTTGATTTGACGGGAATCACACCATTAGCGACTTGTTTGGGCGATTATACATTTGTAGGATGGCGCACGACGGATCCGGGTACAACGACTGCACCGAGTATCACTACTTCCTACACTCCGGCAAGCAATGCGACATTGTATGCAGTATATAGCAAGACGGAATATGTTGATTGGGAGCGTATTGAGGATGATGACGATTTAAGTATATATGACACATATATCATCACCTCGTATGATAATCCAAATGCAATGTTAGCAGAGCAGGGGTCTAACAATAGACATGACGAAGACATTACTAAGAGCGCAGATAAGAAAACGATAGCATCTGTTCCTAATACGGTGGGACAATTTATGCTTGAGGCAGATGGTTCTAATTGGAATATCTTTGATATGCTTACTGCCGGCACGGAAAAATATTTGTATGCTGCCGGAGGTTCAAGTAATAACTATTTACGATTAACGGCTGACAATACGGATGGTAATGCAGAATGGTCAATCAGCATTAGTGACGGAGCGGCTGACGTAAAGGCTCAAGGAGATGCTATGCGTAACTGGATGCTATTTAATACCAGTTCTAACGTATTTACATGTTATAATTCAAAAGCATCAGGATATAAATACCTCTCCTTCTACAAATATGTTCATACTCCATCTACGACTTATACAACCCAACCGGAGATTTCGGTGCGTGTAGTAACGAAGGGCACAGAAGATCCGGCATTAGGAACCTATACGATTGTTCCGGGTGTAGTCTGTGAAGGTGGTAGTGTAGCGTTGACAGCAACGCCAACAGGCAGTAACTCTTTTGTAAACTGGACGAGTGACAACGGCGGCACATTTGCTAACGCAAGCAGTGCTTCTACGACCTTCACACCAGCTAATGCGACAACCACGGTAACAGCCAACTTCGGAATGCTGATTACATTGGACAAGAACAATGTGAGTGCGAGCACGGATGGTAGTGCATCCGTAACGGCAAACGCCACATCATTGGGAGCGTTGGTAGCCCCGACATACACGGGTCACCATGTAGAAGGTTACTATGACGATGATGTATATACGCATAAAGTGGCAACCGATGCCGGTGTTCTGCAAGAGAATGTGGCCGGCTATACGGGCGCAGGCGGTGCATGGACAAAAGGAAGCGGTGCGACCTTGTACACTAGGTGGGAAGCCAACACGCATACTTTGACATGGAATCTGGACGGAGGTGCTACATCATCCACGACGCATACCGGTTATGCAAGCAGTACCGTAGCTTATGGCACCTCAATTACCTATCCGGCGAATAACACGATGAGTAGGACAGGTTATACATTCAACGGTTGGAGTCCTGCTTCTCCTCAGACAATGCCGGATGAAGATATGACTATCACGGCCTTGTGGACACAGAACAACTGGACGCTGACGATGGCGACTGATCCTGTCGGCGTAAGTTCTGCGATTACTGCTCCGCGCACAGGTGCAGGTACCGTAACGAACAAGCATTATGGCGATGTGATAACTGTAACCGTCAGCACACCGTCGCATTACACCTTTACCGGTTGGACACGAAGTGACGGTGGTGGATTTACCAATGCTTCGTTGACCACTACTACCTTTACGATGCCGGATGCTAATGTGACAGTCACCGCTAACTTTGAGGCAGAGACACCGCACACCGTGACATGGAGCGACAACGGTGAGACGAGTACTGAACAAGTTTACACCGGTGAGACAACCACATTCCCAGCTTTGGCGAATAACTGTGACTTGTATGTAGCTGCCGGATGGGTACAGGATAATAGTAACACGTTTACTGCAGAAACGGCGACAAAGCCCGGAACCATTTACGCAGCAGGAGAAACGACACCAGCGGTAAGCGGAAATGTGACTTATAAGGCAGTATATCGACATAAGATTTATACGGATGCGGACTTTGAAAACGGAACGACTGACGGGAAAGCTTATTACTTGTATGCAAACTATAGTGGAAATAACCATTATAAGACAGTGCGTTATTATTCAGGTAGCACTTATGGTTTCTCTACTACGACTTCAAAGGCGAGTGCCATCCCTGTATATTTGATAAAGACAGGTGATTATTACTATATGCGTGACGTTAGTACAGATAAATATTACTATAGTTCAACGAGTAGCAGTAATTACAATATCTCCGAAGCAGATGATTTTGAAGATTCTGATGCATATAAGTGGAGTTTCGCTGCAAGTGCATGTGAGACATCTGGATTAGGTGATTATAACATAACTAACAAAGCACATGCGGCAAACACGACACTCCGTCTAAATTCAAGTGGTGATTATATAAAAGAATATAAACAAACCGGAGCATGTCCAAATAAAGACTATTACAACTTAAATTTAGAGAAGGCTTATTACTATCGCTATACTCCGACTGCAGCATGTTATGATATTACGATAACTGTAAATGCAGGAGGACGTGGAACCTTAGAGACAGTGGATGGTAGCAACAAGTTGGTAGGCAACGAATTGACGGTAACGCCCAATTGTGGATATGCAATTAGCAGTGTAAGTGTCGCATCAGGAACAGCGACTTACACACCTTCTTCTCTTGATTATCCGACGACTGCTACAGTTACTTATACGATTATTCCTACCAGCAATTGTACATTCCGTGTAAACTTCACTACGGAAAACTCGGATTACAAACACACTATCAGTTTCTTGGATGGCGCGACTGTAATCGGGCAGACGAAGACAGATCCGATGCATGAGTGCGGTAGTTATAGTTTGCCGAATGGGTACAGTACTGCGGCAGGAGATGGAGGTGCTTGTGATGACGATGAAGACGGCACACCGGATTGGACATTCGATGGCTGGACTGCAACGAACTATGTATATGGTCAGATGGCTGAGCCGAGTGGTATTCAAGCTGCAGAAAGCAGTCAAACGGCTACCGGAGACGCTACTTGGTACGCGGTATATCATAAGTCATTTGCTGCTGGAGATTTCTTCAATATTAAGTTTAGTGACAAATATATTGCAGATTATGGTAGCAATCAGTTTACGACTACAACAACTGCCGCTGACGCTCTGCAGTTTAATATGGAAGATGGTTATCTCTATTATATAGATAAGGTAACGCGCGCGAAGAAGTGGGTATATTATACAGGTCCTTCCGGGCAAAATGTTACGGTAAGCGATGCCAAACCCTCTTCAAACTATTATAAAACCACATTTACAGAAAGTGGCGGCGTTTACGATATCGTAAGTAATAGCAAGTACTTAGCTCTAAGTGGTGATAAAGTAAAATACTTAACTACAGCTTCAAATGCGACTAAACCAAATGCAGAAGCCTTCAACGCTTACTATCCAAAGACAGAGTGTACAACCCAGTTAGCAACGATAACGTTTGATGCAGGTGCAGGAAATACCTTTAGCAGCAATAGTTCACAGACTTATGCCGTTGAAGCTGAAATAAATGGCCACATTACGTTGCCGATTGGTGGAGACATAGTATATGACGATACCGATTGGACATTTGCCGGTTGGTCAGCGTCCACGATTAACAGCATTGCTCCGGGTGCTCCGAGCGATCTGATTCCCGGAGGCGGTTCTTACACAGTGACCGAAGATGCTACATTACATGCAGTCTATAATCAGACGCCTCCAATCTATGATTTTAACAACCACGGTGGTACGTATCTGATATGGGCGACTGTAGGCGACGTCAACTATTACGTGAAGAGCACCGGTGCTCAAACACAAGGCAAGTTGGGCTATACAGTAAATTGTTCTGAAGCTTCCATCTTTGAATTTGTTGAAACTGAGACAGAAGGTAAATATAAGTTGCACATAGTTGGTGAAGCCAAGTATCTTGGAGGAGAAGGCTGTGCAGATGCAAATACCGATTTTGTATATACCAATGCAAATGCAGCTCCTATCTGGACGGTAACACAGAGAGATCCGGATACTTACGGCAAGTGGCGCGTTGTAACCTCCTGCGGCAACCGTGGATTTGTATGCCAGCATAGCGGTAGTGCTGTATTCGGTCACTACTCAACAACTCAGATAGGCGCAGGGTATTACTTTGATGTTAATATCGGTCATTGCGATGATTACTATACGACTAATCCGAATAAGGATTTGTCAGTAAGCGGTGACCTGAAAGTGACGAGTAGTAACGGCCGCATGGTGATGGCAAAAGATCCGTTAGTCATCAACGCCAGCAATTTGGCTGCCAATTCACCGATTACCATTACATCGAATAGCAGTGATGTATATTTCTCGGAGGCACGTGATGTAAATATTGAGAAAGCAAGTAAGCCGACTACATCTCTGACGTTTAATGCAACGACCGGTGAGTTGAGCGATAAGAGTATCTACGTTCACTATATGCCGAGTGTTTCGACGCATGGAATAGAGGATGTTATAGTGACAGTTGCTTCACCTGAAAAAACAACAAGCATTACCATCAAGGTGCGTCATATGCCTGCAACGTTTGCTATTTGCGCAAAGGTGGGTACTGCGTGGTACGCACTGAATGGTAATATGAGGGGAGCTGCTACTCCGAAGGCCATTCAGATAGATGTGGATGAGAGTACTTGGATAGCTTATGCGCCTGATACCTGCGCATATCAGTTGTGGCCGGTTAAAACGACATCCGGTTCCGGTGATCGTTATCAGGCGAATGGAGAGAAAGTTCGTTTCTCGGCTGTTAATAACGTGGCACAAAGGGCTAACGCCGGTTTGTGGGCAAATAACAGCAGCGGTAATAACAACATTGACAATGATGCGGCGATAACAGCCATTACTAATGGTGGAGATGCCGCATATGAGTGGAAGATTGCTGCAACAGAAGTAAGTGGTACGTGGAAATACACGTTACAAACGGATCAAAGCACAAACAAGAACAAGTTGAATGTCCATCGTGACGCGAACCTCGTCTGGGGAACCTATACAGAAGGTCAAGCTGTGACGAGCGATATTTACCTGTTGCCGATGACCGAGATTACACCGTTAGAGTTTGAGGTAATTGAATGGTATCCGACAAAAGTACTTATCCAAACGAACAACACTATTTCTTCGCCAACTGTGAATATAGGTGGTGTAACAGATGCAGACGCGTCATGTACAAGCAAAGGAGCAAAGTGGTATGAAATAGGTAACTTGTCGTTGACAGACCATCCGACGGAGTTGATGAGTATCAGATATACGAGCGGTGAGCCTGCTGTGACTTATTCAGGTGTGAAGACGATACCTATTATTATCTCGCGCGAAACAAAGAGTGTTAATAATGGTTCAGGATTGAACGAGCCATTTGCGACATTAGGTACTGATTCTTACAATTGGGCTGATCTGGTTGTTCGTGACGGAGCCGTGCTGACTGTGAACGGAACAAGTGACCAGAACAAGTTCTTCGATGTGATTATTTATCCGAACTCAAAGATCTCGGTTCCAGCTAAAAACGTCAATGATGCTACATGCAAGTTGAATGTACATAGTCTGACATTCTTCGGCGGTATAGACGAGATATACAACGGGTCAAGTTATGATTTGGATAAGTACGGAGTGCCGGAGTTGTCATTGAAGGGACAGTTTGGCCTCAAGACGGTAACTACCATCAACTATGACATGCGTGTTGATTTGAGTCAAATGTATTCGCTGACCGTACCGTATGATGTCGCCTTGGCCAATATAACCTATTGGGACGGAACTGCAATGACCCCAGGAAGCAACTTGTATGTATCTGCATATGATGGTGATGCTCGTGCGAAGAAAGATTTGGCTCATGCGTGGGTATATGAGACAGCCTTTGCAAGCAAGTTCGGCGCTGCGACGCTGAAAGCCGGTGTGGGTTATACCATTTCTGCCGAGTTGCAAAGCGGTGTAGGTAACACTTACTCCATTATCCGTATGCCGATGACGAGCAATGTAGCTGCCAATAACACGGAAGCTGCCAAGACTGTGGCTGTAACGGCTCATGGTAAAGGCGCTGATGTCAGCGATAACCATAAGGGATGGAACCTCGTTGGTAACCCGTATATGGTAAGTATCAGCGGTACTCCAGAAGAAGGAGAAGAAGGGCAAGCGGATCTGGTTGTCGGGAAACTGGTAGAAAGCGGTACCGGTCCATGGGATTGGGATGGAGAGACTTATCCATATCGCTATGTAACCATTCCTAATGACAACGGAACTGACTATTCTCAGGCGAAATTCACCGACGTTACTTTGAAACCGTTTAAGAACTTCTTTATACAAGTTGATAACAGCGGCGATTTAGGATTTACATTGGCAACTCGTCAGAATGCTCCGGCACGCTACCTGCAAGCTCAAGAGCGCGAAGTGGAATTCGAGATACTGCTTGACAATGAGTCTCGCTCGGATAATACCGGCTTGCTCATCGCTGAGAAGTATAGTCCTGCCTACGAGATCAATGCCGACCTTGAGAAGATGATTGGAACGATGTCCGTTTACACCATCTTTGGCGGTTACAATCTGGCGTACAATGCATTGAGTCCGGAAGATGCAAGTCAACCGATTCCTGTCGGTTTCGTGGCAAACGTTGCCGGTGACTATACCTTCAGTCTATCCGATAAGAGCGATGTGGAAGGCATCGAGCATATCTGGTTGACAGACTATGAGGTGGCAGGCGGATTTACAACTGACTTGATGGACGACACCTATTCGTTCGGAGTGAAACAAGCCGGTCGGAACGAGACGCGCTTCACGCTGCGGATTGAGATGAAGGACGAGGCGGAAGTGCCGACAGACATTGGAAACGTCGAAGGTATGGACAGCGAGCATCCGCTGAAGTTCCTTTACCGAGACAAGTTGTACATCCTAAGGAACGGCGTGCTATACGACGCGACGGGAAAGAAAGTTAAATAAATATTTCATATTTATAATTTAAGATTGAAGATTTAAAATTTAAAATTTAAAATTTGAAAGATTATGAAAACGTTGAGATATTTATTGAGCATGATAGCAGTAGTGAGCGTTCTGAGCCTTAGTGCTCAGACGCCCAACTACGGCAAGTCGTATAAGCCGGAAAACAAGTATGCCCGTGCCACTGCACAAACAGATGTACAGTTGCCGGCGGCGACAATGGGATCCATGGATGCAGAATATATGCATTCGGGTTCGAATCTGCCTATGGCAGCTGAGTCCGGTGTAACAACGACCTTGGATGAACAGGCTTCAGAACGCCCCAATTTGAGTCGTCCTCGTAAGGAACGTCCAGGCGATTGGGAACATCCATACGATGATCCTCTCGGCGATGTGATGATCCCTCTCGCACTTTGCGCGCTCGCGTACGCGTTCGGCAAATGGATCGCAAAAAGGACCAAACCACTCCGCTAATTGGTAAAAGCGACTATTGCCTCCGCTCTTCCCAAAAATTAAAATTTTTCGGGAGCCCTATGAATAATAAATAGGAAACGCGCGTAGCGCGTAGGCGCGCAGGCGCGAGGAGTTGTCGGATTAAATCCGACGGAAATGGACGAAGAAAGAAAGCCGGATACTATCCGGCAAAACGAACGAAGCAAACCGGCATAGGATGCCGGGGTAATGGACGAAGAAAGAATGAAAGAGTGAAAGAATGAAAGAAACAAACATAAATATACCATGAAGAAAATATTCTTGATTTTGCTGTTAGGGCTCGGGGCAATGGGAATGCAGGCCGAGACATTTAACAAAGTGACAGATGCAAGTGCGCTGAAGGATGGTGACAAGGTGGTTATGGCCTATCCCGGTGCGAGCAAAGTGAGCGGGAACTTCTCGGACACGAAGAAGTTCCTTACCGCCGTTGATGCTACTTTTGCAGACGGGAAAGCGACATTGGACGAGCCAACGGTTTTGACACTGAAGAAACACGGCAGTTACTGGAACCTGTATATCGGTTCACACGCCGTAGGACACAACTCGGGCAGTAACGATTTGGACGCCAAGTACCGCTATACGACCGATTATGCGATAAGCATTGAGAGCAACGGTATAGCAAAGATAGTGAGTCAGACGCCGGGCAAGAACAACAACCAGGTGTATTTCCGCTATAATGCCGCTTCGCCGCGATTCAATGTGTATGCCGCAAACAGTACGGCTGTGGATATAGAGCTGTACATATTGGACGAAGGCAGTGTGCCGGATGTGGTGGTAAAGAGCGTGGAGTTGAACAAACAGGCGCTGGAAATGCGTGTGGGCGAGAATGAAACGCTGACGGCAACCGTGAAACCGGAAGATGCCGTAGATAAGACATTGGCGTGGGGTTCGACGAATGCGCAGGTGGCCAGCGTGCAGAACGGCAAGGTGACGGCCGTGGCCGAAGGCACGGCGAAGATATGGGTGAAGGCAACGGCTGTGGAAGGCGTGAGCGACACATGCGTCGTGACCGTGTTGCCGAAAGCAGCTGAGGGCGATGCGACCTACAACGCCGTGCAGAAAGCGGAGTACCTGCCTGCCGGAGCAAAAGTGTTTATCGGTACGATCAAAGTGGGCGAGAACTATGTAATGGGCCAGTACGTTTCGGGCAACAACATAAAAGGTGTGGCAGCTACTTACGGCGAGGGCCGGCACAGCGTGACGGCTCCGTTGCAGGTGGCATACACCGTGGAGCGCGAAGGCGATTATTATCTGTTTGTGGACCACGACGGTAATTATCTCCGTACGATGAGTAGTAGCAAACTGGGTAGCGGCGACAATGACCAGTACGCCAAATGGACACTCGGCACGTTCGACGAGGACGATGCGACGGTAGTGCTCAAGGCTTCGTCGGGCAAGGGGATTTACAATAATTACCAAGGCACGAACGACCTATTCAATATCTATGACGGCGTGGGCGACGGCAGTAACTTGGCGATGACGGTGCTCTATTCGGACAAGGCTCCGGAATGGGAGGCGCGCGAGAAAGATCCGTGGATAAAAGTGGCCAGCACGTATATCGACTGGGGTAAGCAGGAGCCGGACGAGTACACGCAAGACTGGGGCGACACGCGGTATGTGGAGATGACGATGAATGACCTGCCGGCAGATATCGAAGTGGAACTGACGGAAGACGGAAACGGTACTTTCTCGTGCTACAGCGGTACTATTTCCTCCAAGAAGACGAGCGAGAAATTCCTTGTATATTGGGAGACGGACACCAAAGGTGTGTATGACGGCGAGATTACTCTTACCTGTCCGGGATTGGAGACCATCAAGATCAAACTGCACGCGGAAGCCGTGGAGAAGGGGTCAGGCGAAGGCGAGCAACCGACGTTGACCGTTTCGCACGACCATATTTACCTCAACCCGACGACCGACTACGGCACGGAGGATTACATGGCGGCAGAGTTCAGTTTCACCTTTAGCGCGACGAATCTGGCGAAGAACCTGTATGTCAAATGGGAATGGGACACGCAGACGCAGCCTTGGTTCCCGTGGTCATCGGAGGAGATGCATATGTACCTGGCGAGCGAGCAAATGGGACTGATTTACGAGGAGATGGCGGTGAATGACAATGTGAATCTCGGCAAGGAGGATATTGATGATTGCGAGATATACATTGCGCTGACGGGTATCCAGAATGCCGGTACCTACAAGTCGCAGTTGCATTTCACGAGTTACAAGGCGGATTCGAAGACCGAGTTGGCGATTGATGAGGTGATACCCGTGACGGTGATTGTATCGGCGCAGCCGACGCCGGATCCGGGAACCGAGCCCGTTGATCCGCATGAGGGGATTGAAGGAACAAGGGACGAGGTGCAAAGTACGAAAGTGCTTCGTGACGGGCAGTTGCTGATCATACGGAACGGAGAGACGTATAGTGCAACGGGAGTGAGATTGTAAGGAACGAAAGAGTGAAAATGCATTTTTCCATAAAATAATTTCCATAAAATGGAAAAATATTTGCATATATCAAAAAAAAGCAGTACTTTTGTAGCCATAATTTGTAAAAGTCTTGTAAAAGTCTATGAAAACGACACAAGAATACATAACGCTATTAAAGCTACATGCTCCGATATTGCAGAATCAATATGGGATGACATCCATGTCGCTCTTTGGCTCCGTGGCGCGTGGTGAACAACGAGAAGATAGCGATGTTGATGTGCTTGTGGATATGCCTCCTTCATTGCGTGCGGTAGGAGGAGCGAATGATTATCTGGAAGACATATTAGGCTGTCATGTAGATATGATTCGCAATCATAGACGCTTGTCTCCATTTTTTAGAAAACAAATAGAACGCGATGGAATCACTATCTTTTGAAAACTTAGAGATTATTCACG
This sequence comes from Paludibacteraceae bacterium, assembly GCA_017448985.1. Taxonomy (GTDB): domain Bacteria; phylum Bacteroidota; class Bacteroidia; order Bacteroidales; family Paludibacteraceae; genus Colicola. The sequence goes on from JAFSKL010000016.1 coordinate 42,015, forward strand.
AGACTTTGCTTAATATCCGAAAGTCCATATCCATGCTTTTGGAATGGAATGTAGGTGTGCAAAGTACAGATGAATGGACGGATTCTCCTTCCGGGATGCAGAAATTGGCGGCCAATTGTATGCTGATTGAAGCCATCGGAGAAGCAATTCGGAAAATTGAAAAACGCGCAAGTCGTGAATTTCTAAATCAACGTCCTGAGATTCCTTGGCAAGATGTAATGTCCATGCGCAACCACATAGCGCACGGATATTTTGATTTAGATGATTCGTATGTTTTGTCGGTTATTCAGAACGATCTAAAACCATTGGCAGAAGCAATCGATTTTCTAATAGAAAAGACAAAACTCCTCATCATTGAAAAGGAAGTGGATGAAGGAGTTAAGGGTTAATGTGAGGTGTCGGATTAAATCCGACGGAAATAAACAAAGAAAAATCCGCCTCTCAGGCGGGACAATGAACGAAAAGAAAGCCGGATCCGCCAAACTTGGCGGATACAAAGAGCGGGCGAAGAAAGAAACCGGCATATGATGCCGGGATAATAAACGAAGAAAAAATTAAATTTATGCGACAGACGATACTCCTATTGGCGCTAATGGCGGTGATGCCAATGGCTGCTCAGAAGAGCGGCTATGACCAGTTCCGGCAGCAACAGAATGCCAAGTTCAATCAATTCAAGGCGGAACAGCAGGCCAAATACGATGCTTTTCGCAGGCAAGCGAATGAGGAATATGCCGAGTTCATGCGTCAGGCTTGGGGTGAGCACGACGAGCACGAAGCGGATACCGCCATCACGGAAGAGATAGTGGTACCGTATATCTACCAGGAGTACGAGACTCTGCCCGCTTCCGATACCGGCGCTGCCGAAGAAGACAGTGTGGCTTTGGCGAAGGATAGTACAGCCTTGGCGAACGACAGTATCGAAGAAGATACGTTCGTTATCAAATGGGAGAAAGTTTGGCCCATCCCGACGCCCAAGTCGGAGTTGGCGACGAAACCGATACAGATCCCTACCAGACCCGGTGCGACCATTCTGCCGAAGGCTGAACCGGCGCCGGCTCCTATCGCTCCCGTGGCACCGAAAGCGATTGCTTGCAAGAAAGTATCGATAGCCTATTACGGCACGATTATCACCATCCCCTTCCCCGAAGATGACAAACTGAAGATCAAAGCGCTGACGGAAAACGGCATTGCCGACGCATGGCTGATACTGGCTGACAGCATCTACGACAACACCATCAAAGCGGCGCTGGACGTGCGCAAGACCAATGCGCTGTGCGACTGGGCGTACATGAATGTGCTGCGCGAGGTGACAGAGAAACAATACGGCAAGACGAACGAGGCCGTGTTGGCACAAGCGTTCATCATGACGCAGTCGGGTTACCGGATCCGGTTGGGCCGGAATGAGACACAACTGTACCTTTTGTCCGCCAGCCAGTACGATATCTTCGATTTGCGGTATTTCATGATAGACGGGTCGAAGTTCTACATCGTCAGCGGTGAGCGGAACGCGAAGATGTTTATCTGCGAGGCCAAGTTCGAGAAGGAGAAACCGCTATCGCTTCAGATGACGGCTCTGCCGCATTTAGGCTACGAGCAGACGGAGAAAAGGACGCTGAGTTCGAAGAAAGGTGTGACGACAGCGGCGAGCGTGAACAAGAACCTGATTGATTTCTTCGACCATTATCCGCAAGCGTGCTACAAGGGCGATCAGGCCACGCGTTGGGTGGCCTATGCGAACACGCCAATCGAGAAACAGGTGACGAAGATGCTGTATCCGCCGCTGGAGAACGCCATCAAAGGACTGAATCAGCGGGATGCCGTTTGGTTGCTGCTCAACTGGGTACAGACAGCCTTTGCGTATGAGTACGATGACAAAGTGTGGGGACACGACCGTGCATTCTTCGCACAAGAGACATTGTTCTATCCCTACTGCGACTGCGAGGACCGTTCGATCCTATTCTCCCGCCTGGTCCGCGACTTGGTGGGACTGGATATCGTCTTCCTCTACTATCCCGGGCACTTGGCAACAGCCGTCGGATTCACGGAAGAGGTGGCAGGCGATTGGGTGGAATACAACGGCAAGAAATATGTGGTATGCGACCCGACTTACATCAATGCAGGCGTGGGCAAGACGATGCCGGGAATGAATAACAAGGCAGCGCAAATAATAGCACTAAAATGATAACCTCTCCCCGGCCCTCTCCTCAAGAGAGGGAGGGAAAAGGATTAAAGAATGAAAGAGTGAAAGGATGAAGAAACGAATAACGATTATAGCAATATGCTTAGTGGCCGTGGTGTTGGCGGCGGCATTCTGGAGCGGATACCACGATGCAAAGCAGATGGGTATGGTGAACACGAATGACCATCCGACACACGGCGCAATCTATTTTGATGACGAGTTAGTGCCTGCCGATCCGCTGATAGTGGGCCGTTGGGAGAACTGCGACAACCCTAAATGGCACAAGGTGTATTACGACGACTATGACGAGGAAGAATGCTTCTATTGGGGCAAAGAATGGGATGAGAGTGAAGACATTTACGAAGAAGATCTGGACTATCACGGTAACGGTTGGTTCCATTGGGACAAGCGGGACAATGTGATACGGGAGTTTGCTACGATGAGTGTGCGCAATGTGCCTATTCGCCGTGAGTATCAGATCACAGTATCCAACAAAGACTCATTTGTTTACAGAGAACCGGACCACGAGAACGTGGTATTCCGTTTTGTAAAAAATCAATAACTAACCTTTAAATAATTAACACAATGTCAAAGAAATTCATTTGCCCGATTTGCGGTTATGTCTTTGAGGGCGCCGAAGCACCGGAACGTTGTCCGCAGTGCAAACAAGTAGTTAAATGGAAAGTGGCAGACGAAGGAAAACTGGACTTCGCTTGCGAGCATATCTTAGGCGTTGCCAAGGATGAGCAAGATCCGATTATTCATGAAGGACTCCGTGCGCATTTCATCGGCGAGTGCACCGAGGTAGGTCAGTATCTGGCTATGGCTCGTCAGGCAGACCGTGAAGGATATCCGGAGATTGCAGAGGCTTTTCGTCGTTATGCTTTTGAAGAGGCTGATCACGCATCGCGCTTTGCTGAGTTGCTCGGTGAGATCGTTTGGGACACCAAGACGAATCTGGAGAAGCGTATGTTGGCTGAGTCCGGCGCATGCGAGGACAAGCTGAAAATAGCCAAGCGTGCAAAAGAGCTGAACCTCGATCCGATTCATGACACGGTTCATGAGATGGCACGCGACGAGGCTCGTCACGGACGCGGATTCGAAGGGCTGTATAAGCGTTATTTTAAATGAATAATGATTAATGAATAATGAATATCTCGTAAAGCAGCGTGTAAATACGATGCAATATTCATTGTTAATTATTCATTGAATTATTCCACCGCCGATGACAAGGTCGTCTTGATAGAGGACGACGGATTGGCCGGGAGTGATACCCCAGATAGGCTCGCTGAATATCAGCGAGCTTATTTGTGATTGCTCATTGGTGATTTGTGATTTAACGGGAACCGCTCGGGAGCGATATCGGATGCGGGCGAAGAGAGGAGAGGACGCTTCGCTACAGGACGCTATCGCTAAAGGACGACCGGCCAGTCTATAGTGCAGTTCCGTGGCCAACAAGTCGTCGTAGGTGCCGAGGGTGACACGGTTGGTGGTGGGATCGATATGCGTGACATAGGCAGGTTGGCCGAGGGCGATACCGAGTCCTTTGCGCTGGCCGATGGTATAGTTGGCATATCCTTGGTGTTGGCCCAAGACCTTACCTTGCGCGTCCACATACGCACCCGCGCACACGCGTTCCTTATAATCGGGCATGTTCGCGCGCAAGAAAGCACGATAGTCGTTATCGGGAATGAAGCATATCTCCTGGCTCTCCCGCTTCTGCGTCAGGGCTTCATAGCCGTGCTGACGGGCTATATCACGGACCTGCTCTTTGGTATAATCGCCCAACGGAAAGATGGTTCGGCGCAGTTGTTCATCGGTTAACATCCAAAGGAAATAGGTCTGATCCTTGTGCGTATCCGCGGCAGTCGCCAGAAAGAGGTGTCCGTCGCGTTCACGGATACGCGCATAATGGCCGGTAGCGATGAAATCACACCCCCACTCGTCCGCCAGGCGCAACATCTCGCCCCACTTGATATGATGATTGCAGAGCACGCAGGGATTGGGCGTATGACCGGACATATACTCGTCGATGAAGTTCTGAATGACACAACGGCGGAAGGTATCCCGGAAGTCCACGATATGATGCTCGATGCCCATTCGCTCAGCATTGAGCTTGGCCTCCATGATAGACTCAATGGAGCAACAGCCTTTCTCTTTGGCCAGGCAGGACTCCTTGATGCTATCGAAAGTACGGAACGTGACGCCCACCACGTCATAGCCTTGCTCCTTGAGTAGCATGGCACTGACGGTGGAATCGATTCCGCCGGACATTCCTAAAAGCACTTTCTTATTTACGATTTGGTCATTTACCATTTACAATTTATTGGATCATTTTCTCATTTTCACATTTTCTCATTTAGTCATTTAGGCTTGCATGTCCACGAGTTTGGTATAATAGCCACCGAGGGCGTAGAGTTCATCATGTTTGCCGCGTTCGACGATTTGTCCTTCGTGTACCACGCAGATGAGGTCCGCATGGCGGATGGTAGAGAGGCGATGCGCCACGACGAGCGTGGTACGGTCACACATGAGATGCTCCAAGGCCTCTTGGACGAGTTTCTCCGATTCGGAGTCGAGAGCCGAAGTCGCCTCATCGAGGATGAGGATAGGCGGGTTCTTGAGAATAGCGCGGGCTATACTGAGCCTTTGGCGCTGCCCTCCGGAGAGACGACTGCCCCGGTCACCGATGACGGTGTTGTAGCCTTCCGGCATATCGGCGATGAACTCATGGGCGTTAGCAATACGAGCCGCTTTCTCAACGGCTTGCTGCCACGAGAGGCCATCCGGAGCAGGCTGCGAGGTATCAACACCGAAAGTGATATTATTGAAGACCGTATCGTTGAAGAGTACGGGTTCCTGACAGACGATGCCCATGAGCGAACGCAGGTCGTGCGTGGTGAAACGACGGATGTCGATGCCATCAATAGAGACGATTCCTGAGGACGGGTCATAGAAGCGCGGCACGAGATCCGTGATCGTGGTCTTACCACTACCCGACTGGCCTACCAAGGCGATTGTTTGGCCTTTGGGAATCTCCAGACAGATGTCAGTCAGCACTTCGCGCTCCGGCAGATAAGAGAAATGCACATGCTCAAAGCGTATCTGCTTGTCAAAACGAACGGGTTTGGGCACGGCCGGTTCCAAGATATCGGAGCGGGTATTGAGGATAGCATCGATACGCTCGAGCGAAGCCTGTCCGCGACGGATACCATAAGCGGCTTTGCTCAGGTCCTTGGAGGGATTGATGATGGAATAGAAGATGACGAGGTAATAGATGAACGTGGAGGCATCGATGGTGGCATTGTCCGAAAGAATGAGCATTCCTCCGAACCAGAGTATGAGCGCTATCAAGGCCGTACCGAGGAACTCCGAAAGCGGATGGGCCAGGTAGTAACGGCGATTAATACGGTTGAAGGTCGTCCGCGCCGCATTGATGAGCGTGAGGAAACGTGCCCGCAGTTTGCCTTGCGCATTGAAGCCTTTGACCACCCGCAAGCCCAACAAGGTCTCATCGATGGACGAGAGGATCTCCGCGTTCTGCTCCTGTCCTTTGGTGGAAGCCCGTTTGAGACTGCGGCCAATGCGACCGATGAAGAAAACGGCTACCGGCATGAGGATGAGCACAAAGAGCGTCAACTGCCACGAGATGACAAAGAGCGTCGTCAGATAGACGATGATCATGATGGGGTCCTTGAAGAGGATATCCAACGCAGACATGATGGAGAACTCCACTTCGTTGACATCATTGGTCATGCGGGACATAACATCGCCGCGGCGTGCTTCGGTGAAATAGCCCATGGGAAGGGACAGGATCTTGTCGTAGAGCTGCAGCCGCAAGTCCCGTAAGACGCCTGTGCGCAGCGGGATGAGGAAATAATAGGCCAGCCACGATGCTCCGCATTTGAGTCCGGTCATGAGGATCAGGAAGAGTCCGAGCCAGAGCAAGACCGTACCGGCTCCATGCAAGGCTATCTGCTCGTTGAGCAGGCAATAGAGATTGGTTCGCAGCGCTGCGATCGTATCCTGAAGGCCTGTGACCCGGCTCATTTCCACCCATTGGACTTGCGTTTGCGTCAGGCCGAAAAGGATGCGCAACACCGGTATGATCGCTGCAAACGAGAAGAGCGACAAGACTGTTGCGAGCAGGTTGAACAAGATGTTCAATGCCATGTAGCCTTTATACGGAGGTACGAAACGCCGAAGTATGTTTGTTTTCGTGAACATAGTTGAGTATTTGTTTGTCAAACAGTTCATGCGGGGAACAGAAGCGCACGCGTACGGGCAGCGCGATAAGCCGTTTGCCCTGTTCCTGGAGCCGATCGACCAAGGTGGTCGTACGCAAGCGCTGTATATCCTTTTCGGTAGTCAGCACAAAGTCAAAGGGCTTTGCCCGCTCGAGGATAGCGTCTATATCCTTGGGACTATAATGATGATGATCGGGATAGGCCATCAGTTCCGCCTGCGGGTAAAGGGTCTGCACATACCGGAGCATGTACTGCGGTTGGGCTATTCCGCAAAGGACCAAAGGCGTGCCCTCTTGCTCCATGGGCGCATAACTGAGTCCTGCAAAATGGAGTTGCTGATAGGTGGGCAGATGGAGCCTGTTGTCCACTACGCGCATGTCGATAGGCCGAATGGTATCGGGACACTTGGTCACAACGATCGTGTCGGCTTTAAGTGCGCGCGAAGGCAAGTCACGCAAGGTGCCCCACGGGAGCATGTGATCATCTATATAGAGATGGTCATATGGCGTGAGGAGGATGGTGTAGCCGCAGCGGAGGCCTCGATGCTGCATGGCATCGTCCAGCACTATGACATCGAGTTCAGACACCTGCCGCTGTAGTTGACGTGCACCTCGCACCCTACTCTCACACACCGCAACAGGCACTTCCGGAAAAGCCCGATGAACCTGCATCGCCTCGTCGCCGATCGTATCCACGGTCGAGAAGGCATCTGCCATCACAAAGCCGTGCGAGGAGCGCTTGTACCCGCGGGATAGCACGGCAGGATGCAGGCCGTTGGCCAAGAGCAGACGCAGGATATACTCTACCATGGGCGTCTTGCCCGTTCCTCCCACGGCAATGTTTCCCACACAGATGGTAGGCACATTGACCGTGAAGGACGGGAACACGCGTTGGTCATACAGCAAGTGACGGATAGCCACACCTGCGGTGTAGAGCCAACTAAGCGGGATGTATAGCGCTTCGCGCATTGGTGATTGGTTATTTGTGATTTATTGTATGGTCACTTCGGGCATGAGGGCCATGATACGCGGTTTGGAAGCGAACTCACGCACTTTGATGAGCAGTTTCTCCTCATCCGTCGTATCGTCAAACGACTTGAGCAATTCCTCCCACGGGTCTTTCTTCTCAGGGAAGTAAGCCAACTTGTAGTTCTCGAGACCTGCCAGTTCTACGGCCTTGGCGATAGCGTCGTCGATGTTACCGAGTTCGTCCACGATACCGATTTCCACACCTTTGTCACCGAGCCAAACACGTCCCTCACCAATGGATTTGATATAGTCCTGGTCTTTATGACGACCTTCGGCACAACGGCGCGTGAACAGGTCGTAGCCATTCTCTATCATCGTTTGCCACAACTGACGTTCCTCTGCATTGAAGCCTTTGTAAATGATGTTACCTTCCATTTCGGAGTGCTTGTTGGTGCCAATTCCGTCAATGTCCAGACCCACTTTGTTGCGCAGTTTGGCTACATTAGGAATGGTACCGAAGATACCGATAGAACCTGTAATAGTGGTGGGTTCGGCGTAGATATAGTCCGCTCCGCAGGAGATGTAATATCCGCCGGAAGCAGCCAAACCGCCCATCGAAACGACAACAGGCACGCCATTGGCTCTAATGTTCTGGGTAGCGTGCCATATCTGCTCACTGGCATTGGCCGAACCTCCAGGGCTGTTGACACGAAGAACCACCGCCTTGACATCTTCGTCTTTGCGGATCTTCTTGAGGGTCTTGACGACATCCTTGCCTACGATGCCGTCACCGGAATCGTCGGTAATCTCGCCTTCCAGATAAAGGACAGCCACTTTGTCTTTGGCTTTGGACTCAGGCCGTTTTACCTTGGCCAGCTTGCTTGTAGTGAGCGTGTTATAGTCCTTGGTACCGGTATAAACGCGGAGCAGCGAGTCCATATCCTGCTGATAAACGATGGTATCGACCAGACCGGCTTTCAGGTTCTCTTCTGCCTTCTGGAGACCCATATACCGGTCAGCGAGCGCATCTAATTGCTCCACGGAGATATGACGCGAAGCACTAACGGCTGCCTTGTACTCACTCCAGATGCCGTCCAAGTACATCTTGGTCTGCAGTTTGTCGGCATCAGACATGGAGGTACGGAAGAAGGGTTCAACAGCGGATTTGAAAGTACCCACTTTGAGGATTTGCATCTCCACACCAATCTTTTCAAACAGACGGGTGTAGTACATCTTCTGGGCAGCGAGACCTTTCCAACCAACGGAACCGATGGGGTCCAGACATATACGGTCGGCCACCGAAGCGATGTAATAACTGGTCTGACCAAAATCCTGCGCCGAAGCGATGATCCACTTGCCGCTGGTCTTGAAGTCGATCAAGGCATCACGGATAGCTTTGGCTCCGGCGGGTTCACAAGCCAGTGCACCGCCATCCAGCCATATACCAAGGATCTTGTCGTCATTCTTGGCGAGACGGATGTTGCTCAGGATCTCATCCAAACCGACGGACTCCTGTGTAGCATAACTGCTGTAAGGTACGGAGCCTAACATGTCGGCGAAGGGATTCTCTTCCTGCGCCTGCTCTACCAGGGTGCCTTTGAGTTGAAGGCGATAGACCGTCTGGTCCTTCAGTTCCACATTGCCGGAGGAGAACATGTCACCCATGATCCAACCGAGGATAGCACTGCAGAGGAAATACACTGCCAAGAAGATGAGGCAGCCACCGAGGCAGCCCACTTTGCGGCGAGGACGCTCGCCCTCAGCCTGCGTTTTGCGAATAATTAAGCACATAAAGCCATTTACAATTTAATCATTTAACATTTACTATTTTTTTAACTTTAAGTTAAAACTCATTCTATGATAGGGCGTGACACCATATTTCCGGATGGCCGCATAGTGTTCGGGCGTCGGATAGCCTTTGTTGGTATCCCATCCGTATTGCGGGTACTCGTTGTGGAGGCGAAGCATATAATCGTCCCGATAAGTCTTGGCGAGCACACTGGCGGCAGCGATCGACATATAGGTGGCATCACCATGCACCACGGTGTGAGCGGGTATCTCCAGGATTTCGCCTTCGGGCACATAGGGTTTCCATTTGTTGCCGTCCACAAGTATGTGCTGGGGCCTGACTGTCAGCCGGTCCAACGCCCGCTGCATACCCAAGATGGAACATTGCAGTATGTTGCGTTCGTCTATCTCTTTGGCCGACACTTCGACCACCGCCCAACTGACTGCTTCCCGCTCGATGACAGGCCGGAGTGCATAACGCTGCTTGTCGGTAAGCTGCTTCGAATCGTTGAGCCATGCGAATTCAGGTATGTCGCTGACCCGTTCCGGGTCGAGGATGACGGCAGCAGCAAACACACTGCCTGCCAACGGTCCCCGTCCCGCCTCGTCACAGCCGGCTTCCACCAGTCCTCGTATCATACTAGCCTTTAGCATTTACCATTTGGTCATTTACCATTAATTTGGTCTTTTAGTCATTGAGCCATTTATCAGAACGGATAGCCTATGGCGAAATGGAAGGTCATGTCATCGTTCCAGCCGAGGCCATTGGGGACGGTACGCCATTGTTTGCCTTCGGCTATACGGCTCGGGTCATGCAGTTTGACACCAAAATCCACGCGGAAGATGAGTATCGACAGGTCGAAACGCACACCCACTCCGTAGCTCCACGCTATCTGTTTGTAAAAATCGCTCGTGAACGCCCCGCCGGGTTGGGAGTCGTACTCACGAATGGTCCATATATTGCCTGCATCGACAAAGGCTGCCAATTCAAGGAACTTAAGCACTTTGTAGCGGTATTCGACATTCATATCCAACTTGATATCCCCCACCTGCAGGTCATAGACGAGCGTGTTCTCCACTCCGCGGAACGAACCGGGCCCGAGTGTACGGGCCTGCCACCCTCGCACACTGTTGGCTCCGCCCGCAAAATAGCGTTTGATGAACGGCACGACATCGGCATTGAGGTACGGCACGGCCACACCGATGCCTATATGGCCCAAGAGGTGATGTTGCGGGTTAATGATGCCATGATAGGTGAAGTTGATATCTCCTTTGGCATACTGCGCAAACGGTATCTTCCACATCACATAATGTCCCTCCTCGTTCTTCTCGAAGTGAGCCGCCGAGGCCAGACCATAGAGTGCATTGCCTGCCGTCTCCGCACGCAGCGCAAGCTGCAGGAACGAGCGGTTGGGATAACGCTGGCTGTAGGTAGAGAATGTACCCAGGTAACTCCAATCGACGATGAACTGGTCCTCGTAACTGGCCTTGAGCACGGACGATTTCTCCATGAAGTCGTGCCTGAACTGGTCGGACATCCAAGGCAGGTAGATATAGTTGATGTCGACGAGATTGAATTGGTGGGTCCACCGGCTTCCGGGCAGACGCGGGACGAAATAGGAGAGACCCGCGTTGGCGATTGTACGGGTATATTCCTCGGGTCGTTGCTGGTAGTTGTAGGCTATGTTCACTTTGACATTCGACGGGAAGAGAAGTCCGGCTTCGGCTTTGGCCTCAATAGCTCGACCGCCGTTGGCTCTCCATTCGTACGAAGCGCGTCCGCCGAGCGTGAATTGTTCGGCACCGTGGAAGAGATTCTTATTGCTATAGTTGATACCTGCCGCCACACCCCAGTCACCGGCGCTGTAGGTTCCTTCCACTTCGGCGGTCACGGAGTTGAGTCGTCCTCGCGAGACGGTGATGGCACAATCCAGGAGGCTGTCGCCCACATCTGTGAACGCTATGTCCACATACTTGACGGGAGCAAGCGCGTTCATGCGTGCGTAGGTCCGTTCCACTCTCCATTCGGCATAAGGCTCTCCTTCGCGCAGACGACAGGCCCTACGCAAGGCATCCTTACGCAAGAAAGGCTGCTCCATCTTATACTCGATTTGACCAATCTTGTAACGCGTGCGCACACGGGCGATAGTAGCCGAATCGAGGTGATAGACATAGGTGGCGAGGTGCAGACGCACATCGACCTGATTCGTACCAAGGGCACTATCGGCGGTGAACTCAAGCATCGATTTCTCGAAGAAGAAATAACCTCTGTTGCGCATGACAGTTGTGATACGCTGGCGCTCTTCGTCCAAGGTGGCCGTCGAGAAATGTTGTCCGGGCCGAACGAGACTGCGGTCGTCGGCAGCGACATCGTAGAGTGCATCGATCGGCAGATCCACGCCGTAGGTACGGATGGTATAAGGATGGTTAGCGGTGATGAGATAGTTGACCTCTATCTTGCGGTTCTTCTTGTAGATCTTCTGCGTATCGACTTGCGCATTGAAATAGCCCAAGTTATTCATCTGCTGGCGGAGCTGTTGCATACTGACGATAGTCAGGTCCTCGTCATAGATGACAGGCGCTTCACCCATCTTCATCGCATTGCGCGCCAGTTTCTTGCGGGTCTTCGTAGTGGTATCCGTCGGAGCGGTGTTATAGACATCCAACTGCATCTTCCAGAAACCGAGTATCTCCGTGTTCTGCTTCTGCCGCAAGTAGTTACGCAGACTGCTCACATCGACGGACGGATCGTCCTCACATTTGACCCGCACTTTGTTGAGCAGGTACTTATCCTGCGGCACGAACTTGGTCGTGTTGCAAGAAGGAAGTGAAAATTGAAAAATGAAAATTGAAAGGAAAATAAGAAACCTTTCACCTTTAAAACCATATGTCCACAATCTGCGCAGCATAATTAGCGTGCAAAATTAGTAAAAAATTTGCATATATGCAAATATTTTTGTAATTTTGTGCCCAAAATCGGAAATTATGGAAAAAATATCGAAAGCGCAAGTCAAATTAGTGCGCAGTTTGCAGCAAAAGAAGTTCCGTGACGAGTTAGGACTTTTTGTGGCAGAAGGGGAAAAATGTGTGTCCGAAATCGCCAAGGGTTTTGAGTTGGTGTCTCTTTTTCGCGAAGGAGAGAATGCGACCCGTACAGAGATTGAGCAGATGTCCGGTTTGCGTACGCCACAGGGAGTGATGGGCGTGTTTAGAAAAAGGCATTCAGCATTCAGTATTCAGTATTCAGATTTATTACTTGTGCTGGACGGGGTACAGGACCCGGGGAATTTAGGGACTATTATCCGTACCTGCGACTGGTTCGGAGTACACGATATCGTTTGTTCGCTCGACACTGCTGACTGCTATAATCCGAAGGTGGTACAGGCCACGATGGGTGCCTTGGCGAGAGTAAGGGTTCACTATGTCGATTTGCCCCAATGGCTGTCAGCTATCAGCCATCAGCATTCAGAAGTCAGCATTTATGGCACGTTGCTCGATGGCCGAGACATGTATGAAGTCTTAAAGGTGAGAGGTGAAAGGTTAACGGCGAAAGGAATTATCATCATGGGTAATGAGGGAAACGGCATCTCGCAGGAGGTTCGTCCGTTCATCACGCACCCGATTCGGATACAGAGTTATCCAAAAGACGTTGAGACTTCGGAAAGCCTCAACGTCTCTATTGCAACCGCGATCGTTCTCGCAGAGTTCAGAAGGGGTTAGTCACAAAGATGCGGTACTCGAAGGGGGTGAAGGTAGTGGAGGATTCGAGTTGTTCGGGCTGGCAGGCTGTGAAAGAGACCGCTAACGCAGTCAGAAGAGAGACCGCCAAGGCTGTAAGACCGGCCTTTGGCTTGATAGATGCTATTCGTTTCATAAGCTTTCAGTAGTCAGTTATCAGAGACCTTGAGGGTCCCGTCGGGAGAAGAGACCTGCGTCCTGCCGCAACTGATGAACAGAAGCGGCAGGAGCATGAATAAATAGATGTGACGCATGTGGTATGTAGTTGCGATTAGTACTCGCTCATTTGGGCATGGACGTTGTCGTCGATGAAGTCCGCAAACTGGAGGATCGTCATCGTGCCGTCTCCCGGAGGTGCGGGCTGACCGCTGGCCTCACCGCCTTGACGACGAACGGACACGAGTCCCTCCGCCTCCTCTTTCTCGCCCACGATGAGCATGTAGGGGATACGCTTGAGCTCGTTGTCACGGATCTTACGGCCCAGTTTCTCGTTGCGGTCATCAACGATGACACGCACATCCTGAATCTCAAGCAACTCTTTGACTTGCCATGCGTAGTCGTTAGTCTTCTCGGAAATAGGCAGTATGACGGCTTGTTCGGGCGTGAGCCAGAGGGGGAACTTACCGGCAGTATGTTCTATCAGCACAGCCACGAAACGCTCCATAGAGCCAAACGGCGCACGGTGAATCATGACGGGGCGGTGCTTCTGGTTATCTTCGCCCGTGTACTCGAGTTCGAAGCGCTCCGGCAGGTTGTAATCGACCTGAATGGTACCCAACTGCCAACGGCGACCGAGGGCATCCTTGACCATGAAGTCGAGTTTGGGTCCGTAGAAAGCAGCCTCTCCTTCCACCTCGGTAGCAGGCAGGTTCATCTCGCGGCAAGCCTCGCGGATAGCGTTCTCGGCGTGCTCCCATATCTCGTCCGAGCCCACATACTTGGTCGTGTTCTTGGGGTCACGGAGGGAGATTTGCGCCTCGTAGTTATCGAAATTGAGGGCCTTGAAGATGATGTTGATGATCTCCATGACGCGTATGAACTCGGCTTTCACCTGGTCCTGGCGGCAGAAGATATGTGCATCGTCCTGGGTGAACGACCTAACGCGCGTCAGTCCGTGGAGCTCACCGCTCTGCTCGTAACGATAGACGGTACCGAACTCGGCGCAGCGGAACGGCAGGTCCTTGTACGAATGGGGGCTGTTCTTATAGATAGCGCAGTGGTGGGGGCAGTTCATCGGCTTGAGCAGATAGACCTCGCCTTCCTCGGGTGTGGTGATGGGCTGGAACGAGTCCTTGCCGTAGTGATCCCAGTGACCCGAAGTCATATATAGGTTCTTTGAACCAATATGCGGGGTGATGACCTGCTGGTAGCCGTAGCGTTTCTGGATACGCTTGAGGAAGTCCTCGAGGCGCAGACGAAGGGCTGTGCCTTTGGGCAGCCAGATGGGCAGACCCTTGCCCACCATGTCGGAGAACATAAAGAGCTCGAGCTCTTTGCCTATCTTGCGGTGGTCGCGTTTCTTGGCCTCCTCGAGCATGAGGAGGTACTCGTCGAGCATGGAGCGTTTGGGGAACGAGATGCCGTAGATACGGGTCATCATCGGTCGGGTATCGTCGCCACGCCAGAAAGCGGCGGAACAGCTGAGCACTTTGACTGCTTTGATGTCGCTCGTAGAAAGGAGGTGCGGGCCCTTGCAGAGGTCGGTGAAGTTGCCCTGCGTATAGGTGGTGATGGTACCATCCTCCAATTCGGATATCAGTTCACACTTGTAGGTCTGGCCTTTGTCGCCGAAGGCTTTGAGTGCCTCGGCTTTGCTGATTTCGGCGCGGACGATCGACTCTTTGCGCTTCTGAATCTCCGCAATCTTTTCCTCAATGGCGGGGAAGTCGGAATCCTTGATCACCTGTCCTTCGGCAGGCATGACGTCGTAATAAAAACCATTCTCAATAGCGGGTCCGATACCGAATTGTATTCCCGGGTAGAGTTCCTGTAGCGCCTCAGCCATGAGGTGCGAAGACGAATGCCAGAAAGCATGTTTGGCCTCAGCGTCCTCCCATTCGAACGCCTGAATAGAGCCATCTTGATATTGAACTTTTATCATAAAATAAGTGTTTTTTCCAAATCGGGTGCAAATTTACTGCTTTTTTTTGACATATGCAAATAAAAAATATTTTTTTGTACAAATCCTTGTGTAATTGATTTTTTTTTTGTACCTTTGCACCCGATTTAAAAATGCACCCGATTTAAAAATGAAACCATGAAAAGAATAAAATCAATGAGACGGAGTATCTCCATAGTTATTTTGTGCGTATGTGCGTGCGCGTATAGTGCGCCGGCGTGGGCATGGGGTCAGGAAGGACATAGGATCATTGCGAAGATAGCGTATGACCACATGAGCCGTAAGGCACGGAAGAGCGTGGATCGGATAATGGGTCAGCGCGGGATCATCTATTGGGCCAACTGGCCGGATGAGATAAAGAGCGACACGATCTATGCGCAGAGTATCAAGGACGGTTGGCACTATCAGGATTTAGAAAGCGGACTATCCGACTCGCTGGTAATGGACGCGCTGGTACATTATCGGAGCGTGGGAGGAAATCTGTTTCGAGCGTTGGACTCGTTAAAGGCGATTATGCGAGATGTCGAGACTTCGAGACCTCGAGACCTCGAGAGGGCGAAAAGAGTACAGACTGAACATGTTCTCCGGTTTATTGTGCATCTGAGCGGGGACAGGTACTGCCCGATGCACCTGGCGCATATGGACGACAAAGGCGGCAACGCGGTGAAGATGCAGTGGTTCGGACGGAACACGAACCTGCACAGCGTATGGGACACTAAGCTGATAGAGAGTCAGGGATACAGTTACACGGAGTACGCGCAGATGATAGAGGACGAGTTCGGGTGGAAACGCAAGGCGATAGAACAGGCAACAGACGAGGAGTTGCTCAGGCAGAGTTATCACATGGTGGAAGACATATACCGGTACCAGGAGACATGGGACGAGAACACCTATCACTATATTTACAGGTGGCATAAGGATTGCGAGGAACAGCTGTACATTGCGGGAATAAGGCTGGCAAAGCTATTAAATGAAATATTTTAAATTTTATTTATAATCAAAAAAACATAAAAAAATGATTATTGATTTTAGTACTACGTACTATCGAATCTTATTTCGCTAAAGACCGATTTCAAAAAAATTTGACTCGTTCTTTATCCAAATAATCTTCCAACTCTACGAGTTAAAATCAATAATCTTCAAAAAAGTCAAAAAACACTCAAAATAGCTTAACTATAATCGTTCATAAGACAAACATTTAACAAACAATAAATCTATGCGGAAAATCATTTTAGGAATGCTGTGCCTGGCGGCGATGACTATTCATGCGCAGGCACAGAAAGTGAACGGCAGCGTGTATGACGCCAAGACCATGGAAACGCTGATCGGCGTGTCGGTGTTGGAAGTAGGCACGACCAACGGCGTGGTGACGGACCTGGACGGTAACTTCACGCTGACAGTGTCACAAGGACAACGGATCCAGTTGTCGTATGTCGGTTACAAGACGCTGGAGCTGACGGTGACGAGCACCGAGTTGGGTATGATCCGTCTGGAGCCGGAAGCGATCGTGCTGGAAGACGTGACGATCACAGGTCAGATGGCCCGGACGCAAGTGACGCCTGTGGCGGTGAGCCAGGTGACGGCGTTCGAGATCGAAGAGCGTCTGGCAGGTCAGGAGTTTCCCGAAGTGCTGAAGAACACGCCGGGTGTACACGCCAACGGTCAAGGTGGCGGTTGGGGCGATTCGGAGATCTGGATGCGCGGTTTCGACAACACGAACGTAGCGACGATGATCAACGGTGTGCCGATGAACGACATGGAAGGCGGCACGGTCTATTGGTCCAACTGGCAAGGCTTGAGCGACGTGACGAGTGTGATGCAGACGCAACGCGGAATGGGTGCGAGCAAGCTGTCGTCACCGTCAGTGGGCGGAACGATTAACATCGTGACGCGCGGTATAGACGCGAAGAAAGGCGGCGTGCTCAGTTATGCACTCGGCAACAACGGCTACAACAAAGTGGCGTTCTCCGTTTCGACAGGCCTGCTGAAAAACGGCTGGGCGATCACGGTGATGGGCAGCCGTACCTGGGGCGACGGTTACATACAAGGAACGGGATTCTGCGGTTACAGCTATTTTGCGAACATCTCGAAGCGCATCAACGAGAGCCATCAGTTGAGCCTGACCGGTTTCGGTGCACCGCAGTGGCACTGGACGCGTCCAAGCGGAAGCAGCGGTGCGTTGACCTTGGCGGAGTGGAACCGCGTGGCGCAGTATATGCCCAGCGGTTGGGACCGCCGGCAATACAACCCGTCCTACGGCAAGGACCGTCGCGGCGAGCAGGCAGGCGCCAACTACAACGAGTATCACAAGCCGCAGATCAGCCTGAACCACATATGGCAGATAGACGAGACGAGCAGTCTGAGTACCGCCGTCTATACGTCGATCGGTCGCGGTTTCGGTCGCACGGCTGAGAATGGCTATAACTCGACCTACAGCTATTCGGACCTGACGCGCGGCGCGTACAACGGCGAGGTGACGACCACTTTCCGTGATCCGGTGACCGGCATGTTCGACTACGCCCGGGTGCAAGAGATCAACGCGGCATCGGAGTACGGGTCGGAACTCGTGCTTTGCGAAAACCGCAACTATCATAACTGGGTAGGACTCGTCTCGACTTACGACAAGAAATGGCTCGAGTGCCTGGAGCTGACAGCGGGTATCGATGTACGCTGGTACCAGGGTATTCACCAGGCGGTGATCAGTGACCTTTTCGGCGGCAGCTATTACATCGACGCGACACGCGGCAAAGTGTTAGCGGAGAACAACCCGAAGGCCAATGATCCGGATTGGGTATTGGAGAAACTCGGCGTGGGCGACATAGCCTACCGCGACTACACGGGAACAATCGTGCAAGAGGGTGTGTTCGGAAGCCTCGAGTACAGCAAGAACAACCTGTCGGCGTTCATCAATGCATCGGTCAGTCTGAACCATAACTGGCGTACCGACCGCTATTACTACGACAATGTGACGGCACGGGATTCGGTGGCTCGTATAGGCGGAACCATAAAAGGCGGTGTGAACTACAAATTCGCCAAATGGCATAACGTGTTCCTCAATGCCGGTTTCATCAGCCGGGCACCTAAGTACCAGGCTATCTACATGTCAGTCAGCACGTCGAACGCCATCAACAATGAGGCGAAGAACGAGAAGATAGCCAGCGTGGAGATAGGCTACGGCTTTGAGAACCAGTACGCGTCGATCCATGTAAACGGCTATTTCACCGAATGGATGGACAAGACGATGACCAAGTACGGCAACCTGAGTGACCTGAACCAGACGCAGTACTACATGAACATGACGGGTGTCAATGCGCGTCACATGGGTATTGAGTTCGAGGCGAAAGCGCGTCCGACCAAATGGCTGGAGCTGAGCGCCATGTTCTCGCTCGGCGACTGGAAATGGGACAGCGACAGCGTGATCGGCCGTGCGTACGACGAGCACGGTTTTGCGATGACGGCAGACGGTCAGCAGACGACGATCGGCGCCGAAGACCATGCGTGGGCGAAGATCAACATGAAAGGTATTCACGTGGGCGGTCAGGCACAGACGACGGCTAACTTCGGCATCCTGTTCAAGCCGTTCAAGGGCTTCCGTATCGGCGGGGAATATACGCTGTATGACCGTAACTACAGTTACTACTCGTTCTCGGGCAGCAACCTGACGCTGGGCAAAGAGATGAACATCGTGGAGCCGTACCGCTGCGGTCTGGGCGGCAGTCTGGACCTGCGGGCGAGCTACACGTTCGACTTCGGCAGGCTGCGGGCAACGCTCGGCGGCAACGTGACGAACGTGCTCAATCAGTACTACATCGAGAAAGCATGGTCCGCCAACACCGCGACACAAACCATATCCGAGAACACGAAGGATAACATCTACTTCTTCTACAACAAAGGAAGGCAGTGGAATATTCGTCTAAAATTGCAATTTTAGACAATTGAAAATTGAAAGTTGAAAATTGAAAATTTTAGATCTATGAAAGCAAAATATATTTTATCCGTCATGGCCTTGGGGATAGGTTTGGCGGCGTGCGAAAACTATTTCGACGAGAAATACTTAGACAACGGCGATCCGCAGATCAGCGTGGTCAAGACCTATGACTACACCCTGGCTGCAGGCGATTACAAGACGATAGCCGACAACAAGACCAACAAGACCTATGCGGCGGAGCTGGATTCGCTGAACGGGCTGAAGAACCGCTACAAGAATGCGTTGGCGAGTGTGGGCGAGCGGGGCTGGTTCAACAACAACGCTTCGGCGGACATGTATGTGCCGGCATTCATCTATGCCAAGTACCCGCACCTGGATGCAGGGTCGGTGTTCAATGTGACCTACCTGACGGACGACGGCACACCCAAGTACCTGAATCCTCTGAATGCGGCGACGCAGCTCACGCTGAGCGTGCAGAGCGAGGAAGAGATCATTCCGCTGCTGCCGCAACCCGAAGAGGGGCAAGTGATCGGCGTGGTGTATGACGGCGGCGAGGTGTTTTACCAGAGCGCAGACGGCTACGTGTGGGGACCGATGACCTTAGCATCGAACATGTACCTGCTGCCGGCGGAAGCACACGGGCAGATCAACAAATGGCTCGTCCGTCAGTTCCCCTATGCTGTGGCGGACCAGCTGGTAGTGGTGATATGGTTCGACGCATCGCTGAAGCACTATTGCGCGTACGAGTACATCTTCAACGGCCAGGAATGGAACGCCAACACGGGTATCGTGGAAGAGACGATGTCGTTCGTGCTGAGCAGCGGTTGGGCAGCTAACCTGTCGACCTACTACCGTCAGGCGGTGGCCGGCGAAGGCAACATGGGCAAGATACAGTTATTCCACTACGACCTGGAAGACGGCATCTCGTATATCTGGCGCTTCGACAACCTCTACGGCATGCGCGGATCGGCGTATGTGAGTGGTCCGCACTACGGCGAAGGCTGGTTCGTGACGCCGAAGATCAAGCTTAAAAACTCCAAAGAGCCGGCGCTCAGCTTCGAGCACGCCATCAACTACGGACCGGCTGACGGTACCTGTGGCGAACAACTGACCGTTTGGGTTTCGACCGACTTCACGGACGATGTGCGTTCGGCGACCTGGACGCAGCTTCCGTGGAACGAATGGAACGGCTCCGAGGGTCTGATGGATGCCTTCAGCTGGACCTTCTATAACTCCGGCCGTATGGACCTGAGCGCCTGGAACAACCAGACCATCTATATCGGCTTCCGCTATAAGTCCGAGCCCGGGCAGACCTGCTCAACATGGGAAGTGAAGAACATTCTGGTGAATGAACCGGAAGAGGAAATTGAAAATTGAAAATTGAAAATTAAACGATTCATAGTGATTGCGGCGGTGGGCTTGTGTGCGTTAGGTGCGCAGGCGGGAACGAACCTGCAGCTGTACTACGACTTCGGGTCGTTGGGCACGGCGTGCCCGAATCAGCGCAGCAACCGCATCACATCGACCTTGGAGCTCTTCTACCCTGACCCGTGGGGCAACACTTTTGCGTTCGTGGACTTCGACTTCGGCGTCAACACTTTCGACCGGCACCAATCGCCCTTTATGGCCTATACGGAGATAGCGCGGTGCCTCAATTTCTGGCAGCAGACAAAAGCAAAAGACCTGAGTATTCAGATTGAATACAACGGCGGTCTGGCCCTCTACATGCACCCGGAAGGCACCAAAGGAGTCCGTATCCATCATGCGGCGCTGGCGGGACTCAACTACTGCCTGCACACCGCCGATTACAAGAACATTTTCAACCTCGAGCTGCTGTACAAATACATCGCCGACGCGTACAACGGCAATGGTCTGGACAACAAAGTGCCGCTGCAGTTCACCTTCGTCTGGGGTTGTGAGGACTTCTGTACGGCGCCCGGTCTGCGCTTCTGCGGTTTCCTTGACATCTGGGGACAGAACATGGCTGACGGGCAGTCGTTCGTGCTCATCAGTGAGCCGCAGTTATGGTACAATGTGGGTCGATGGTTCAAGTGCCCGCACCTCCATATAGGCACGGAAATCGAGTTCAGTTATAACTTCTCCGGCAGCGGATTCATGTGCAACCCGTGCTTGGGTATCAAGTGGAATTTTGATTGAAACAATATGCGAACAGAAAAAGAATTGCAAGGCGTGACCTTGCTTGGCAACCAACATGTGACATACTCGGACCAGTACAACCCCGAAGTGCTCGAGACCTTCGAGAACAAACACCCCGAGAACGAGTACCTGGTGACCTTCAACTGTCCCGAGTTCACGACTCTTTGTCCGAAAACCGGACAACCTGACTTCGGGCATATCTACATCAGTTATATCCCGCGCGAACGTATGGTCGAGAGCAAGAGCCTCAAGCTGTACCTGTTCTCGTTCCGCAACCATGGTGATTTTCACGAGGATTGCGTGAATATCATTATGAAGGATCTGGTGAAGCTGATGGACCCCAAGTACCTCGAGGTGACCGGCTATTTCATGCCGCGCGGAGGCATCAGCATCTACCCGTTTGCCAACTACGCGGACAAAGAACATGAAGCGTTGAAGGCTCAACGCTTGCATGATCAGTTAATAGGTGTTTCTGCGAAACACGTTAAATAGTTAAAATGGTTTTACTTTGTAAAAACGTTAAGCTGTTATGAAGGATAGCTTGATCGTATATTCAGGCGGATTGGACTCGACGACGCTGCTGTATGAATACCGCGAGCGAATCGCGTTGGCGGTGACTTTCCATTACGGGTCGAACCATAACGACCGCGAGTTGGCGTTCGCCAAGCTGCATTGCGAGCGTCTCGGCATACCGCATCAGGTCATTCGTCTGCCGTTCATCAAGGAGTTCTTCCGCTCGTCGCTTTTGGAAGGAGCCGACGCTATTCCCGAAGGCAACTACGATGACGAGAACATGCGCTCGACGGTCGTGCCGTTCCGCAACGGCATCATGCTGTCGATCGCTGCCGGGATAGCAGAGAACAACCGGCTGCAGTACATCATGCTGGCGAACCACTCCGGTGACCATGCCATCTATCCCGACTGCCGGCCCGAGTTCGTGGACGCAATGGACAAGGCCGTTCATGCAGGCACTTGGAACGGGGTCAGACTGCTCACGCCCTATACGCACATCACCAAGACCGATATCGTGCGGCACGGGCTGAAATTAGGCATCAACTACGACGAGACATGGAGCTGCTACAAAGGCGGCGAGAAGCCTTGCGGCGTCTGCGGTACTTGCCGTGAACGAGACGAAGCGTTGCGGGAGGCGAAGAAGTCGTTAAACTGTTAAATCGTTAAACTGTTAAATTGTTAGGATGTATTACGTACAAAAAACGATAGAGATTTCGGCAGCGCATAATTTGGAGTTGTCGTACGAGAGTAAGTGCGAGGCGCTGCACGGACATAACTGGATCATCGTGGTCTATTGCCGTGCCAAGGAGTTGAACCGCGACGGCATGGTGACCGACTTCACGCATATCAAGCGCGTGGTGAAGGACACCTTTGACCATCAGTATATCAATGATATACTGGATGTCAACCCGTCGGCGGAGAACATAGCCCGCTGGATCTGCGACCATGTGGAGAATTGCTACAAGGTCAGCGTGCAGGAGAGCGAGGGCAACATCGCCATCTATGAGTGCGACTAATGAATAATTAACAATGAATAATGAATATCTATAGTGCCCTCGTGGTTAAGAATATTTTTCGTTGCCGATAACATTTGTTTCCACGAGATATTCCTTTAATCATTAATCATTAATCATTGTATAGAGTTAACGAAATATTCTTTACCCTGCAAGGCGAGGGAGCACACAGCGGGATTCCTGCCGTGTTCGTTCGTTTCAGCGGTTGCAACCTGCATTGCCCGTGGTGCGACACCGAGTTCACGGAGTTCACCGAGATGACGGCGGAGCAGATAGTGCACGAGATGAAAGAGCTCTACGACACGCCCAACGAGCGACGCAAGATGTGCGTACTGACAGGCGGTGAACCAAGTCTGCAAGTGGACCAAGCCCTCATCGACGCGCTGCACGAAGCGGGGTTCTATATCTGCATCGAGACCAACGGCACCCGTCCCCTACCCGACGGCATCGACTGGATAACATGTAGCCCTAAACAAGACACCACACTCGCCCTTAAGCGAGTAAATGAAGTGAAAGTCGTCTTCACCGGTACCTACGATCCGGAGATTTGGCGGAGCCAGTTGGAAGCCGAACACTGGATGCTGCAACCGCTTCGGTACAACGGCGAATGGTTGCTGATGAGCGGCATCGACGACTTTGAGATAGACAGTAACGACAACCTGGACGACACCGTGCGCTACATACTCGCCCACCCTTTTTGGCGACTCAGCGTCCAGTTGCACAAGATAGCAGGCCTACGATAGAAACATGAAAAAATTTATAACCATAGTATTTTTCCTCGGTTTGGCGCTCAGCGCGTTCGCGGAGACCAAAACCGACATCCTCGACCGGCGGAACGAGATCCGTATCGGTTGGGGCGATCAGATCTTCGAGACCCTGATGTGGCACAACCCGACGAATATCACCACTACGATGCCGGAGAGTTACCGACAAGTCTATAAAGAGGACTTCCGGCACCACCAGCACTTGTGGTTCGAGTACCAGCGGCGTTTTGCGCCGTGGTTCGCCTTGGGTGCCATGTTCGACATGAGCGAGGTAGGTTGGACCAATGTCACCCGTAACGGCCAAGGCATGGAAGTCGAACGCAGCAACAGGGAGTATTTCTACAACCTCGTGTTCATGCCCACCATGCGCTTCACCTATTTCTACCACCCGAATGTGAACATCTATTCGAGTCTGGGCATCGGTCTCGATTTCAACGGCGGCACCGAGGTCAATGAGGCAGGCCAGAGCACAGACATCAGCGTGGCCCTCAACGCGACCGTGCTCGGTTTCAGTTTCAACTACAAGCGTTGGTTCTGCGCCATCGACCTCGGCGGCATGACGGCCCTGCAGAACAAGAATGTCGTCTTCATGGCCGCCTCACGAATGATTAACGTTAGTATAGGAGCAAGATTTTAAATTAAAATTGAAAGGTTAAAAATGAAAGGATACACAACACATAGCAAATTGTCAGGACTGATAGCCCTTGCCATTTTCATTTTTCAATTTTCACTTTTCTCCTGCCGCTTCCACTCCAACCCCTTTGTCGATTTCACGGACATAGAGGCTGCCAAAGGCATGAAGTTTCAAGTCATCAGCCAGCACGAGACGGACCTCAGTCGCGGTCTGCCGAACAACTGTTACCTGCCCGACGGCACGCCGGTGAATGAGTATTCAGCATTCAGCAATCAGCCTTCAGATGGCTGGGCTGCACCGCGTAAGACAAGCAGCGTGACAGCCACCGCCATCATCCAGGAGCTGCTCAAATGGGGCAATCAGAACTCGGTGACGGAGATAGTAGGCACCTACCCGAGTGTCAACGGCGAATGGGACACCATCACCCTTTCCGGCAAAGTCATCCTGCCCACCGGTCGCAAGCCCAAACGCATGATTCTCGTCAGCCATTACACCATCGGCTCCAATGCCGAAGCGCCGAGTAAGTGCTTCTCGCTCGAAGGCATACTGGCCAAGCAGGGATACGGGCTCATCATTCCCGACTATATCGGCTACGGCGTCACGGTCGATCAGGTGCACCCGTACCTCGTCATGGACCTCACGGCGCTCAATGTGGTTGACATGTACCTGGCGGTGCGACCGTGGCTCAAGGCAATCGACATGGAGCCCGAAGAGGACGATATCTACCTGATGGGTTACAGCCAGGGCGGTGCTACCACGATGGCCGTCGAGTACCTCATCGAGAAAGAGTACCAGCTGTCGGACAACGATGCCGACAACATCCGCATACACCGTGTGTTCGCCGGCGGAGGACCCTATGACGTCAAAGCCACCTACGAGCGGTTCATCAACACCGACACCACCGGCTATCCGATCGCCGTGCCGCTGGTGCTGCAAGGCATGATAGTGGGCAACAAACTCAACATGCAACTATCCGACATGATGCAGCCCTGGCTGTGCGACAAGATCGACGACTGGGTCAACAGCAAACGCTACCCCACCGCGCAAGTCAACGGCTTCATAGGCACGCACGTCACGCACGAACTCGTGACCGAAGAGGCCATGAACCAGACCTCCGACAAGGTGGCGGAGCTATACAAGGCGATGAACGCCAACTCGATCATCTCCTATAACTGGCAACCCTATGCGTCCGTGTACATGATGCACTCGATGGACGACGAGACGGTGCCTTACACCAATGCCACCAACGCCAAAGTCAAATGGCAGAACGCGAACATAGAGTATAACTTCGGCCATTACGGCGGGCACGTCAAGACCTGTCTGCGCTTCATCGGCGCCGTCCAGGACCTGCTCAAGAAAGAAGAGGAAGAAAGGAGGCAGTATGAGTAATAAATTTCAAATTTCAAATCTCAAATCTCAAATTGCATTATTATTTATAATAATGCTCGCTTCCTGTACCTCCGAGGCCAAATGGACCGACAAGGATGTGCATATCACGATGGACGTCCATACGGTGTCGGCAGGCTTCATCGACTGCTCGTTCTCGACCGACAAAGAGGCCTATTACCTCATCGCCATCCAGCCTGCGGACGACGAGTTCGACCCGATGGTGCACCAGAAGCAGTTCATGACGCTGGCGCTGGACTCCGCCCATGCCGAGTACATCAACTGGCGGCACTGGCTGCTCAAGGACGGAGAGTTCAACATAGCGTCGTTCGCCAGCCATGTGCTCAAGTACGGCAACACCGACCATTTCTTCACCAACCTCAGTCCCGACACCGAGTACTGGGTCTATGCCTTCGTCGTCAACCCCGAGACGATGAAACCCGTCGGCAAACTCACGCTCCAATCGGTCGCCACCAAGAGCGAGAGTATCTACGATGTCCATTTCGAGTACCGCGTGCACGGCATGTATGACTATATCTACCCCATCGACGATTACGGCCGTATCAACAACCACTTCCCGTATATGGCAGTCACGCGCGACAGCCTCTACCTCCGCGACGACATAAACCGGACGCCCGTCGATTTCTTCACCGACCTGTTCCTGACGTACGCGGAGCTCGACCTCACCTCACTCGTCCGCTACGGCGTCAACGTGACCAAGAACGACGGTCAGGCGTCCGACGAGGCGTTTGAAGAGGGACACACTTATTACACGGCCATCGTCAGCTTCGACGGCTTCTTTGGCAATAATGTCATTTATAAATTCACTTGGGGCGGCGACGATTTCGAAGCCTATTTCACCGATGAAGATGACCTTGTTAGTCACGGGCAAGACTGGTGACGCACGCCTCGCGTCGCTCATCCAGGACTACCAGCAGCGGCTCACGCACTATGTGCCGTTTGAGTTTGTCGTGCTGCCGGACATCAAGAATGCCAAGTCGCTGAGCGAGGAACAGCTCAAGACAGCGGAAGGCGAAGCTATC
Source organism: Paludibacteraceae bacterium (assembly GCA_017448985.1). GTDB lineage: Bacteria > Bacteroidota > Bacteroidia > Bacteroidales > Paludibacteraceae > Colicola. Next base: position 68,492 of record JAFSKL010000016.1, read on the forward strand.
CTCCGCTGGCTCACACCCTCGATGGAAGTGGTGCTGCTCGACGAACACGGACATGAGTTCCGCTCCATCGAGTACGCCGAATGGCTGCAGAAGAAGATGTCCGCCGGCAAGGACCTCGTGCTCGTCATCGGCGGTGCCTACGGGTTCAGTCCGGCTGTCTATGCGCGCGCGAATTATAAGGTGTCCTTCTCGCAGATGACTTTCTCCCACCAAATGATACGATTAATGGCCATCGAGCAGCTCTACCGCGCGATGACCATCCTTCGTGGTGAACCCTATCACCATGAGTAACCGGTAACCGGTAACCCGTAACCGATAACCCGTAACCGTCAAAAAATTAGCGCACGCGAATTTTTTGACCTATCCGTATCACAGACGTCTCCTTGATGCCGTTCAGCTGGCAGAGTTTCTTGACCGTTGTGCCGTATTTCTTGGCGAGTCCGGAGAGCGTGTCGCCGCTGCGCACGGTGTGGTACTTGCGTGCCGCCTGCTCCGCTTTCGCCTGCTTCATGGCCTTGATACCGATCACGTACTCTTCGCTGTTGCGTAACTGACCCGTCGAGAAATCGATCACCTTGGCCGGGTCGATTGCCTCGCCCAGGTAACGTATCTCGAAGTGCAGATGGCTACCCGTCGAACGACCCGTGTTACCGCCGAGACCGAGCACGTAACCTGCCGGCACTTTCTCGTACTCATCCACCAGCGGACGACTCAGGTGACCATACACGGTCTCCAGACCGTTGTCATGACGCACGACCACGAAATAGCCGTACCCGCGCGGATCCCAGCCTACGATACGTATCTGACCGCCCCAAGCCGCACGAATCGAATCGCCCACTTGCACCTTGATGTCCGTACCCTTGTGCATACGGTTCTTGCGCCAACCGAAACTGCTCGTCACATATCCCGGAGCCGGCAGACGGAAGCCCTCCATCGACACATGCACATCGTCCTTGATGCTGTCGAACAACGTGCCATACGGGTTCACACGCTCGTCCGTCCAAATATTTCGATAGATACTGTCAGCAGGGTGATGCGTCATCAGCGTCGTGTCTAACATGAACTGCGGCGCAATCTTGTACATCACATCGCCGTCCTTGGTACGCACGATGATCTTACGCGGCAGCACGTCCATGTCGCAGCCGAGAATCAAGGTATCGTGCGAGAACAAACCCGCCAGACACTCAGGCAGTTCATGCCGAATGTCCAACGAATCCAGTTCTTCCAACTCCGTCCCTTCGCCATCCTCAGCCAGCGTGTCCAACGGCGGATTCAGACTCAGATCCTCCGTGAACACATTATCCGCATAAGCCAAGCCGATAGCCGACAGCCACAAAACAACCGCTACGATAGAACGTCTCATTCTGCGCCCTCCTCTGCTATTGTTTCAGCTTCCAGCGCAGGCGCAGCGTCTGCCTCAGCCTCGATCACGGCTTCCACTTCTTCGGCACTCACTTTGTCGCGGGTCACGTACTTATACACGCCCCAACCGCCGAGTCCGAGAATAGCTATTATACTGAGCACGAGCAGCACCGCACACCACGGTTTCATACGTCTTGTCTTCACCATCGGGAAGGCCACCTGCTCCGTCAGTTTCTTGCCAAACGGAACGGAGATGATAGCGTCGGCGTTGACGGCCCAACCGTTGGCGTTGAGCACCGGTGCCAGGTTACGACGGCGCAGCTTGAGCCAGGCCATGATCATACTCGGACCCGAAATAAGCAGCAGGATACCCACAAACACGAGCAGCTGTTGCCACCATGTGAGCGTGATCCAACCCTTGGCTACGCTGACCAGCATTGTGCCGATCATGCCTATCGCCATACCGATGGCAGCAAAGATGCCGGCGAACTTGGCGATGTCGAACGCGGGTTTCGGTGCTTCCTTGCCTTCAGCTTTGGCCTCGGCGCTGGCGGTTATGTCGCCCATCACTTTCGCATCTTTCTCCGAAGCGGACTTGTTCACTTTGTCCTCCACCCATTTGGCGAACTTGCGATACGGTGTCCAGAACGCCTGACGGATGCTGATCGGGTTCTCGATGATCTTGAATACCGTCGCGTCGTAGTCGAGTCCGTCGTTGTCGTAGAACACGGCATTCTTGCCCACGCTCAGGTTCTTGATCTCACCTTGCGTCATGGCCGCTACTATCTGGCAGGTCTTACCCGTCTTCTTGTTCTCGCAGTTGCAATACAGCAAGTAAATGCCGCTCAGCGGAGCCTGGCTGTCGTGCTTCGGCAGATCCTGCACGCGGATACAGAGGTGACACGCGCGCTGATCGATAATGAGTGTACCGGCCTGGAACGAAGCGATCGTCGCCTCATTGCCATCGTAGAAATCCTCCAAGGTAATGAAGTTACGCAGCAGACGGTAGAAATCGCGGTGGAGCAACAGCAGCTTGCGCAACGGCATGAACTCTGCCTTGGCTGCATCCAGAGCCGCAGCATTGGCGCCTTCGGCTGCCGCTTTGGCGGCTTCCCATTCGGCTATCTGCGCGCCCATCTCTACGAACTTCTTCTCCGCCATTCCCGGCTTCGGAGTATCTTCGGGAATAACAGCCAGACCTAATTTCTGCAACTTCTCCTGCTCGAAATAGGCTGCATACTCCGCCTGTTTCTCCTTGTAAGCGGCTATCACGTCGGCGGCCAGCGGTGCCTCGGGTATCGGCTGCGCCTCTATCGTCACACCGTCTATCGCTGCCTGCACATCGGCGAGAGCCACTTTCCCGTTAACCGATAACCGTTCACCCGTAACCCGTAACCCCTCGTCCGCTATGTTGTCCAGCGCAATCGCATCGCTCTGCTCCAACAGCGTATCGGGGTTCTTGAGCGTCGCGCACAGCCATTCAGCCGTAGCCACCACCTCTTTCAGACGCAACTTGCCGTCGCCGTCCTGATCCATCTGACTCAACGAGTCAGCGCTGATCTCCAAGCCGTTTATAGGACAGCTCAACACCGTCCACATCTTCTTGTCCAACTCGCCCAAATGGCGGATGTCCTCACCCGTCGATATACGCACGCGGGTCACGTTGCCTACATTGGCAAAACTCCATTGGTACTTAGCCATAATATATCCGATTTAATAATTCACATAATTTGCGGCTGCAAAGATACGAAAAATTTTCGATATATGCAAATTTATTTGCACAATTCAAAAAAAAGCAGTAATTTTGTCTCCGTTTTTACAATTATACGGATTGTTTTGGCTTTCAGATCGAAGCTTTGCTTGGGATTTTATGAAATTAAAACTTCTTCCGATTTCTAAAATCGCACTCATTTCGCATTTTTTCTCAAAAATATTTGCATATGTCATTTTTTTCTTGTAACTTTGCAACCGAATTTGCAAAGGTTTAGTTATATGGACTTCAAAATACTGAATTTCACTATCTTTTGCGTCAATAACGTAGCATTGTTTTTGAACAAGAGCGCAAAGGACGTTTATCACGCCATGCAGAACGCAGATATGATAGACGGTTATATCGTGCCTTGCTACGATGTGCTACATAGTTTTTCCAAGGAATACATAGTGGACGATTTAGTATCGCTCATGCAGCAGAAAGGAGTCAAGCTATGATTCTATATCACACCTCTTATACGGAGATTCCTCATCCGGACTTGCAACATTCGCGTCCTCGTCTCGATTTTGGAGTTGGTTTCTACCTCACTCCTTTGCGTGTACAGGCAGAACGTTATGCTGAGCGTTTTATCAGGCGTGGACAAAAGGCTATCATGAACATTTACGAATTCGATGAATGTCCGGAATGCACCCGCAAGGTCTTTTCTGCCTATGATGGTGAATGGCTGGATTATATAACCGCTTGTCGAAAAGGTCTGCCGCACGAGCAGTTCGATATTATAGAAGGTGGCATAGCCGATGATCAGGTGTTCGATACGGTAGATCTCTATTTCACAGGTATTTATACACGCGAGCAGGCTTTAGGTGAACTCCGCGAGAAAAAGCCGAATCATCAGATTTGTATCACCTCGCAAGCTGTATTGGACAAATATCTTCATTTTAAATCTTCACAAAGACTTTAACCATGCAAGCAAACCCTACTTTATTACAACGTAAATATGCCCGTATCGTTAAGCTATTTGCCGAACAAGCAGGACTTTCATATGAAGATGCATTGGGTAAGTTCTACGACTCCACGACGTATGATCTTATCAGCAATGGAGTCGCAGACATGCATTGTTTTAGTGACGAATATTTAGCCGATGAACTACTGTTAGAACTCGGCTACAAGAATTACCCTTCCGCTGGCTCCGACAGCGTAAAAGCGGAGATATATTAGAAAATTAAGCATTTGCTTTATTAAGGATACATTCAATCTTGGACAATTGTAATAGACTTCCTCAATATAGCGGAAGTTCGCGCTATGAGTGTGGACTTTCTGCATATATTGGAGTCTATGGGAGTCCAAGCCCGAATGTACCGATATACAGACTGTCCGCACTTTTTTATGAAATCAAAGAACTTCATGCAGAGAAGAAGCATCATATTATTTCTTATGTTTAGCCTGTGTGCATCCGTCGTGCATGCGGAATCGCCAGATCCTTGCATAGACGGTACTCTCAAGCATGGCTTTAGCGTTAGTGCTTACAAAAAAGTGCTCTTTGCCCCTGGAAATTTACAATATAATGCAGTCGCAGGCTCTCATTTATGCATTGATGGCACCATCAAACCAGGCACGTGGCGATTTGCTGAGCATCAATGGGATTTAGCGGATGAGAAAAGTAACCGAAATAAAAGTGAGTTTAACGATGCATGGATTGACTTATTTGCATGGGGCACGAGTGGTTGGAATAGTGGCGCTACATATTTCAATCCGTGGGAAAATTCACGAGCGACTTGGGACTACTATATTAATGGTGACCCGGCAAATAGTATGACCGGTGAATATAGAAATGCAGATTGGGCTATCTATAACACAATCGGAGATGATGCTCCGGGTACTTGGAGAACCCTTACTGCTTATGAATGGAGCTATATTATAAATATGCGTAGAGATGCATCCCAATTACGGGGAATAGCATCCATCGGGGATGTCCATGGATTAGTATTACTGCCGGATGATTATGATCAATCAGATGTTTCTCTTCCTGCATTCACGCCACAGCCTTACTCGGTGAATAGCTATGACATTAACGAATGGCTGAAATTGGAAAGTATTGGAGCCGTCTTTCTGCCTGCGGAAGGTGTGATGTACGGAACTTGGATTAATCGTCCTAACTATTATGGGTACTATTGGTCAACTACGCCGATGGGGTCAAACATACCAGAATTAGCGGGTGCCCTTGAGTTTAGTGAGATTAGTACGGCAACAATTTCTTCGACAGCTCGAGATGCTCAGATTCCCGTTCGCCCTGTTAGAGAAACTCCACCTGTAAGCAAGCAGGAACAAGATACCACTGTATGTGATACGTTAATGCCTATAACATGGCAAGGACACGAATGGACATCGGATGGTACTGTCGTAGATACAGTCAAAGATATTTGTGGTTATGACAGTTTAATTGTCCTATTGACTCTCAATACTGAAATATGCTGCCAGGAGATAATCACCATCAACCAAGACACCGCCGTTTGCGATACGCTGATGCCCTTTACATGGCGGGGAGTGTTATTTGCAGAGGAGGGGGAGAGAAGATGGATTGATAAGAATGCGCGGGACTGCGATAGTATTGAGTATATATATACGTTGAGTACCTTCCATTGCGAGCGGCTGTATGACTTCATCGTCAACAAGTATAACTGGCAACTCCTTTGTAATAACGAGCGTGTCCGTCAATTGTTCCCGGAACTAACGGTGAGCGGCTATCAATGGTATAAAGACGGAACAGCCATCCCCGATGCTACGGAAGACAATTTCTCCGAACAGAATGAATTACAAGGTGCGTTCCAACTGCGTCTGCAAATGGACAACGGACGTTATGTATGGTCAGAGATACTAACTATCCAACCGGCGCAAACACAGGCGACAAGCCGTATACGAATATACAATCATAACGGTTACCTCTTCTATCAAGCCGAAGGAGACACGACGATTCCGGTCCTTCCTAAAGGCTTGTATTTCATTCAAATAGAACAAAACGGAGAACAACGCACAGAGAAAAAACTTATTCCGTGAAACGTAGTCTATTGCTCATAGGAATCCTAACGGTTGTTGTTTGCGCACAGGCACAGCATACATTCGAACTCGGACTGCACGGAGGTGTTGCCGGCTACCATAGTCTGCATTCCTACGTATCCATGCAACCAAGCGCAAATACAGGCCTTCATGCCGCATATGGCTACTATTCGCAACACGTAATCGGTTTCCGAATCGGCGTGTCCGCCGACATGCATCGCACAGGATGGAGCAAAAAGGGCTATACCGATTCCTACACCACGATCGATGTAGAAAACCAAACGATGCAAATAGACTATACCATCGGCTCGTTGCGCGAAATGTACACCATATGGTCAGTCGGAATTCCTGCACAAATAGCGCTGAAATGGAAGAAGGTGGGCGTTTATTTAGGTCCGAAAGTAGTTTTCCCTATCTCCTGCTCATGGACTGAAAAAGCACAGAATGCAGCTCTCTCGGTCTATTATCCGGACTATGACAACCGCGTCTTTGAGTCCTACCCGCTGGCTGCCTCACGTTCGTTCGCCATGGACAACAAAGGAAAGGCCTCGCTACCTAAAATGCAATGGTGGCTGGCTGGAGAAATCAGCTATGACATTCCCTTCCGAAACTATAGCAAGGCCAAATCCTGTCTAACTGTCGGCATCTATGCCGATTACTGCCTCTCGCGCACAAACAATACGAACGATCTTCAACCGTCTTTGATCACGCTCACCGACACACGTGACGGTTTTCCGCTTTCCCGCATCCTCTGTCCGGTCTTGTCTTCTCAACGGCAAGGGCAACCTCTGGTGTCACGATATAGCCTCTTTGATGTCGGCATCAAACTTTCTTATACCTTTTCTTCCCATAACACACGTGCTCGCCGCAACTATCCTTGCCGATGCTATGGTGTCTGGCAATAGAATCATTTTGGGCATTTTTGACGTATTTAGCACCAAAATCCCATTTCTTAACACTTTCTTCCAGAAAAATTTGCATATGTCATTTTTTTCTTGTATTTATTGTCTATCGAAAGCGGATCGAACCGACGGTCAACCGACGGTCAACCGACAGTCAAGGCTAACGTCACTATAGGAACAGCATATTTTCAAGCCCCAAAACGACGATTTTTTTTTAGTAAAATATACTATCTTATATATTTATATATAATATACATTTAGTGACATCATTTTTTTCTAAAAATAAATGTCAATTTATTTGCACATGTCAAAAAAAAGCAGTACCTTTGCACGCTTTTTCGGCTGTGAAGCCGAGAAAGGCTAACATGTTTAACCCTTTAACGGGATCCCGAAATAATTCTTAATTCGTAATTTTTAATTTTTAATTAAGAAAATTTCGCTCCCACAAAATTTTCTCAATGGCAGAAAATCTTTCTCTCCAGAACTTCGACTGGGATGCCTATGAAGCACAACAGCAAGGCAGCAAAAACGAAGAAGAAATCCAAAAGTATAATGACACCCTGAGCGCCATCAAGGACAACGAAG
>JAFSKL010000017.1 GCA_017448985.1 Paludibacteraceae bacterium
CATATCCGGGCTTCTCTTATCACACCACTCAAGAAGCCTACGACTAAATGCCTTGTAGCCTCGTAGGGTGTCAGGACGAAGATCTTTTTCCACGTCACGGAAATACTGCTCGTAAACAATCTTAATAGGTACTGCGCCCGGGTTCTCCGTTTTGACATCCTCGTTAAAAGTATTCCATCCGTTAGCCAGCTTCATATTGAGTTGGCTACAGATAGTGTTCGCCTGCACTCTGAACTCCATTGCAGTACGACAACGCTTGCGCAGATTGTTTAACCGGAACTTGCGACGCTCTAAGGTTTGGGTGAAAGGATTGGTTACGTAATACTCGATAAACCATCCGGTCGCAATGTGTTTCACTACCGCTGGGGCATAGCCCGTAAAGAGCGGTGAAAATTGACTAAGAGTTGACATTTTTTTTTCTCCATTTTCTTTGCTGAAAACAGAGTTACGATGCCAGATATTTTTAGTGCTTTTGCTCGTTTTTTTGCCCGAATTTTTTAATCAAATTTTCGGGACATTTTCGGGACACTTTAACCGAAAATCCGCCGTAACTTATTCAGTTACAACGGATTAAAGTTTTTGTCTTAAGCTCCCCACGACACTCGGAACCACAATCCGATGCTCTGCCAACTGAGCTATGACCACCATGAGCGTTTTGCCCTCAATGGGCATAACGCGAATTTGAAATTTGACATTTGATATTTGCCATTTTTCAAAAGCGGGTGCAAAGGTACTGCTTTTTTTTCATATACGCAAATTTTTGAGCATTTTTTTGAAAAAAATATTTCAATTGCGCAATTATTTGCATATTCCAAATATTTTTTGTATCTTTGCAGCCGATTTTATTATGGATAGATATAGGCTGGGGAAAATAGCGAAGTTCTTGCTTCATTGGCACTATGATGTGCAGACAATGGGAGAAGAACTGCTGCGCGACGGGAGTGTGCATCTGGTGCTGCCTAACCATACGGCATACATTGACCCGCTGTTGCTATTCAGCGAAGTTTGGTGGCTGCCTATTTGTCCGATGAGCGACGAGATGTTTATGCGGCATTGGTTCTACGGACATATATTGCGCAAAGCTGATGCAATAGAAGTGCCGGATCTGGAGAAAGGCGCTTCCGAGCAATCCGATAAAGGTCTAAAGTCAAAAGCGGAGGCAGCGAGCCGTCTGAGCCGGATAGCGATTGACAGTCTGGCTGCGGGGAAAGAGATATGCTTCTATCCGAGCGGACACGTCAAGACCATAGACAAAGAGGTGATAGGCAACCGGCGTTTGGCCTATGAGGTTTGTAAGGAACTGCCGGAAGGAGTGCGGGTGATCCTTTGCCGCATGCGAGGTCTGGAGAGCAGCCAATGGTCGAAGTTGAAGCCCAAGAAAGGCAAATGGCGGAGGACGGTGACGATGGTGTTTGAAGACCATACGGAGGATGTGAAACTTTGGGCACAGACACTCGAACGGCGTGCCTTCAATGAGAAACTGGAAAATTGGTATAACTATGATAACAATTGAGCAATTGAAAGATGTGCAGCAGCGGGCGGAGAAGCTGAAGACCTATCTGCAGATAGACGAGAAGCGTATACAGCTGGAGGAGGAAGAACTGCATACGCAGGCACCGGGATTCTGGGACGACGCCAAGGCTGCAGAGGCACAGATGCGCAAGGTGAAAAGTATCAAACGCTGGATCGACGGCTACGAAGGTGTGCGTGCGGCGGTGGAGGAACTGTCGCTCAGCTTCGAGTATTTCAGGGAGGAGCTGGTGACAGAAGAAGAAGTGGATGCCGCTTATGCCAAGGCCTTGCAAGAAGTGGAGGACCTGGAGATGAAGAACATGCTTTCGCACGAGGAAGACCAGATGCCGGCCGTCCTGAAGATCGTGTCGGGTGCCGGCGGAACGGAAGCGCAAGACTGGGCTGAGCAACTGATGCGTATGTACCAGCGGTACTGCGAGAAGCACGACTACAAAGTGACCATCGAAAACCTGCAGGAAGGCGACGAGGCGGGTATCAAGACCGTGACATTCAACATAGAAGGCGATATGGCTTACGGGTACCTGAAGTCGGAAAACGGCGTGCATCGTCTCGTGCGCGTGAGTCCTTATAACGCGCAAGGCAAGCGCATGACGAGTTTCGCGAGCGTGTTCGTGGTGCCGTTGATTGACGATACGATAGAGGTGGAGGTCAACCCTGCAGGACTGTCTTGGGATACTTTCCGCAGTTCCGGTGCCGGCGGACAAAACGTGAACAAGGTCGAGTCCGGCGTGCGGCTCCATTACAAGTTCGTCAATCCGCTGACGGGTCAGCCGGACGAGATAGTGATAGAGAACACAGAGACGCGTGATCAGCCGAAGAACCGCGAGAACGCCTTGCGGCATTTAAGGAGCCAACTCTATGAGCTGGAACTGGAGAAACGGCGTCAGGCGCAGGCCAAAGTGGAGGCAGGCAAGAAGAAGATAGAGTGGGGAAGCCAGATCCGCAGTTACGTGTTCGACGACCGGCGCGTGAAGGATCACCGCACCAACTATCAAACGAGTAACGTCAATGCCGTGATGGACGGCGATATAGATGCGTTTATCAAAGCTTACTTAATGGAATTTCCCGATTAAAGAATGAAAGGGTGAAAGAATGAAAAAATTATTTACAGTAGCCGTATTGGCAATGAGCTGCGCTATTTGGGCGCAGAGTGAACCGGCTGAGACGAAGAAAGATTCAGTCGAAGGATGGCAGTTCACGACCGTGGACAGTTTGGCGATTACGCCGGTCAAGAATCAGAATAGAAGTTCGACCTGTTGGGCTTTCTCGGCGCTCGGATTCTTAGAGTCCGAAGTGCTGCGCACCAAAGGCCAGGTGGTCGATTTCAGCGAGATGTTCGTGGTAAGCAAGACGATGATGGACCGTGCCACCTACTGCGTGCGGATGTACAACGAGCCGCGTTTTGCGCCCGGTGGTGCGGCCAACGACGTGCTGTACTGCATGGAACATTATGGTCTCGTGCCGCAAGAGGCGATGCCCGGTATCCGTTACGGTTGGACATCCAATGACACGCTGCCCGTGCACAACGAGCTGGATCATGTGGCGGCAGGCTATCTGAAAGGTCTGAGCGGCTTGAAGAAGCTGAGTCCCGTGTGGCGCGAGGGACTACAAGGCATCTATGATGCCTATTTGGGCAAATGTCCCGAAGAGTTTGACTACAACGGTGCGCACTACACACCGCAATCCTACGTGAAAAGTCTAGGATTATCAGCTAATGACTACGTATCAATCACGTCTTATACTCACCATCCGTTCTATGAGAAGTTCGCGCTGGAGGTGCCGGACAACTGGCGTATGGACCAGATGTACAATGTGCCGTTGGATGAACTGATGCGTATTATCGACAACTCGTTAGAGAAAGGCTATACCTTAGTTTGGGCTGCGGATGTGAGCGAGATAGGTTTCTCGCGGAAAGGTGTGGGCGTGGTGCCTGACGACGACCGAGGCGCCGATCTGACGGGAAGCGACATGGCCAAATGGGTTGGAATGACAGCCGACAAGAAGAAAGAGGAACTGACCAAACGGCCGCTTCCGGAGAAAACGATTACGCAACAGATGCGGCAGGACGCGTTCGACAACTGGGAGACGACCGATGACCACGGTATGCAGATCTTCGGTACCGCCAAGGACCAGAACGGTAAGCGCTATTACATGGTCAAGAACTCGTGGGGCACGGTCAAATCGGACTACAAGGGCATTTGGTATGTGAGCGAGGCGTTCGTGCAATACAAGACGATCGACATTCTCGTCCACAAGGACGTGATACCGAAGGATATTCGGAAGAAGTTGAAAATTGAAAATTGAAATTTGAAAATTTTTGGCAGCGGAAGGTGTATATAAGGACAGAGGCAGCAAGTTCTTAGGATTTGCGGAGCCGATAGCGAATGAGGACGAAGCCAAAGCGCGTGTGGCGTGGTACAAGAAGAAATACCACGACGCGCGGCATGTATGCTACGCCTACCGTCTGGGTCCGAACCTATGGCGTACGAAAGATGACGGCGAGCCTCACGGAACGGCCGGAGCACCCATCTTGCGGTCGATTGATGCCCGCGGATTGGACAACATACTGGTAGTCGTGGTGCGCTATTTCGGCGGCACGCTGTTGGGCACAGGCGGTTTGATGGTGGCCTATCGGGAAGCGTCCAAAGCGGCATTGGAGCATTATGAAGGATGAATTCAAGGACATACGGGCTTATCGGGTAGGGTGGCTGCTGACCATCTGCGACTTCCTGTTTGCATTCCCGCTCTTGTGGATATGGGCGTTGCGCACGACCAAAGGCATTCACTTGGACTACCTCGGCGACCGCAAGCAGATAGAGTCGGACATCAAACACGGTGCCTTTTTTATGACGAATCATCGGGATATCGTGCTCGATTCGGCCTGGCTGTCGCTGCTGCTCAGGCTTCGCTATTTCATCCGTCCGTTCATCGGTATCGGCAATAATCTGTTTGCGCACAAATGGATCGAAGTGCTGGTTCGTTTCAACCGCTGTTTTGTGGTCAAACGCGGCGCCGGAACTCATGCGCAGTTGGAGAACGCCAGGCAGTTGTCGGCGTATATCCGCCAGTTGCGCGATGAAGGCAAGTCCATCTGGCTGGCGCAGCGTGAAGGCCGTGCCAAGGACAGTAACGACTTGACGCAAGCGAGCGTGCTACATATGCTGACGCTGGGCAAGGACGACTTTTTTGAGAATGTGAAAGCGCTCAATATCTGTCCGGTCAGCATCTCGTACGAGTACGACCCGTGCGATTATCTCAAGGCGCGCGAGATGCAGCTCAAACGGGACAATCCGCATTGGCACAAGACCAAACGGGATGATGTGGAGTCGATGCAAACGGGTATCCGCGGCGAGAAAGGGCGCGTCTATTATCGTCTGACGCCGAGTATCAATCCGGAGATAGATGCCATGCTGGCGGCACATCCGGAGTATCGCAAGGCGCCTAACCACGACCAGTTGCAATTGGTGTGCGACATTATCGACCGGCATATTCATTCGGGTTACGAGATTTTTGAGCGTGGCACGGAATTTGATGCGTATCTGGAGAGCCGTTTGGCCAAGATAGAACTGCCAGACAAAGATGAAGCGTTTTTGCGGGAGAAGCTGGTGGAAATGTATGAGTTTCCGGAAAAAAATTTCCGGAAGTGTAAGGTTGAAAGTTTAAAGTTGAAAGAATTGTAATGAGTAAAAGAGCTATTTTTCCCGGGTCGTTTGACCCGTTTACGGTAGGCCACTACGATATCGTGAAGCGTGGTCTGGAGTTGTTTGACGAGATCGTTATCGGTATCGGTCGCAATAGTACGAAGAAAGAGACATTCCCGATTCGGGAGCGCGAAGAGGCGATTCGAAAAATCTTCAAAGACGATTCGCGCGTCAAAGTGGCCATATATGACTGCCTGACTGTCGACTTTGCCAAGGAGCAGGAAGCGAAGTTTATCCTGCGTGGGATACGCTGCGTAGAGGACTTTGAGTACGAGCGTAACATGGCCGAAGCCAACAAACAGTTGGGCGGCGTGGAGACGATCATTCTTTATACGCGGCCCGAATATGCGCATATATCGTCCACGCTCGTGCGCGACCTGTATGCGTACGGTAAGGATGTAAGTGAATTTGTGCCCAATAAACTGCGATGAAAAAGCTATTCTGTATATCGGTTTGTGTGCTGTGCTCGGTGCTGGGTGCGTCTCTTTGGGCGCAGGATCGTGAGAAACTGACGCGTGCGGACGAGTGTATCACCGTGTTCAACGATGTGTTGCGGCAAGTGGATGTCAACTATGTCGATACGCTCAATTACGAGGATCTGACGGAGACAGCCATCAATGCCATGCTGCGCAAAATAGACCCGTACACCGTCTATTATCCCAAGAAAAACGAGCGTGAGCTGCGGATGATGACTACCGGCAAGTACGGCGGAATAGGCAGTATCATTCAGCAGCGTCCGCGTCCGGAAGAGCGTGGCAAGAAAACCAAAGTGGACAAGGATTCGCTTTGGACCTATGCCGTCAATCCGTACGAAGGCAAGCCGGCGCAGAAAGCCGGTGTGCAGGCAGGCGACCGGATATTGTCGGTAGATGGCAAAAGCACCAAAGGCCAGAGCGTAAGCGAGGTGAGCAATAATCTGCGCGGCGTGCCCGGAACGACCGTGGTGCTGGAATTAGAGCGGGAAGGCGTGGCCAAACCGTTCAAAGTCGAGATTGTGCGCGAGGACATACACCTCGATCCCGTGAGCTATTACACCTGTTTTTCGGCCGATTCGTTGTCCGAGCCGGTGGGATTCATCGCGTTTAATGAGTTTACCGACGGCTCGGCACAGGCGTTCAGCAATGCGCTGGACGACTTGTATTACAACCTTGGTGCGCGTAAGTTGATAATCGACCTGCGCGGAAACGGAGGTGGAATCATCGAGGAGGCGATACAGATTGTCAACCTGTTCGTGGAGCGCGACCAGTTGATAGTGGAGACACGCGGCAAGACGACTCAGAGCAACCGGACCTACAAGACGCGCAATAATCCCCGTTACAAAGACCTGCCGTTAGTGGTGCTTGTGGACAAGAACTCCGCTTCGGCGAGCGAGATCGTGTCTGGTGCTCTGCAGGACCTGAACCGTGCCACTCTCATCGGCCAACGGACTTTCGGCAAAGGGCTGGTGCAGAATGTCCGGAATGTGGCGTACGGCGGGCATATCAAAGTGACGACCAGCAAGTACTACCTGCCATCCGGCCGTTGTATTCAGGCGATTGATTACAGCGAACGCCAGAAAGGGCACGAGCTGAAGAAGGACACCGCCGGAGGCATTTTGCCGGACATCGTGCTTTCCGATTCGGCCAAAGTGGACATTACCTACACGCTCTATATGAACCATTATCTGTTCGATTATGCCACGCGCTATCACCGGCTGCACAACTCGATAGCACCGGCAGAGACCTATGAGGTGTCGGACGCGGACATTGAGGACTTCTGCAATTGGCTGGACGAGCGCGGATTCAAATACGAGACGGAGACATCCAAGTTCTTCGGTGACATGCTGCGCATGGCCAAGCATGAGGACATCGATTCAGCCACGATTGCCCAACTGGAAGCGCTCGAGCCCGTTTTAAGGCCCGATTTCAGAGAGGCTATTCATCGGAACATGGATGAAGTGAAGCAGATGCTTGGTTCGGAGATAGTGCTCCGCTATTTCTATCAGCGGGGCCAGGCTGCCTATGCGATTCGCTTTGATGATGAAGTGAAGAGAGCGTTGGGCGAGCTAAAGTGAGCATATTTCCGATAACGGAATACGCACAAAATCGCGTTGCTCCCAAAGCGGATGGGGTAGCACCAATTCTTCGGATTGGTGCTTTATTTCTGTATCTTGGTCAAAGACGCGGATGAGATCGATGTCCATGGTCCGGTCAGCATACTGTCCGTCCGATTTCCTGGTACGCCCTAAACTGCGCTCGATAGCTTGCGTCAGGTGCAGCACTTTGAGCGGCGACTTGTCGGTCTCTACGGCACAGCAGAGGTTGCAGAACTCGTGCTCGGACTTGAATCCCCACGGTTCGGAGTAATACAAAGACGAGCAGCGAAGGAGCGTTCCTATCTGCTGCTCGATACTTGTCAGGGCTTGGCGGAGCAGTTGCTCGCGGTCCCCAAAATTACTGCCCAGAGAAAGATAATATAGCATCTGTAGCTTTTACCAATTGCGGATAAACGACGGATGACTGCACGACCGGCGAATTGTCCAGCCAATGGAACGATTCGTTCGTCTTGCTCATCGCAAAGACCACGACCAGCACAATCAGTCCGAACTTGGCCAAACCGATGAGTCCGCCGAACAGACGATTGACCCAACCGAGATTGATGGCTTTCATCAGTTTG
This sequence comes from Paludibacteraceae bacterium, assembly GCA_017448985.1. Classification (GTDB taxonomy): domain Bacteria; phylum Bacteroidota; class Bacteroidia; order Bacteroidales; family Paludibacteraceae; genus Colicola. Next base: position 7,890 of record JAFSKL010000017.1, read on the forward strand.
GTCAGCAGTTTGGCGAGGATGGAGAGCACGATGGCTATTCCGAGAAAGAGCAGGGTATAGGCCACCGCATCGCACACGCCTTGCGGCCAGGCGAACTGCCCGAGCAGCCATGTGGAGAAAGGCGGAGCCAACAGTCTGGCGCCAATCACTCCGAGAATCACCACTATGATAGCGATGATCTCGGAGATGAACCCGCGCATCACGCCTCTAACGAGGCCAACGACAAGCGGCAAGATCAGTAAGATATCCAGCCAGTTCATCGTTTATTGTGCATTCTGCTCAGCTTGTTTTTCCTTGTACTCCTTCGGGTCGAACTCTTTCGGTACCCATGGATTCTCGGTGTCGCCCTGATAGAACATTTGAATGTCCGGCAGACCGATTCCGGGAATACCACGCGGCGTAACCGACCACTCGTAACCCGTCAGGTTCTTGAGCGTACCGGCTTTCGTGCCGATAGCATTGTCCACATACCAGCCGAGGATACCCGTTACCGAGCCTTCGAAGTTGACACATCCACCTATACCGTCAGGACCGGCACCCGGAAGGAAGTAATAAGCGAACTTGGCGTACTCGGAGTTGGAGACGCAGATCTTGTTCGAGCCTTGGTCCTGGATGAAACGGTTCTGCGGGTAGCCGACATTGTTGGTGGTAGGCGCAAACACATTGGCTTTGCTGTCCTTGCGCTCCGGGTCGTCGTACTCACATTTGGCGATGTCGCCCTGGTCGTTGTACTCGCCCGTGAAATGCACACCTACGATACGCACGAGGCGTCCGTCCATCTTGCGCACTGCGTCCATGTCATCTGCTTTGGGCTCCGGCAGGCGTTTGATCTTGGTATAGAGGTCCGCCAGCGTCACTTCGTCATAGACGAGCAGCGAAGCGTCCGGATGACCGATCATGCGAGTGGCAGCACGGAAACGGGCCGAAGGAATACGACCCGGGTTCCAGCCCACTTTCTCGCCTGCAGAAAGGGCGTAGATATTGTTGTTGTAGGTCGGCACGCAGAGTTGCGGCTGGTTGGCATAACGGCCAATAGCCAAGCCGTTACAACGCACGAGGATCTCCTGACCCACCTGATACAGACCTCCAACCGATCCGAGATCGACGGAGATACGCAGGTTCTGCTGGTCGATTTCAGCGCCGGTCTTCCAATCTATGACCTGCTGGATAACGAGCGACTTGTAGAAATTGCCGCCGAAGTCATCCGTCGTCACGCGACCGCGGATATAGATACCTTTGCCGTTCACGGGAATGGTATCCATCGCGTAGAGATAGAGCGTGTCCGTGCCGTTCACATACATGGAACGCGTACGGTACGACGCCAGCGAATCATCCGCAAAATTACCGCTCTCGGTCATAAACGCGTCGAGGAAATCGTTGAGGTTATACACCTCCCATCCTTCGGGATTTTCGGCTTGCAACGCTTGGTCCAACTCATTCGAAGAGAACACATCGCTCTCCTGCAAAGCCTTGGGCTCACACGAAGCCATCAAGCCAAGCACCAGTGTACAAAGTACGATGTACGATATATTTTTCGTCTTCATATTGCTTAGAATTTATAGGTTACAGACAGGAAGAAGTTAGTGCCCCAAGCATAGTAGTACTTCGACGGGTACTTCCATGCGTTGGCGGTGATGACCGAGTTCTGGTAGTCGGCTTCGCCCTGACGCACGGCACGCGGGAGACGGGCTTGCTGATAGCCGCCGGTCTTGAAATGCGTGTTGTTGGTGATGTTGGTCACGCTCAGGTTGATGGAAACCGACTGACGGTTCGGCAGATAGATCAGTTTGCCTACAGAAGTATCGATGAGGAAGCGGTTAAGCGGGTTGGTAGCCGCCAGGCTCTCCTGCATGGTCATGATGTTATACGGATAACGGAGCACGGGAACACCATTGGCATCCAGCACGGCGTTCTCATAGATGGCATTACCGTTGTCGTCATACGACACGCTCAGCGCTTTGCCGTCCGTGGTCTCGATGGCGTTGGCATAACTGTCGCCAAACCAGCCGTTGACAGCCGTTCCGTCTTTGCGGACACCGGAGTACAAGCCCTGCATTCTGCGACTCGGAGCCACGGAGAGGTAACTCCAGTCGTGGTAGCTGACAGTCACATCGGCAAACCACATCTTCGGGTGGAAGAAACTCAGCTTGAGGCTGGCGTTCACTTGTGGTCCCGTAGAGAGGTGCAGGCCTTTGAGATAGACATTGTCGGTCGTCTCGAATACCAGTTCGCCCGTTGCCAGGTTCTTGGTCATCGGCATGCCGTTCTCCGCCGAGCTGACTGCTACAGCATCGCTCGTGTAACGGTAGTCGCCTACAGCTACCACCGGCGTCAATGTGAAATAGGTGCCGAGCTTGAAGGCTGCAGCAGCTTCCAATCCCATGTAGCGCTTGTCAATACCGGTCATGGCCTGATTGACAAAAGTTCGAGCCTCATCGTCGTAGTAGCCGTTCAGTTCGGTGGCTCCCCAGCTCTGGGTGAAATAACCGGTGATACGACCGCGAACAACCGGATAGTTGAACTCATAGGTCAGGTCAGCCGATGCCACTTTCTCGCTGGCGGCATAGAAATCTTTCAGGCTCTTGGCATTGTCGTGACGGTAGATATTGTCCACTACGCGGTCGTGTACACGCTGCGAAATATAGGCATCACGCGCGTACGGGGCACGAGTCTCTGCCAACGCGTTCAGTTTCAGTTTGTTACGGCCGTTAATCTTGTAGTTCAGACCGAGTTTGAAGGCCGGATCCAGGAAGTGGTGATCATCGCCCTGATAGGTTGTTCCGGCACGCAGCGCGTTGTTGGCCTCCAGTTGTTTGATCCTGTCATACGAAGCCTTGCCGTAGTATTTCCATGCATCCACGCCGGTACGCTCGTCAGCCACTTTGGTCAGATACCAGGCACGGCCGTTAAGCATGTTGGTCGTACGCTGCATCATCGAGTAGTCGAACTGGATGGCGTAGAACAGGTCCACTTCGTTGAAGGTCCATTCATTCTGGAACCACGCCTTGAAATCGGCCATGTTGATGCGGTAGTCATAGCCGAAACGGCGGCCGTTGTCACGGATGACAGAGTTGTAGTCGTCGGCAATCTCGTTCTTGCGCACATGCGCGATGTCCTCCTGCGTGAAACCGCTGTTCGAAGCCAGCTCCTTGATGTCACGATCCGCAAAAGCATCGATATCGATCCATTGATTGGCACCTAACAGGTCGTCAATCGTCTTGTAGTGAATGCCTTGCGAGTACTTGGCTTCGGCAGCAACCGTCATCTTGAGGTGGTCGTACTTGGTGTTCACATAGTTGAACGAAGCATTGGCCTCCTCTATGTCGTTGTGGCGACGCTCGAGGATGTAGCGAGCCGAACCTTCCGGATTGTTGTAGTTCTGCGCATAGTTGGCTGCGTAGATATTGGACCAGTCGATCTGCGTGGTCTTGTCGTCACGTTTCTGCCAAAACTCGACCAAAGCGTTGTAGTGCGCCTGGTCCACCGACGGGCCTACCAGGTTGCCGTCCAGAGCCGTAAAGCCTTCACCGTAACTGCGGCCGTTCATGTCATGACCGATGAACAAACCCCACGGATAGTGAACATTCGTCTCGGGATCGTAGAGCTGGGATGCCGAAATCTCGTTGTTCGGATTGGCAATCTGATTATCCCACATGAACGAAGGCATATTGCGGTAGTAGTCCGGACGCGGATCGGGAGCATTGTAGAAATTGATAGCCGAGTTCGAATACCACGAATAGTGGTATCCTGCCGCCACTTTGAGTTTCTGCTGCTCGTCGATATTGTACTCGAAGGTAGCGATTACCGTCGGATCATAGGACTTGACGATACGCGAGTTGCGCACCTTGCCGTTCTGATAACCCCAATAGGGATTATAGTAGATCGATCCCGTCAGGTCATACACCTCTTGCGTCACGGCAGCGTTCTGTCCGCGCTCCGTCGGAGCACCGAAGGTGATCAGTTTGAGGCGTTTGTTGCTCCAGATCTTCTCAGCCGTGAGGAAATAGCCCAAGGAGTAGTACTTGATACCTTCGCCGATGATACCTTTCTGGTCGATGTACGGCGAGAAGCGGTATGCCAACTGTGCCGTCACGGCCCATCCGTTAGCCATCACACCGCTGGAGTAGGTAGCGTTGATACGCGCTTTGTAGTTGCGGTTGGTACCCGCAGCGCCTACTTTCCAACCTTGCGCATAACGGCTGGCACCCATCAGGTAGTTGGTGGCTTGACCCAGACCGCCGAAAGTGAAGTTGGTGGCCTCCATCGGGTTCAGCACCTCTTTGTAACGGCTCGCATCGTTCAAACCACCCATCGCCGAGTAGTTGAACTGGCCGCGTTCCTGCGACATGAAGTTCAGGCCCTCGATGTAGTAACTCTCCGCGTTCGATTGGTAGCCACGATTCCTGTAACGGGCTGTGGACCAGGCGAATGAGGTGTTCGAGTTGAACACATCCGTCGAAGCCGAGGACGAGGAAGCTTGCGCTTGCGAACGGCCTTCATCGTCCGTCATCTCCTCTTCCGTCAGGTTCAGTAGGATCTCGTCCTGTGCCTGCGTCACGATGTCCTGTTGCAGACCGATAGCCTCCAACTGGTTGGCTTGATCGGCCTTGAGGTTGATCAGCTCGAGCGTTGCCAGATAGCCTTCCGCTTCAATCAGTACCTCTTCGTCCATTGCCTCCAGGTAGAGTAGAGTAAACTCACCCTCCGAGTTGGTAGTGGTGGAAATGTTTTGGTTAGCAAGCGTGACTTTGGCGCCGACCACAGGTGTCTGAGTGGCTCCGTCAATCACTCGCCCCTTGAGTGATGTCTGCGCCATCGCCGCTACAGAGAACAGCAGCACAGCCATCAGAGAATAGAGTTTGTGTCTCATAATGATTGTTTGTTAGTGTTTTTATGGTGTTTATTGTCAAAATTCTGCACTCTTGGGTGTACGCGGGAACGGAATGACATCGCGTATGTTCTGCATTCCGGTCACGAACAGCATCAGTCGCTCGAAGCCCAGACCGAATCCTGCGTGCGGCGCTGCGCCGAAACGACGCGTGTCGAGGTACCACCACATGTCCTTCATCGGTATATGGCGTCGCTCTATCTCTGCGTTCAGCAGGTCGAGGCTCTCCTCACGCACGCTTCCGCCGATGATCTCGCCTATCTGCGGGAACAGCACATCCGTGCCTTGAACCGTCTTGCCATCCTCGTTGATCTTCATGTAGAATGCTTTGATGTCCTTCGGATAGTCGGTCATGATGACCGGTTTGCGGAAGTGCTCCTCTACCAGATAACGCTCATGTTCCGAACTCAAATCATCGCCCCAATTGCACGGGAACTCGAACTTGCGACCGTTCTGTATGGCCTCTTGCAGTATGCGAATCCCCTCCGTGTATTCTAGACGAACGAATTCGGTATTCACAACCGACTTCAAACGCTCTATCAGACCCTTGTCCACAAACTGGTTCAGGAACTCCAGATCGTCCATGCAATGCTCCAGAGCCCAACGCACGCAGTACTTGATAAAGTCCTCCTCCAGATCCATCAGCTCGTCCTTCTGGATAAAGGCTACTTCCGGCTCTATCATCCAGAACTCCGCCAGGTGTCTCGGCGTGTTGCTGTTCTCCGCGCGGAAGGTCGGACCGAAGGTGTAGATCTTGCCTAATGCCATAGCTCCGAGCTCGCCCTCCAATTGTCCGCTGACTGTCAGAGCAGCCTGCTTGCCGAAGAAATCGTCGCTGTAGTCGATCTGGCCGTTGTCGTCTTTCTTCAGGTTGTAGAGGTTTTTGGTCGTTACCTGGAACATCTGTCCGGCGCCTTCACAGTCCGAAGCTGTGATAAGCGGCGTGTGGAAATAGAAATAGCCGTGCTCATGGAAATAGGTGTGAATGGCCATCGCCATGTTGTGACGGATACGGAATACGGCGCCGAAGGTGTTGGTACGGGGACGCAGATGCGCTATCGTGCGCAGAAACTCCATGCTCAGACCTTTCTTCTGCAGCGGGTATTTCTCCGGATCGGCAGTGCCATACACCTCCAGATCGGTTAACTGAATCTCCACACTCTGGCCTGCTCCCTGGCTCTCTACCAGAATACCGGTAGCCGAGATACACGAGCCGGTCGTTACGGGTTTGAGACGCTCCTCGTCAAACTTCTCCAAATCGACCACTATCTGGATATTCTTGATGGTAGAGCCGTCGTTGAGGGCGATGAATGACACATTCTTGTTGCCTCGACGGCTGCGGACCCATCCGCGAACATTGATCGTTGCGCCGAAATCGGTACGCTTGAGAGCGTCTATGATAACTGTTCTTTGCATATAATTATTCTTCAATTTTCAATCTTCAATTACAAAATGTACTGATTGGGATCTTCACCCAAACTATTTACTTGTGCGCCATCCGCATTCATCTGCTGTCCGAACGACACGGCTCCCAACGAACTGTTCATGCTGGACTGGATCGATACGGCTTCCGTACCCGCTGGCGGTACCGGTCCGCCCAACTCATCCGGATCGATGGCCTCGTCCTCGTTCTGGAACTTGGCGTACTTGCTGCGGAAACGCAGCCAGATGGAGTCGGTAGCGCCGTTACGGTGCTTGGCCACGATGATCTGCGCCAGACCACGCAAGTCCTTGCCGGTCTTGTCGTCGTTATAGAGATGGTAGTATTCGGGCCTGTGAATGAAACATACGAGGTCGGCATCCTGTTCGATAGCGCCGGACTCACGCAAGTCCGCTAATTGCGGTGTCTTGCCTTCCACGCCTTGACGCGCCTCCACACCACGGTTCAGCTGCGACAACGCGATGATAGGTATATCCAGCTCTTTGGCCAGGGCCTTGAGGTTTCGCGAAATGATACTTACCTCCTGTTCACGGCTGCCGAACGATGTGCCTTGCGCGTTCATCAGCTGCAGATAGTCGATGATGATGAGCTTGATGCCGTGTTCGCGAACATGCTTGCGGGCCTTCGAACGTAACTCGAAAATCGACAACGACGGCGTATCGTCCAAATAGAGCGGTTTCCCCTTCATGATGTTGATCTTCGTGTTCAGTCGCCGTGCCTCTTCTTTGGTCATCTTGCCGGTCTTGATGCGGTCGCCTTCTATCTCGCATACATTCATGATCAGACGGTTCACCAACTGCACGCTGCTCATCTCAAGCGAGAAGAGCGCCACCGGTATCTCACGGTCTATCGCCATATGCTTGGCCATCGACAGCACAAACGCCGTTTTTCCCATGGCCGGACGAGCCGCTATGATGATGAGGTCAGGTGTCTGCCAGCCGGATGTGATCTTGTCCAAGGCATGGAAGCCGGAAGGAATACCGCTGATCGAACCCGTGTTCTTTGCCGCATTCTCCATACGCCTGAAAGCCTCTTCTATCACCGGGTCTATCTGTGTCAAATCGCGTTTCTGCGAGCGTTGCGATATCTCAAAGATACTCGACTCTGCTTCCTGCATCAGCTCGTCCACATCCTGTGTCTCGTCAAAGCCTTTCTCTTCTATCTGCGCAGCCATCGCTATCAGGTCACGCGCGGTCGCCTTGTTGGCAATGATCTGTGCGTGATAGCGCAAGTGTGCCGTCGAAGCCACGCGACGCGTCAGGTCTGCCAGATATACTACGCCACCGGCTTTCTCCAGGGTGCCGAGACTCTTCAGTTTCTCACCCACGGTCATCAGGTCGATCGGTTCATCCTTGAGCGCCAACGCACGGATCGCCTCAAAGACCATACGGTTCTGGTCCTTGTAGAAAACCTCCGGACGCAGCAAGTCGGCTACCGTTCCGTAAGCTTCTTTCTCTAACATCAAAGCGCCAAGAACCGAGTCCTCCACCTCAATCGCTTGCGGTGGCAGCTTGCCTGCTTCGTTGGCGCCCACCTTGATGATGGTGGTCGTTTGGCTGCGTTTGCGACTATTTTTGTTTGAGTCTGCCATATGCGGAAATCAAATTATGTGCAGCTATAAAACTGCTTATTTCGTTATTCAGTACCTGCCGTTCGGCCACTTCTATCTGATGCTCCAACTGTTCGTTCTTGTAGAATCCGTCCAACAGGGCCTGGTTGATCGTCTCGTACATCCAGTATTTGGCCTGTTCGGTGCGGTGTGCCTCAAAATAGCCGTTCTGCTTGGTAAATTCGATGTATTGCTCGATGTTCTCCCATACTTCCATCACGCCGCTGTGGTCAATCGACGAGCAGCATATTGCCTCGGGTTTCCAGCCTGAATCGGACGGCGGAAAGAGCGCCAACGCGTTCTTGAAACTCACTCGCGCTGCGCGCGCGCGTTCTATATTATTACCGTCGCATTTGTTGATGGCTATTCCGTCCGCCATTTCCATGATGCCGCGTTTGATGCCTTGCAGCTCGTCGCCGGTACCGGTCACTTGCAGCAGCAGGAAATAATCGACCATCGAATGGGCAGCTGTTTCCGACTGTCCCACACCTACTGTCTCCAATAGGATCGTATCGAATCCTGCGGCCTCGCAGAGCACGATCGTCTCCCGCGTCTTACGGGCCACGCCGCCCAATGAACCGGCTGACGGACTCGGACGGATGAACGCATTCGATTGGACGGACAGCTCGTTCATACGTGTCTTGTCGCCCAAGATCGAACCTTTGCTCCGTTCGCTCGACGGGTCTATTGCCAGTACCGCCAAATGCTTGCCGCGATTGCATAACTCGTTGCCAAGCGCCTCGATGAAGGTCGATTTGCCGGCTCCCGGAACACCCGTGATGCCCACGCGTATCGAATGGCCCGTGTAGGGGAGGCACAGCTCAATCACTTTCTGCGCGATAGCCTGGTCTGCCATCAGATTGCTCTCCACCAGCGTTACGGCCTGACTGAGAATAGTCATGTCGCCACGACGGATCCCCTCGAAGTACTCTTCGGGACTCAATACCGTCTTTCGCCGCCGGAAAGTGGAATAGGGATTGACGGAGGGCAGGTTCTGAACACCCGCATTCACCGTCAAACCCTTGTATTCGGCACTATTTTCCGGATGGTCTATCATTCAACTGTGAAGCTCAGTTTAACGCGTTTTAGCGGCGTCAGGTAGTCATTCGAGATGATGACGATCTCACGGCTGTAAGTAGCGGCTTCCAGACCATTGGTGTTAATCTCTACCGTCACGGCACCTTTCTTGCCGGACTTGATGGCCTTCGGAGTCTTGATCAGCAAATGCTCGTCGGTCGAATAGATACGACGGATCTCCAGCGGGTTAACGCCGATGTTCTTGATCGGGAAGGAGAACTTAAGCACCTTGCCGGCGGCTATCTTGCCTGCATTCTGCTCTCCCAAAGTCTCGATGATAGGAGCCTGCTGTTTGTCCTCTACGCTCAGCTGGCTGAAATCCTCCGCGATGTTGGCGCGAACAACGAGCTTGTGTGCATCGTCCAGCACTTTCTTGCCGTCGATCACTACATACGCTGCTGCCTCTACAGGACCGTACAGCTTCGTGTTCTTGGTGTCCACCACAAAGACGAACTTGCCCACTTCGTTGGCTTGGGCCGTAGGTAGCGTCACTTGTGTCAGCAGATAGCTGTCTGCCGAACTGGTGGCCAGTTCTGCCGAGTGAGCGGCAGAAGTCTGATTGGCAAACTCCAGCTCCCCGGTCTTGCTCGCACCTTTGATGATAGTGCCCAAATCCAACTCTTTGCTCTTCATGTTCAGCTCGCCTACGGCAATCGTATATTTGTTCACCGGCTTGGCTTGTTTGGGAATCACCTCACCTTTGATATACACTTTGGCTGTCGGCTCTTTGGCGTTGGATGTGATGGTCACGGTCTTCTGGAAGCGTCCCGGACGGCCGTTCGGGTTGTAGGTCACGGTGATCGTGCCTTTCTGTCCGGGCTCTACCGGCTCTTTGGTCCAGGTCGGAGTAGTGCAACCGCAGCTCGCGCGCACGTTACTCAGCACTAACGGTGACATACCTTCGTTCTTGAATACAAACTCAACGGACACACGGCCGCCGTCTTCGTTGATTTTACCAAAATCGTGCTCGGTTTTCTCAAATGTGATCACCGGCTCTTGTCCCATCATGGCTACTGCCACCAGCGCCATGCATAGTGTACTAAAAATCTTTTTCATAACTTATAATTTTGAATTTTTAATTTTTAATTTTTAATTCTTAATTCTTAATTTTCATTCACTCTCCTCACATCCTTGATGTCCTTGATCTTGCGGAGAGCCTTGAGCAGTTCGTCCAACTCGCTCCGGTCATAGACATAGATCTCCATCGTGCCTTTGAAGATGCCGTCCTCGCTGGTCACATTGATCGACCGCATGTTGATGTGGAAGTCCTTTGTAATGGCCTGCATCACTTGGATAAACACGCCGAACTTGTCAATGCCTTTCAGCTCAATCGTCTCCACGAACGACTGCACACGATGCGTATTCCATGTCGCCGAATAGATGCGTTTGCCGTAACTGGTCTTGAGCAGAGTCGCTTCCGGACAGTCCACTTTGTGGATGTGCATTTGCCCTTTCTCGTCCTGGTAGCCCAACACTTCGTCGCCCGGGATCGGATGGCAGCAACTGCTCAGCAGATACTCTTTGCCCAAGTTCTCATCCGTCAGCACAATCGCATGAGCCTCTTTCTTCTTCGGCTTCGGTGCTTCTTTCTTTTTATCGTTAGACGCAGCCTTGGGTTCGCTTCCCACAGCGCCGGCGGTCTCACTTCTCACAGCGTCAGAGGTCTCTTTCTGCCCGAAGAACGGTATATACGACCGCCAGCCCCGTTTGGGAATCACTATCTCGCGTATGTTATCCAATCGCAACGCACCTTGGCCCACCTGCAGATAAAGCTCGCTCGGCGTATTCAGATGATAGTAATTCAATAATCGTGCCAAAGACTGATCGTGGTTCGCCGCCAACTGCTCGTCCATGCTGATAGCGTCATTTACGAGCCGTTCGCCGTGACGCATGTAACGCCGCTCTTCCTTACGGAAATACTGGTTCAGACAGTTACGCGCCTTGGCGGTAATCACCATGTCCAGCCACTCGCGTTGAGGATGCTGGCTGTTCGAGGTCAGCACTTCGATCTGGTCGCCGCCTTTCAGCTGATAGGATAGGGGAACCAAAGCATGGTTCACTTTCGCGCCTATACAATGTTCGCCCAACTCGGAGTGCAGCATGAACGCAAAGTCCAAAGCGGTCGAGCCCAGCGGCATTGTCTTGATCTCACCTTTGGGCGTGAAGACGAACACTTCCTGCGCAAACAGGTTCAGTTTGAATGTGCCGAGGAACTGCAACGCATCCTTGTCCGGATCGGCCAGGATGTCCTTTATCTCGCGCAGCCAATTGTCGAGTTCGCTGTCGTCCGACTCGCCGGTCTTGTATTTCCAATGCGCCGCGTAGCCCCGTTCGGCTATCTCGTGCATCCGGTCGGTACGGATCTGCACTTCCACCCATTGGCCGTTTTTGGCCATCACCGTCACATGCAACGCCTCGTAGCCGTTGGCTTTCGGCGTCGAGATCCAGTCGCGGATACGCTCCGGATGAGGACGGTAGATCTCCGTGATCGCCGAATAAATCATCCAGCATTGGTCTTTCTCGCTCCACGAGTCCTTCGGCGTGAAGATGATCCGCACGGCCAACAGGTCATACACATCCTCGAACGCACATTGTTGCCGCATCATCTTCTTCCAGATCGAATAGACGGACTTGATTCGCGCCTTGAGCGTAAAATTGTACCCCATACTCGTCAGGCGATCACGAATCGGCTGCGCGAACTCCTCGTAGTTCTCCATCTGGGTACCTTTGATGTTCTCCAGCTTGTCGTGTATCTCCTGCCAGGTGTCCGGGTGCTCGTATTTGAAACTCAGGTCCTCCAGCTCCGTCTTGATGGGGAACAGACCCAGACGGTGAGCTAACGGCGCGTATATATACTGCGTCTCGCCCGCGATCTTATATTGTTTGTCTTTCGGCTGCGCGCCTAATGTGCGCATGTTGTGCAACCGGTCGGCTATCTTGATCAGCACTACGCGGATATCGTCGCTTATCGTCAGCAGCAACTTGCGGAAGTTCTCCGCCTGCTCGCTGGCCTGGCTGCCGAACACGCCACCGCTGATCTTCGTCAATCCGCTCACTATCTGAGCTATCTTGTCGCCGAACAGACCAGCTATGTCCTCCACCGTATAATCCGTGTCTTCCACCACATCGTGCAGCAGCGCCGCACAGATACTCGTACTGCCCAAACCTATCTCACGCACACAGATACGCGCGACGGCTATCGGATGCAGTATATACGGCTCGCCGCTCAGACGACGAACGCCGTAATGGGCCTTGTGAGCAAAGTTGAAGGCATGGGTAATCAACTCCACTTTCTGACGGTGGGCTGTGTGCGCATAATCGTCCAACAACGCCTCAAACTCGCGTTGAATCAACGCCTCTTCTTCCTGTGTAAACTCACTCTTCTGCATATGCGTACTAAAACGACCTGCAAAATTACGAAAAATATTTTATATACGCAAGTGCGCGCGCAAAAAAAATGAAAAAAAATGCAAAAACGGCACAATTTTTGTTTTCTCTCAACTATAAACTTTCAACATTCAACTATTTTTTGTAATTTTGCAAACGATTAAATTGGCTTAAAATGCGAAAACTACTGTTTCTTTTCATAGTTCTCCTCCTCGGGCTGCCGATGATGGCTGCCAAAAGTTATACCGTCGTCCTCGACGCCGGTCACGGAGGAAAAGATCCCGGTGCCGTCGGACGCATCTCCAAGGAGAAAGATCTCAATCTCAAACTGGCGCTCCAGGTCGGCAAACTGCTCAAAGAGCAGTACCCCGATGTCAAAGTGGTCTTCACACGTGCTACGGATGTGTTCATTCCGCTCCAGCAACGCGCCGACATAGCCAACAAGAACAACGCGGACCTGTTCATTTCCATCCATACCAACTCGTCCGAATCCAAGACACCTTGCGGCGTAGAGACTTTCATCCTCGGTACCGAAAAAATGGAGCAGAACCTCGATGTCGCCATGCGCGAGAACGCCGTTATGAAACTCGAGGCGGACTACCAGACGACTTATCAGGGTTTTGACCCGAACTCCATCGACTCCTACATCATGTTCGAACTGATGCAGAACAGCCACATGGACCAGTCGCTCGATTTCGCCTCACGCGTGCAGAGCCATTTTGTCGGCCAGCTCAACCGCGAGGACCGAGGTGTGCGACAAGCTGCTTTCTGGGTGCTCCTCAAAACGGCCTGTCCGTCCATACTCTTTGAAATGGGCTTCATCTCCAATCCAGACGAAGAGAAATACCTCAATGCCCCGGGCACGATTGACAAGATGGCACAAGGCATCGTCAAATCCTTCGGCGAATACACCCACCGCCAAGCCGTCAAACAAGAATCCCTCTCCACCGAACAGGACAAACCGGCACCTCAATCTACTAACGCATCCGCCCCATCATCCAACGCATCCGCTCCATCATCCAACGCATCCGCCCAACCTGCCAACGCAAACTCCACCTCTAAAGAGCAACCCTCCAGCGCTAAATCCGCCGATCCACAACCGACGGTCAACCGACGGTCAACCGACGGTCAAAGCCAAGGTAATAATGAGGAAAGAACCCCCATATTATATTATGCGGTCCAGATTTGTGCCTCGCGCACGCCGCTTGAACCGTCCGATCCGCGCCTGAAGGGACTCGAATACGACACCATTCAAGTGGGCGAATGGATCAAATACTATACCGCCGCTGACCCGGACAAGAAAAAAGTGTCCTCCTCCCAGCAGCAGCTCAAGCCACGCTTCCCTGATTGCTGGATCATCAAGTTTGAGAAGTGAAAAATCGTAACATATGCTGGATCATCAAGTTTGAGAAGTGAAAAATCGTAACATATAAACAATAGATAAATAAATCGTTAAATCGTCAATCGTCTAATCGTCAGTTATGAAGCACGCACGCGAAATCAAGGTCGGCCTTCTGGCAACCGTTTGTATTTTCCTCCTTATCTTCGGATTCAATTTCCTCAAAGGAGTCAATATCTTCTCGCCTACCAACAGTTACCACGGCACTTTTGCACATCTCCACGGCCTCGAAGAACAGGCTGCTGTTTCTATTCGCGGACACCAGGTCGGCCATGTGGACAAGATCCATTACGACTATACGCGGGATAGCGCCTTCACCGTGGATATCTCTATCAACAAGGATATCGCTTTGCCGCAAGGTACCAAGATGGCCATCGTCTCGGACGGTCTCCTCGGAGGTGTTGTCATCGACTTGCTCCTCCCTCATCAATCCCCAACGACCAACGACGAACGACCCATCGCCCACGGTTCTTTCCTTCCCACGACCTTTGTCCCTTCCCTCATGGAGTCCCTGCAAGGCCAGCTCATAGCTAAAATTTCCTCCGCTGTGGAAAATATCGATTCGCTCGTAGCGGTCGTCAATACGCAGCTTGAAGGCAATCATGTCCAATCGGCTCTGACGAACATCGATCGCGTCTCCGGCAACCTCTCTGTCGTCTCTTCTGACCTCAAAAAACTGATGAACAACCAGGTGCCCCGCATCGTCAACAATGCCGACACCGCGGTCGCTAATCTCAATACCGTCATCGCCGACATCAAGGCCGCCGACTTGCAGGCTACTGTCGCACGCGTGGACAATGCCGTTGACAACGTCAACGGACTCGTCGTGGATGTACGCTCTGAGAACGGCACACTCGGCCAGCTCATCTACAATAAGTCGCTCTACAACCATATCGATGCTACCGTTGTTTCTGCCGACAGCCTCATCGTCGATCTCAAAGCGCACCCGAAACGATATGTGCACTTTTCACTCTTCGGCAAAAAAGATAAATAAGTTTTCATAATTTCCGAGGAACACGCGTTCCACAATTTGGAGATTTTCTAAATTGAAAATAATTTTTTTAGAACGAAATGTCCCGCCAAAACGGGCATTTCGTTTTTTTTAAAATAAAATGCAAAAACACTTGCATATTTACAACCTTCTAAAAATCAGCGACTTAGATGTTGATAACTTTACTAACTTGCTGTAAATCACTTGTTTCGGCGTAAGTGCCTATAAATACGGCAGTTACATTTATGCGCATTTTGCCAATTCTGAGGAAGATTTGGTCAATTCAAAAAAAAGCAGTACCTTTGCACTCGGTTTCGGTTCAAATGCTCCGATTTGGTTCAAATGACCCGTTATTTTTTTGACACCTTATAAATAATAATGACGCAAACAATCGAACAACAATGGGCGCAGTGTCAGACCATTCTGGCTGACAATCTGACGAGCAGTGCTTACCAGACATGGTTCGCACCCATCGTACCGTTGCAGTTTGCGGAAGGTGTCCTTGTTCTGCAAGTCAAATCGCAGTTTGTGGCGGAGTATATCGAGGAGAACTATATCCCTCTGCTCTCGGCTGCCATTTATCGCGTTTTCGGTCAGGGCACGCGTCTCGAGTACCGTGTGCTGATTGACTCCACTTCCGGCGCTGCCACCAATCTGCCTTCCGCCAACAGTATGCAGCAGCCTGACAATCGTCAGTTGATTGCGGGCAACCAGCGTCAGATCTCGCACTTTGACTCGCAGCTCAACGCGCTCTATACATTCGATTCCTTCATTGCCGGCGAGCCCAACAAACTGGCGCGTACCGCAGGTATGGCTATCGCCAAGCAACCCGGAGCTACCGCTTTCAATCCGCTATTCATCTATGGCGGCAGCGGAGTGGGGAAGACCCACCTCGCAAACGCAATCGGTAATCAGGCACGCCTCTTCAATCCTAATCTGCGCGTGCTATACGTGAGCGCGAATACCTTTAAATTGCAATATACGTCAGCAGCCAAAAACAATCAAATCCCCGATTTTCTCAATTTCTACCAATCGGTAGATGTCCTGATCGTGGACGACATCCAATATTTCGCGGGATTGAAAGGGACGCAGGACACGTTCTTCCATATCTTCAACTATCTTCAGCAGAGCCGCAAGCAGCTCATCCTCACTTCCGACCGCCCGCCTATCGAGCTCAAAGACATTGAGGAAAGACTGCTCACACGCTTCAAATGGGGCTTGGCGGCAGAGATAACACGCCCGGACTATATGCTCCGCAAGAATATATTGCTGAGCAAAATGCGCCGTGACGGTATCACGCTTGACGAGCAGATAGTCGATTTCATCGCGCAGAATGTCAAGGACTCTGTGCGTGATCTGGAAGGTGTCTTGGCGTCGCTGTTGGCGCATTCTACACTCACCGACCGTGAGATTGATATGCCTTTGGCAGAAAAAGTGGTGAGTCACATCGTGGCCATCCAGCCGCGTGTCATTACCGTGAACGATGTGGTCAAGGCGGTAGCGTCCTACTACAGCCTGCCGGAGAAAGCCATCACGGCGCAAAACCGTGCACGCGACATCACCCATGCCCGTCATGTGGCCATCTACCTCAGCAAGCAGCTCACCGGCAACTCGCTGACCGAGATAGGCTTCAAGATGGGGCGTCGCACCCATGCTACGGTCCTGCACTCCGTCTCGCTCATCAACGAGCAACTCGAGTTCGATGCGGTCCTCCGCCAGCATATCGCGCAACTCACCTCTGCCCTCAAGGCATAAAAAAACGGCACTCTTATGAGCGCCGTTTTTCCTTTCACCTATAGGCGCTTGCGCCGTCCTATAGCGAAGCGTCCTTTAAACTTTAAACTTTATACTTACATCATTCCTCCCATACCTCCTGCGGGCATAGCGGGTGCCGGATGTTCCTCCGGATGATCCACTATCACGCACTCGGTCGTAAGGAACATACCTGCTACGGAAGCGGCGTTCTCCAGGGCCACACGGGTAACCTTAGCTGGATCGACCACTCCGGCGGCATAGAGATTCTCGTATTGCTCTGTACGGGCATTGTAACCGAAATCGTCCTTGCCTGCACGCACTTTATCTACCACTACGGCACCTTCCTCGCCGGCGTTGGCCACTATCTGACGCAGTGGCTCTTCGATGGCACGGCGTACGATCTCGATACCGGTCTGCTCGTCCTCGTTGTCGCCTTTGAGTCCGGCCAAAGCAGCCTGTGCACGGATGTACATCACACCGCCGCCCGGAACGATTCCTTCTTCGATGGCAGCTCGGGTTGCCGACAGAGCGTCATCTACGCGGTCTTTCTTCTCTTTCATCTCGACCTCAGATGCCGCACCTACATTCAGTTGTGCCACACCGCCTGCCAACTTGGCCAAGCGCTCCTGCAGCTTCTCTTTGTCGTAAGTGGACTTGGTGGCGGCTATCTGCGCTTTGATCTGCGCCACGCGGTTAGCTATCGCCTCTTTGTCGCCGGCGCCGTTGACGATGGTCGTGTTGTCCTTGGTCACGGTAATCGTCTCGGCTGTACCGAGCATGTCGATCGTGGCTTGCTCCAACTTGATACCTTTCTCCTCGCTGATGACGGTTCCGCCGGTGAGGATAGCGATGTCTTCGAGCATCTCTTTGCGACGGTCACCAAAGCCCGGAGCCTTGACGGCGCAGATCTTCAACTGTGCACGAAGGCGGTTCACGACGAGTGCTGTGAGCGCTTCGCTGTCCACATCCTCCGCGATGATCAGTAACGGACGACCGCTCTGAACAGCCGGTTCGAGAACGGGCAACAGCTCTTTGAGGTTGCTTATCTTCTTGTCGTAGATCAGGATATACGGCTTGTCCATCTCCACTTGCATAGCCTCCGTGTTGGTCACGAAGTACGGGCTGATGTACCCGCGGTCGAACTGCATACCTTGTACCACGTCGATGGTCGTGTCCATACCCTTGGCCTCGCCGATAGTGATCACGCCGTCTTTGCTCACCTTGCGCATGGCGTCGGCAATCAGCTTGCCGATCTCCGCATCGTTGTTAGCGGAAACGGTAGCCACTTGCTCTATCTTGTCAAAGTCGTTACCTACGACCACGGCGTTCTTCTTGATCTCTGCCACTACGGCTGCCACGGCTTTGTCAATACCGCGTTTGAGGTCGAGTGGGTTAGCGCCTGCCGTCACGTTCTTGAGGCCCACGCCAACGATAGCTTGTGCCAGCACGGTAGCGGTCGTCGTACCGTCACCTGCCTGGTCGCCTGTCTTAGAGGCTACCTCTTTGACGAGCTGTGCACCCAGGTTCTCTGCGGCATCCTTCAACTCAATCTCTTTGGCCACCGTCACACCATCTTTGGTGATCTGCGGAGCACCGTATTTCTTGTCAATCACCACATTGCGTCCTTTCGGGCCCAATGTCACTTTCACTGCGTCAGCCAACTGGTCAACGCCACGCTTCAAAGCCTCACGGGCTTCTACATTATAACTGATATCCTTTGCCATAATTTTTTGATTTTTCCAGTTTACTAGTGGACTAGTTGACTAGTGGACTAGTTATTGAATTTTCGCCAAAACATCCGATTGACGCATAATGAGGAACTTCTCTCCGTCGAGTTCGAGCTCCGTGCCGGCATACTTGCCGTAGAGCACTTGGTCGCCGGCTTTGAGGACCATCTCTTCGTCTTTGGTTCCGTTACCTACCGCTAACACTTCTCCGCGAAGCGGTTTCTCTTTGGCGCTGTCAGGAATAATGATTCCTGCTACAGTCTTTTCTTCTGCCGCCGCCGGTTTCACCAGCACGCGGTCTGCTAAAGGTTGAATCTTGCTCATAATATATTTATTTTAACGATTTAACAATTTAACAATTTAACCATTTAACGCGTCTCTCGACGCTTTAACATTGTCAAATCTCGTGCCAAACGCTCCTTTTCTGCCATTTTGGCAGTTTATGACAAAGTAAGAGTTTATGGGCGAGCAGTCAACTCGTACCCAACGCCTACCTGACAACCCCTATTATCTCGTACTTACCGCGCACTTACGACGCACTTATCTCGTACTTATCACGCACTAAATTGTCCCTATAACGATTATATAGTATATATACTGTGTATATATACTGTTTTTGAAGAAGAATTTTATAAAAATGAGTGTAAAATTTTTAACTTTTATCAACAATTGTGGGAAGTTGACGGAAAAATATTAGAATTTGTCGGAAAAATTTGCATATATCAAAAAAAAGCAGTAAATTTGCACGCGGTTTTGTTGTTTAACAAAAAAATATATCATTATGAAAAAGTTCTATTCTTTTTGTATCATGCTGGCAGTAGTGCTCGGCGCGGTAAGTTTCGTGGCTTGTGACAAGGAAAATCAAAACGATCCTTCTCCCAAAGCAGAGCTTCAAAAAGGGCAGTGGGTTTGTCAGGTTAATGAAAGCCACTACATGTTTTTTGAATTCGAAAAAAGCAGTTTCAAGTTTCATGAGGTAGGTGTTGTGTTAGGCGAGCCTGTCGATGCTTGGGCAGGTGGGGCATATGTGATCAAAGGCAATGATCTCAATTTATCCTTTACAGACTGTAATGTACCGGAGATGAAGTCAAAGTTGGGTCAAATGGAAACGCATGCCGTTTTGGACGGTAATACGATCCACTACAGCGGTTATGACTTTGTCCTCCAGAAATAACAAACAGACAAACAAATCTACTGAATATGGACAAACAAACTCAGATGTATGTGGACGGTTTTATGGCCGACCTGATCAGCAAGAACCCCGGTGAGAGCGAGTTTCACCAGGCGGTTCGCGAAGTGTTGGAATCGGTGGCACCGATGATAATGGCTTACCCGTACCTGCGCGAACAAAAGATAATGGAACGCATCGTGGAGCCGGAGCGTGTGATCATGTTCCGTGTGCCGTGGATGGACGACCAGGGCGAGGTGCAGATCAACCGCGGTTTTCGTGTACAGATGAACTCGGCTATCGGTCCGTACAAAGGCGGAATCCGTTTTCACGCGAGTGTGAACCTGAGCATCATGAAGTTCCTGGCCTTCGAACAGACCTTCAAGAATGCGCTGACGACTCTGCCGATGGGCGGTGCAAAGGGCGGTTCGGATTTCATGCCTCGCGGCAAGAGCGATGCCGAAGTGATGCGTTTCTGCCAGAGTTTCATGACGGAGCTGCAGCGTCACATAGGTGCTGACACGGATGTGCCTGCCGGCGATATAGGTGTTGGCGGTCGTGAGATAGGGTTCCTGTTCGGCCAGTACAAGCGTCTGCGTGACGAGTTCACGGGTACGCTGACAGGTAAGGGCCAGCTCTGGGGCGGCAGCCTGATGCGTCCCGAAGCAACGGGTTACGGTGCTTGTTACTTTGCAGAGGCGATGTTAGCGACACGCGGCGAGTCGTTCGAAGGCAAGCGTGTGTGCATCTCGGGAGCCGGTAACGTGGCGCAGTACGCGGCACAGAAAGCGATGCGTCTCGGCGCAAAAGTACTGACGCTGAGCGATTCGGACGGCTTCATCTATGATCCCGAAGGACTGAACGAGGAGAAAATGGCGTTTGTATTCGAACTGAAGAATGTGCGTCGCGGGCGTATCAAAGAGTACGCGCAGAAGTTCCCGCAGGCACAGTACTTCGCCGGTGAGCGTCCTTGGCGTATCCCGTGCGACATAGCTATGCCGTGCGCTACGCAGAACGAGATAGAGAAAGGCGACGCGGAGAACCTGATCAAGAACGGCTGTTTCTGCGTGACGGAAGGTGCCAATATGCCTTCGACACCCGAAGCGATTGCTGTTTTCCAGGGCGCAAAGATACTCTACAGCCCGGGTAAGGCATCCAATGCCGGCGGTGTGGCCACAAGCGGACTGGAGATGACGCAAAACTCGATGCGCCTCAAATGGACGGCAGAGGAAGTGGATGCACGTCTCAGGACGATCATGGCAGATATCCACGCGGCATGCCTCAAATACGGTACCGAAGAGGACGGCTATATCAATTATGTCAAAGGAGCTAACATAGCCGGATTCATGAAGGTGGCCAACGCAATGGTAGAGCAGGGACTCGTTTAGGAAATTAAAAATTAAAAATTAAGAATTAAAAATTGCGATACAAATACTATTCAAAATTAAAAATTAAGAATTAAAAATTCTAATTATGAAGGATCCAAATGATAATATTATAGTGCAAAAATCGTTTGATTTCGCTGTTAGATGCGTAAAATTATACAAACACTTGTGCTATAATACTATCAATAAGGAATTCGTTATCAGTAAACAATTATTGCGTAGCGGGACTTCAATTGGAGCCAATATTGAGGAAGCCGTAGGCGGGCAGTCCACTGCCGATTTTCTGGCAAAATTAAGCATTGCTTACAAGGAAGCTCGTGAATCCAGGTATTGGATAAAATTACTACACGAAACGAATTATATTTCCGATAAGGAATACGAAAGTTTAGTAATAGATTTAGATGATATAGTCAATATCATTGCTAAAATCAAATTAACTACGGAGAAAAATAATTCTTAATTTTTAATTTTGAATTTTTAATTTAAATCATAAGATTTTGGAGCACAGTAATTATACATCGTTGATGGCGCGGCGAGTGAGGAGGATTCTGCTCGTTTGCAATAACTACGACAGTTTTGCACTGGAAGAGGACGGTCGTATCGACGTGCAGATAGCACAGGAATACGCCGAACTCAACCTCTCCAATCCGCCGTCGATCGTGCGGGCAGAGACGACATGCGAGGCGCTGGCGAGGATTCAGGAGTCAGGAGTCAGGAATCAGGACTCGTTTGACCTTATTTTGACGATGTATAGTGCGGGCGAGTTAGATGTGTTTGACTTTGCCCGCGAGGCGAAACAGTTGTTGCCGGAATGCCCGATTGTGCTGCTGTCGTCGTTCAGCAAGGAGATCTACCACCGCATCGAACAACATGACTGTTCGGACATCGACTATTTCTTCAACTGGAACAACTCGACGGACCTGATCATAGCTATCATCAAACTGATCGAGGACCGCATGAACGCGCCGCATGACATCTTGGAAGAAGGTGTGCGGGCGATATTGTTGGTCGAAGACAGTGTGCGCTATTACTCCACTTATTTGCCGCTCTTATACAAGCTCGTGCTCCATCAGAACAGCATAGCCATCCGTGATGCGCTAAACGAGAAACAGCAACTGATGCGCAAACGGGCCCGACCCAAAGTGCTGATGGCGACCTGTTATGACGAGGCGGTGGCGTTCTACCGGCAATACGGGCAGAACATGATCGGCGTGATCTCGGATATCGGTTTTGTGTTGCACAAAGGTGACCCGTCGTCATCGGAGAAACTCGATGCGGGTGTGGACCTGTGCAAACTGATTCGTCAGGAGAATCCGACGATGCCGTTCCTGATGCAGAGTTCGCAGGAGTCGATGCGTCCGATAGCCCGTCAACTGAAAGTGGGTTTCGTCATCAAGAGTTCGAAGACGCTGACGCAGGAAGTGAGCGAGTACATCGAGTCGGAGTTCGGTTTCGGCGATTTCATTGCGCGTGACCCGCGTACGGGCCGTGAGATAGACCGTGCGAGTGATTTGGAAGGCTTTGAACGCATCATCTCGACGATCTCACCGGCGGCTTTCCGTCGGTTGAGCGACAATAACTACCTGAGTAAATGGCTGTTTGCGCGCGGTCTGTTCTCTGTAGGACGGCCCGTGAGTGCACTGAAGATAGCCGACGAGACGGACATAGAGAACATCCGTCAGACGAACATCCGGCTCATTCACGACTACCGCATCAATCAGGCGCTCGGCGTGGTGGCCAAGTACTCGCCGGAGACGTACAACGACACGATATGGTTCGCGCGTTGCGGCGACGGACCGATGGGTGGAAAGGGTAGAGGTCTGGCGTTTCTGAACCATGTGCTGCAGAAAAACGACCTGTACGACAAATGGGAGAATATCCGCATTTTTGTGCCGCGCACGATGGTCCTGACCACTGACTGGTTCGACCGTTTCATTCACGACAACGGCTTGCAGTATGTCATCAACGCCGACCTGAGCGACGAGGAGATCTTGTCGGAGTTCGTGTCGGCAGCGCTGCCGATAGAGCTGCGTGATGCCTTGCGCCATTTCATCCGCGTGACGAACAAACCGTTGGCGGTGCGTTCGTCGTCCAAGCTCGAAGATTCTTATTATCAGCCTTTTGCAGGTGTGTATAGCACCTACATGATACCTCATACGGAGAACGAAGACCAGGAGTTGCGGCTACTGAGCAAGGCCGTCAAGTCCGTTTATGCCTCCGTCTATTATGCGGCGTCGAGAGGCTATATTACCTCGACCGGCAACGTGCTGAGCGAGGAAAAGATGGCCATCGTGCTGCAGGAAGTATGCGGAGAACCCGAAGGGAACTATTTCTTCCCTGTCATCTCCGGTGTGGCACGTAGTGTCAATTTCTATCCGGTGGGCAAGGAGAAACCCGAGGACGGCATCGTGAAGATAGCGTACGGTCTTGGCAAAGTGGTGGTAGACGGCGAGCAGGTGTTACGCTTCTCGCCCAAGTACCCGAAGAACGTGCTGCAGACCTCCACGGTCGATTTAGCGATGCGGGAGACACAGCAGTCGATGTTGGCGCTGAACCTCAGTCCGGAGAAATTCAAGACGTCTATCGACGATGCGGTTAACCTCGAACGTTTCCCGATTCATGAGTGCGGACAGTTCGAGAGTCTCAAACTGATTGCTTCGACCTACGACCGTGAGAACATGCGAATCGTCGATTCGTGCTATCCCGACGGTCCAAGAATCGTCACTTTTGCTCCGCAGCTCAAGTTCAACACTTTCCCCTTGGCGGAGATCATCCGTTCGCTGTTGGAGATGGCGCAAGAGGAGATCAAGTGTCCTGTGGAGATTGAGTTCGCCGTCAACTTGGAGCGTGAGCCGCAGATCTTCCATGTGCTGCAGATACGCCCCATCTCCGCCGACAGCCTCAATGCCAAAGTGGATTGGAACAATATCGATGAAGAGGGCGCTTTCCTTCGTTCGGGCAATGCACTCGGTATAGGTCAGATAGAGGATGTATGCGATATCATCTACCTCAAGCACGACACCTTTGATATATTGCGTACGCGCGAGATGGCGGAGACGATCCGTCAATGGAACAGCCGTATGCGTCAGGAAGGCCATTCGTACCTGCTGATCGGTTTCGGCCGTTGGGGCTCGCAGATTCCTACGCTCGGCGTGCCGGTACAGTGGAGTGATATAAGTGAGGCGAAATCAATCGCCGAATGTAGTTTGGAGAATTTTAGAATAGAGCCTTCGCAGGGTTCGCACTTCTTCCAGAACCTTACTTCGTTCAATGTGGGGTATATGAATATCGACCCATGGGCACGGGCTGAGGACCTGTACGACTTTGCGGCGCTGGACCGACTGCCGGCATTGGAAGAGACGGAATGGGTAAGGCATATAAGGCTCGACAAACCCTTGGAGATGTATATAGACGGCTTTGCGAGCAAAGCGATAATTAAACTTGGGGACAGGGCCATAGGAAACTAAGAGACTGGAAAAAAATCAAACATATGCAATTAGTTTTACAAATTATTACGCTTATCGGTTCGGTCGCGATGTTGATGTACGGACTGAAGGTGATGAGTGAGGGCCTGCAGAAGATGGCGGGTAGTAAGTTGAGTAACGTGCTTGGCACAGCTACGACGAACCGCTTCACGGGTGTACTGACAGGTGCGTTCATCACCGCTGCAGTCCAGTCTTCGACGGCCACCACGGTGATGACTGTGAGCTTCGTATCTGCCGGAATCCTCAGTCTGGCACAAGCGATATCGGTTATCATGGGTGCGAACATCGGTACGACGTTCACCGCATGGATCATGGTGCTCGGTGGTGGTAGTTTTGATTTACGTCTCATCGTATATACGGCAATTGTACTGGCCGTAGCGCTTATATACACGAAGAAAAACGCCAACCTTGGTGATTTCCTGATGGGGCTGTCGTTGTTGCTCTTAGGTCTGACGACACTTAAGATCAACGCTACAGAGATGCATCTGGACCAGATGGACCCGGTACGTAATTTCTTTGCTGCTACGTCCAGTTGGGGGTACGGCAGTTATTTTCTGTATCTGCTTGTCGGCGGTATACTGACGTTTGCGGTGCAGTCTTCGGCGGCCATTATGGCGATCACTATGACACTCTGCTCGACGCATGTGCTGCCGATAGATATGGGCATATCGTTGGTCCTTGGCGAGAATATAGGTACGACCATCACATCGAATATCGTGGCGCTCTCGGCTTCTGTTCAGGCGAGGCGTGCAGCCATGGCTCACTTGGTATTCAACCTCTTCGGTGTGATCTGGGTGTTATGCGTGTTCCGCTGGTTTGTAGGCGGAGTATGTCATATATGGGGCGTGGAGTTCACTCCGGGTATTCCTTCGGAAGTGTCGCCGGACAAACTGAATGCTATTCTTGCTACATTCCACACCACATTTAATGTGCTCAATACCTGTATTCTGATCAGTTTCATTCCGCAATTGGAGAAACTGGTATGCTGGATCATACCATCCAAGCCGGAACAACGCGATACGGACAGCCAACTGCGTTTCATCTCCGGCGGTCTGATGTCCACATCCGAGTTGTCTATTCTTCAGGCATGGAAAGAGGTGCATGTGTTTGCCGTTCGTGCCCAACGAATGATCGGAATGATTCACGATCTGTTCTATGAAGAGGATAATACGCAGTTCACGAAGATTTTCAGCCGTATCGAGAAATACGAAGGCATATGCGACCGTATGGAATATGAGATTGCACAATACCTGAACCAGGTGGCAGACGGCCGTTTGTCAGACCAGTCCAAACATGAAGTGCATAAGATGCTGCGTATCGTGAGCGAGCTGGAGTCCGTGGGTGACGCCAATTTCAACATGTCTCGTTATATCCGTCACAAGCACGACGACCAGATTCATTTTACCGTGACTCAAAAGAAGAATGTGGAGCAGATGATTTACCTGGTGACGACTGCGCAAGCCAAGATGGTGGATGCTTTGGAGCGCGTCAACATCACGCAGGATGAGTTCTACGAGATGACGAACATGGAGAATGAGATCAATAACTTCCGCGATGAGCTCAAGAACCAGAATATGCAATCCATCACAGAGCACGAATACGACTATTCAGTCGGCGTGACATATATGGATATCATTCTGGAGTTGGAGAAACTGGGCGACTATATCATCAATGTGGAAGAGGCGCTGTATGAACACAAACACGATAAATAAAGTTTAACATTTAAATGTTTAATGAGATGAAAAACAATGTCTTTGCAGGCGCATTAATTGCGTTGGGATTATGCCTCGGAGGAATGTTTATCTTCCTTGGTATCAACAAGTTCGCGAACAAAGACCGGGCCGTAACGGTGAAAGGACTGAGTACGCGTGAAGTGGAGTGCGACTATGTGGTATGGCCGTTGTCGTACGGATGGAAAGGGCAGGATCTGCCTTGGCTCTATGACCATTTGGCCAAAGTGACCGAACGGGTGAAGAAACACCTGATGGATCTGGGCTTTGAGGAGAGTGATATCCGACAAGGACCCATCACGGTAAACGACAACTGGTCGTATTACAGCGAGCACAAACCGGAGTATCATTACACGCTGCGTACATCGCTCATCGTATCGACTGACAAAGTGCAGCTGGTGGTTAAGAGTCAGGGTAAGGAGTCGGAACTGCTCAAAGAGGGTATCATCGTTGAGGGCAGCGAGTGGAGCGTGGACTACCAGTACAACGGCTTGCCGGAGCTGAAACCGCTGATGATCGAGGAAGCTACGCGTAACGCTCGTGCCGTGGCACAGAAATTCGCCGATGATGCACAATGCCGTCTGGGCTCAATCCGTAGGGCCAGCCAGGGACAGTTCTCCATCGACGACGACCCGTATCAGCCATGGGTTAAGCATGTTCGTGTAGTGACGACCGTGGACTACTTCTTGGATTAATTAAGAATTAAAAATTCAAAATTGAAAGGAGATAAGTATGAGAAGAATTGCAATGATGGTGGCCGCGGCGTTAGTGCTGGCGATGCCGATGGAAGCACAACTGCTTCAAGCAATCAAGAAAGCGGCCGACAAGCCCGCAGAACAGAAGACGCAGACACAACCTGCCAAGCAGGAGCAGTCGAAAGCGCAGACGGTCGTTCAGAACAACGGCAAGATCTACTATGTGAGCGCTAATGGCAAGTCGCGTGGCGCAGACGGTCTGAGTCCCGAGACGGCCAAGAAAGATATTCAGGCTGTTCTCAATATCATCAAAGAGAACGGCGAGAACGGTGCTATCGTACGGGTAGGCGAGGGTAACTTCCTCGGCTACACCAATCAGGGATACATCGAGATAGCCAACTTCATCACGCTGGAAGGCGGTTGGAACGAGACCTTCACGGAACGTGACCCATTCAAATACATCACCCGTATTCAGCCCGGAGAGGAGCAACGCGGCACGAACGGCAGCAAGGGCCTGATACAGACGACCCGTGACCTGGACGATGTGATGTCGAAGACGCCGAAAGGTACGCTCATCATCGACGGAATCATGCTCGATATGGGGCTGGAGAACTTCTACAAGCCTGCTAACCCGGGTGACGAGCGCTTCGGCTGCCCGTCGGAGGCTTTCGAGACCGGTCGTATGGAAGATGCCACACCTCCGCAGATCAATCACCAGATCATTCACTCGGACGGTTGGATTGCAGGAAACGTGATCATACGTAACTGCTTGATTGCCAACGCTTCGTACTTCGGTATTCAGTTCGGCAGCCGTTGCGGTGAGGTGGAGATCTGTAACTGCGTCATCATATCCAACCGTTACGCTGGCGTGCGTATTGACGGCGGCGACAAGGACGGCAAGGCTTCGCATGTCAACTTCCATCACAATACGGTGGCGTTCTCGTGGTGCCGTGAGAAATACATGGAAGACATGGGCTACGGCTATGAGTTCATGAACAAGATCAACGGCGATGTGCATCATAACATCTTCATCGGTAACAACTATGCTGCTGTGGCGCGTACACGCATCGACAGCAAGGAGTTTGAGGCGATCAAGAAGACCAATCTGTACGAGAACTACTTCTTCCTCAATGCGGCTGACCTTCAATTGCCGTCGAAGGGTGGAGGCAAATGGACGAATATCAAATGTTCGGATATCGAGGATATGGTGGACGAGCAGACTATTCCGCGTGCAGAGAACAACCGCGAGCTGCCGGCTAACGACCCGTTCTTCAATGCTATCGACAAGGATTACTTGGAGGCGTTTGCCAACCTGAAGATCATATCCGAGTCCCAGAATTTCGATGCCAACTCGGCTTCTAACCAGTTCCGCAAGGCTACGGGCCAGAATATGCAAGGCTCGGAGACGCGTCGTGTGTCGATGTACGGAAACCGCTATAACTTCGACAAAGCGCTGAAACTGTTCGGCGCGAAACAAGGCTACGGCGCACAGAAATAAGAGACCAACGGCACAATGAGCGAGCACAAGACAACAACTTTTTCTTCGAAGATCGGCCTCATCATGGCGGCCGCAGGTAGTGCTGTAGGCTTGGGAAATATATGGAAATTTCCGTATATAGCAGGCGAGAACGGCGGCGGCGCTTTTCTGATTGTGTATCTGATTTGCGTGGCGCTGTTCGGCTTGCCGCTCATTATGACTGAATTTCTCATCGGTAAGCGTTCCGGCAAGAGTGCCTATGGCGCTTTTCAGACGCTCAACGGCAACAAACGCTGGAACTGGATCAGTTGGCTTTGCATGCTGACGGCGTTCCTCATCATGGGTTTCTACTTCGTGGTGACAGGCTGGTGTTTCAGCTATCTTTCGGAAGCTGTGGTCCATGTGTTCAGCGGTTTGGACACGGAGGCGCTGTCGGCGCATTTTGTGGAAGTGTCGTCCAATATGCCTCGGATGGTCGTTTTCAGCATCATTCCTGTGGTGCTGACGGCGGCCGTGCTGTGGTTTGATGTGAACAAGGGTATTGAGCGGCTCAGTAAGATTCTGATGCCGTTGTTGCTCATGATGATGCTGATGATGGCCGGCCGTGTGCTGATGCTCGACGGCAGCAATATAGGTATGCAGTTCTTCTTCCGTTTTGACTTCTTGAAGATCACACCGACAGTCGTCATGGAAGCGATGGGACAATGTTTCTTCAGTCTTTCTATCGGAATGGGAGCACTCATCACCTATGGCGCATATATGCCCAAGACGCAGAATGTGACCGCCACATCTATTCAGGTCATTGTGCTGGATACGATGGTGGCCCTCATGGCAGGTGTTATCGTTTTTCCTGCCGTCTTTGCGTTCGGTTTCAACCCTGCCGAGGGACCGCAACTGGTCTTTGTCGTACTGCCGGCGATCTTTGAGCAGATGTCGTTCTCATGGTTCAGTTCCGTGCTATTCTTTGCCTTGCTGTGCATCGCGGCGCTCACCTCGACTATATCGTTGATGGAGGTGGCCGTCGCTTTTGTGAGCGAAGCGAGCGGAGGCAAACTGAATCGGCACAAGAGTGTGCTCATCGTCTCCGGCGTTGTCGTTGTGTTATGCGTGCTATGTGTGCTCCAACCGCGTCTGTTCGACTATTTCGATGAGGCAACGGCATGTGTCCTGATGCCACTCGGAGCGTTGAGCATGTCGCTGTTCGTCGGATGGGCATTACCAAAAAACGGCGAGAAAGGAGTCATTCACGCCGATAAGGGAATCAAACGATGGTTCAGAAAGATATATATCTTTATGCTCCGATGGATAGTGCCGGCGGCTATTATCGTGATTTTCCTCAATAGTCTCGGGCTCATTTAGAACAAACCGAGGCGACGAATGAGCCGTAACAGGCAAGTCGGTATCAGCAGAATGATGAAACACAATACCCTCCAGAAAACGGTGGGTATTGTTGTTTTGGCGCGTCCGCGGAATAGGGCCCGTAACGCTCGGCGCACTAAGGTCTGCGGGCTGACGATGATACCGAGACATTTGCCTACTTTGGTCAATGCCGGTTTGATAGAGTAGAGTCCTGTGTCCACAGCGCCAGGACTGACATCCGTGACGTGTACGCCGTACTTGCGGAGTTCGATATGCAGGGCGCGCGTGAAATGGCTCAGGAACGCTTTGGTGCCACCGTAGGTACCGAGCCGCTGCGCTGCCATCTTGCTCGTCACCGAGCAGACGTTGAGGATGTATCCGTGGCGTCGTTCCCGCATGTCCTGACCGAAGAGATAACAGAGCATGGCAGGCGTGTACATATGCAGGTTCATGATAAGAGAGGTGAACGCCTCGCTGTCATCCAGGATGTCGCGGTCGTGATAGACGCCGGCATTGTTGACCAGCACCTCGACCTCTATCTCATGTACGCGCGTGTAATCGTATAATTCGCGCGCGGAGGACTGCTGACCCAAGTCCATGACGAGGTCTATGACCTCAATTGGTGATTGCTCATTGGTAATTTGTGATCTGAGTTGTTCAGCCGCTTCGTGTATCTCGGGCACATTGCTAACGATAAGCAAGTTATAGCCTCGTTGTGCTAATTGTCTGGCGAACTCCAGACCCATGCCGGACGAAGCGCCTGTCACTAATGCAAAATGCTCTTTCATATCGAATTATCGTAAAAGTCTGTATAAGATTTCTATGGGGTGCAAGGCCATGATGCCGGTTCCGTCATGTATCTGCGTGCGGCAGGAAGTGCCCGGAGCCGCGATGAAGACGGGATGCTCGATCGTATTATGGCGTGCAGCCTCACGCACAGCCGGGAAGAGGATCATCTCGCCGATGGCGATAGAGGTACGGTAATGGGCTTTCTCGTATCCGAACGATCCCGCCATTCCGCAACAGCCCGAAGGGATTACATGCACTTTCGTATTCGTCGGCAGGTTGAGCAGAGCCGCTGTCTTCTCTACGCCTACCAAGGCTTTCTGATGGCAATGACCATGAAGCCAGATCTCTGCTTCCATATCGCTGAAAGCGTCTTGGGTAATACGTCCTGCTTCCACCTCGCGCATCAGAAACTCATCATACAACAGGCTGTTCTTGGCCAAGCGCTCTGCATCCTCTCGCCATTCGCCATTCGCCATTAACTGCGGATACTCATCGCGGAAGGACAGGATACACGAAGGTTCGATGCCCACAAGCGGCGTCTCATCCGTAATGAGGTCATTGAGCTGACGGATGTTCTTTTGTGCATATCGTTTGGCCTGCCTTAGACAGCCTTTTGATATAGCCGCACGACCGCTTTGCTCGTGTTTGGGAACGATTACCTCGTAGCCCAAATGGTTCATCAATGCCACAAAAGTATATGCCAAGCTTGGCTCATTATAGCGTGTGAACTCATCGAGGAAAAGATAGACTTTTCTCGATTGGTGATTGGTGATGGTTAATTGGTGATTTTTCTCTATCCGCGGAATAGTCCTTTCCGGCGCAAAGCCTGCCATCCGTTTGAGCAGCGACGAAGTCCGTTTATTCGACGCAAGCCAATTATAGACATGCGGCACGAGCGAGCCAAGTCGCTGTATATCAGCATTATGCGTTATCAGCCAACTACGGAGTGGTGTGCCTTCGTGGTCATAGATGCGTTGCAAGGCTTCGGCACGCAGACGCGTCATGTCCACACCCGATGGACACTCTTTCCGGCACGCCTTACACGCCAGACAGGACAGCAAGATTTCTTTCACTTGTGTACTGTCAACAGGTCCACCGCTCAGGAACTCGCGGAGCATGTTGGCCCGTGCCCTCGTGGTCTGCAACTCATCGCCGCTCACCTTGTATGTCGGACACATCGTCCCGCCTATGAGTGCCGACTTGCGGCAGTCACCCGAACCGTTGCATTGTTCTACGCGGCAGAGCAGGTCGTCGCCGGTAACCGGTTTTCCGTAACCCATAACTCGTAGCCCTTCATCCATCTTTGGCGTATCCACAATCTTATGCGGATTGAAGATATTGTCCGGATCCCAGCAGTATTTGACTTGCCGCATCAGCTCATAGGTCTGCTCGCCGTATTGCAGCGGAATAAACTCTCCCCTCAGACGCCCGTCCCCGTGCTCGCCGCTGATGGTACCTCTGTGCTTGCGAACGAGCAGCGTCGTCTCGTGTGCTACCGTGCGGAAGAGGCGCTTGCCTTCTTCGGTCTTGAGATTGATGATAGGCCTCAAGTGCAGCTCGCCCGTGCTGATATGGCCGTAGAAGACGCACGAAATGCCGAGCCGTTGGAGCATCTCGCGGAAGTCCCGCATGTACGCCGGCAGTCGGGTAGGGGCTACCGCCGTATCTTCGATCACACCCGTCGGTTTGGCGTCACCTCTCATGCCGTTCAGGATGCCCAAACCGGCTTTGCGCAAATCCCAAACCTTGCTTACATCGTTGCCGTAGACACGCGTACAGAGCGTCACAAGGCCGGTCTTCAACAAGGCTTTCTCCATCGCTTCGACCTGTCTGTCTATGTCCTTACGCGTGTCGCTCCTTAGTTCGGCTATGAGTAGCGCAGCAGGGTCGCCCTGCACGAAGAAACGCACTACGGCAGACGTATTCTTGCTTAGTTCGAGAAGTTCGCCGTCCATCAGTTCCACGGCCGTAGGATGATGCTGCAAGGCTGTCAGGTTCGCTTCAAAAGCGGCATCGAGACTCACACAATGGGCACAAACGACCATCACCTCTTGCGGCGGAAGCGGATCAAGCGACACCTTGATGCGCGTGAGTAAGGCGAGCGTGCCTTCACTACCGGCAATGAGTTTGCATAGGTTAATAGTCCGGTCCTTTGATATGTCTGCAATCACTTCATCTATCGCGTAGCCGCAACTTCTTCTGGTCAGTTCTTTATCCGGATAAGTCTCTTCTATCAGCTTCCGCGTCTGTTCATCCTCCGCCCAACGAATCAGTTGTGCATAAATGCGTCCTTCCAAACTATCGCCTTTCGCCTTTAACCATTCGCCATCCGCCTTTACCTTTCCAAAATGCACTTTCGTCCCGTCCGACAGGATTCCGTCGGCTTCCAACACGTGCGGGCGCGTGCTCCCGTAAATTAAGGAGTGCGTACCGCAGGAGTTGTTGCCCACCATACCGCCGATACAGCAGCGGTTGGAAGTGGATGTTTCGGGGCTGAAGAAAAGACCGTATGGTTTGAGCGCCATATTCAGTTCGTCACGTACCACACCCGGTTCTACCCATGCATATCGCTCTTCGGCGTTGATTTCGAGGATATGGTTCATGTGTCGGCTGATGTCTGCCACGATACCGTTTCCGACCACTTGTCCGGCGATAGAAGTACCGCCCGCACGCACGATGAGATTCGTCCCACGGCGACGCGCTTCCGCTATCAACGCCACGAGATCATCCTCGTCTTTCGGATAGGCCACGCCGTACGGTATCTCCCGATACACGCTCGCATCCGTCGCGTACGCTATCTTGTGCAAACTGTCCGTCTTGATCTCTATCATATCTCAAGATATAAAATCAGCGCACAACCAAGTGCGCGCTGATTCTGCTAAACTGTATGACTTCTTATTGCTCGTCCTCCACAGCGGCTTGTGCGGCTGCGAGGCGGGCGATAGGTACGCGGAACGGGCTGCAGGAAGCATAGTTCATGCCGACGCGGGCACAGAACTTAACAGAGCTGGGCTCGCCACCGTGCTCGCCACATATACCGGTACGCAAGCCCGGACGAACGGCACGACCTTTCTCAACGGCCATTTTGATCAACTGACCAACACCATTCTGGTCAAGTACCTGGAACGGATCCACTTTGAGGATCTTCTTCTCGAGGTAAGCCGGCAAGAACGAAGCGATATCGTCACGGCTGTAACCGAAGGTCATCTGCGTCAAGTCGTTGGTACCAAAGCTGAAATACTGTGCCTCGGTAGCGATGCGGTCTGCTGTCAGGGCAGCACGCGGGATCTCGATCATGGTACCGATCTCGAACTCCACTTCTACGCCGTACTCAGCAAATACCTCTTTCGCCACGCGCTGGATGATCTCCTTCTGCTGCTTGAGCTCATAGAGGATACCGATGAGCGGAACCATGATTTCCGGCATCGGGTTCTTACCCTCTTTCTTCAGCTCACAAGCGGCGCTGAGGATAGCGCGGGTCTGCATTGCGGTAATCTCCGGGAAGGTGATACCCAGACGGCATCCGCGGTGTCCCAACATCGGGTTATTCTCTGCCAATGAAGCTACACGCGTCTGGATCTCTTCTACCGAAACACCCATCTCCTTGGCCATCTGCTCCTGACCTTTCAGATCATGAGGAACGAACTCGTGCAAAGGAGGATCGAGCAGACGAATATTCACCGGACAGCCGTCCATGGCCTCGAGGATTCCCTTGAAGTCAGCTTTCTGATAGGGCAGCAGTTTGGCCAATGCTTTCTCACGGCCCTCTGCGTCCTTGGCAAGAATCATCTCGCGCATAGCCAGAATCTTCTTGTCCTCGAAGAACATATGTTCCGTACGGGTCAGACCGATACCTTTGGCACCGAAAGCGCGAGCCACGCGTGCATCATGCGGCGTGTCGGCATTGGTACGAACCTGGAGTTGCGTATATTTGTCGCAGAGGTCCATCAGGTCCTTGAAGTCGCCGCTCAGTTCAGCAGCCTTCGTCGGGATCTCACCTGCATACACCTGACCTGTCGAGCCGTTGAGCGAGAGATAGTCGCCCTCATGATAGGTCACACCTTCAATCTTGACGGTCTTCGCCTTGTAGTCCACTTGGATAGCACCAGCACCGGAAACGCAGCACTTACCCATACCACGAGCCACTACGGCAGCGTGGCTGGTCATACCACCGCGAGCGGTAAGGATACCTTCAGCAGCACTCATACCTGCCAAGTCCTCAGGGCTGGTCTCAATACGAACCATTACCACTTTGTGACCGTTCTCATGCCATTCCTGGGCGTCGTCAGCGTGGAATACGATCTGACCGCAAGCAGCACCCGGAGAAGCGGGCAGACCTTGCGTGATGACCTTTGCTTTTTTCAAAGCATCCTTGTCAAAGACAGGATGGAGCAGTTCGTCTAACTTCTGTGGCTCGCAGCGAAGGATGGCCTCTTTCTCTGAAATAACGCCTTCGCGACACAAATCCATCGCGATTTTCACCATTGCCGTACCGGTACGTTTGCCGTTACGGGTCTGTAAGAACCACAGTTTGCCTTCCTGAACGGTGAACTCCATATCCTGCATATCGCGGTAGTGGTCCTCCAGTTTCTGCTGAATAGCGTTCAGTTCCTCATAGAGCTTCGGCATGGCCTCTTCCATCGACGGATACTTGCTGGCACGCTCCGCCTCGCTGATACCCTGCAGAACTGCCCAACGACGGCTTCCCTCCAGCGTGATCTGTTGCGGCGTACGGATACCGGCTACCACATCCTCACCTTGTGCGTTAACAAGGTACTCTCCGTTGAACAGGTTCTCACCCGTAGCGGCATCACGGCTGAAGCATACACCGGTAGCGGAGGTCTCACCCATGTTTCCGAATACCATAGCCATTACCGAAACGGCCGTTCCCCATTCGTCAGGAATTCCTTCCATCTTACGATAGAGGATAGCACGCTCGTTCATCCAGCTGCGGAATACGGCACAGATAGCGCCCCAGAGCTGCTCGATAGGATCATTGGGGAAGTCCTTGCCTGTCTGCTCTTTGATGGCGGTCTTGAAACGTGCCACGAGCAGCTTGAGTTCTTCTACATTCAGGTCCTTGTCTAGCTTGATGCCACGGATAGCTTTCACCTCTTCGATGATGGCCTCAAACGGGTCGATATCGGTCTTGTTCACCGGTTTCATGCCGAGCACTACATCGCCGTACATCTGTACGAAACGGCGGTAGGAGTCATACACGAAGTGCGGGTTCTGCGTCTTTTGGCACATACCCTCAGCTACGGTGTCGTTCAGACCAAGGTTGAGGATGGTGTCCATCATACCGGGCATCGAAGCGCGAGCTCCCGAACGAACAGAAACGAGAAGCGGGTTCTTCGGATCGCCGAACTTGCAGTTCATCAGTTCCTCAACGTGCTTAACGGCTGCGTTGACTTCCTCGGTGAGCTCTGCTACGATCTGCTCCTGACCCACTTGATAATACTCGTTGCAAACTTCTGTGGTGATGGTGAATCCGGGAGGTACCGGAACGCCTACCAAGTTCATTTCAGCACAGTTAGCGCCTTTACCGCCAAGCAGTTCGCGCATTTGTGCGTTACCTTCAGCCTTACCGTTACCGAAGGTATAAACTCTTTTCTTCTTTTCCATTATTGAAATAATTATTGTTTGTTATCCATAACTAAAACCGATTAAAACGCAAGCAAAGCGATGTTTTAATCGGAAATCGAAAAAAAAGTGGAGTATAGCGGACTCGAAAATTGCGCTCGAGCAATAATCGTGCCCCATCGGGCTAAGAACCGCGCGGGAGAGCCGCTATAATTCACGATGTGGAGTATAGCGGACTCGAACCGCTCACCTCAACACTGCCAGTGTTGCGCTCTAGCCAGATGAGCTAATACCCCGGAGCGTCCTCCCGTTGAAGCGGGAGGAGCGGCCTCCGCCTAGAAAGGATTACACCTTTTTGCGAAATGCGACTGCAAAGGTACAACATTTTTTTTATATATGCAAGCGCGCGTGCATTTTTTTATGGAAAAAGTGCGTTTTTTTCAAATTTATGGTCAAAATCTTTGGATAAATGGAAAATTTATTGTACCTTTGCCGCCAAATTACCAAAATGTGGGCTTATGAGAAGCAGATTCATACTCTTGTGTTCCGTTTTTAGCGTTTGTACGTTATTCGTATTGCCGTTTTCGGCTTTCGGTCAGGATGAGATGGATGCCATCAAGCGTGACCCGACTTATGTGTGGGGACAGGGCGTGGCTGAGACCTTGCAGGCTGCCGACGACAATGCCGTCAAGGACCTGATCAGCCAGATCTCCGTCAGCGTGGACAGCCGTACAGAGACAGAGATATCCAATATCGCCGCCGGAGACGATGTGCGCTCGTCCGTTTCTACTACGGGCAACCTGCGGGTCAGCTCCAGCGTCTCGCTGTCCAACTGCCGACGGATTGTGTCTGAAGAGGGGAGTTACTTCATCGTGCTGCGCTATATAGACAAGCTGGAGATAGCCAAGATGTTCGATGCCCGCAAGGCCAAGATACGTGACCTTATCCACGCCGGAGAAAGGGCGGAGGAGCTCTACAAAGTAGGTGACGCCTTGCGCAATTACTACTGGGCACTCAAGCTCGTCCTCTCCATTCCCGAGGAGCACCGGAGCTATATGATGGCCGAATCAGGCGCGTTGCTCACTACCAACCTGCGGGAACGCATCGTGTCCATCCTTGACAGCGTGCAGATAGAGGCTGTGCAGGAAATCAAACCTGACAGTACGGCAGAGGCCAATATCGTGCGCCTGCAATTCCGCTTTCGCAGGCATCCTGTCAACAACTGCGACTATAACTATTTCGACGGCTACGACTGGCTTACGGCATCGGTCAAGGACGGTGTCGCCCTGGTAGACCTGCCCGGAGAGACCAAGAACATGCTGCTGAGGGTGGAGTATGAGTTCCGCCGTTTGTGGAAATCCGACCCGATGGTGAACACCCTTCTGGAGCAGCTTCCCGCACGCATCCCCTTCACGCAAGCCGAGAAGCGTGTGGACCTGACGCGTACCGAACCTATCGAGCCCGCACCCCTTCAAACGACCAAAGAACTGGCCAAAGAGATGCAGGTCGACGCTCTGGCTGCCTGCAACAAGAAAGAGGTCTTCAAGCAAGCCGACATCGTGGCGCCGCTCATACAGGCTATCGTGGAGCGCAACTACGAACAAGTACAACCGCTCTGCTCCGAGAACGGATGGAAATGGTTCGAGAAACTGATCAAATACGGCAACGCGCAGATCATCGAGCGCAACGAGCTGCAAGTCTCGTCCTTCGCCAACGGCTACCTCGTACGCGGTATCAAAGCCCGTTTCTCGTTCAAGAAAAACAACAAGAGCTTCATCGAGGACCTGGTCTTCTATATCAAGGACGGCCTTATCGACGGCATCAACTTCGGTCTGGAGCAGAGTGCGCTCGACGATATCAACAACCATTCGATGTGGGATCCGCAGTCACGCCTCGTGCTCGTCAATTTCCTTGAGAATTACAAAACGGCCTATGCCTTGGAGCGTCTCGACTACCTCAATGCGGTCTTCTCCGAGGACGCACTCATCATCGTCGGAAACCGCATCCCGCAGCAGAAAACGGCGGAGATAACGGCCGTCGATCAGGAGAGCTATGTGCATAACAAGCTGACCAAGAGCCAGTACATGAA
Source organism: Paludibacteraceae bacterium (assembly GCA_017448985.1). Classification (GTDB taxonomy): domain Bacteria; phylum Bacteroidota; class Bacteroidia; order Bacteroidales; family Paludibacteraceae; genus Colicola. The sequence goes on from JAFSKL010000017.1 coordinate 45,924, forward strand.
GCAGCTCGAGCGCGTGTTTGCCAAGCAGGAATATGTCAACATCCAGTTCGAGGACGCCTCGGTCAAGAAGACCAGCCGTAGTTCCGAACGCTATGAGATAGTGATCAAACAGAATTATTATTCAGCCACCTACGCCGATAAGGGCTATCTCTACCTGTTGGCAGACATCTCTGATCCCGAGGCACCGATCATCCACGTGCGCGTCTGGGACGAGAACAGAAACAATTTGATGAATTATGGAGAGTGGGTTTTCTAAATACATAGGAGTAGCGTTACTCCTTATCTTCGGCTTGGCCACCGTTCAAGCCCAGTATCAGGTCAAAGCAACAGCCCTGACGCACGATGTGAAGGACCTATCGCAGCGTAACTCCAAGGTCTTAGACCAGAACGGCGAACGCTGTGCGCTCATCAAGTTCGAAACGCCGCTGCCTACGCTCTTCTCGTTCAACTTGGGCGCCCAGCAGATCGAGAAACGCGAGAACAAGGACGATGAGGTATGGATCTGGGTCAGTCCGGATGTCAAGAAGATGACCATCCGTTGTACGGACTGTACGCCGCTCAAGGACTATCGCGTGTCGCTCAAAGGCGGTAACGTCTATCGGGCCAAACTGACCACGGGCCTGCCCAAAGAGACGGCCACGGTTCAGAATGTGCAGATATACTGCGAGCAAACGCCGTTCTTTGTCTCCATCGACGGCGCAGCGCCTGTCGAGAGCGAGGACAAGACCTATCATACTGTTCTGCCTATCGGCGCACACGACCTGGCCGTTTCAGCCAAACTGTACAAGACCTATTCCGGTTCTATGCGTGTGCTGCGTAGCAAGGCTTATTCGGACACCATCCGTCTGGAGGACAACTTCGGCGAGGTTTTCTTCTCCGTCTCGCCGACCGGCTATTCGGTTCTGGTGAACGACGAGGTGTACGAAGACGTACGCAGTCTCCGACTCGAGCCCGGGCATTATAAGATGACTATCCGCAAAGAGCGTTACGAACCCTACGAGGTTACACTTGACGTCGCGTTGGCCTACCAGCATCTCGTCAAAGCCACCCTCAACCCGCTATTTACCTCGTTTGCCATCACCGCTGCAGAAGAGGAGACGGAGATATGGATCGACGGCACTAATCGTGGACGTGGCAAGGCGACGGTCGAACTCGACTACGGCGAGCATAAGATCGAGGGTCGGCGAGACGGCTACGACACTTGGGAATATACCACCACGGACTTCAATGCCCTCACGCCTCGCGCCATCAAGATTCCCAGACTGAACCGTCAGTACGGCGCTATGCGTGTTTCGTTCTATCCTCCCGAGGCTGCGGTCTTTGTGGACGGCAAGCCTGTTCGCTCGCAGGAAGGCGTCTATGTGGACCCGCATATAGCCACGGGTATCCACTATGTGCAGGCGCGTCTGACCGACTATAAGTCCGTCCGCGACTCCTTCACCGTGGAGAACGGCAAGATGTATGTGCGCGACTTCGTGCTCGATCCCATTGCCCTCGGAATAGCCACCATCACCACCGACCCGAACATCGGTATCTACCGCCGCTCGCAGGACAACGGCGAACTCATCTTCCTGGGCCATACCACTTTCACCGGCAAGCTGCCTGCAGGCGAGAATATCATCGAGGTCCGCAACCTGTCCGGCATCGGCTGCCAGTACAAGCTGTTCCTCAACGACAAGGAGCAGCACGATCCCGTCAAGTTCCCATTCCAGCGCAAACTGATGGTACGCGCCAATGTGATAGGGGAGGAAGTGTCGCTCAAGGGCGGGCCCTATCCCGCTTTCCCCATCAAGACGAACAAGAAGCTGAACATAGAGCCGATGAAGTATGAGATCACGGCCACGAAGAAAGGCTATGTGCCGTTTAAGGACTCCATCGACCTGACCGATCCGAAAGTAGAGAAACTCGTAGCACGCGTCACGATGCGTAAGGAAACGGACACTATCGCCCGTCCGCGCCAATATCAGTCCCCGCACTTCTTACAGCGCTTCTACGACAACGCCGGTATCCTCTATGTGGGTATCTTCGATCTGGGCTATACGTTCGACTTCAACGGTAGGCTCGCCAATGACTCCATCGGCTTCAACCATATCCTCACCTTCGGTGTATTGCCCTTGCGTTACCGCATTGTCGGACTCAACATCGCGGATTTCGAAGTCTGCTTGAATGATCCCGTGGAAGCGCCCAAAACGATTTACTATGTACCCAAACTGTCCGTCTTTATCCCGGCAGACCACGGCTTTGCAGCACGCTTCTACGGCGGTTTCGCTTTCAATATTTGGGACGACCAAAACCAAGCCAGTTCTGCAAACAAAAAGGCCTACATCCTTGGGGGTGCGGCCTTGCGGTTCAACTACGTCGGGAAGTTCCCGGTAGATGTGTTTGCGGAGTATAAATGGCCCATCCGGGGTATCGAACCGCCCACTGAAAATACAGAACTCTATTTCCGTGTGGGCATGTCCTTCTCCGTCGGATTGGACTTCTGATTACAATCCGAGAATCAGATCCAACTGCTCGTGCAGTTTTTCGCCTCTGTCCTCCAGAGCGGCGCGAAGAGCCTTCTTGGCTGACTGACGCGCCATTTCGCTGTTGTAGGCGATGCGAACCAGCACTTCCGTGTTCTTCTTCTCATTGATGCGGAAAATCTCCATCACGGGGATCGTACGGCCGATAGACTGCGAGATGAGACTCTTGCTCGTCATCACGGTCTCCGAGATAGAGGCGGCCTCGTCTGCCGACAGCTGTTTGTTGGCTACCGTGTTCTCAATCAGAGCCGTCACCTCCACCTGAATCTGTCCTGCCAGATCGTTCACGGCCAGCGAGGTGGCTGAAGTCTTGGCTGCATCATAGTGCTCGCCTACCGACGAAGCCGAACCCATGATGTATTTCGGGAACAGGTCTGCGTCGTACTCATATTGCATCAGGTACGCTTTCTCCAGCTGTTTCTCCAGAGGCAAGTTACCCGGTTTCACATCCCAGCCTTCTTTTCTGAGACGCTTGGCCTCTTTCTTAACCGACTTGTCAACTTTCTGCTTGAGCTCTTTCTTGCTCATCTTGCGGATTTGCTGACGCTCTTTGCGAACCTCCTTGCGCACTTCCTGCGGACTTTTCTCTTTCTGGTCCGCTGCGTAAGAGGTACCGAATGCCAGGATCAATGCCATGGCTACCATCAAAAATTTTTTCATAATAGTACTATTTTGGGGTTGATTTGTATGTCTTCCTGTCAAAATCCGCTGCAAAGGTACACTTTTTTTTCGAAATATGCAAATTTATTTGTACATATAAAATTATTTTTGTAACTTTGCGGCCGTTTTTGAGAAATAAACAACATACTAATACTAATTAAAACACAAAATTATGAGTGATTTGACACTTTTGATGTATGTCGTATTGGCTGCATCGATTCTTGCGCTCAGTTTCGCGTACTATTTCTACCGCTCCATGCTCGGCAAGGATGAAGGCACCGAGTTGATGAAGACCATCGCCTCGCATGTCCGCAAAGGAGCTATGGCTTATCTCAAGCAGCAGTACAAGGTGGTGACCATCGTGTTCGTCGTGCTGGCGGTTATTTTTGCCGTCATGGCTTATTTCAACTTGCAGAACGGCATCGTCTGGTTCGCATTCCTGACGGGCGGTTTCTTCTCGGGTTTGGCAGGTTTCTTCGGCATGAAGACGGCCACTTATGCGTCGGCCCGTACGGCCAATGCGGCTCGTCAGAGCCTGAACGCAGGCCTGCAGGTAGCGTTCCGCTCGGGTGCGGTTATGGGCTTGACTGTGGTCGGCCTCGCCTTGCTGGACATAGCAGGATGGTTCCTCATCCTGCAGAAGACCGGCTTGCTTGAACTCGTAGGCGCTCACGCTGACCTCATCACCATCACTACTACGATGCTGACCTTCGGTATGGGTGCTTCCACCCAGGCCCTCTTTGCCCGTGTTGGTGGCGGTATCTACACCAAGGCGGCTGATGTGGGTGCGGACCTCGTCGGCAAGACCGAGTACAACATCCCGGAGGACGACCCGCGCAACCCTGCTACGATCGCCGATAATGTGGGCGATAATGTGGGTGATGTAGCCGGTATGGGTGCGGACTTGTACGAGTCCTACGCCGGTTCTATCCTCGCCACGATGGCTCTCGGTGCTTCGGCTTTTGCAGGAGCTGCCGTGGAAGGAATGCAACTCAAAGCGGTACTCGCTCCGTCGCTCATCGCGGCTTGCGGTGTGCTGCTCAGTATCCTCGGTATCTACCTCGTCAAGACCAAAGAGGGCGCTGGCATGAAAGAGTTGCTTCGCGCGCTCGCTATCGGTACCAACACGGCGGCCGTGCTCATCGCCGTGGCCACTTTCGGTATCTTCGCATGGCTCTTCGGCACGGAGACCAACCAATGGTGGCATGTCAGCCTCTCCGTTGTGGTCGGACTGCTCGCAGGCGTCATCATCGGCCGTGCTACCGAGTTCTACACCTCGCAGAGCTATAAGCCGACGCAGAAAGTGAGTGAGAGCAGCCAGACAGGCCCTGCCACCGTCATCATCAGCGGTCTCGGTTTGGGTATGCTCTCCACGGCTATCCCCGTCATCACGGTCGGCGTGGCCATCATCCTCGCGTACCTCTGCGCCAACGGCTTCCATGTCGAGTTCACCGCGCAGAACCTGTCGATGGGCTTGTACGGCATCGGAATAGCGGCTGTCGGAATGCTCTCAACCTTAGGTATCACGCTGGCTACCGACGCGTACGGACCTATCGCTGACAATGCCGGAGGTAACGCCGAGATGTCGGGTCTGCCTGCCGAAGTGCGCCAGCGTACGGACGCGCTCGATGCGCTGGGTAACACCACGGCCGCTACCGGAAAGGGTTTTGCTATCGGTTCGGCGGCACTCACGGCATTGGCTCTCCTCGCTTCGTATGTGGAGGAAATCAAGATAGCGCTCATCCGTACAGGCGAGGCCCTGCCCAACGGCGTAGAAGCCGCCAAAGCAACGCTTGTGGACTTTATGGACGCGTATAATGTCAATCTGATGAACCCCGTCGTGCTCGTCGGTATCTTCATCGGTTCGATGATGGCGTTCCTCTTCTGCGGCTTGACCATGAACGCTGTCGGACGCGCAGCACAGAAGATGGTGGAGGAAGTGCGCCGGCAGTTCCGGACGATAGCAGGTATCCTCGAAGGCAAAGCCGATCCGGACTATGCCCGCTGCGTGGAGATCTCTACCAAGGGTGCGCAACATGAGATGCTGTTGCCGTCTATCTTGGCGATCATCGTGCCGATCATCACGGGACTCATCTTGGGCGTAGCCGGTGTGTTAGGACTCCTCATCGGTGGCTTGGCTACGGGCTTCGTGCTCGCAGTCTTCATGGCCAATGCCGGCGGTGCCTGGGATAACGCCAAGAAGTATGTCGAAGAAGGACACTTCGGCGGCAAAGGGTCTGACTGCCACAAGGCTACCGTAGTAGGAGACACCGTTGGTGACCCGTTCAAAGACACCTCCGGTCCTTCGCTTAACATCCTCATCAAACTGATGTCGATGGTCAGCATCGTCATGGCCGGCCTTGTGGTGACGTATCACCTGTTATAATTATAAATTCAAAATTAAGAATTAAGCGGAGCTTTCTGGCTCCGCTTTTTCTTTCACCTATAGGCGCTTGCGCCGTCCTGTAGCGAAGCGTCCTCCCTCCCTTACAGGGAGGGCCGGGGAGAGGTTGTTACTTATAAAGAAACCTCTTGATCGACCGTTTGGGAGTCTTCTCAAACGGTTTTTCTTGTACCTCTATGTCGGCCACCTTACTGTAACTGGGGATGAGGCTGTTCAGTTTCTGCAGGTTCGCTTTCATGATCTGCAGTATCTCGTCGGGCGTCATACGCTTGGTCAGCGTCTCGTCGGGGAACACGAGCGCCACTAACTTACCGGCACGCTCCACGATCAGCGACTCGCCTACGGCCTCCTGGTTGTTCAGCTTGTCCTCTATCTCTTCGGGGTAGATGTTCTGTCCCGATGCGCCGAGGAACATGGTCTTGCAGCGCCCTTTGATGTATATGTTCTTTCTCCGGTCGAGTCGTCCGAGGTCACCTGTCCGCAGCCAGCCGTCTTCGGTGAATGCGGCTTTGGTAGCTTCCTCGTTCTTGTAATAGCCGAGCATCACATTCTCGCCCTTGACGAGTATCTCGCCTATGCCGGCTTCGTTCGGTTGGTCGATCTTCACCTCCATGTTCATCACCGGCACACCGCCTGTACGTGCCTTGAAGTACTTGGGCGGGTTTCCGCCTATCAGCGGACCGCATTCGGTCATGCCGTAGCCTATCGACAGCGGGAAATGGATATCCATCAGACATTTCTCCACCACCGGGTTCATCGCCGCACCGCCGCAGATGAAATAGCGCAGCTTGCCGCCGAAAGCGTTGCGCAGACCGCTCTTCACGCGGCTCTTGAGAAAATCGCCGATGCCCGGCACGTGCCAGAACGTACGGATAGCCCAACGGCTCAGCGTCGGGTCTAACTTCTGCTTGTATATCTTCTCGATCACCAACGGCACGGTCACTACCAGGTACGGCTGTACCTCGTTCATCGCCTTGAGCAGGATCGACGGAGTAGGGCTCTTGGTCAGAAAATAGATATGCGTACCGGCGCAAAGCGGGTAGAGTAGCTCGCATACTTGTCCAAACATATGCGCCAACGGCAGCATCGACACGAGCCGTTGACCCGGATCGACCGGCAACATCTTCATTCCCACTTCGATATTGTTGCTCAAGCTCCGTCCTGTCAGCATCACGCCTTTGGGACTGCCCGTCGAACCGCTGGTGTAGTTGATCAGGCACATCCTCTCCGGATCGGCTGCAAAATGTATATCCTCCGGCTCTATCTCCCTCGGGTACTTCGCCTTAAACGCCTTGTCCACCACATCCTCTAAACTGTAGGCGCTTGCGCCGTCCTTTAACCTTTCGCCATTAACCTCTAACCTTTCACCATTTTCACCATTAAGCGAAGCGATCATTCCATCATTCCCGTACAACAGCCTCCAGTCCGTTAGGGAGATCACCGCCTTTATCTTCGGAGGCATCGTCTGATGCTGCAGCTCTTTCCATACATACGGTCCGACGAAGAGCAGCTCGCTGTCCGAATGCTCCAACAGATGCGCTATGTCCTCTGCCGTAAAGTCTTGTAATATGCTCACGCAAACACCTTCGTAGGAAGCTATGGCGAGGTATGCCACGGCCCAGTTGGCGCAGTTACGCCCTGCCAGCGCTATCTTGTCGCCGCGCTTGATGCCCAACTGCTCAAATAGCACCTGCAACCGCAGCATCTCTTTCGCCAGTTCGCCGAATGTATATTCGTGATCCTCATTATAATCCGTCAATGCCGCATCGTTCCATTGATGCGCCATCACCTCCGTCAGATATTGTAAAAAGTGCTTTGTCATAAAATCTCCAATTACCAATAACCAATTTTATTGTATCACCATCATCATTACCGGAAGCGATAGAGGCCCGTCGAACGAGTACAGGATATCGCTCGTGTACGACGAGTTGCCTTTGAACAGATGTGTCTGTGCCATAATGATGGTACTTACGAGGGTGAATAATAATATGATCGCTTTTCTTAGCATGGTTTTCGTGACCTTTCGTATCAATCAATCACTACAGCCGTGCCGGAGATGGAGATCATGATCATACTGTTGGTCTGGCCCATAGTCTCGTAGCCGAAGCTGACGCCCACGACGGCATTGGCACCCATCTGAGCGGCACGCTGCTGCATCTCTTTCTGAGCCGTCTCGCGTCCTTCGAGCATGGCGCTTTCGTAACTGTTGGTACGACCTCCGAAGAAATCGCGCAGCGATGCGCCGATGTCCTTCAGGAAGTTCATGCCGAAGATAACCTCTCCGGAAACAAGACCTTTGTACTCTTTGATAGGATGACCTTCAATGGTTGGTGTTGTTGTTACTATCATATCTGTCAATGTTTAAATGATTATGGGTTTATAGTTTTTTCTTCATGAGTATATGCGTTGAGTATCTCGTACAGCTCCGTGGTAGTGAGTTCAGCAAAATGCTTGGTCATAATTCTCAATTTGGGTGCAAAATTACTGCTTTTTTTTGACATACACAAATATTTCTGCATTTTCTCTTGCACATATGCGATTTTTTTCGTACCTTTGCACCCAAATTGATAAATCTATGTTAGAGCAGTTTATTCAGACGGATTGGGTGGCGGTGATCACCAAGATAGTGCTGGCGCTAGCGTTAGGGTACCTGATAGGTATGGAGCGCGAGATGCACGGCAAAGTGGTAGGAACACGGACGATATCGCTTATAGCGATAGGAAGTGCATTGTATGTGCTGATGTCGCCCAGCATCATGGGCGGAGACAACAGCCGCGTGATAGCACAAGTGGTGTCCGGTATCGGTTTTCTCGGAGCCGGTATCATCTTCAAAGACGGAGACACGATCAAAGGTCTGACCACAGCGGCTACCGTTTGGTGTGCGGCGGCGATAGGGTGCCTCTGCGGATGCGGGATGTTTGCCGAGGCCATCCTCGGTACAGCACTCATTATGACCGTCAATATATTCTTCAAACACCATCATCCTGAGAAGGAGAAATAGCAAAATGCACTTTTTTTGATTTTTCTTTCGAAAAAATTTGGTCATGTGAAATTTTTGTTGTAATTTTGCAGCCGTTTTGCGTGTGTACTCACGCAGACGCGTAGAAAACTTATTATAAATCGCCTGGCTGGGCAGTGGATTAGCGTAAAATCGTACATCGTACATTTGTAAATCGTAAATCGTAAATGATGTCTGTCGGCCAAGCCTAAAAACAAACAAATTAATGGAATTTAACAGTTACAAAACAGTGTCTCTGAACAAGGCTACCGTAAAGAAAGAGTATGTGGTAGTGGACGCTGAAGGCCAGATCTTAGGCCGTATGTGCACGAAAGTGGCAAAGCTGCTTCGTGGCAAGTACAAACCCGGTTTCACACCCAATGTGGACTGCGGTGACAACGTAATCATCGTGAATGCTGACAAAGTGCAGCTGACAGGTAACAAATGGAACGATCGCGTGTATGTTCGCTACACCGGTTTCCCGGGCGGACAACGCGAGTACACTCCCGCCGACCTGATGGCCAAAGGCGCTGACAAACTCGTTCGCAAAGTAGTAAAAGGTATGCTGCCGAAGAACCGTCTCGGTGCCCGTCTGATCAACAACCTGTATATCTTTGCAGGTCCGGAGCACAACATGCAGGCTCAGCAACCCAAACAAATTGATATTAACACCCTGAAATAATAGAAGATATGGAAACCGAAATCATTAATGCATTAGGACGTCGTAAAGAGGCAGTAGCCCGCGTTTACTTGAAAGAAGGTGTCGGCAAGATCGAGATCAATGGCCGCGACTTCGAGACATATTTCCCGTCTTCTATTCTGCGCTATATCGTTTGCCAGCCGCTGAACAAACTCGGCGTGGCTGAGAAATACGATATCAAGGTTACCCTTGATGGCGGTGGCTTCAAAGGCCAGGCAGAGGCGCTGCGTCTGGCTATCGCCCGTGCGCTGGTGAAGATCAACCCGGAAGACAAAGCTGCGTTGAAGGCAGAAGGCTTCATGACTCGTGACGCTCGTGAGGTTGAGCGTAAGAAACCGGGTCAGCCCAAGGCTCGCAAGCACTTCCAGTTCAGCAAGCGTTAATTTGGAACAAATCCAAACTGCGGAGACTCCGACGGATTACTCCGCAGTTGTCTTTGTTCAATGAATAATGAATAATTAATAATTAATATTCATTATGCGCGTATAATTAATGATCGCGTACGCGTGCGCATTGGAACAAAGATAAACGGATAAATAATCATTAATCACTAATCATTATTCATTAAAAAATGAGAACAAATTTTGATCAATTGCTCGAGGCAGGTGCACACTTCGGCCACCTCAAACGCAAATGGAACCCCGCCATGGCTCCCTACATCTACATGGAGCGCAATGGTATTCACATCATCGACCTGAACAAGACTGTCATCAAGGTGGAAGAAGCTGCAGAGGCTTTGAAGAACCTGGCTCGCAGCGGACGCAAAGTGCTCTTCGTAGGTACGAAAAAGCAGGCCCAAGAGGTTGTAGCTGCTCGTGCTCAGGAAGTAGGCATGCCGTACATCACGGAGCGTTGGGCAGGCGGTATGCTCACCAACTTCCCCACCATCCGCAAGGCTGTGAAGAAAATGAGTCAGATCGACAAGATGACTACCGACGGAACGCTGGACAATGTTTCGAAACGCGAGAAACTGCAGATCGCTCGTCAGCGCGAGAAACTGGAGAAGAACCTCGGTTCTATCGCCGACATGACCCGTCTTCCGAGCGCCGTGTTCGTAGTGGATGTCATCAAAGAGAAGATTGCCGTGGCAGAGGCTAACCGTCTGGGTATTCCCGTATTCGGTATCGTAGATACCAACTCGAACCCCAACAATATCGACTTCGTGATCCCTGCTAACGACGATGCCACCAAGGCTATCGACGTAATCCTGGGCGCCGTTTGCGAGGCTATCAAAGAGGGTCTCGAGGAGCGCAAGGTAGAGAAAGCTGACGAAGAGGCATCGGCTGAGCAGGCAGCTGCAGAGGCTCCGCAGCACAAAGAGCGTCGTCAGCGTATCCGTAAAGCTGCTCCGAAGGCAGAGGCCGAGAAAGTAGCCGAGCAGAAAGCTCCCGAGGCAAAGGAAGAACCCAAAGCAGAAGAGGAGGCATAATTATGGCAGTAACATTAGCTGATATCAAGAAACTGCGTGACATCACAGGCGCAGGCATGATGGATGTAAAGAAGGCTCTCGAAGAGGCTCAGGGCGACTTTGAAGTTGCGAAGGACTTGCTCCGCAAGCGCGGACAGGCCATCGCAGCAAAGCGTAGCGACCGTGAGGCTTCCGAAGGTTGCGTGCTCGCAAAAGTGAAAGACGGCTTCGGCGCTATCGTTGGCGTGAAGTGCGAGACCGACTTCGTAGCCAAGAACGAAGACTTTGTGGCTATGGTGAAGAAGATTCTCGACGCTGCGCTCGATGCTAAAGTGCGTACCCGTGAAGAGCTGGCTAACCTCAAGATTGGTGACTTCACCGTTTCCGAGATCATCACCGAGCGTTCGGGCGTGACCGGAGAGAAAATGGAGTTGGCTGACTTTGCATGTCTGGAGGCTCCCATCGTGGACGCTTACAACCACCTTGGCAACAAACTGAGCTCGCTCGTAGCTGCAGAGGCAGGTTCCGACCATGAGACCGTTCACGGTATCTCGATGCAGGTAGCCGCCATGAGTCCTATCGCTCTCGACGCAGACCATGTGGCTGAGGAAGTGAAGCAACGCGAACTCGACGTGGCCGTTGAGAAGACCAAACAGGACGAGATCAACAAAGCTATCGAGAACGAGATCCGCAAAGCCGGTATCAATCCCGCACACGTGGACAGCGACGACCATATCGAGTCGAATCAGGCCAAGGGCTGGATCACAGCCGAGCAGGCAGCCAAAGCACGCGAGATCAAAGCACGCGTGGCTGAGGAGGCTAAGGCTAACCTCGAGAAGATGGCGAAGAAAATCGAGATGATCGCGCAAGGCCGTCTGGGCAAGTTCCTCAAAGAGAACACCCTGTTCGAGCAACAGTACATCATGAGCGAGAGCAAAGAGCTCGTAAAAGATGTGCTCAAGGCTAAAGGCGTGAAGATCGACGATTTCCGTCGTATCACATTGTCGGCTGAGTAATTTTAGCTAACTCACGACAGACATCGCAGTGCCCACAAGGCGCTGCGTTTTTTTCTCCGAAATAGGCGAGTAGCACCTGCTCACGGCAGAACTGCGTCTGTTCGGCATACTCGACCATGGCCTGCAGCTTGCTCACAAACCGCGTCTGACGGTCCTCATAGATAGCCGGCGAGAGGTAGATATCCGTCTGGCGGTCGTCGGCCATGGTCAGCGAACAGCCTACGGAACGGGGGATATAGGTGATGATACCGCGTTGTGCCAACGAGACTAATAGTTGATGCGTGTCCTCTTTGTCAGCCTCGCGGACATACTGCAGGTCCGTATAAATGCCTGAGTAGGAGCGCATCAGCATATCGAGCAATTCCGCTTGTTCGAACGAGAGGTTGTACTCGCCGAGTTGATGGCGGGGCACGTTGATCTGCACGCGAGGCTGCGTCTCATGTTCCTCCTCGAAGTCTATGTATCCCGCTTGAGTGAGTATATGCAAGGCAGAGTAGGTCTGTAGTACCGGCAGGTGCATTACTTGGCACAGCTGGTCCACATGCAGCATGAACCGGTGGCCGATACCGCTACCGGCGCCTATCTGCAGGAAGTCCATGGTCTTGTGATAGACCGATTCGACGAACTCTTTGGGCGGGTAGGTGTCCGACACGCGTTTGCGGGCCTTGGCTTTGTCCTCCTGTTCGTTGAAGAGAAGCACGGCATAAGCAGTCTGCCCGTCCCGTCCTGCGCGACCCGCTTCCTGGTAGTACGACTCGAGGTGCGAGGGCAGGTCGTAATGGATCACGAGCCGCACATCGGGCTTGTCGATACCCATGCCGAAAGCGTTCGTGGCCACGATGACACGCGTCTTACCGCTTGTCCACGCCTCCTGACGCTCGTTACGCTCTTTGGTCGTCAACCCCGCATGGTAATAATCAACCTGTAACCCGTAACCCGTAACCCGTAACCACTCACTCAATTCCTGGGCGCGTTTGCGGTTGCGGACATAGACGATGGCGGAACCGGGCACTTTGGACAATATATGCGCCGTCTGTTCCGCCTTGTTGTCCGTACGGCGCACGACATAGATGAGGTTCTCACGATGGAACGACTTGCGGAGCACATTCTTCTCTACGAAGCCCAGCTTGTCTTGTATATCATCGATGGTCTCGGGAGTAGCCGTAGCCGTCAGGGCCAACACCGGCACGCCCGGTAACAGTTCTCGTACCGCCGCTATGTTCAGATACGAAGGCCGGAAGTCATATCCCCATTGGGAGATACAATGTGCCTCATCCACGGCGATGAGTCCAATAGGCAGGTCAGCCAAACGTTTGCGGAACTCCTCCGATTCGAGGCGTTCGGGGCTGCAGTACAGAAAATGGTACGGCCCGTAGAGGCAGTTATCCAAAGCCACTCGCTGTTTGTCCCAACTCATGCCGGTATAGATAGCCGCTGCATGGATTCCTCGCGCCTGCAAGTTGGCCACCTGGTCCTTCATCAGCGCTATCAGAGGCGTGACAACGAGGCAGAGACGCCGTTCGGGATCATCGTTGGCCATGACCAGCGTCGGTACCTGAAAACAGATACTCTTGCCGCCGCCTGTAGGCATCAGCGCCAGCGTGTCACGGCCTGACAAAACAGAATCGATGATCTCCGACTGTAACGGCCGGAAATCATCGTATCCGAAATAGGTATGTAGTGCCTCGCGGGGAGTCATAGATTAACCAAGCTTGGTTAATGCAGTACGGACGCGGCGGAGCGTCTCTTCTTTGCCGAGCACATCGGTGATGGCCCAGATATGCGGGCCACGGGCTGCGCCTACCAGGCAGATACGGAAAGCATTCATCACGATGCCCACGCCGTACTCCTTGCGCTCGATCCAGCCCATGACGATACGATCCAGGGTCTCTGCATCCCATGACGGAACGCCTTCAAGAATCTCGAGCAGTTCGGTCATATGACGTGGCGAGTCCTCTTTCCAGCGCTTCTTAAGCGATTTCTCGTCGTACTCGGTAGGCGCCACAAAGAAGAAATTGGTCTGTTCCCACAGTTCAGGAACAAAGTTCACACGGTCCTTGGTGAGGCCGATGACCTGAGCAACCATCTTCATATCGGGGTTCTCAATGCCGTTAGCCTTCAAGGTCGGTAAGAACATGTCTGCGAGTTCATCGTTGCTGCGGAGCTGGAGGTATTGGTGATTGAACCATTTGCCTTTCTCGTAGTCGAACTTGGCACCGGACTTGGACACGCGGTCGAGCGAGAACTCCTTGATCAGTTCGTCCATCGTGTACAGCTCCTGGTCCCCTGTGCCGTGCCAGCCCAACAGGGCAAGGAAATTGATGACGGCCTCGGGCAGATAGCCGCTCTCACGGTAGCCGGAAGAAACCGTACCGTCTTTGGGATTATGGAACTCGAGCGGGAAGACAGGGAAGCCGAGCCGGTCTCCGTCACGCTTGCTCAGTTTGCCGTTTCCGTCCGGCTTGAGCAGCAGAGGCAGGTGTGCGAACTGCGGCATGGTGTCGGTCCAGCCGAAAGCCCGATAGAGCAAGACATGGAGTGGGGCGGAAGGCAGCCATTCCTCACCACGGATGACATGGCTGACCTCCATCAGATGGTCGTCCACGATGTTCGCCAGATGGTAGGTAGGCAGGTCATCAGCGGACTTGTACAGCACTTTGTCGTCGAGGATATTGCTGTTGATCACCACCTCGCCGCGAATGAGGTCATGCACATGCACATCCTCGTTCGGTTCTACGCGGAAACGTACCACATATTTCTCGCCGTTGTCGACGAGACGCTTCACTTCGTCTGCCGGCATCGTGAGCGAATTGCGCATGTCCATACGTGTACGCGCGTCATATTGAAAATTAGGAATAGCTGCACGCTTGGCCTCCAGCTCTTCGGGCGTGTCAAAAGCGATATAGGCATGCCCCGAATCCAACAACTGCTTCACATACTGATGGTAGATCTCCCGACGCTCACTCTGTCTGTACGGCCCATGTTCGCCCACAGCCTCAATCTTGCCGTTATGCATCCTGAGACCCTCATCGATACCGATGCCGAGCCAATCGAGGGCTTCCAGGATATATTCCTCTGCGCCGGGCACGAAACGGGTCGAATCCGTATCTTCGATTCGGAGCAGCATGTCTCCGCCGTGTTGACGGGCAAACAGGTAGTTATACAAAGCGGTACGAACACCGCCGATATGCAACGCGCCGGTAGGGCTGGGCGCAAAACGTACACGAACTCTTCTTTCCATATTGTTGTTATTTGATTTTACGAATTATTGTCAGGCCGTCCCGAAGCGGCAGTATGACCTGTTCCAAGCGCTCGTCTGCGGCCACCAGGTCATTAAACGCCCGTAAGCCGAGTGTCTGCTGGTCCTTGTCGTAGGCCGGATCGACGATATGCCCGTCCCACAAAGTGTTGTCCGCCAGGATGAATCCTCCTACAGGCACTAAGGGATAAACCAGCTCCAGATACGCGCAGTATTCCCGCTTGTCCGCATCAATGAAAACGAGGTCATATTGTCCAATTTCCATTGTCCATTGTCCATTGTCCAATATCTCTTTTGCATCTCCGATGATCAGTTCTATTTTCTCTCCCAACGGACTGCGGGACAGGTTGCAACGAATGGTGTCCTCCAACTCGTCGTTGCGCTCGATAGTCACCAGACGGCCATCCTCCGACAAGCCTTCCGCCAAGCACAAGGCTGAATAGCCGGTGTATGTACCAAGCTCCAGGATGCGTTTGGGACGAAGCATATGACTCATCATACTCAACGCGCGTCCCTGCACGTGCCCGCTTAACATATGCGGGTTCAGTACATGAACATACGTGTCGCGCGTGATTGCCTCCAAAGCGGCATTTTCAGGCGTCGTATGACTCAAAATATACTCTTCTACTGTCATATTGTTACAAAAACGCTGCAAAATTACAAAAATATTTGCATATATGCAAAAAATATAGTATCTTTGCAGCAAAATTTAATCATTTTATCAAAAATAATGGAAAAGATAGACGAATTAGATCGCAAAATCCTCAAAATCATCACCAAGAGTGCGCGTATTCCGTTCCGTGATGTAGCCGACCAGTGTGGCGTGAGTCGTGCCGCCGTTCATCAGCGTGTGCAGAAGATGTTCGACAACGGTGTCATCACCGGTTCCAGTTACCATGTGCAGCCGAAGATGCTGGGTTACCAGCTCTGCGTCTATATAGGTATCACGATGGAGAAGGCCTCGATGTACAATCAGGTCATTGCGGCGCTGGAGCGTATTCCCGAGGTGGTCGAGGCGCAATATACATTGGGCGCTTTCGGTCTGCTCATCAAGGTCTATGCCCACGACAACGAGCACCTCTTGCAGCTGTTGAATACGAAGATTCAGGAGATACCCGGCGTGTCCAATACCACGACCATGACTGCTATCTCCCAGCCGATTTATCGTCAATTACCCATTGAAATTTAATGAATAAATAATAATGAATAATGATTATCTTTTTCGTTTGTACCCGCGAGATATTCATTAATCATTAATCATTAATCATTGTTATGGAACGTGTTATAAGTGGAATAAGGCCGACAGGAAACCTGCATTTGGGCAACTATTTCGGCGCGGTGAAGAGTTTTGTGAAGATGCAAGACGAGTACGACTGCATGTTTTTCATTGCGGACTGGCACTCGTTGACGACTCATCCGACGCCGGAGAACATACGCAATTCGGTCAAGACGATCTTGAGCGAGTACCTGGCTTGTGGCATCGACCCGGAGAAAGCACCGATCTATGTGCAATCGGATGTCAAGCAAGTGCTCGAACTCTACCTCTACTTCAACATGAACGCTTATTTGGGCGAGCTGGAGCGCGTCACTTCGTTCAAGGAGAAAGTGCGCAAACAGCCGGATAATGTCAATGCCGGTCTGCTCACTTACCCGTGCCTGATGGCGGCGGACATCCTGATGCACAAGGCCGACAAAGTGCCGGTAGGCAAGGACCAGGAGCAGAACATGGAGATGGCACGGCTCTTTGCACGCCGTTTCAATCGCATCTATGGGGTAGAGTACTTCAAAGAACCGCAGTCCTTCCATTTTGCCGACAAGGCCGTCAAAGTGCCCGGTCTCGACGGAACCGGTAAGATGGGCAAGTCCGAAGGCAACTGCCTCTATCTCTGCGACGACGAGAAGACCGTGACCAAGAAGATCATGCGTGCCGTGACCGATCAGGGACCGACCCAACTCAATCAGGAGAAACCCGAGGTCATTCAGAACCTCTTCACGCTCTGCGAACTGCTCTGCGGCAAGGAAGCGGCGGACTATTACAACGACCTGTATAACAACATGCAGATCCGCTACGGTGATATGAAAAAACAGATGGCGGCCGATGCGAATACACTTCTTGCGCCTATTCGCGAGCGCATTCTCGCATATTCGAACGACGATGCGTATCTCGAAAAAGTGATGCGACAAGGAGCAGAAAAAGCATCTGCACGGGCAGAGCAAACGATCGAAGAAGTGCGCGAAATAATCGGTTTCAGAAAGATATGAAAAAAGCCTTATACATAGCGTTATGCGTTGCCGGTCTCTGTTCTTGCGGAGCTGCGCAAGCACCCTTGGACGATGCCTATTATTGGCCGGACAAACGCCAGCAGGCGGCACAGGAGTATGTCGTGCAACCGGCAGTAACCGTCGTGGAAACAACGGCTTCGGAGCCCACACCTGCTTATCAGATTATCAACGACCAGGATACCACGGTCACAATTCGCTTTAACAAATGAAAACGCATCGATACATAGCAGCCTTTGTACTTTGTCTTTTGTCACTTGGTACTTGGTCTCAGGATTTTGCCCGCTTGGCGGAGCGTTCGCTTACCGGCACGGCCCGTTATGTGGGTATGGGCGGTGCGATGACGGCTATCGGAGGAGACCCGTCGGCTGTGCATGATAATCCTGCAGCCCTCGGACTGTACCGCAGAGCCGAAGTACTCGTCTCGTTCGACTATTCCTACGACAGGACGCAACAAGTGGGCGCAAACACTTTCTGGTCCAAGCACCTCTTTCATGTGCCGCAAGCTTCGCTTGTGCTCTCGTTCTCAAGGGACAAAATGACAGATGAAGGTGTGCAGTTCAACAACCTCCTTTTCTCGTACAAGCGTGTCCATTCGTTCGGGCGCAATATGTATGGCGTCAATAGGGACGGAGGCCCGTCGCTTGGCGCCTTGCTCGCTTGTACCGAAGTACAATGGGACATACCGTTCTGCCATGAACCGAAAAACAACGGCTACGACCTGATGCTCAACGAAAACGGGCATGTGGACGAGTTCGTGGCCGATTGGTCGATGAATATATCCAATCGTGTCTTTGTGGGCGCGGGACTGCATATCATGTCGTATATGCTCTCGTCCACAGGCTCGTACAAGGAGACTTTTGCGGGCTTGTTCAGCGATGACGGCAAGCCGTACTCCAACGAGAATCGTTCGGAACTCATCCTCAACGGCGCGGGCTGTGCGCTCTCGATGGGTGCTATCTGGCGTCCTCTCGGCTGGCTGCGTCTGGGATTGGGTATGCAGAGTCCGACGCTCGGATCGGTCAACACCTACACCGACGGCGAACTGTGGGCACAGACGGACTCGCTACGGCCTTCCTATGCCGGCGAAGCACGTATGCCTTCGGAGAGATACCGTTTGCCGGCTCACCTCAGCCTCTCTACGGCTTTCCAGATAGGCGCCTACGGTTTAATCGCACTCCAGTATGACTTCCGCCATGCATCGTACATGGACGATGTCCATTCGTTGCGGGCAGGCATCGAAGTGATACCCGTTCTGGGCATGTATATCAACGCCGGATATGTGTATGAGAGCACCTTCAAGAACCGCGAGATGAGTGTCGGTATCGATCCTACTTTTGTGCGCCAGGACACCTATTTCCTCCAGCCTCGCTCCTCGCAGTATGCGTCCTTCGCTATCGGCTATCGGGGCTCGTTCGTACTCGTTCAGGCGGCGTACCAGTACCGCTTGCAGCGGCAGAACATGTACGCCCATGAAAACGTGCCGGCATTCCCTATGCGCTCGGACACACATCGTATCGTGTTCACCATAGGATGGCATAGAAACTAAATGACCAAATGGCTAAATAAATGACAAAATGGTAAATGACTAAATCGTAAATAGAATAGTGTCGGTATAACGGATAGGAACCGGAAAACTCAACAAATAACATCTAACCGAGTGCAAATGCTTCACTAATGGCGTGCCGGTACTCTGCGCCGAGACCCACGAGCGTTTATTCTTACATTCGTATAAACACGTGGTAGCGATGAGGTGGCCGGATTACAGAGGAAAAAGCAGGCCTCAAATCCTATTCAGAGGAAGTTTTCTCGAGCAGAAGTTATACCGGCGCTTTTTTTGTAAACAATAACAACATGAATAGAAAATTTATCTTTATTCTCCTTGCGCTGTCCGCGCTGTTCAGCCTCTCTGTATGGGCTGACGACGAGTGCTCGTTCTGCGAACTGAACGGACAGAAAGATGCCCAACTGTTGTCATCTCTCCATGACCTCATCGTCAGTCACACGGTCCTGGACTACAGCGCCGTTCGTGGCGATAAGTCACGCGTGGACGTGCGGGACGACGGCACTATCTGGGATATCTACTCCGATTGCTCGTTCTATCCGTCGGACTACTGCGGCACGCGTACCGACTATGAGGAATGTGACTGTTACAACCGCGAACACGGCCTGCCCAAGTCCTGGTGGGGAGGAAGCAAAGATGAGCCTATGTACACCGATTTGCATCATATCTTCTCTACCGATTTTGCCGCCAACACAGAACGGGGCGCGTGGGCGTATGGCGAAGTGACAAAGACACCCGTTTGGTCCAACAGCCTGGGCAGTAAGGTAGGGTATGGCACCTTCGGCTCTTCCGGCAATAACTATGTCTTTGAACCGGCCGACGACTACAAAGGTGACATCGCACGCGTATATTTCTATATGATCACGTGTTATCTCGACAAGAACTTCACGCAAGGCGGCAAAGGCTACCAGATCTTCAACTACTCAGGCAGCAAGGCTTCTTTCACCGACAAAGCCCTCACTTTCCTCCTCAAATGGCATCGTCAGGACCCGGTCTCGGACAAGGAAACGACCCGTGACGCCAAGATTTACAAGAAACAAGGCAACCACAATCCCTTTGTCCACGATCCGACACTCGTCGAGTATATCTGGGGTAACAAGAAAGGCACAGCCTACGCTTGTTCCAACTCCCAGGCCATCGACCTCATCTACATCGACCAAACTCCCGCTGACTCTTCTGTCTCCACGCCTTCTGCCACCAAGCTCCTCCGCAACGGCCAAATCCTCATCCTCCGAGGCGACAAGACCTACGACCTAACGGGCCGATTGGTAGAATAACTGCCTCTCCCCTTCGAGATCTCCTCATCTCGAGGTCTCGAGGTGTCGATTTTTCGTTGTCCATTGTCCCGGCATCGGATGCCGGCTTCTTTCTTCCTTTCGGCGGGATTGAATCCCGCTTTTCTTCGTCTATTACGTCCAAATCGTATTTGGACATTTTTTGTGTCCTGTGCTCGCGATTTCCATGAGCGCGTTTCCACCCACTGGTCTAACTCGCGGGGTTACTTCCCCGCGTTTCGATCCGCATAGCCTCACCATCGGTATTCCGGTATTCCGCTTTAGTGTGGGCTTGCGGTATAGTAGGCGGTGACCACTTGTCGCGCTGCGCTGTCCTCTCTCCGCGAGAGGACGTGTTATCTTGTATCGTCTCGCTCTCTACGAGCTCGTCCGCCCGATACAAGATAAATGCGGCCGTAGCCCATGCGGAGTGTTCGTTCTTTGTCGGCGGATTATATCTGCCATATTGGGCTGTTACCTGCGGTGCTTTTCTATTTTTTTTATGTCCATTTTGCTGGATATTATCCGGCGTGTGCATTTTTTTGTAGAAATATTTGCGTATATGCATTTTTTTTCGTACCTTTGCACCCGCAAACTCACGCTGGGATGTCTGCATGACATGACAGGGTGAGAGAGCAGACATATTGAATGGCGTTTACTAACGCTTGTTTTTGATCGTTTGGAACCTGAGAAACTTCAAATTTGTTGTTCAAAAACAAGTAGCGTAGATGCCCATTGGGTGTACTATACACTCGCGCGTGATTGTACGCGTGTAGTTCCGTATATACACAGCGTGGGTTTCTGCATTGCTTATTTGACAACAAGGGTTTTCTCAGGACCTCAAACGACGGATAAGCAAATAAAGAAATCCGCGTTTTTATGAATATTGTACAAGTTGGTCCATTTCCGCTTTCTGCAGATTGTATTAGAGGGGGTGTTGAATCCTCTGTGTTTGGGTTAGCAAAAGAGTTTGCCTATAGCCATATCGTTGATGTGTTTGACTTTCCGCGACTCGCTGGAAAGGACACAGTTGAACGACAAGGCTCACTAACTATCCATCGTTATATGAATCCAGGCAAATACAATCAAGATGCCATCGAACGGGGCAAGGAAATGTTGCGTGATATAGTTGCGTTACATCCGGATGTCGTTCATATTCATGGAACAGGTGGTATAAGTGGAGCATTGTATAATGCTGTGAAGTTCTATGGTATACCTGTCTTACTTACTGTCCATGGATTGTTGCATGTCGAAAAGATGAACGCGCTACGGAAACATCTGTCCCTCAAACATTTGTATCAACTTGTAGTACAATCACGCGCAGAGTTTGATGTTTTGAATCAGGCACAACATATTATTGTGGACACAGAATATGTCGCTAAACAAATTGAGCAATTACACGATAGAAAGAAAATCAGCAATTTGCCTTGGATGTATGTTATTCCGCAGGGTATTCAATCGCAATATCTATCACTATCTACCAAGCCGACCAAAGAGCCGATTATTCTTTCCGTTGGTTCTATCTCACAGAGAAAAGGGCATTTGTTCTTGATAAAAGCATTTGAGAAAGTGCACAGCAAAATTCCTGCTGCCAGATTGATTATTGCTGGTTCTCTTACGGAAGAAACGTACCTCGCAAAGATGAAGTTAGAAATCGAGAATAACCGCCTGCAAAATAGCGTAGATATATTAACCAATATTTCTCAAGAAGAATTATTGCGACATTATCAAACAGCCTCCATCTATGCGCTTCATAGCCAAGAAGAAAGCCAAGGCATAGCCTTAGTTGAAGCTATGGCGGTGGGTCTGCCGGTAGTAAGTACAACGGTTGGAGGAATTCCATTCGTAGTTAAAAATGGTGAAAGCGGCTTACTGTCTGCGTATAGCGATGTAGATTCCTTTGCGCATAATATCATAAGGTTATTAGACAATGAAGATTTACGTGATAAGATGTCGCTATCTGCGCGCGAAATAGCGCAGAACTATTCTTGGACTAATATCGCGCAAGCAATCGAAACGGTATATAATAGAGTGATATCATCCTCAATATAGTAATACTATTAACCATCGTATTCAATTGTGTCCTGTGCCCGCTCTTTCGGAGAGCGAATCCCCTGTAACTGCATAGCCTCCCCTTCGGGATTCCGTGATTCCGCTAATCCGGTATTCCGTCTTATTACGCCCTGCCGGTCTAACTCGCGGGGCTATTTCCCAGCGCTTCTATCCGCTTGGCTTCCTTCGTGATACCGGGATTCCGTTTTTTTCTCATCTACCGGTCTAGTGCTCGCAGATGTCCCTGCGAGTTTTTTTCGCCCTATAACCGAGGTTAAACCGATCTAAAAGCGCGTGATTAGCGCGTTATAAGCGGGTCCTTAGCGCGTCATAACCACGTTATTTATACTCTGTAAAGCCGGGGTAACTTCAAGAATCTGCCAAAATGGCAGACATGGAATATATTTATAATATATTCCGCAAAAATCATGCCAAACAATGAGCCAGATTGAATTTCTTGCACAAAATACTCAAAACACACTAAATAGCACTTTTTTCTCTTTTTTCTTGCATATATGCAAAAAATGTTGTACCTTTGCAGACGCAATTTACGAAAACATGAAACGAATCATTCTTATGTCTTTATTGAGTATTTTTGCTTTAGGCTCCTGCGCGGGGCAGGGCGGGGAACAGAACGCGGCGCATATCACGCGATTCCGTTATCATTATGATGGCACAATTGGCGGTAACTCGCATAGTTACGGCGTGGACATAGCCGACCGGAAAGCCACCATTACCGTAGAGGACATGCAGCATCATGACTACGGCGAGTTGACCGACACAGCCGGAGTGGACTTCATTCAGGCCCTCGAAGCGCTCTGCGCCAAGCATGACGTGAAGCGCTACGACGGTTTCGACAAATACAACAAGTATGTCTGTGATGGTAGCGGTTTCTCGCTCTCTATCCGTTATGACAACGGTCAGACCGTTGATGCACATGGCATGAACGAGTGGCCCCAAGGTTACTCTGCTTTCTCCGATGAGATGCACGAACTCTTCCGTCCTTACTGCGAGCGGATGTACGAAGCTGCCTTGCAGCGGAAAAAGGACCTGGGCGTGTCCGGCCCCCTCAACTTCATCATGATGAACTTCATCCAGCAGGGCGAGTCCGGCTACGACCGCTACGAAGTGATGCTCTCGCGATCCTCCATACGCCAGAACAACTTCGAGATGCGCGTCCGCTCCTACAGCGGCGAGTTCTTCCCAAAGGGCGAGTACTCCGTCTATACCGCCGTTCCGGACGAGATCATCGATTGGGAAGCCTTTGCCAAACTGGTCAAAAAGCACAAACTTGTTCAATGGATGGATTGGCACAAAACGGCGCCCGATTACAATAACTGTGAGTGGTTTCAGATGAGCTTTCACTTCGAAAACGGACTCATAGAAGCCATGGGAACGGAGCATCCCGAACACTACAAAGCCTTCCGAAAAGACTTCCTTACGCTCCTGCAAAAAACCTATTTTGCGCATAAAAACGATTTTTTTGAATAAAAATTTGCATATGTGCAATTTTTGTTGTAACTTTGCACGCTTTTTCGAAAAGTGTATTATTGAAAATAATAAATTAACACATATTTATGGCAAAAAAGAAAGAACAGTTCGCTAAACAAGACGAACAATTGCAAGAAGTGAATGAAGCGCTGACAGGCGCGGGTAAGTGGATTGAGGACAACGCAAACCTCATCAGTTGGATCGTAGTAGGTATCGCTGTCGTGGTGATGGCTATCATCGCTATCAACCAGTACGTGATCAAGCCCAAAGCTCAGGAGGCCAGCAACGAAAACGCCAAGGCTGTGGTTTATTTCATGGCAGGCGACTATGACAAAGCGCTGCTCGGCGACGATGCTGAGTGCATCGGTTTTGAGGCGATTGCAGACGAGTACCACAATCAGCAAGGTGAGCTGGCAGCACTCTATGCCGGTATCTGCCATTTTGAGAAAGGCGAGTACGAAGAGGCTGCCAAGTACCTCAAGAAGTTCTCGGCTGACGACCTGAACATTGATCCGGCTACCAAACAACTGCTCGGCGATGCGTATGTAGAGTTGGGTGAGTACGGCAAGGCTGCCAAGGCTTTTGAGTCGGCTGCTCAGTCTGGCAACGAACTCATTGCCCCGATGAGCCTCAAGAAAGCAGGTATCGTGTATCTGCACGAAGGCCAGAACGCCAAGGCGCTCAAGGCTTTCAAGACCATCAAGGCTGACTATCCTTCTTCTTCCGAGGCACAGGATATCGACAAATTCATCGCGATTGCAGAATAATTAGTAATGTATAATGAATATATCTCGCTATGCGTGAGTGACCGAAAAAAATATTCATTATTCATTAATCATTAATCTTTTTCATGACCACTGATTTGTCAAAATACGATAGTAACCAATTGCCAAGCGCTGACGTTCTGGGACGTCAGCGCTACGCTATTATAGTAGCCGATTGGAACAGCGAGATCACATTTGCCATGTTGCAAGGTGCCATTGATACGCTGCTTAAACACGGCGTCTCAGAGGAGAATATCGATGTGATGCACGTGCCGGGAACGGTAGAACTAACCTATGGCGCGGCACGCATCATGCGGGAAGAACGCATCAATGCCGTCATCGTTATCGGCTGCGTCATACAAGGCGACACGCCGCATTTTGACTATGTGTGTCAGTCTGTGACGCAAGGCGTGGCTCTGCTGAACGCACAAGGCAAGGTGCCCGTCATCTTCTCCGTTCTCACGGTTCTGAACCGCCAGCAGGCGTTGGACCGCTGCGGAGGTGCACTCGGCAACAAAGGTATCGAAGGAGCGGTAACAGCTATTAGGATGGCCAATTTGTAATGAATAATTAATAATGAATAAAGAATATTTTTTTCTGAGAGGACATTCTTTCTTCTTACGAGATAATCATTATTCATTAATCATTAATCATTGAATGAAAGTCTACAAATTCGGCGGAGCATCCGTGAAGGACGCCAATGGCGTTCGGAATGTGGAGCAGATAGTGCGTCAAGCCGACCTGCAGGACGGCCTGATGGTCGTCGTGTCGGCCATGGGCAAGACCACGAATGCACTCGAGCGCGTCGTCGAATTTTTAGATGCCGGCAAGGAAGAGCAAGCTTTGGCACAATGGGTCGATATCATTGATTTCCATGTTGCCATCATGAAAGAACTGGGTCTGCAACCGGGCACAGACATCCGTTTGCAAGGAGAGATACCGTTTGACCCGACGCTGCCTTTCGATGAGAACTACGACCAAGTGGTGTCGCTTGGCGAAATCATGTCCACACAGATCGTAGCCGTCTATCTGCTCAAGCAAGGCCTCTCGGTAGAGTGGTGGAATATGCCCAAACTGCTTCGTACGGACGAGACCTGGCGTGAAGCGAAGGTAGAAGACGAGATCAGTCGAAATACTATTCGCGCAGGCTGGGAGCGTTCTGACCGTCCGAATATCGTAGTAACGCAGGGATTCATAGGCGGTACCGCTGACGGCAAAAGGACAACGCTTGGACGGGAAGGATCCGACTACACGGCCGCACTCTTGGGCAACTACCTCGATGCCGAATCGGTCACGATTTGGAAAGATGTGCCGGGTATCCTCAATGCCGACCCGCGCATAGAACCGGACACCATTCTGATTCCTTCGTTACGCTATCAGGATGCCGTCGAACTCAGTTATTCGGGCGCACAGATCATTCATCCGAAGACCATTCGGCCGCTGGAAAACAAGCGCATCCCGCTCTATGTCAAGCCTTTTGGCAACCCCACTGCTGACGGATCGTGTATCTGCGCGGATGGGATAGGGCCTATCGATGTACCGGTGTATATTTGGCGTAAGAACCAAATCCTTATCACCATGCGCGCAAAAGACTTTGCGTTCGTGTTGGAGGAGAGCCTGAGCGAGATCTTTGATATCATTCATCGCAATCGGCTCAAAGTGTCGCTTATCCAATCGTCGGCCGTCACTATTTCCGTTTGCGTGGACAATACCCGTTTTGTGCCGGCTGCTATCGAGGCTCTGCAAACGCATTTCAATGTGACTTATAATGACCATCTCTCGTTGCTGACGATACGCGGTACCACGCCTGAGATATTGGAACGGGCCAAAGCCGGCCGGACCATCATGCTCAGCCAAACGACCCGTCGTACCGCTCGATTAGTGGTCAAGGAACCATAAAATCACAAATTCGAAATTATAAATTTGAAGTCATAAATCATAAATCTAATAAATGGAACATTTAAAACTCTATTTCACAGCCGCTTATTGGCGGGACTTATTGCTCAGTTTCTGGCATGCTTTGGGCACATTCAAGTTCTGGAAAGAACTGGTCCTGATGACCATCGGTATGAGTCTCGGCGCTGCAGCTGTCTATTATTTCCTGATGCCGAGTCACCTGATTGTAGGTTCTATCTCGGGTCTCTCCATTGTGCTGAACACCTTGTTCGGCGGCACGGCAGACACTTTCTCCTATTGGGTAATGGGTATCAACGCTTTCCTGCTGTTGCTCGCTTTTATCCTTATCGGCAACGAGTTCGGCGCCAAAACGGTTTATACGGCGATGATCTTAGGTCCGTTGACGCAAGTCTGGGACCGCATCTATCCGTACACCAACCTGACGCACAAAGTCATTGATGCGCCGGAGATTCTGACCCAGTTGCAGGCCGGACAAACGGTTCTTGATGCAAACGGCAACCCCTATCTGCTCAGTCGTGCAGGTCAAGTGTTGGAACAAGTGCGTGAAAGCGTGATGAGTGGCGGTCTCGGCATGGGCGATGTATGGTTCGACCTCATCTGCTTTGTGCTCCTGCTCAGCGTTTGTCAGGCAGTCATGTTCCGCATCAACGCATCGACCGGCGGACTCGATATACTCGGCAAGATCGTGAACAAGTACCTCCATTTTGACATCGGAACCTCAGTGGCCATAGGAGGTGCTATCATCTGTTTCTCGTCTTTCCTGATCAACGATTTCCGCATGGTCGTCATCGGTATCATCGGTACATGGATCAACGGTTTGGCCATCGACTATTTCACGGCGTCGCTTAACAAGCGCAAGCGTGTCTGCTTGGTATCCGCCGAACCTGAACGGATCCGTCAGTTCATTGTGGAGAATCTCGTCCGCGGATGTTCGCTCTATAAGATTCAAGGCGGTTTCAGCGGAGAAGAGCATGTGGAGATACAAACTCTGCTCACGCAAGACGAGTTCTCAAGTCTTATGGCCTTTATCCGCAATAATAACATCAAGGCCTTCATCACCGCCGGTAACTGCTCGGAGGTGTATGGTCTGTGGCTCAGACACAAGAAAGTGAACGGCAAAGTGATCGCCGTTTCCGAATAAAATGACAAATGATTAAATGGTAAATGATTAAATGGTAAATGATATGCGTCCTACATTATTTATTTTAGCGGCAGGCATGGGCAGCCGTTATGGAGGTTTGAAACAGATCGACGGCTTAGGCCCGAACGGCGAGACTATTATGGACTATAGCGTTTTTGACGCTTTGCGTGCCGGATTCGGAAAAGTCGTTTTCGTCATCCGCAAGGACTTCGAGGAAGATTTCAAACGTGTTGTGTTGGCTAAGTATGCCGGCAAAGTGGAGTGCGAACTTTGTTTTCAGTCCGTGGACAAAGTGCCGGAAGGTTGTTCCTACAATCCCGAACGTACCAAGCCTTGGGGCACGAATCATGCTGTGTTGATGGCCAAGGACATTATCCATGAACCCTTTGCAGTCATCAACGCGGACGATTTCTACGGCAAGGAGTCCTTCCAGGTGTTGGCTGACTTCCTCTGCTCGGTAGAAGGTCATCAAAACGAATACTGTATGATCGGATACCGCGTATGCAACACGCTCAGCGAGAATGGTTCGGTCAGTCGTGGCGTTTGTGCTACCGACGAGAACGGGCTGTTGACCGATGTGGTAGAACGCACCAAGATTGAGGATAAGAACGGAACAATCGTCTTCACGGAGGACAATGTGGACACACCGCTTGACCCGCACACACCTGTCTCAATGAACATGTGGGGCTTCACGCCGGAGTATTTCCAATATAGTGAAGAAGCCTTCCGTGCTTTCCTGGCCGAGAAAGGGCAGGAACTCAAATCCGAGTTCTATATTCCTACCTTGGTTAACCAACTCATCGGCAAAGGCAAAGCTACCTGCAAAGTGCTGGATACTCCGAGCAAATGGTTCGGCGTGACTTATGCTGAGGACCGCCCGCAGGTGGTGATGAAAATCAACAAACTGATCAAAGAGGGTGTCTATCCCGAGAAATTATTTTGACATATGGCTAGAATACTCGTTACAGGCGGAACAGGCTACATAGGCTCGCACACATCAGTCGAACTGATGCAACAGGGCTATGATGTGACCATCGTGGACAACTTGAGCAATTCATCCATCGATGTGCTCGATGGAATCGAAGCAATCGTGGGTCGCAAGCCCGAGTTCGCCAACATAGACTGCGGTAATTTCATGGAT
Source organism: Paludibacteraceae bacterium (assembly GCA_017448985.1). Taxonomy (GTDB): domain Bacteria; phylum Bacteroidota; class Bacteroidia; order Bacteroidales; family Paludibacteraceae; genus Colicola. The sequence continues at coordinate 74,518 of JAFSKL010000017.1, forward strand.
TTGGACAGTGTGTTCAAGACCTATCCGGATATCGTCGGTGTTATCCATTTTGCAGCAAGCAAAGCTGTCGGTGAATCCGTCGAAAAACCGCTTCTCTATTATCGCAACAACCTCGGAAGCCTTGTCACGCTGCTCGAGGTGATGAAACTGCATGGAGTGCTGAACCTCGTTTTCTCGTCTTCCTGTACCGTCTATGGTCAGCCGGACAAGGCGCACTTGCCGGTAGATGAAACGGCGCCGATACAAACGGCTCTCTCGCCCTATGGCAACACCAAGCAGATCAACGAGGAGATCATTCGCGATGAAGCCCATGCGGACGCTAATCTGCATGCAACCATCTTGCGCTATTTCAATCCTATCGGCGCACATCCTTCCGCACATATAGGCGAATTGCCCAACGGCGTACCGCAGAACCTCCTGCCGTTCATCACACAGACCGCCGCAGGACTCAGACCCGAATTGCGCGTCTTTGGCGATGACTACAACACGCCTGACGGCTCCTGTATACGTGATTATATCTATGTCGTGGACTTGGCCAAAGCCCATGTGAAAGCTATCGATCGAATGCTCAATGTGGCGGATCGCGAACAAGTGGAAGTGTTCAACCTCGGTACCGGAACAGGTCTGAGCGTGCTGACGCTGATTCGTGAGTTCGAGGCAGCAACAGGCGTCAAGATTCCGTTTACTATTGTCGGCAGAAGGGAAGGCGACATCGAACAGGTATGGGCTGCTCCCAAGAAAGCCAACGAAGTGCTTGGCTGGAAAGCAGACACGCCTATCCGTGACGTCCTTGCCTCCGCATGGAAATGGGAGAAACATATCCGCAATATATAAATTGTACATCGTAAATTGTACATCGTAAATTATTACTATGCTTTATCCTTTTAAATTCAAGCCGCAATTGTTCCACAAACTGTGGGGAGGACATACCATTGAGAAATGGTACGACCATGTGCCCGCTGACTTTGAGAATGTGGGCGAAGCGTGGGTCATCTCCGATATCGAGAAGTATCCGACCGAGGTGGTGAATGGCTCCCATGCAGGCGACTCGTTGCAGGACTTGCTCGAAGTCTATATGGACGAACTGGTCGGCGGGAAAGTATATGACGTGTTCGGAAACCAGTTTCCGCTGTTGATGAAGTTCATTGATGCGGCGGACGACTTGTCCATTCAGGTGCATCCCGACGATGAGTTTGCGCTCGAGCACGAGAAATGTCCGGGCAAAACGGAGATGTGGTATGTGCTGCCTTCCAAAGGCGATTCGGCTATTTATCTCGGTTGGAACCAGCATATGAACGTGTCGCTTATCCATGCGGCCATTAACGACGGTTCGTTGGCCAATTACCTGCGTGAGTACCATGTGCACGAAGGTGATGTGGCTTTCATCCCTGCAGGAACGGTTCATGCCATGCGGCGGGATACCATCGTGGCGGAGATACAGGAGAACTCGGACATCACCTATCGCCTTTATGACTACAATCGGGTAGGTAATGACGGCAAGAAACGACCGCTCAAACTGGATAAAGCCCTGCAAGTGATGGACTTTTCGCCGGAAAACGAAGCGTCCGTCGTTCGTACATCACCTCGTATTGACGGCGTGGTTAACCTCAAGCAATGCCCGTATTTCACCACGAACCTGCTTTGTCCGAAACATCCCATTCAGCGGGATTATGCACCCTTGGACTCGTTTGTCGCTTTCATGTGTGTGGAAGGATCTTGCGATATACAGGCATTGGACTGCGAGACCCCGGAAAACAGTACTGTGGCCATGCGTACCGGCGAAGCGGTACTGATACCGGCTTGCCTTAACGACATAGTCATCACACCGCATGGCGAGTGCAAACTGCTGGAGATATATGTAGAACTATAAGAAAAGAGGCGCAAGGCCTCTTTTTTATTGGAAGAACGAGAAATATACGCTTCCGTACGAGCGTGTCTCCACATGTCGTAGATGATGCAGAAAACTGGTGTCCTTCCCATGCTCGATCACAAGCCATCCGCCTTCTTTAAGAATACAGTCTGAATTCTGACCGCTGACGTCTGACGGCTTCAAAATGATATCCGGCAGAGTAGGTAACTCCTCCAAGGCATAAGGCGGGTCAGCAAAGATAAGGTCATAACGCGTACGGCATGTATTGAGAAACTTAAAAACATCGCTACGAATCACGCTCAAATTGCGGATACCGAGTTGTTTGCAGCAGGCTATAATCCAATTCTGCTGCACATGGGCAATCTCGACAGCCGTCACCGAACGCGCGCCACGACTCACACACTCAATACCGATACCGCCTGTTCCAGCAAAGAGATCCAACATATCGATTCCTTCAAAATCCATTCGGTTATTGAGCAGATTGAACAGGCTCTCCTTGGCAAAGTCGGTCGTCGGCCTCGCTGTTATATTTTTAGGGGGCGACAGTCGCCGCCCCCCATATATTCCGGAAATGATCCGCATGGCAATCTTGCTCCGGTTCTAAACCGGTTATTCCCAGTTACCGGCGTTGTTGTTCGGAGCAAAGACATCACCCACCTTCAAGCCCGGATAATGCTCCAGTTTGGTCTCACGGTCAACAAGGTTAACCAACTCCTGCTTGTTCAGGTCACTCAGATAGCTCTCAAACGGAGCACGAGCCTCGAACAGCGGAACACGGATACCCTGGCTGGTCTTGTAGTCGTTGTTGACCTCCAACTCGAAACGCTTGCCCTCGCTGAACGGAATCTCTACGATTACATCAATCGACTGCTCGTCATACTCGCCTTTGTACAGCGATTGAAGCATGTTCAGCTCGATCGTGTCACGACGGAAACCGGACAAACCGTTCTTCTTCACATCCGCGTCGTTAGCCCAGATATACGCATAGAGCGCATCATTGTCCTCAAACGACAGATTCCTGTTCTTCAGCGCTTTCTTCTTTGCCTCGTTCAGGATCTTAACAGCTTTGTGCTCGGTCAAACCGGCCTCCAACTGCTTGTCTGTCAGACTTCCTTCCTTCAACACCTCTTTCTTCGGAGCCGTCTTCAGGAAAAGGAGCAAAGAGTCATGGTCAGCGGTAAAACGGCCTTTCTGATGGTGGAATTCCACCTCAGCGGTACGCAGATCGACCAAATGTTTGATAACTGTCACCTCTCGTTGAGCACGCGTATTCTCAAACTGAATCGGGGTGGTTACACTCTGCACGCAGAAAATGACCATCACAATTGCTGCGATGCTCAGCGCGCAAATTACAATAAGTCTTGTTGCTTTCATTATCGGTAAAATTTAATAGTTTTCCAAAATTCGCCGCAAAGTTACAAAAATATTTTGATATATGCAAAAATTTGTGAAAAATAATCGCATTTATTTGTATAAATAGAATTTTTTCACTAAATTTGCAGCGTTTTTTGGTAAGAACGATATGGAAGACAGCAATAAAGTCCTATTTTCGATACTCAATGAGCGCTTGGAACTCCTTCGTCAATTGGACGCGGAGGGTGACTCGGATCGTCGTCGGCACATCGCCAAAGAGACGCAGACGCTCCATGCCCCGATGGCTCACAGGCTCGGTCTCTATCAGATCAAAACCGAGATGGAAGATCTGGCGCTTAAGTTCCTCGATTATGACACCTATAAATATATCGCGCACGCGTTAAGCGCGAAGAAAACGGAACGCGAGGACTACATAGCGCGGTTTATCGCACCGCTTGAGGCCAAACTGAAAGACGCGGGATTCACTTTTACTATCAAGGGACGCCCGAAGTCCATTCATTCAATTTATCACAAAATGCAGGCGCAGCATTGTGATGTGGACCGAATCTACGATTTGTTTGCCATCCGCATCATCCTGGACTCGCCGTTGGAAAAAGAAAAATCGGACTGCTGGCAGGTCTATTCGCTCATCACGGATATCTTCCCGCCTAACCCCAAGCGTCTGCGCGATTGGCTTTCTGTGCCCAAAGAGAATGGGTACGAGTCGTTGCACACTACCGTTTTGGGGCCCGACAAACGCTGGGTGGAAGTGCAGATCCGTACGAAACGAATGGACGAAGTGGCCGAACAAGGCGTGGCTGCACACTGGTCGTATAAAGGAGTCAAAGGCTCTATTGTCCAGCGTTCCGGCGATGTGTTTGTCTTCACGCCTACAGGCGATTTGCGGCGTCTGCCGGAAGGTGCTACGGTATTGGATTTTGCGTATTCGATACACAGCGAAGTCGGCTCGCACTGTGTCGGCGGAACTATTCGCAATCAGAATGTATCCATCCGGCAGAAGCTGCAGAACGGCGATCAGGTCGCTGTTTTGACATCGCCCAACCAGCATCCCAATGCCGATTGGCTCAATTTTGTGGCTTCGTCCAAAGCGAAAAACAAGATTCGTCAGGCACTCAAAGAACAGGAATACAAGTCTGCGTCGGAAGGCAAAGAGATGATCGAACGCCGCTTCAAGAATTGGAAACTCGAATACACCGAAGCCGACATCACCCGCATGGCGCTCAAACTGGGTTACAAAGAGGTGAGCGACATGTATCAGTCACTCGCTACCGGCAAGGAAGATATCCAGCGTCTGCGAGAAGTGCTTACCGAAGTGGACGAGACACCTGTCGTGCGCGAACATACGGAGTATGTGGACCGAAGCGACCTCAAAGGCTTGGCCATTGAAGTGGACATGAATGTCAAGAATGTGGACTTCAACCTCTCCAAGTGTTGCAATCCGCAGCCCGGAGATCCTATTTTTGCCTTCGTTTCTGTACTCAAAGGTATCCGAATTCATCGTATCGACTGTCCCAACGCCGATGATATCCGTGCGCGCTATCCATATCGTGTCCTGCCTGCCCGCTGGGCCAAGAAAAGTTAATTTTTAATTCTTAATTTTGAATTTTTAATTGTCTGACTACCCAAGCATAGTATTGGAGCAAGCGGTTAACCAAATGGCCTCTTTGCCGGGAGTAGGGAAGCGAACGGCCCTGCGTTTGGTCCTGCATTTGCTACGGCAGTCGGACCAGGACGTCGAGGCTTTTGCAGGCGCTTTCACACGCCTCAAAAAGGACATTGTCTATTGCCGGGAGTGCCATAACATATCCGATTCGGACATCTGTCCCATTTGCGCTTCGACGCGTCGTGACCATACTACGATTTGTGTCGTGGAGAATGTGCAGGATGTCATGTCCATTGAGAATACCGGCCAATATACCGGCGTGTACCATGTGCTCGGAGGAGTCATCTCGCCGATGGAAGGAATCGGACCCAAAGACATCGAAATCGATTCGCTGGTCGAGCGCGTGGCTAAAGAGGAGATACGGGAAGTCATTCTCGCCCTGCCTACGACGATGGAAGGCGACACCACGAACTTCTATATCTACCGCCGCTTGCAAAATGCACAGTTACAGCAACTTCCGTGCATCTCGCAGATTGCTCGCGGAGTAGCAGTCGGCAATCAACTCGAATATACGGACGAGATAACGCTCGGACGCTCTATTGTTAACAGAACTGAATTCAAAGCTTAATATGGAATCAATCATCAAAAAACTCAATTGGATCTATTACGGCCAGATGGTCATCGCACTCATTGTGCTGTCGGCCATGTATTATGCCTTCTCCAAAGGCTTGTATGAACCCCTTGACCGCATGTCGCAAACGGGACAAATGGTACAGTATATCATCATTTTTGATGCCCTGCTGACCATTCCGCTGGGCTTGTATATCGTCAAGTATTTCAAGCCGCAGACGCCGGAAAAGTACTTCAAACTGGCCGCAACACGAATCCTCCTGGTCAGCAACTCCATGCCGCTGGGCATCTTTGCCTTCTATTGGATGGGAGGCTATAAATCCATGCTCTGGGTAGCCGCCATCGCTGCTATAGCCTGGTATTTCTCCAAACCGACCCTCGGCAAGATGGAGGAAGAAATGAAACCCCAAGACCCCAACGAAGAAACCTATTAATTAATTTTATACCTCCAACTGGCTAGGAGGAGTCCTACATCGGGATGTAAACCAAGCCGAAGGCTGTTTGCAGACCGAAGAGCGAGGGCAAGGCGTAGCGCTATCACAAGGGCAGAGCCCGCAGTCGCGCGAGCCTTAGCCAGCAGCGTATGATTATTGCTTGTGATTTTGACGGGACGATTGTAACCCACGAGTACCCGAAAATAGGCAAACCCATTCCGTTTGCCATTCAGACCTTGAAAAAACTGCAGGAAGAGGATCATCACCAGATCATCCTTTGGACCGTGCGGGAAGGTGAACTGCTGCAAGAGGCCTTGGACTATTGCAAAAGCAAAGGTCTCGAGTTCTATGCCGTCAATTCCAATTATCCGGAGGAAGAACCGGAACATCACACGGCTCGCAAACTGGTAGCCGATCTCTGGATTGATGACCGTAACTTAGGCGGTCTGCCCGATTGGGGAATCATATATAATATGATTCATACCGGCCATCCTTTTGAACCCGCCCCGCAAGGCAACATGGAGGACCTCAGCCGCAAAAAGAAAAAAGGCTTCTTCAGTAGCCTGTTTGACTAACACACTCATCCAAAACACGGAAACGACACGGAATCAACACGGAATCGGGTCGTGGTTAAGTAAGGGTTAAATAGGGATTAAGTAAGGGTTAAACCGTATCACCGAATGACAACAACAACGAACCATGGTACATCTGCGTAAAATAGAGCCTTCCGATCTTCCATTTCTTTATCAATGGGAGAACGATGCCTCCGTTTGGGCGGATGGCAGCAACCATAATCCCTTGTCCCAGCAAGATCTCCGCGCCTACATCGAGTCCACTACCGGCGATATCTACCGTGACAGCCAATTACGCTTGATCATTGAGAACGAAGGAGTCACCTGCGGTTGTATAGATTTATTCGACTTTGACCCGCGCAATCGTCGTGCCGCACTTGGCATGTACATCGCTCCGGAGTTTCGTGGCAAAGGAGTGGGGAAGCAAGCCTTGCAAGCACTCGAGCAATATGCTTTCGGTCACCTCAATCTCCGCGTCCTCTATGCCGTTATCGCCGCAAACAATATCGCGTGCTCAGCGCTGTACCGTGACGCCGGTTACACTCCTTCCTCTCCACTAAAGGGCTGGATTCTGGAGTCAGATGCACTCATTTGGATAAAAAATCAATAAAAATGGCATACACTCTTGTGTATGTCATTATTTTTTTGTAATTTTGTGCCCGATTTCGTGAATAACGGAAAAATGTTCAGAAATATGAAAAAAATTCTTGTTCTTTTTGCGGCCGTTTTGACGGCTTATACCATGAAGGCCGCTGACAAAATGACGTTTGTCATTGAGGGACCTGAGGATACCTATAATCAGATTCGTATTGTCAACGAGACATCAATCGATGCTTTCACTTGCCGTGTCGTAACGCTCAAAGGTGACGACGAAGTTGCTTCCGTATATGGCATCTATAGTCTCAAATCCAGACTGGACGAGGACTCGAATACCAACCGCATTGACAGAGGCACCAAAATAGGTGTTCAGATGATGAAGGACTTTGAGGGTGAACTGAGTTTTGATGTGGAGTACAAAGATCGTCCTTTCTTTGATTATATCGTCATTCATCTCCGTGACAAAGTAAGCGGATTTGAAGACAAACTGTAAGAATCTTATTAATAACAAAATAAATATTACACATTATGAAACCTACACACATTGAGCATTTAGGTATCGCTGTTCCGAGTCTGGAAGAGGCGATGCCGTTCTTCGAGTTCCTCTCCGGTGGCAAATGCTACAGCATTGAGGAAGTGGCAGACCAGAAAGTTAAAACGGCTTTCTTTAAGGTCGGCGAAGTAAAAATCGAACTTCTCGAGCCGACCAGCCCGGAGTCCACTATCGCTAAGTTCATTGAGAAAAACGGAGGTCGCGGTGGCGTCCACCACGTGGCTTTCAACGTAGAGAACGTGGCTGATGCACTCGCAGAATGTGAAGCTGCCGGTATCCAACTCATCGACAAGGCTCCCCGCAAAGGCGCTGAGAACCTGATGATTGCCTTCCTTCACCCGAAGAGCACAAAAGGCGTATTAACTGAATTGTGCCAGCAACCCAAATAATTCTTAATTTTTAATTCTTAATTTTTAATTTTGAATTATGGATCAAGCTAAATTAGACAGGCTGGTTGAAAACCGCGAGAAGGCCATTGCCGGCGGCGGTGAAGCAGCCGTGGAGAAACACCACGCTAAGGGCAGTTACACCTGCCGCGAGCGTATCAATATGTTGCTCGACGAAGGTTCGTTTGAGGAAGTGAACATGTTCCTCACCCATCGTTGCCATGATTTCGGCATGGAGAAGAAAGTGTTCCTGGGTGATGGCGTTGCTGTTGGTTCAGGTACCATCGATGGTCGTCTGGTCTTCGTGTTTGCACAGGATGCAACCGTTATCGGTGGCTCGTTGTCCGAGACGATGGCACTCAAGATCTGCAATGTTATGGACCAAGCCATGAAATTGGGCGCTCCGATCATCGGTCTCAATGACTCCGGTGGAGCGCGTATTCAGGAAGGTGCTTGCGCGCTGGCTGGCTACGCAGAGATTTTTGAGCGTAACATCCTCGCATCGGGTGTCGTTCCGCAGATCTCTGTCATCTTCGGTCCGTGTGCCGGCGGAGCTGTGTATAGCCCTGCGCTGACAGACTTCATCCTGATGACCGAGCAGAACTCTTATATGTTCATCACCGGCCCGAAAGTGGTCAAAGCCGTTACCGGTGAAGATGTAACCGTAGAGCAGCTCGGTGGCGCCAAGATTCACGCTTCCAAATCCGGCGTTACCCATTTTGTGGCTGAGACAGAAGAGGAGGCAATTGCCCAAGTACGTCGTCTCGTCAGCTTCATTCCGCAGAACAACATGGAAGAGGCTCCGCTCGTAGAGTGTACCGACGATATCGCACGCGTGGATGACAACCTCAACGACCTCGTTCCGGCAGACCCGAACAAGCCTTACGACATGCACGAGATCATCAATACGATCGTGGATGACGGCGACTTCATGGAAGTTCACAAAGACTACGCCAAGAATGTCATCTGCGGTTTCGCTCGTTTCAACGGCCGTTCCACAGGTATCATCGCTAATCAGCCTTCGTGGCTGGCAGGCGTTCTCGACTGTGACGCTTCCCGCAAAGCGGCTCGTTTTGTACGTTTCTGTGATGCGTTCAACATCCAGATCCTCACGCTCGTGGATGTTCCGGGCTTCCTCTGCGGTACCGGACAGGAATACGCAGGTATCATCGACCACGGAGCAAAACTGATGTTCGCTTACGGCGAAGCCACCGTGCCTAAAGTTACCATTACCGTTCGCAAGTCCTACGGCGGCTCGCATATCGTGATGAGTTGTAAACAACTCCGTGGCGATATGTGCTATGCTTGGCCGAATGCAGAGATTGCGGTAATGGGTGCCAGCGGCGCTGTAGGTGTGCTCCAGGCCAAGGCCATCAAGGCCATCGAGGATCCCGAAGAGCGCAAAGCGTTCATCGCCGAGAAAGAGGCGGAATACAAAGACTTGTTCGCTTCCCCGTATCAGGCAGCTAACCGCGGATACATTGACGATGTGATCGAGCCGCGTTACACACGCTCGCGTATCATCCGTGCATTCGAGATGCTGCAGACCAAGCGTCTGACTAATCCGCTTAAGAAACACTCTAATATACCTCTGTAATTATGGTACTTTTAGCAGTTACAGCAGATACATGGATTGTTACCGGCTTAGGCTTTGGTATTGTGTTGGCGCTTCTCTTCTGTCTGGTCTTCATCCTTCAAGGATTCGGATGGACTATGCAGAAGATTGAGTCCCCGCGCAAGCCCAAAGAGCCTAAGAAGGAGCAACCGAGTCCTGTCAGCCAGCCCACGCCCGAGAATATTATCAAGGACGCAAAACCCGCTAAGGACTCACAGATTCCCTCCGACGATATCGTCGCTGTTGCCTATGCGCTTTATCTGGCGCAGAATAAAAAACATGACATCCCAACGGCCATGATTTCGCTGCACAAACACGAAACGGCCTGGAATGAGAAAAGTGTAGGAATGAACAATGTAGGATTTTGATCCCACAAATTAATCGTGCAATTATGAAAGAATTCACATTCAAAATCAATGGCGCTGAGTATAAATGCGCAGTAGAAGAAATCGAAGCCGGCAAGACGAATGTCACCGTTAACGGCAAAGTATATGAAGTAGAGACAGAAACTCCGAAGGCCGCTCCCGTTGCAGCCAAACCGACTCCTGCTCCCAAACCCGCAGCTCCTGCCGCTCCCAAGGCCGAAGCTCCCAAAACCGCAGCTCCCGTTGCCGGCGGTATTCAGGTCAAGAGTCCGCTACCCGGATCGGTCATCAAAGTGTTAGTGGCTGAAGGTCAGGCAGTTAAGAAAGGCGACACACTCCTCACGCTCGAGTCCATGAAGATGGAGAACGCCATCATGGCAGAGCAGGATGGTACGATAAAGCAGATTGCCGTTACTCCCGGTCAGAATGTTATGCAGGATGACTTGCTGATAGTATTAGGATAATTTTTAATTCTTAATTTTTAATTCTTAATTAAAAAATCCTATGAACATCATAGAATTTTTCCAAGGCATGGGATTCATGCAGATGAGCTGGCAGCAAGTACTCATGCTGCTCATCAGTTTCTTCCTGCTGTACCTTGCCATTCATAAGAAATACGAGCCTCTGCTCCTTCTTCCTATCGCCTTCGGTATGTTGCTTACCAACTTGCCGGGCGCAGGTATGTTCCATAGCGAATTATGGTCGGCTTTCCTCGATCCCGAAAGCCCCGCATACCATTCCTATGGCGCCATCCTTAAAGAAGGAGGTTTGCTGGATGTGCTCTATATCGGTGTTAAAGCCGGCGTCTATCCTTGCCTTATCTTCATTGGAGTAGGTGCCATGACGGATTTCGGTCCGCTGATTGCTAATCCGAAATCCCTCATCCTCGGCGCAGCTGCACAGATCGGTATCTTTGTTACTTTCCTGTGTGCCAATGCGATGGGCTTTACGCCTGCCGAAGCCGGTTCTATCGGTATCATCGGTGGCGCCGACGGCCCGACATCTATCTTCCTGACCAGCAAGCTCGCTCCGCATCTCTTGGGTCCGATTGCTATTGCTGCCTATAGTTACATGGCCCTTGTGCCTGTGATTCAACCGCCTATCATGCGTGCACTCACCACAAAAAAGGAACGCGCCATCAAGATGGGTCAGCTTCGCCCTGTCAGCAAGACCGAAAAGATCGTCTTCCCGATTATCATCACCGCCATCGTAGCCCTCATCCTTCCGGACGCTGCGCCGCTGATCGGCTGCCTGATGCTCGGAAACCTGATGAAAGAGTGTGGAGTAGTGGATCGTCTCTCCAAAACCGCGCAGAACGAGCTGATGAACATCGTTGTCATCTTCCTCGGCCTCTCTGTAGGTGCTACTGCTACCGCCGGCAGTTTCCTCAACTGGCAGACGCTGATGATTCTGGCGATGGGTATCGTGGCCTTCGGTCTCGGTAGCGCAGGTGGTGTGCTGTTGGCTAAGTTCATGAACCTCTTCCTCAAAGAGAAGATCAACCCGCTGATTGGTTCCGCAGGTGTCTCGGCTGTGCCGATGGCCGCGCGTGTCAGCCAAACAGTTGGACAGGAAGAGAACCCGTCGAACTTCCTCCTCATGCACGCTATGGGCCCGAATGTAGCCGGTGTGATCGGCTCGGCCGTTGCTGCTGGTGTATTACTTACGATGCTGGGCTGATAGCTGACAGCTGATAACTGAAAGCTTATGTCAAATCGACAAATAGGAACAATTGTACTGCTGATAGCCATGTTCATTGTGGCTATCTCTGTGCTGTTTACGAATAACCTGGCTCGACAACTGCAGACCGAAGAGCAGAAGAACATGGCTATTTGGGCGGAGGCTACGCGCCAGCTCATCCTTGCAGACGATGATGCGGATATCGATTTCGTGAGTTCAATCATCGAGAAGAACACCACGATCCCTGTCTATATCTGTGATGCAGAAGGTACTATTCTCGCAAGTCGTAATGTGGAGCTAACGGCTAATAGCCAACAACTAATAGCCAAAGACCATCATGGTCCCATCGAGCTCAAGATAGATGAATCGACCACTCAGTATATCTACTGGGACGACAGCAGTTTGCTCACGCGCTTGCGCTATGTGCCTTATGCGCAGTTCGCTCTCATCTTCATCTTCATCGCTATCGCGGTAGTCATGATGCTTACGGCCCAACGAAGCGAGCAGAATCGCCTCTGGGTAGGACTCAGCAAGGAGACGGCTCATCAACTCGGTACGCCTATCTCCTCGCTTAACGCCTGGCAGATACTGCTGTCGGAGACCTATCCGGAAGATCAGTATGTGCCGCAGATGAAGCGGGACATCGACCGGCTGCAGATGATTGCTGACCGGTTCCAGAAGATAGGCAGTGAACCCGAATTGCAGGAAGGCAACTTCATTCCGGTGGTGACAGAGGCCATCGCGTACATGCGTGCGCGTATCAGCAGCCGCATCACCATCGATGATGCCAGCCTGCAAGGTATTGAGCGCAATGTGCTCCATAACGCGCCGCTGCTCCAATGGGTCATTGAGAACCTGCTCAAGAACTCTGTGGACGCTATCACCGGAGACGGAACGATCACGCTCCAGCTGCATGAGAACGAACATGATGTGATGCTTGACATCACAGATACCGGCAAAGGTATCGATGCCAAGACCCAGCGTCATATCTTCGAGCCGGGATTCACGTCTAAAGAAAGAGGATGGGGATTAGGCCTGCCACTCGCCAAACGAATCATCGAGCAGTATCATGGAGGCAAACTCCTGCTCAAGCACTCGCAGGTTGGAGTGGGTACGACTTTCAGGATCGTCCTTAAAAAGCCCGAACACAGTTGAGCCGCTACCGCTCATGCTTGCATAAAAAGCGCCTGCGTCCAGCAGACGCTTTTTTATTTCCGCTATGATAGGATGCTTCGGAAAAACCGACGCTTCAAAATCGTTGATAAAGACATCATTCTGTTGCGCAATGTGCTCTGCGGAGATATAATTTTCCATTTTCCATTGTCCATTTTCCATTATCTTTATCCCAGCGTACGCTTCCTTCGTGCTCACGCCTTCTTCCGGCTTGATTAACACAATACGCACGTCCTTCAGATCTAACGCTATCGGCGTCAATATATCGCCTATACCCTCCGCAAAACACGGTGTATTATAGATAAAGAACGGACAATCTGCTCCCAACGACCTTACTTCTTGCGCCATCTGCTCCTTGCTCAAACCCAGGTCAAAGAGTTCGTTTAGCGCCATAGCCATATGAGCCGCATCGCTGCTACCACCTCCCAAACCCGCTCCGAAAGGGATATTCTTCCTGAATCGTACTTCCACTGCCCCAATCTGCGGATATTTGGCCTTCATCTGACGGTAACACTTCACTATCAAGTTATCCTCCGGCTTACAATCCACCGCAATCCCTTCTTGCTCAAAGATAATATCATCTATCAGTCCTTTAGACGGTCTAACAGCGGAGCAGTCAAATTGCGTAAGCGGTCTAATATCCAATATGTCATACAACCCATAAACAGGCACAAAGATGGTTTCCAGATCATGGTAACCATCCTCGCGTTTACGCACGACGCGCAGTCCTAAATTAATCTTACAATTCGGATAGAGTATCATTTCGAGCACAAAAGTACTGCTTTTTTTTTACATATGCAAATAAAAATGCAAAAAATGCAGAAATTGCTCACGAATGTAACCTTGCGTAGGTTCCGCAGCGGGAATGGGTGTAATGGGTTTCGGCGGGTAGAGTGGACTCATTCGGATACTCAATGAACAAACGCAGGAGAAATTCCTGCGTCTGCTGTTTGATTCTGTCGTTGATAAGTTTCATAGTTAGGTTCCCTTTTTAGGCGGAGGCCGCTCTTTCCGTTTCATCGGAACGACGCTCCGGGTTTAATGGTAATAGTTACTATTGTTTTCAATTCGAGTGCAAAGGTACTACATTTTTGTGAATTGTGCAAGAAAAAAATCGGAATTTTACCCACAATAAAGGTGAACATGTTTTTTACCTATTTTGTACACAAATCTGCCATTCACAAACAACAACACTCCTGATCCAAACAGTCCATATTCACAGATTTGATCAAAAAGAGTAGAGTAGTGCCTTTCTACCAGCATATAGGTCACAAGGCACCAAACAACACATGCTTCATATAATTGAATATATACAATCGGACAACGCATAACTTACTTAATATCAGTAAATATGTATTTTTATTAAAGTATTACTACAGGGTATATTTCTCGCATGTAACTATTCATACACAAAAACAAACTGCCTACTTTACATAAAATTCGTAAACTGCTGATTTTAAACACTTAACCTTGTTTAAATGAAGTTTAGTTGTAGTGTCTTTTGCGTGCTTATTGTCTATCTCTCATTCTGTTGTTCGGATTCATGCTCAAAAATGTTCCACGGAAAAATAGTTTTCAATTATATTCACACTTATTTATTTGTGCATTTCACAAATAACAAAAATATTTTGCAAAAAAGTGTGAAAACATTTGTGTATTTCGATATTTTTTTGTACCTTTGCAGCCGATTTACGAGAACTACGTAAATTACGTAAACTACGATATATGTTATGAACGATCGTGAACGAATAGAAAAGTTGAAAGACACCTTAGGATTGACAGCAAGACAGTTTGCTGCAGAAATTCATGTGCAACCGGGTACAATAAGCAATATGATGGGTGGGCGCAATAATCCCAGCCTTGAGGTGATGAAACGGATCATGGAGCGCTATCCTACACTCAATCCTGAATGGCTCATTGCCGGAAGAGGTGAGATGTGGCGCACTATTCCCGGCCATGAACCCGGTTTATTTGATGCACAGGCGCCTGATCCACAGGAGAAATCTCCCCGAAAAACAAACAAAGAGGAACCGCAAGTCATTGCAGCTCCTCCTAAACAGATCAAGAATATCGTCGTGTACTATACCGACGGTACCTACCAAGAATTTCGGGATACCGGTATAACGGTATAACGGGATAACTGATTCTATACCAGTGCTATCTTGAGCACCTCACTTATGTCATGGACATAATGGAGATTTAGCCCTTTCAGATAAATATCTGCGATATCCATCACATCCTTGCGGTTATCCTCGCAAAGAATGATATCCGTGATACCTGCTCGTTTTGCCGCGAGCAGTTTTTCTTTCACGCCGCCTATCGGCAACACCTTGCCGCGTAGCGTCATCTCGCCGGTCATGGCTATACGGGGTTTGACTAACCGTTTCGTGAAAGCGCTCACTAAGGCTGTTGTCATCGTGATTCCCGCACTCGGACCGTCCTTCGGTATCGCACCTTCCGGCACATGGATATGCACGGCTGTCTTCTCAAACACTTCCGGCTTGATGCCCAACTCTTTGGCATGTGCTTTCACATAGCCCAGCGCCAGCGTCGCCGATTCCTTCATCACATCGCCCAAGTTGCCGGTCAGCGTCAGAGTAGGCGCCTTGGCTGCGGAGAGGCTGGTCTCGATAAACAGTATCTCGCCGCCCACTTGTGTCCAGGCTAGACCAGTGACCACGCCGACATACTTGTTCGTCTCCCAACTATCCCTACTGAACCGCGCCTGGCCCAAGTAACTCCGCAGGTCCTCAAGCGTCACCGTCACGTTATACTCCTCGTTCAGCGCCAGCTTCGTGTCCACTTTGCGGCATATCGTTGCAATCTGTCGCTCCAGACTCCGCACACCTGACTCACGCGTGTAGTCATCGATGATATGAGCCAGAATCTCTTTCTTGAACTTCAACTGACTCGGTTTCAGGCCATGGTTCGCCAACTCTTTGGGTATCAAATGCCGTTTGGCTATCTCCTCTTTCTCTTCCTGCAGATAGCCTGTCATCTCAATCAGTTCCATTCGGTCGAGTAGCGGCCGTGGCACGGTGTCCAGACTGTTGGCTGTCGCGATAAAGAGCACCTGGCTCAAATCAAAATCGACATCCAGATAGTTGTCATGGAACGAGCTGTTCTGTTCCGGATCCAGCACTTCGAGCAGCGCCGCTGTCGGATCGCCCTTGTAATCGGCGCCTATCTTATCGACCTCATCGAGCACAAACACAGGGTTCGACGTCCCGCATTTCTTGATGTTGTCGATGATTCGACCGGGTAGGGCACCCACGTACGTCCGCCGGTGACCGCGTATCTCCGCCTCGTCGTGCAAACCGCCCAACGACACCCGTGCATATTTGCGTCCCAGCGCCTCCGCCACGCTCTTGCCCAGACTCGTCTTGCCGACTCCCGGAGGGCCGTACAAGCACAAAATAGGCGATTTCACCGGATGATTTTCCTTGTCTTTCTTACTACGAAGCCCTAACTGACGTTGCACCGCCAAGTATTCGACAATACGTTGCTTCACTTTGTCCAAACCGAAATGGTCACGATTCAACACCTCTTGTGCGTGTTGCATGTCGTAATTATCTTCGGTATAAATGCCCCATGGCAGCTCTAACATCGTGTTCAGATAGTCGAGTTGAGTGGAGTAGTCCGGCGAGAAGACATGCATGTGCTCCAGGCGTTTGAGTTCTTTCGCAAACTGCGTACCCACGGCTTCCGACCATTTCTTTTCCTTGGCGCGTTCACGCAGCTCCTTGACAATCTGCTCGTTGTCATCATTGTCGCCTAAGTCTTTCTTGATGGTCTCCATCTCTTGCTGCAGGAAGTATTCCCGTTGCCGCTTGTCGATTTTCTCGGCCGTACGGCGACGAATGTCTGCCTTGATGGTCAGTTCCTCCAGGTCTTTCTGGAGAATGGTCAACAGCGCTTCGGCTCGTTCGGCCAGCGAATGAATCTCCAAAAGCCCTTGTTTTTGCTCGGTCGGCATGTGATAGATCGAGCACACATAATTGACCATGGTAGGGTCGCTGTTCAGGTTCTTGATGGACATCTGCAGCCCAGCCGGCGCATCTTCACGCTCGTTCAGAATCTTCACAATCGTCTCACGAATGCTCTCTGCCGTAGCCTTGAATTGCTTGTCGTTCCTGAGCGGCATGTGTTCCTCCATCTCGATGGCATGGGCCTTCAGAGCGCCGTCTTCCTGTATGAAATTGGTCACTTGCACACGGTGAAAACTCTCAAAAATAGTCATCATCGTGTCTTTTCCCATTTCCGGCACAGGAATGATCTGCAGCACACGCGCAAAAACGCCGATAGGGTACAGGTCGTCCGTTTTCGGCTCTGCCATTTTGCCGTCCTTCTGTGTCAGCAAGATCAATTGCCGGTTGTCTTTGTTGGCAGCTTTAATCAGTTTGAGACTGCTTTTCTTCGACACGGCAATCGGCAACAGCACGCCCGGAAACAGCACTGTGTTCTTAATCGGCAGTACGTCGTGGTACCGCAGTGGAGCCTCTTCATAAACGGCTTCTTCTATATTATAATTCTCTTCCATATTCTTTGAGTAGGGATTTCCGAAATATGCTATTTTACATAATCGCGATTAGGTTTAAAAACCTACATTCCTTATATATATAATAAGGTGTACAATAATTGTACCATTAGCCTTTTGTTGGATTTATTCTGCCATATTGGCAGATTGCTGTTTGAGCCGCTCGCGAATGATGGCCTGGATGAAGTTATCCAATTTGGAGTATTGTTTGCGTTTCAGTTTTGTTGAGCCCGGTTCGGTTTTCTTTTCAAAGGGCGCTTCGTGGTCCGGAAGCTTGAACTGTGCATAGAAACGCGTACGGAAATCCTCAAGTTGTGCGCGGAGCTCCGTTACATGAGTTCGCTCTTCCGGCGTCATGGCAGTCAGTTCGTCGTCTGTAACTTTGCCGGAATTGATGATTTCGGATGAGAGTTTTTTGGTCAAGCCAAAGAGGCTGAGATTCGCCAATTCCGCTCCTTTCGGCGGGTTTTTCGTGTAATCACGCGGGTTGACGATGACATAGGACTCCTGTACTCCTTCT
The DNA here is from genome assembly GCA_017448985.1 of Paludibacteraceae bacterium. GTDB lineage: Bacteria > Bacteroidota > Bacteroidia > Bacteroidales > Paludibacteraceae > Colicola. The sequence goes on from JAFSKL010000017.1 coordinate 92,427, forward strand.
TTCAAAACGGCTCCTGTGGGTGCGCGGTAAGCCTTCTTTCGCATAATAATCTTACCTTCCTTTTCGAATTTTCCGCGCATCGTTCGAACCGGATCATGAAACTCAATTTTGGACATATAATAGCATGAAGTTTAATGTTAATGTTTATACCCTTTTAGGCGGAAGCCGCTTCTCCCGTTCCGTCGGGAGAACGCTCCGGGCATGGTTTTTGTGGTATAATATATTGAATATCTGTTTTCTGTCATTTTGGCAGATTGTCTGCTTTTTCTCAGCATGACGTTAGCATAATCTCCCCCTTATCACTCCCTAATAACCCCGTTATCACCCCTTAATCACCCCCTTTTGCGTCGATTTTTGGTCGATAAAACCTCGATGCAATATCGATGGGATGCCGAGGTTTTATCGGGGGATTTTTGATGGAATCTTGTGTGGATTTTGATGGAATCTTGTGTGGATTTTGAGGGAAATACGTGGGCGTGATGCCCTACTCTCTTGTTATTCTTTGGAGAATTGGTCCTTACCTACCCCACAGATGGGACAAGTCCAGTCTTCCGGAAGTTCTTCAAATGCTTTTCCTGTTTCGCAGGGGTCGTACTCGTACCCGCAGACATCACAAATGTACTTTGCCATAGTTGTTGCGATTTATGTGAATATTTTCTGTTTTCGGGTACAAAGGTACAACAAAAGTTTGACATACGCAAGAATTTAGACCAAAATAATGAATTTTATTTAGTTTTATGGGGTAAAGGCTTGTGTATGAGCACAAGCGTGCGACTGTACCTTCGAGGTGGGACGTCAGAGCCGTGTCGGTGCCCTCAAAGTACCAAACTTTTTTGATATATGCAAATTTTGAATGTGATTTTTGGGATTTATTTGTTATGATTATTGAAAGCCGCGGACATAAGCTCTTGTTCCTCGCGTGAAATGTGATAGCGTGTTGCCCATTGTGGCCATGTAGCTACATGCTGGAGGATATTGTCAATCATCTTTGTCGCCTTTTCTTGCTTGATTCCAAAATACGGAGCAATCTCTTTCGATAATTCTAAATCCAATGCATTTGATTGCTCGTTGATATTCAAACTAAGCCCGTTACCATAATACAATGGGTTCAGGTCATACGCAGGAGCAAGTCTCCACCCTTCTTTTGTAAGCAAGAAGCCGTGATTTCTCAAATGATCATCGCAATTGGAGATAGCAATACTAAAGACTATGCGTTTCCATAATTCTTCCAAATCAGTTTGCGCACAGCAACTATAACGACTTATCCATTCTGCAAGTTCAAGATATGAGCAGCCTTCCGTTTGTCCGTCAGAGTATCCGAGCATGGTCATGGCCGAGGTAAAATGAATACGTTTGCCATTCGTAGTGCGGTCAAAACGACGAGTAAGGAAAGTTGCAAATCGATTATATCGGATGATATCAAAGTCAGCGACCACTATTCCGCAGGCACGTGCCAGTTGCATAGCAACAGCTTCCCACGCGCCGACATCTTGTCTATCATTTCGACTTGGGAACTTTGCTATCCACAAGAATCCATCCTGCATTTGCACGTTGGCTTTTGGCCGTTCTCCGCCTAATGATGAGCCGGGAGCCAGTAATAATTGTAACCATTTTTGGATCTCAGTGTCATCATCGTTCTCGAAATGCCAACTTGCTTGTTCTAAATCAGGAATAGAAGTTACAGGAGGAGTAGAATACATCGGGTCATAATCAAGAAACGGTCCCTCGATATTCGTTTTAAGACGCAAGGCACCCATTCGTGTACTATCATTCACCCCCACAAGGAAATCACTCTCCATGAGTATTTGTCGTGCTTGGCCTTCCTCCTTTGCGCGTATAGATTCTCTGCGTTCCAGTAATACGCGTCCCCAACGATCAGGAGTGCTGCTCAAACTCAAACGAAAACACTTCTTTGCCTTTTATGGACTGCGTCGTATATAATCGCCCCATTAAAATTGGGTTATCTACGCGGAAATCATCGAAATATACGTATATTGTAGCCATCGTTATTTCACTTTACTTGCGCGTTTAGAAATAGTAAGACCTGCATCTTGGAGTTTGCGTCCCAGGAGATCATCCTGCGCCACTTTGCGCAAATCTTCCTCCATTCCAAGCACAATAAGCACACGCAAATAATACCCTATAGCAACCCCATCGTCGCCATTTTCTATCTTTATCAAGGTGTTACGTGCAATGCCGGCCCTCTCTGCCACTTGTTCGGAGGATAAGTTACGCCGCAATCTTGCCAAGCGGAAATTCTCTCCCATCTCGCGTAATAGTCTTTCGTGCTTAGGTAATAGTGCTCTTTTCATAACAACATCAATAGTTAATGTTCGTAATTTTGCGCAAAGATACTTATTTTTGTGCATATATGCAAACATTTTGTGGAAAAACTGTCAAAAAAAGTGATTTTTATGCCAATTCGTCTGTTTTTTGCATAAAAATAGGGTAAAGATAGCTCTCTGCCCTATTCTATTTACCTTCACTCCGCGGAGTGCGTGGCGGAATATGAACGGGTAATCTATTGCCCTGAAAAAGAAGAAAGAAAATGCCGAACAACGGTCACCGGGATAAGATGTTGTAGTACCAGGCGCATTTATTCTAACATGTTACTTTCTTGCTTTAATATTTGTTTCAAATCATGTGCAAAGACGGAGGAGTATCGCCGAGCATCTTCGTCTGCGCGGAGATGAGACGGATCTTTGAAATACTCAGGATGGTCGTGATACAATCCCGGAGTGTGGTAATCCAGGAATGGGATGTTATTCTTTCTTGCGATTTCTTTTAATACATCATAAAAATCTGTATCTATCTTTGAATAACAAGGCGAGACCACAAATACTACTTTCGTTCCGTTCTTATAACAGAGGTCTACAAATTTTTGTACGTATTCTGTCTTTAGATTATCTACATTATGCGGAGTATCCCTATACAATAACGTGTCTGGAAAATGCGGGTTCTTGGTGGGTGGAATGTAACCATGATCTCCTCCAAGATGGCGATTAACAAGAAGTCCTGCTATGTTAGAAAACGATTTCGAATTATATCGGTAGAGATGCGATACTTTATATTGATAATACGAGCCTGCCAAACGAAATACAGAGTCCGCTTGAGCATTTCGACCGAAATAGGGAGCAAAGAAAGTAACAGTAGTGAATGGATCCTTTTCTTTGACAAAATCACTTGTCATGACTTCAAGACAAATCACTTTTGGCGCATGATGAGCCATTATATGGTTGAGCATGATATAATGAGCATATATGTTGTCTGAGGCATCGATACCGCCATTATATACGCTGACGCCAAGCGTGTCACTAATTATTGAAGGTACATAGTGACAGTTACATCTGGAGGTTCCCATCATTACAATGTCTTCATCAACATCATTGGCAAGGTATTTAATTTTGGGACCTGAAACATCATGCGTGTGTTGATTTACCCACCACATGGCTTCACCTCCAAGTCGGTCAACTACATATACTCCGATAAGAATGAATGCTATACTAATAATAAACTTTTTCATAAACATGCTACTTTAAAATTGGAAGTAAATAAACTGATCGCCGCCTAATACGCCGAATAAAATGATATAGGCAATCATCAAGATCATGTACATGTGGCGAACAAACCAAGATTTGGATTCGGCAGGATTAATTTGCCAATTGAACTCATCTGAAAGCTCTTTATAAGCAAGAATTATCATAGCCAAACTAATACCGATAAAGTTGGCGTATTCTTTATGTGGAGCCTCAAAATCAGTAAATATACCAATAATGACGGTCAACGCGTCATGCAGATTGTTAGCTCTAAACAATATCCAAGCGAAGCAAACGAGTATAAAGGTAATTATCCAGTGACAGAATTTCCGAAAGCCGGAATACTTTGTTTTCCCAATTCCTAAAGCCTTTTCAACACAAAGTAATAAACCGTGAAGACTACCCCAGCATAGGAAAGTCCAGTTAGCTCCGTGCCATATACCACTGACGACAAACGTAACAAACAAGTTGAAATAGTTACGTAATTTGCCAACACGGTTTCCTCCGAGAGGAATATATACGTAATCCTTAAACCAAGTAGAAAGCGATATATGCCACCGATGCCAGAACTCGCCAACAGAAGCAGCAAAATACGGACGATGAAAGTTTTCCATCAATCGGAATCCTAATACTTTTGCTATTCCGATTGCGATGAGAGAATATCCCGCAAAGTCTCCGTAAATTTGGAATGGGAACATCAGCGAAGCCAGTAGGAATGAACCTCCATGATGTTTGCTAACATTATTAAAAATAGCATCAACATATAGGCCACATCTATCTGCCAAAACGAGCTTAAGAAAATAGCCCCAAAGTTGGGTTGCTAATTGGGGTCAAGTGTGCGCAAGCGCTTGCATTCCGCTACAATGCGATCCATACCATAATAGTCGCGAGTAAGATCCGGGTGTGGAGTCCTTCGGATAGAAATAGATGACAGTTTTCTTACCCAGCAGGTCCTTGTCGGTAACTACCCTGCCCTGCTCGTCTGCCACGCTGAATGCCGGCATTTTGTCTCCAATTTGTAACATAATATCAGATTTTTAGGATTAAACAATAAGTTGATTCAGACGGTATTGTAAATGGCTGCTATTTGTTCGAGGTATCGGCGGTCGATGGCATCGAACGTATTGAGAAAGGCACTATCGATATCAAGGACGGCGAAGACTTCATCGTTGCGGAACAAGGGTACCACAATCTCACTCTGCGATGCCGAGGAACTGGCTATATGTCCGGGAAACAAGTGTACATCGGGTACGACAATCGTTTCTCGTTGTTTCCACGCCGTGCCGCAAACGCCTTTACCATACGGGATATGCGTGCAGGCAACAGGTCCCTGGAAAGGTCCGAGCACTAATTCCTTCTCTCCTGTTTCACCGGCTTTCGGCAACACACGGTAGAAACCTGTCCACCAGAAACCGAATGTCTCGTGCAGCACAGCGACCATATTGGCCATTTTGGCAATATCGTCGTTTTCACCGGCTATGAGTGATTGAATCTGAGGAAGGACGGTTTGATATTTCTCTTCTTTGCTCATATTACCAGACAGCCTGAATCAGAGCGACAGTCATGAGACCGCAGGCGATGAGTTTGAGAACCGTGCTGAAAAGGATGCCGATAAAACTACCCCATCCTGCGCGGAGAGCGTCGTTGAGTTGCTTGCCGCTGATGAGTTCGCCGAGGATAGCACCTACTAACGGACCTAAGATGACGCCTGCGGCACCGAAGAAAAGTCCCACAAAGACACCTATCGTACTACCCCATACGCCCCATTTAGTGCCACCGTATTTCTTCGTGCCCCATGCCGGAACGATATAGTCCAGCACGAAAATGACAACTGTCACAATGCCCCAAATGAGGAGGAACTGCCAGGAGAAATCGATTTTGTCGGTTGCTTGCGCGACCCACAGGCCGGCATATGCAATCGGTGTTCCCGGCAACCCGGGCACAATACAGCCGATGATGCCTATTAGCATCAGCACAAACGCTATGACTATCAACGTAATATCCATAATGGTAAATCAATTTTGCTGCAAAGGTACGAAAAAATTTTGTCATTTGGTCATTTTGTCATCTGACCCATTTGCCTGTAGCGTCGTAGATCTTATCGCCGACGAGGATGTAGATCTGTCCGTCATAGAGGATTTTCTGAATGCTGCCTTCTGCATGCAGAATGCTCTCTATACCCTCGTCCAAGTCTTTGCGGTTAACCACATTGGAGCGACCGGATAGCTCGGCTTGCGGAGCACGATTCACATCTTTGGCAGGAGCCGCAGCGCCAGAAGAGAGCACATACTCAATCGCATAATAAGGCTGTGCATCTACCGGCGTCTGGTCGGTAAACGAGGTGTTGGAGGCCGCTACGACTGCTATCTGCGCGAGGTTGGCAGGTGCCTCGCCGCGCAGGATGCGATATGCACTGACGGACGCACCCGCGTACTCGTTCCAAATGAGGTTGAAAGTGCCATTCATCACGCCGCGGTTGATAGTCATATGGACGGTCTTATGAATCGCACTTTCCGGCGATTCTTCACCGTTGGCCATCACGCCTGTGAGGTAGTAGCGCTCGGCTTTCTGCGTAGCGTCCGAATAGGCATCGGTGAACGAAGCGCTTTCGGCATTGGCCGAACCGATGAGTTGGAAGTCATTGAGCGCGTTACCCTCTTTGTACACATTGACGGTAGCAAAAGCCTCCGCGTTCGTCCATGAGAGCACGTTATGCCCGTTAGCATCGGTGGTGACGAGCGTGAGCGTCGGGATAGCAGTATTTGCCAATACGGTAACATCACTATAGAAATAGGTCTCGCAACCGTTAGCGTTCGTCACATGCAGATAAAGTTCTACCTGATGTCCTACGAGCGACTTGTCGGTATAATCGCTCCTATAGTACGCGGTAATGTTCAGTCCTTGTGCGATCAAACGGTAGTCATAGGAGACGAAGACACTGGTTGACGGCAACAGAATGCCGTAGTGGTCTACCGGATAGAGTTCGCTTCCGTCGATAGATACATACCATTGGTATTCGATACCATCGGGCACGGAAGCGGACGCAGTAATTCCTTCATATAGCACGGTAGGCAGCGTTACCTCCAACTCCTTCGGATCATCGATTGTGGTTGTTGCCGTATATGTCTGCCCGCCCAGCGTGAGCGTGATAGTCTTCTCGCCGCTTGTGGTCCAAACGACCGTGTAAGGACCGAAACCGCTACCTGTAGCCTGACCGCCGTCCCAGTTCCAAACAGGCGTTCCGGTCGTCTCAGCGCCGCGGTAGGAGACGGTGACGTCATCATTAGCGCAGGCCGATTCAGGAACTTCAATAGGATTGCGTATCACGGTCGTGACGAGTTGCTCGCTAAAGAGCGAGAGACGGTTCTGGAGGTCAAGCGCCTGAAGGCTGATCTCATAGTTAGCATTACTGAGGTAAGAGGTCGGGATAAGGAACTGTGTAGCGTGGATATACGCATAGTCCGGCATATAGGCCGCATTGGCATTCATGCCGTTTTGCGGGCTGATGAGATAGGTGGCAGCACCTTGTTCCTTTACCGCCAGATTATACCGCATGAGTGCTGCCGGTGTATGGTCGTCTTTGGCGGCATCCCATTCGATGAGCAGACCTTCGTCTGTCAGCGAGGCACGGACGTTCGCCGGTGCCGCGGGGCGTTCGTCACTCTGCGCTGCCAGCGAATAGAGCGTACTGCCGGCAAGAAGCACATGTTCATCGGGTGCCAAGTAAAAGTCTTTTGCATAAATGTCAACTAACTTAGGTTGCAGGAATCCGTGACTAAGCAGGCCTTCTTCGCCCATATACCATACATAAACGCCTTGCCCGCCTTCTCCTTCTGCCGGGTTCAAGGTACGTGCCATCAGGTCCAAGTGCCCGTTGTTGTCTATATCCGTGAGACGTATAGCATCCGTTATATTCTGACTGTTCGGCAGCGTTTCGGGTGCAGAGAAGGTGTTGTTGGCATTGTTCCAAAGGATATAGCTTTCCGCGTTTTCGGTGTTGAGAGAAACGATGAGGTCTTGGAATCCATCCCCATTAAAGTCCGCCAAATGACATTTATCCGTATTGAGTTGCAGCGGTGAAACAAAGGGGATAAGCGCGTACTCAAAACGTCCGTTTCCGCGATTGAAGAAGACAGTGAGACCGCTCCATGTATCCGTATTTGAATAGAGGGAAGCGAAGTCTGTCCAACCGTCATGGTCAAAGTCGGCAGTAAAGACCGCAGCATGATTCTCAAGAATCTGACCAAATAGTTCCTGTTGTGTCGTAGCCTTCAGTTTCTGTTCCTCCAATGAGCCGTCTTCCGCAAAATTGATCACATAGTGCTCATACATCGGATGCTGGTAGAAGATGGTCGGACGGCCGGAGTGCAAGAAGTCCTCGTCATTTAAGGTATAGTACTCGTATAGCTCCTTGTTCTCTTTCCACCATGTGCCGAAAAGCATTTTGAGCGTATTGTTGTCTTCTCGTGCCGTCAACGCGGCGCCATTAGGTGCATGCAGCAGTTGAGCGAACTTTTGCTTAAATTCGATAGTCATGAGCAGATCTACGTGTCCGTCACGGTTCCAATCCAACCATCGGATCTCATCCGTATAATTAAAACGTTCCCCGTCGGAAAGGATGTTGGTGTTCCATAGACCGGCTGCTTTCTGGAATATCTTATCCTTATTTCCCGTTTGTACGGTGAGGGAATAGTTGTTTCCTGCGTCATAGTCACCCAACATAATGCCGTCCAGCCGACCGTCGTAGTTAAAGTCCGCCAAAGGCTGTGCGAGAGCAGAGAAGACAGAACGGTTTGATTCATCGTAGATGTTTTCCACGACCACAGTACCCAAACCGGCAGGCAGTACGACGAGTGTCTTGGAAGCCGAAACCGTCTGAGCGTCCGGAGCGATGACGGTATGTTTGATAGTCTTCTCACCGGGTGTTGGGAACGTCAAATGGAGATATGATCCGTCACGAAGCAGTTTGCCGTCCGCGTACTCCCATTGGTGCTTGTAGCCTTCGGGCAAAGACGTATAATAGACTTTCACCGACTCTCCGAACGCTATCTTATCGCTGGAAAGGGAGAAGTCCGCAGACAGGTTATTGTGCTTGACGGTGGATTCAGCTGACCACGCAGAGCCGCTATGTTGTGCATCGATGGCCTGTACAGCGACATAGATCGTTGAAGGGCTGTACGAGCGCAGATCGATGGTGTAGGAGTGAAGTTTGCCCATGTTGCCGTCGAGGAAGTTGCGACGTGAACCGTCTTTGTTCGCGTGCGCTGCAAGGATGTCATTTCCTCCGGCAGTCGTGCCTATACGCAGGGCATAGGTGAGGTCGCTGACAACTGTCTCGTTGTCCGAACCGTTACCCCATGTGACTGTCAGAAGACCGTCTTTGTACTCCAATGTAGGAGCAGAGGGAGCCGTCGGACGGGTGTTGGAAACAGCCGTCTTCATCGTGTAAAGCTCCGTAAAGGAGACGCTGACATCAGATACCCAGATGTCCATCTTGCCGTCATTATCCAAGTCCTCCACGTGGATGCGAGCATTGGAGAGGAACTCATACATGGGTTGGGGCTCCGACGAGTTGTTATAGATATAGAACGAATACAGGCGTTGCGGTGCGGCAAGCGAATTGTTCTTATTGCCTTGCAGCCAGACGACTTCTACTTCACTACTCGACTCACTCGCTACCGTGACTTCGGAGCGGAAAGCCAAGATGTCCATATATCCGTCGCCGTCTATATCCTGACACGCCGAGAAGAGGAGGTTACCGTAACTCTGCTCGGGTTGCTGCGTGAAGTGTCCTTGCCCATCGTTGAGGAAGAAACAAGTGTAGGCATAGCCCGTGGCATTTGTGGCAGCAGAGAAAGTAGCTAAGATATCGACGTCTCCGTCATGGTCGAAGTCATAACAGTATAGACGGTCGTCCACCGTGGCGTTCTGATAGAGCACCGTAGAGACGAAAGTGTTCTTTTCCTTATCGTAAATAGCGGTATAGAGTCTGGCTCCGGGGAAGATAAAGTCCGTTACCCCGTCTCCGTTGAGGTCCACGGGACCAACTGTTCCGTTCGTCTGCGTCCATACCCATTTGCCGTTGTCCATGTTGGTGTAGATGATGCCAGTCGCCTCATCGATGAGGTCCATTAGTCCGTCTCCGTTCATATCGATGGCCTTGGTGGGTACATGAACCTTAGTGCCGATACCGGGTGCCCGACGCGGAGCATAAGCCAGGCACGCTCCGCCTAACTGAAGGGTATAGGTATAGCGCGATACATCGCCTAAGGAATAGTCCTGCGGGTTGTTGTACTGGTCACGTTCTTCCGGCGTCATCTGCGCCACGAACTCACTCCACGTCATTGCTTGCATCTGTTCCTTTTGGAACGAACCGTCCGACAGCTGGTACATGATAGTGCCGTAGTAGGAATAACCGGTTGTGAAGTCGGCAATCTTGTCAAGCAGCATATAATCCGGCCGTCCGTCACGGTTGAGGTCCATGTTCGTCACCGCTATCGCTTCGTCTATCTTCGTGTAGCCGTCTGCCTGGCTCATAAAGACACTACCCAACGTGGTTACATCTGTCTTGCCGTCTTGGTTGACGTCCTCGAAATACAAAACTCTCTCATCAAAACCAGTGTTCGCCATGCCGCTACCGAGCTTCTCCCGCTCGCTGAACAGCTGCGAGGCATCGCCGCTTGCCCATATCGTAAACCGGTAATCCTCAACCTCCTCTCCCATAGACTCTGTGCTGAATGATACAATCTGTTTGAGTCCGTTGCCGGAGAAGTCGTATAGCAGCGCGGCATCCGGTGCCTGACCATAGAAAAGGATTCTGTCTTCACTTTCCTTCGCTTTGCCGAGGTATGCCAAATGACCGTTGGCAACCACTTCCTGACTATAGTAATAATAGTAACCGAAATCAATATCTTCACGCGCGTAGGTACCAAAGACATAAACCGTGTCGCCTTGCTCCAACTGGAGATGGTTGGCAAACGATTGTCCATTGACACCCAAAATATGAGCACCGTAGGCTACCGGCTGGTTGTTCTCCCAGTCATTCTCTCCGTCCTCAGAGAAGCGGAAAGTCAGTTTGCCGCCTTCTTCCAACTTGGTAACCACATCATGAACAATACCTTTCACAATAACTTGTGTGCCATAATCCCAGCGGTGTTCCTCTGTCCAGCTAACCCACTGCGGAACGGTCATAATGTCCGGAGAGTTCTTGTCAAACGCATATTGCGCCTGAATGGTCTGCGACTCCGTGATATTGGTCAGCGGCGCACTCCAACCGGTAAAGGTGTAGTATGTAACCGCCGGCGGTGTAGGAGCCGTCGCTGTACCGCCAATGGGAACGAACTGGCTTTCAATCGTGTCCCCTTTGGCATCAAGGAAGGTGACCTCCACATGACCTGCCGGAATATAATGGCAGTCCTCAATAGTATTCCAAGTCGGCCGAATCGTCATGTTGCAGCGAACATTGGTAAACGCCTTGTCCCAACCGGCAAAAGCCAAGCAATAATTCTCATGTTTCGGATCAGCAGGAGCTACGGCACTCTCTCCGGGCAAAACAGTTTGCGTACTCAAAGGCTTGTCGTTTGCATCCAAGAATTCTACGGTAAAATAATCTATGTGCCGGCACAAGGAAGCGATGGAGACGATGCGAAAAGCACTGCCATAGATGGCCAGGCTGTCTGTCTCACCGGTCCAAATAACATCCACTCCGTCCTGCACTGCCGAACCGCTTGACCACTCGAATCCGGCTAACGAAGATGCAGAGTGCTCATTCGGACACCTTATCTTTAACTTGTAGAAATAGTTCGGATTTAATATGATAATCCGACATCCTCCTGTGAATATCAGTGATGATTCCTCATCGTTATATAAAGGAGCGCGGGTTGCATACAGTGTATATCCATCTTTCGTAAAAGTGATCTTACCCGTCTCCGCCCATTCGGTAGCAGTCAGCGAGAATATCTGTTTCGGACTATACACCGGATGAACCGTCAAATCCGTTGTGATGTGACTGAAATCGGTAACATCCCAACCCACAAACTCCATACAATCGTCCTCGGAGTCAGGACCGGCAGGTATGTTTGTCAAGCTCTTGCCTTCGAGAACGGTTTCACGCACGATCTCCTGTCCGTTTTCATCCAGGAAGACAACAACAAACGACTCCTCCTGATTGTCGTTCTTGTCGCAGATAATGGTGATGTCCATCAATTCGCAATTATAATACGCCCATAAACTGCTTCCCTCTATCTTGTCGAAAGTGAAGGTTACAGCGGTTGTGCTGCCGGTCCACACAAGGGAGTTCTCCTGCTTGACCACCTTACCTTTGTCAGAAGAAGCCGGACTCTCCGCACAATAATGCTGATCATTGCCCTCAACACTGCATTTTAGCTCTGTGAAATTCAGTATGATCTTATGAATCTTGCAGTCAGCGGTGAACGTGAGGGTGTTGTTTTGCCTCAATGCAAGGAGTTTGTCAGACCAATTAGACGTAAATTGCAGGGTGTTATTATTTGCCCCGCTGCTTATTTGCACTGTCTTGCCTTTTTCTGTATAGTCCGCCAGTTCGAAGGATTCAAAATATTCCAATTCGTTGTACTCGCGGATTTCCTCTGCGGTCATGATCACGGTGTCGTTCAGCACCGACTTGTCATAATCATACAACGCCTGCACGGTCATGTCCTCCGTGACGTTGCTGAAATCGGCGCTCCAACCGACAAAGAACATCCCCACGACGGTTGGTGGCGTCGGTGCTGTAGCTCCCTTGCCGGCAGCCACACTCTCCGTCTTCAAGACCTTGCCGTCAATATCCACAAACGTCACCGTGAAGGTCTGGTTCACCGATTGGAGTGTGAAGGCGAATGATGCGAAAGTCTCTGCGCCGGTGAACGTCACCGACAGGCTCGTTGCCGAACCCGTCCAGTCCACCTGTTTGCTGTTTCCGCTGTTCACAGCGGCTTCGCCGGACGACCATTCATTGCCAGCCAGACGCGTTGCCTGCGCGTTAGCACCGCCTACTGTGAACGAAGCCGTACTCAATCTGTAGTCCTCCGACACGGTGATCGTCATCGTGTTACCGGCTACTGCTGCCATCGTGCTCTGCGTGCTGTTCCAACTCGGGGCACTCTCACCGCTACCCTGCGCCAAGACAATGGTCACACCGTCTTTCGTGTAACTCGTCACGGCGTCGCCATTATCCAGACCTTGCGCCGTAGCCCATTCGCTCGCGCTGATCGTCACTGTTGCTGCCTGCATCACCGCTACCATCAGTAGCGCCGATGCCATGAGTAAGAATTTTTTCATATGAATGTGTATTATGTTTCTATCAAAACCTTTGCGGCCGCAAAGGTACTGCTTTTTTTTGACATGTGCAAATTTTTTGGGGAGATTTTATTTTTTTGCGTCAAAATCTTGTACAATTGAGGAAATTGTTGTAAATTTGCAGTCGATTTTAAAAAGTGAGTTCAGAAGAAGACAGGTAACGGTTATGTGGATTGTGTTGGCGTTTATATCGGCTCTGTGCCTGGGATGCTATGATGTGAGCAAGAAGATAGCCCTGAGCGAGAACAAAGTGGTGGATGTGCTGACTATCAGCGTGTGCGTGTCGGCGGTGGTGCTTTCCGTTCCGTTAGTTCTCTCTCGGCTATGTCCCGAAGCGATGGGCGCAAGCTATTTCCATGTGCCGCATTTGGACGGCATCGCTCATCTGTTTACGCTGCTCAAATCGCTGATCGTGCTGAGTAGTTGGGTGTTCGGGTACATATCGCTCAAACATCTGCCTATCTCCGTGGTCAGTCCAATGCAGGCGACACGGCCTATGTGGACATTGGTCGGCGCTTTGCTCATCTTCCAGGAACAGCTGAACACATGGCAATGGGTAGGCGTACTGTTAGCGTTGGGCAGTATCTTTGCGTTCTCGATGGGCAATCATCGGAATAAACCGAATACGCAGATCACCGAGGATAAACGGTACTACATTTGCCTGGCGTTGGCGATTCTGTTAGGCGCTTGTTCCGGCCTGTACGACAAGTATCTGATGCGGCGGTACGACCATAATGCCGTGCAAGTGTATTACACGATCTATCAGGCGATTTTGATGCTCATTACATGGACGGTGGTAAGGAAATTAAAAATGAAAAATGAAAAATTAAAAATTAATAAAATGGGCGTTATCGTGATGATAAGCCTATTTCTAATCATATCGGACAATGTCTATATGCTGTCGCTGCGCGATCCGGATTCGATGATAGCCGTGGTGAGTACGATTCGTCGCGGCGGTGCGATCATCGGTTTTGCGTACGGCTTACTCTTCCTAAAAGAAACCGACCCTGCACGCAAGATATGGTGCATGGTCGGAATCCTTGCGGGTCTGATATGCCTCGCTCTCGGCTCATTTTAGCGCCTAAACTACCCCACTTCCACTTCGGGATTGATCTTGCGAATCAGTCCTTTGAGTACATCTCCCGGGCCAAATTCGAAGAAGGCTACGCCGTTGTTTTCGTAGTTTCCGTAGTTTCCGTTTTTGGCGTCAGCAATCATGTTTTGAACGGATTGCGTCCAGCGAACGGGTGCTGTGAGTTGTTTGAGGAGGTTTTCGCGGATTTCTTCCGGTTTCATCGAGGGTTTTGCGGTGACATTCTGGTAGATGGGACAGAAGGGTTTGTGGAACTCTGTCTTGTTGATGGCCTCTGCAAGAGCCTCTGCTGCGGGTTGCATCAACGGCGAGTGGAAAGCACCACCGACCGGCAGTCTTAACGCACGGCGTGCACCGTTCTCCTTGAACACCGGACAGATAGCCTCAATAGCGTCGATTTCACCGGAGATAACCACTTGTCCCGGGCAGTTGAAGTTGGCGGCTACGACAATTGGTCGTTTGTCATTGGTCATTGGTCGTTGGCTGAATTCAACGCAGATTTCTTCGACTTTTTCGTCAGGCAGTCCAAGGACGGCGGCCATGGTACCGGGATTGGCTTCGCATGCCGCTTGCATGGCTTGTGCGCGCGCGGATACTAATAATAAGGCGTCCTCGAAACGTAGAGCTCCGCAAGCGACGAGTGCACTGAACTCACCGAGGCTATGTCCTGCCACCATGTCGGGACGCTCGATAGTCATCAGCCGTTGCGCTACCACCGAATGGAGGAAGACAGCCGGTTGCGTCACTTTGGTCTGCTTGAGGTCATCTTCCGAGCCTTCGAACATGACATCGGTCAGCGAGAAACCAAGCAGCCTATCGGCTGCCTGACACATCTCACGCGCCTCTTTGTGCGCATCGTAGAGATCTTTGCACATACCCGGGAACTGACTACCCTGCCCCGGGAAAACAAATGCTTTTAACATAAATTAGAAATTTATGTAGTTTTCGTAGTATTCGTAGTTTTCGTAGTCTTCGTAGTCTTCGTAAGACTTGTAGTTTTCGTAGTCTTCGTAAGACTTGTAGTTTTCGTAATTTTCGTAGTTTACGTAAACCAAGTCAACAACGCGAAGCCTTAACGTAGCGTCTGCATGAATGCAGTTATCTTACATGACAAACTATAACAATCCGCTCGAAGTGCTTCCGCATCACAATCATTCATATATTTCAGATCTTGAGCTAAATAAATCATACTTCTTACTTCACCGCAAGAGCCATATGAGATATTAAGAAAGTTTTTGAACTGCTTATTATCTGCACTATTCTTATTTCGTTCAAAACCTTCTGCAATATTATTCATTATTGATATTGCAGCTCGAGATATTTGGCTTTTGAAATCATAGTCGCGATTAGGTTTAAAAACCTACATTCCTTATATATATAATAAGGTGTACAATAATTGTACCATTAGCCTTTTGTTGGATTTATTCTGCCATATTGGCAGATTGCTGTTTGAGCCGCTCGCGAATGATGGCCTGGATGAAGTTATCCAATTTGGAGTATTGTTTGCGTTTCAGTTTTGTTGAGCCCGGTTCGGTTTTCTTTTCAAAGGGCGCTTCGTGGTCCGGAAGCTTGAACTGTGCATAGAAACGCGTACGGAAATCCTCAAGTTGTGCGCGGAGCTCCGTTACATGAGTTCGCTCTTCCGGCGTCATGGCAGTCAGTTCGTCGTCTGTAACTTTGCCGGAATTGATGATTTCGGATGAGAGTTTTTTGGTCAAGCCAAAGAGGCTGAGATTCGCCAATTCCGCTCCTTTCGGCGGGTTTTTCGTGTAATCACGCGGGTTGACGATGACATAGGACTCCTGTACTCCTTCTTTCAAAACGGCTCCTGTGGGTGCGCGGTAAGCCTTCTTTCGCATAATAATCTTACCTTCCTTTTCGAATTTTCCGCGCATCGTTCGAACCGGATCATGAAACTCAATTTTGGACATATAATAGCATGAAGTTTAATGTTAATGTTTATACCCTTTTAGGCGGAAGCCGCTTCTCCCGTTCCGTCGGGAGAACGCTCCGGGCATGGTTTTTGTGGTATAATATATTGAATATCTGTTTTCTGTCATTTTGGCAGATTGTCTGCTTTTTCTCAGCATGACGTTAGCATAATCTCCCCCTTATCACTCCCTAATAACCCCGTTATCACCCCTTAATCACCCCCTTTTGCGTCGATTTTTGGTCGATAAAACCTCGATGCAATATCGATGGGATGCCGAGGTTTTATCGGGGGATTTTTGATGGAATCTTGTGTGGATTTTGATGGAATCTTGTGTGGATTTTGAGGGAAATACGTGGGCGTGATGCCCTACTCTCTTGTTATTCTTTGGAGAATTGGTCCTTACCTACCCCACAGATGGGACAAGTCCAGTCTTCCGGAAGTTCTTCAAATGCTTTTCCTGTTTCGCAGGGGTCGTACTCGTACCCGCAGACATCACAAATGTACTTTGCCATAGTTGTTGCGATTTATGTGAATATTTTCTGTTTTCGGGTACAAAGGTACAACAAAAGTTTGACATACGCAAGAATTTAGACCAAAATAATGAATTTTATTTAGTTTTATGGGGTAAAGGCTTGTGTATGAGCACAAGCGTGCGACTGTACCTTCGAGGTGGGACGTCAGAGCCGTGTCGGTGCCCTCAAAGTACCAAACTTTTTTGATATATGCAAATTTTGAATGTGATTTTTGGGATTTATTTGTTATGATTATTGAAAGCCGCGGACATAAGCTCTTGTTCCTCGCGTGAAATGTGATAGCGTGTTGCCCATTGTGGCCATGTAGCTACATGCTGGAGGATATTGTCAATCATCTTTGTCGCCTTTTCTTGCTTGATTCCAAAATACGGAGCAATCTCTTTCGATAATTCTAAATCCAATGCATTTGATTGCTCGTTGATATTCAAACTAAGCCCGTTACCATAATACAATGGGTTCAGGTCATACGCAGGAGCAAGTCTCCACCCTTCTTTTGTAAGCAAGAAGCCGTGATTTCTCAAATGATCATCGCAATTGGAGATAGCAATACTAAAGACTATGCGTTTCCATAATTCTTCCAAATCAGTTTGCGCACAGCAACTATAACGACTTATCCATTCTGCAAGTTCAAGATATGAGCAGCCTTCCGTTTGTCCGTCAGAGTATCCGAGCATGGTCATGGCCGAGGTAAAATGAATACGTTTGCCATTCGTAGTGCGGTCAAAACGACGAGTAAGGAAAGTTGCAAATCGATTATATCGGATGATATCAAAGTCAGCGACCACTATTCCGCAGGCACGTGCCAGTTGCATAGCAACAGCTTCCCACGCGCCGACATCTTGTCTATCATTTCGACTTGGGAACTTTGCTATCCACAAGAATCCATCCTGCATTTGCACGTTGGCTTTTGGCCGTTCTCCGCCTAATGATGAGCCGGGAGCCAGTAATAATTGTAACCATTTTTGGATCTCAGTGTCATCATCGTTCTCGAAATGCCAACTTGCTTGTTCTAAATCAGGAATAGAAGTTACAGGAGGAGTAGAATACATCGGGTCATAATCAAGAAACGGTCCCTCGATATTCGTTTTAAGACGCAAGGCACCCATTCGTGTACTATCATTCACCCCCACAAGGAAATCACTCTCCATGAGTATTTGTCGTGCTTGGCCTTCCTCCTTTGCGCGTATAGATTCTCTGCGTTCCAGTAATACGCGTCCCCAACGATCAGGAGTGCTGCTCAAACTCAAACGAAAACACTTCTTTGCCTTTTATGGACTGCGTCGTATATAATCGCCCCATTAAAATTGGGTTATCTACGCGGAAATCATCGAAATATACGTATATTGTAGCCATCGTTATTTCACTTTACTTGCGCGTTTAGAAATAGTAAGACCTGCATCTTGGAGTTTGCGTCCCAGGAGATCATCCTGCGCCACTTTGCGCAAATCTTCCTCCATTCCAAGCACAATAAGCACACGCAAATAATACCCTATAGCAACCCCATCGTCGCCATTTTCTATCTTTATCAAGGTGTTACGTGCAATGCCGGCCCTCTCTGCCACTTGTTCGGAGGATAAGTTACGCCGCAATCTTGCCAAGCGGAAATTCTCTCCCATCTCGCGTAATAGTCTTTCGTGCTTAGGTAATAGTGCTCTTTTCATAACAACATCAATAGTTAATGTTCGTAATTTTGCGCAAAGATACTTATTTTTGTGCATATATGCAAACATTTTGTGGAAAAACTGTCAAAAAAAGTGATTTTTATGCCAATTCGTCTGTTTTTTGCATAAAAATAGGGTAAAGATAGCTCTCTGCCCTATTCTATTTACCTTCACTCCGCGGAGTGCGTGGCGGAATATGAACGGGTAATCTATTGCCCTGAAAAAGAAGAAAGAAAATGCCGAACAACGGTCACCGGGATAAGATGTTGTAGTACCAGGCGCATTTATTCTAACATGTTACTTTCTTGCTTTAATATTTGTTTCAAATCATGTGCAAAGACGGAGGAGTATCGCCGAGCATCTTCGTCTGCGCGGAGATGAGACGGATCTTTGAAATACTCAGGATGGTCGTGATACAATCCCGGAGTGTGGTAATCCAGGAATGGGATGTTATTCTTTCTTGCGATTTCTTTTAATACATCATAAAAATCTGTATCTATCTTTGAATAACAAGGCGAGACCACAAATACTACTTTCGTTCCGTTCTTATAACAGAGGTCTACAAATTTTTGTACGTATTCTGTCTTTAGATTATCTACATTATGCGGAGTATCCCTATACAATAACGTGTCTGGAAAATGCGGGTTCTTGGTGGGTGGAATGTAACCATGATCTCCTCCAAGATGGCGATTAACAAGAAGTCCTGCTATGTTAGAAAACGATTTCGAATTATATCGGTAGAGATGCGATACTTTATATTGATAATACGAGCCTGCCAAACGAAATACAGAGTCCGCTTGAGCATTTCGACCGAAATAGGGAGCAAAGAAAGTAACAGTAGTGAATGGATCCTTTTCTTTGACAAAATCACTTGTCATGACTTCAAGACAAATCACTTTTGGCGCATGATGAGCCATTATATGGTTGAGCATGATATAATGAGCATATATGTTGTCTGAGGCATCGATACCGCCATTATATACGCTGACGCCAAGCGTGTCACTAATTATTGAAGGTACATAGTGACAGTTACATCTGGAGGTTCCCATCATTACAATGTCTTCATCAACATCATTGGCAAGGTATTTAATTTTGGGACCTGAAACATCATGCGTGTGTTGATTTACCCACCACATGGCTTCACCTCCAAGTCGGTCAACTACATATACTCCGATAAGAATGAATGCTATACTAATAATAAACTTTTTCATAAACATGCTACTTTAAAATTGGAAGTAAATAAACTGATCGCCGCCTAATACGCCGAATAAAATGATATAGGCAATCATCAAGATCATGTACATGTGGCGAACAAACCAAGATTTGGATTCGGCAGGATTAATTTGCCAATTGAACTCATCTGAAAGCTCTTTATAAGCAAGAATTATCATAGCCAAACTAATACCGATAAAGTTGGCGTATTCTTTATGTGGAGCCTCAAAATCAGTAAATATACCAATAATGACGGTCAACGCGTCATGCAGATTGTTAGCTCTAAACAATATCCAAGCGAAGCAAACGAGTATAAAGGTAATTATCCAGTGACAGAATTTCCGAAAGCCGGAATACTTTGTTTTCCCAATTCCTAAAGCCTTTTCAACACAAAGTAATAAACCGTGAAGACTACCCCAGCATAGGAAAGTCCAGTTAGCTCCGTGCCATATACCACTGACGACAAACGTAACAAACAAGTTGAAATAGTTACGTAATTTGCCAACACGGTTTCCTCCGAGAGGAATATATACGTAATCCTTAAACCAAGTAGAAAGCGATATATGCCACCGATGCCAGAACTCGCCAACAGAAGCAGCAAAATACGGACGATGAAAGTTTTCCATCAATCGGAATCCTAATACTTTTGCTATTCCGATTGCGATGAGAGAATATCCCGCAAAGTCTCCGTAAATTTGGAATGGGAACATCAGCGAAGCCAGTAGGAATGAACCTCCATGATGTTTGCTAACATTATTAAAAATAGCATCAACATATAGGCCACATCTATCTGCCAAAACGAGCTTAAGAAAATAGCCCCAAAGTTGGGTTGCTAATTGGGGTCAAGTGTGCGCAAGCGCTTGCATTCCGCTACAATGCGATCCATACCATAATAGTCGCGAGTAAGATCCGGGTGTGGAGTCCTTCGGATAGAAATAGATGACAGTTTTCTTACCCAGCAGGTCCTTGTCGGTAACTACCCTGCCCTGCTCGTCTGCCACGCTGAATGCCGGCATTTTGTCTCCAATTTGTAACATAATATCAGATTTTTAGGATTAAACAATAAGTTGATTCAGACGGTATTGTAAATGGCTGCTATTTGTTCGAGGTATCGGCGGTCGATGGCATCGAACGTATTGAGAAAGGCACTATCGATATCAAGGACGGCGAAGACTTCATCGTTGCGGAACAAGGGTACCACAATCTCACTCTGCGATGCCGAGGAACTGGCTATATGTCCGGGAAACAAGTGTACATCGGGTACGACAATCGTTTCTCGTTGTTTCCACGCCGTGCCGCAAACGCCTTTACCATACGGGATATGCGTGCAGGCAACAGGTCCCTGGAAAGGTCCGAGCACTAATTCCTTCTCTCCTGTTTCACCGGCTTTCGGCAACACACGGTAGAAACCTGTCCACCAGAAACCGAATGTCTCGTGCAGCACAGCGACCATATTGGCCATTTTGGCAATATCGTCGTTTTCACCGGCTATGAGTGATTGAATCTGAGGAAGGACGGTTTGATATTTCTCTTCTTTGCTCATATTACCAGACAGCCTGAATCAGAGCGACAGTCATGAGACCGCAGGCGATGAGTTTGAGAACCGTGCTGAAAAGGATGCCGATAAAACTACCCCATCCTGCGCGGAGAGCGTCGTTGAGTTGCTTGCCGCTGATGAGTTCGCCGAGGATAGCACCTACTAACGGACCTAAGATGACGCCTGCGGCACCGAAGAAAAGTCCCACAAAGACACCTATCGTACTACCCCATACGCCCCATTTAGTGCCACCGTATTTCTTCGTGCCCCATGCCGGAACGATATAGTCCAGCACGAAAATGACAACTGTCACAATGCCCCAAATGAGGAGGAACTGCCAGGAGAAATCGATTTTGTCGGTTGCTTGCGCGACCCACAGGCCGGCATATGCAATCGGTGTTCCCGGCAACCCGGGCACAATACAGCCGATGATGCCTATTAGCATCAGCACAAACGCTATGACTATCAACGTAATATCCATAATGGTAAATCAATTTTGCTGCAAAGGTACGAAAAAATTTTGTCATTTGGTCATTTTGTCATCTGACCCATTTGCCTGTAGCGTCGTAGATCTTATCGCCGACGAGGATGTAGATCTGTCCGTCATAGAGGATTTTCTGAATGCTGCCTTCTGCATGCAGAATGCTCTCTATACCCTCGTCCAAGTCTTTGCGGTTAACCACATTGGAGCGACCGGATAGCTCGGCTTGCGGAGCACGATTCACATCTTTGGCAGGAGCCGCAGCGCCAGAAGAGAGCACATACTCAATCGCATAATAAGGCTGTGCATCTACCGGCGTCTGGTCGGTAAACGAGGTGTTGGAGGCCGCTACGACTGCTATCTGCGCGAGGTTGGCAGGTGCCTCGCCGCGCAGGATGCGATATGCACTGACGGACGCACCCGCGTACTCGTTCCAAATGAGGTTGAAAGTGCCATTCATCACGCCGCGGTTGATAGTCATATGGACGGTCTTATGAATCGCACTTTCCGGCGATTCTTCACCGTTGGCCATCACGCCTGTGAGGTAGTAGCGCTCGGCTTTCTGCGTAGCGTCCGAATAGGCATCGGTGAACGAAGCGCTTTCGGCATTGGCCGAACCGATGAGTTGGAAGTCATTGAGCGCGTTACCCTCTTTGTACACATTGACGGTAGCAAAAGCCTCCGCGTTCGTCCATGAGAGCACGTTATGCCCGTTAGCATCGGTGGTGACGAGCGTGAGCGTCGGGATAGCAGTATTTGCCAATACGGTAACATCACTATAGAAATAGGTCTCGCAACCGTTAGCGTTCGTCACATGCAGATAAAGTTCTACCTGATGTCCTACGAGCGACTTGTCGGTATAATCGCTCCTATAGTACGCGGTAATGTTCAGTCCTTGTGCGATCAAACGGTAGTCATAGGAGACGAAGACACTGGTTGACGGCAACAGAATGCCGTAGTGGTCTACCGGATAGAGTTCGCTTCCGTCGATAGATACATACCATTGGTATTCGATACCATCGGGCACGGAAGCGGACGCAGTAATTCCTTCATATAGCACGGTAGGCAGCGTTACCTCCAACTCCTTCGGATCATCGATTGTGGTTGTTGCCGTATATGTCTGCCCGCCCAGCGTGAGCGTGATAGTCTTCTCGCCGCTTGTGGTCCAAACGACCGTGTAAGGACCGAAACCGCTACCTGTAGCCTGACCGCCGTCCCAGTTCCAAACAGGCGTTCCGGTCGTCTCAGCGCCGCGGTAGGAGACGGTGACGTCATCATTAGCGCAGGCCGATTCAGGAACTTCAATAGGATTGCGTATCACGGTCGTGACGAGTTGCTCGCTAAAGAGCGAGAGACGGTTCTGGAGGTCAAGCGCCTGAAGGCTGATCTCATAGTTAGCATTACTGAGGTAAGAGGTCGGGATAAGGAACTGTGTAGCGTGGATATACGCATAGTCCGGCATATAGGCCGCATTGGCATTCATGCCGTTTTGCGGGCTGATGAGATAGGTGGCAGCACCTTGTTCCTTTACCGCCAGATTATACCGCATGAGTGCTGCCGGTGTATGGTCGTCTTTGGCGGCATCCCATTCGATGAGCAGACCTTCGTCTGTCAGCGAGGCACGGACGTTCGCCGGTGCCGCGGGGCGTTCGTCACTCTGCGCTGCCAGCGAATAGAGCGTACTGCCGGCAAGAAGCACATGTTCATCGGGTGCCAAGTAAAAGTCTTTTGCATAAATGTCAACTAACTTAGGTTGCAGGAATCCGTGACTAAGCAGGCCTTCTTCGCCCATATACCATACATAAACGCCTTGCCCGCCTTCTCCTTCTGCCGGGTTCAAGGTACGTGCCATCAGGTCCAAGTGCCCGTTGTTGTCTATATCCGTGAGACGTATAGCATCCGTTATATTCTGACTGTTCGGCAGCGTTTCGGGTGCAGAGAAGGTGTTGTTGGCATTGTTCCAAAGGATATAGCTTTCCGCGTTTTCGGTGTTGAGAGAAACGATGAGGTCTTGGAATCCATCCCCATTAAAGTCCGCCAAATGACATTTATCCGTATTGAGTTGCAGCGGTGAAACAAAGGGGATAAGCGCGTACTCAAAACGTCCGTTTCCGCGATTGAAGAAGACAGTGAGACCGCTCCATGTATCCGTATTTGAATAGAGGGAAGCGAAGTCTGTCCAACCGTCATGGTCAAAGTCGGCAGTAAAGACCGCAGCATGATTCTCAAGAATCTGACCAAATAGTTCCTGTTGTGTCGTAGCCTTCAGTTTCTGTTCCTCCAATGAGCCGTCTTCCGCAAAATTGATCACATAGTGCTCATACATCGGATGCTGGTAGAAGATGGTCGGACGGCCGGAGTGCAAGAAGTCCTCGTCATTTAAGGTATAGTACTCGTATAGCTCCTTGTTCTCTTTCCACCATGTGCCGAAAAGCATTTTGAGCGTATTGTTGTCTTCTCGTGCCGTCAACGCGGCGCCATTAGGTGCATGCAGCAGTTGAGCGAACTTTTGCTTAAATTCGATAGTCATGAGCAGATCTACGTGTCCGTCACGGTTCCAATCCAACCATCGGATCTCATCCGTATAATTAAAACGTTCCCCGTCGGAAAGGATGTTGGTGTTCCATAGACCGGCTGCTTTCTGGAATATCTTATCCTTATTTCCCGTTTGTACGGTGAGGGAATAGTTGTTTCCTGCGTCATAGTCACCCAACATAATGCCGTCCAGCCGACCGTCGTAGTTAAAGTCCGCCAAAGGCTGTGCGAGAGCAGAGAAGACAGAACGGTTTGATTCATCGTAGATGTTTTCCACGACCACAGTACCCAAACCGGCAGGCAGTACGACGAGTGTCTTGGAAGCCGAAACCGTCTGAGCGTCCGGAGCGATGACGGTATGTTTGATAGTCTTCTCACCGGGTGTTGGGAACGTCAAATGGAGATATGATCCGTCACGAAGCAGTTTGCCGTCCGCGTACTCCCATTGGTGCTTGTAGCCTTCGGGCAAAGACGTATAATAGACTTTCACCGACTCTCCGAACGCTATCTTATCGCTGGAAAGGGAGAAGTCCGCAGACAGGTTATTGTGCTTGACGGTGGATTCAGCTGACCACGCAGAGCCGCTATGTTGTGCATCGATGGCCTGTACAGCGACATAGATCGTTGAAGGGCTGTACGAGCGCAGATCGATGGTGTAGGAGTGAAGTTTGCCCATGTTGCCGTCGAGGAAGTTGCGACGTGAACCGTCTTTGTTCGCGTGCGCTGCAAGGATGTCATTTCCTCCGGCAGTCGTGCCTATACGCAGGGCATAGGTGAGGTCGCTGACAACTGTCTCGTTGTCCGAACCGTTACCCCATGTGACTGTCAGAAGACCGTCTTTGTACTCCAATGTAGGAGCAGAGGGAGCCGTCGGACGGGTGTTGGAAACAGCCGTCTTCATCGTGTAAAGCTCCGTAAAGGAGACGCTGACATCAGATACCCAGATGTCCATCTTGCCGTCATTATCCAAGTCCTCCACGTGGATGCGAGCATTGGAGAGGAACTCATACATGGGTTGGGGCTCCGACGAGTTGTTATAGATATAGAACGAATACAGGCGTTGCGGTGCGGCAAGCGAATTGTTCTTATTGCCTTGCAGCCAGACGACTTCTACTTCACTACTCGACTCACTCGCTACCGTGACTTCGGAGCGGAAAGCCAAGATGTCCATATATCCGTCGCCGTCTATATCCTGACACGCCGAGAAGAGGAGGTTACCGTAACTCTGCTCGGGTTGCTGCGTGAAGTGTCCTTGCCCATCGTTGAGGAAGAAACAAGTGTAGGCATAGCCCGTGGCATTTGTGGCAGCAGAGAAAGTAGCTAAGATATCGACGTCTCCGTCATGGTCGAAGTCATAACAGTATAGACGGTCGTCCACCGTGGCGTTCTGATAGAGCACCGTAGAGACGAAAGTGTTCTTTTCCTTATCGTAAATAGCGGTATAGAGTCTGGCTCCGGGGAAGATAAAGTCCGTTACCCCGTCTCCGTTGAGGTCCACGGGACCAACTGTTCCGTTCGTCTGCGTCCATACCCATTTGCCGTTGTCCATGTTGGTGTAGATGATGCCAGTCGCCTCATCGATGAGGTCCATTAGTCCGTCTCCGTTCATATCGATGGCCTTGGTGGGTACATGAACCTTAGTGCCGATACCGGGTGCCCGACGCGGAGCATAAGCCAGGCACGCTCCGCCTAACTGAAGGGTATAGGTATAGCGCGATACATCGCCTAAGGAATAGTCCTGCGGGTTGTTGTACTGGTCACGTTCTTCCGGCGTCATCTGCGCCACGAACTCACTCCACGTCATTGCTTGCATCTGTTCCTTTTGGAACGAACCGTCCGACAGCTGGTACATGATAGTGCCGTAGTAGGAATAACCGGTTGTGAAGTCGGCAATCTTGTCAAGCAGCATATAATCCGGCCGTCCGTCACGGTTGAGGTCCATGTTCGTCACCGCTATCGCTTCGTCTATCTTCGTGTAGCCGTCTGCCTGGCTCATAAAGACACTACCCAACGTGGTTACATCTGTCTTGCCGTCTTGGTTGACGTCCTCGAAATACAAAACTCTCTCATCAAAACCAGTGTTCGCCATGCCGCTACCGAGCTTCTCCCGCTCGCTGAACAGCTGCGAGGCATCGCCGCTTGCCCATATCGTAAACCGGTAATCCTCAACCTCCTCTCCCATAGACTCTGTGCTGAATGATACAATCTGTTTGAGTCCGTTGCCGGAGAAGTCGTATAGCAGCGCGGCATCCGGTGCCTGACCATAGAAAAGGATTCTGTCTTCACTTTCCTTCGCTTTGCCGAGGTATGCCAAATGACCGTTGGCAACCACTTCCTGACTATAGTAATAATAGTAACCGAAATCAATATCTTCACGCGCGTAGGTACCAAAGACATAAACCGTGTCGCCTTGCTCCAACTGGAGATGGTTGGCAAACGATTGTCCATTGACACCCAAAATATGAGCACCGTAGGCTACCGGCTGGTTGTTCTCCCAGTCATTCTCTCCGTCCTCAGAGAAGCGGAAAGTCAGTTTGCCGCCTTCTTCCAACTTGGTAACCACATCATGAACAATACCTTTCACAATAACTTGTGTGCCATAATCCCAGCGGTGTTCCTCTGTCCAGCTAACCCACTGCGGAACGGTCATAATGTCCGGAGAGTTCTTGTCAAACGCATATTGCGCCTGAATGGTCTGCGACTCCGTGATATTGGTCAGCGGCGCACTCCAACCGGTAAAGGTGTAGTATGTAACCGCCGGCGGTGTAGGAGCCGTCGCTGTACCGCCAATGGGAACGAACTGGCTTTCAATCGTGTCCCCTTTGGCATCAAGGAAGGTGACCTCCACATGACCTGCCGGAATATAATGGCAGTCCTCAATAGTATTCCAAGTCGGCCGAATCGTCATGTTGCAGCGAACATTGGTAAACGCCTTGTCCCAACCGGCAAAAGCCAAGCAATAATTCTCATGTTTCGGATCAGCAGGAGCTACGGCACTCTCTCCGGGCAAAACAGTTTGCGTACTCAAAGGCTTGTCGTTTGCATCCAAGAATTCTACGGTAAAATAATCTATGTGCCGGCACAAGGAAGCGATGGAGACGATGCGAAAAGCACTGCCATAGATGGCCAGGCTGTCTGTCTCACCGGTCCAAATAACATCCACTCCGTCCTGCACTGCCGAACCGCTTGACCACTCGAATCCGGCTAACGAAGATGCAGAGTGCTCATTCGGACACCTTATCTTTAACTTGTAGAAATAGTTCGGATTTAATATGATAATCCGACATCCTCCTGTGAATATCAGTGATGATTCCTCATCGTTATATAAAGGAGCGCGGGTTGCATACAGTGTATATCCATCTTTCGTAAAAGTGATCTTACCCGTCTCCGCCCATTCGGTAGCAGTCAGCGAGAATATCTGTTTCGGACTATACACCGGATGAACCGTCAAATCCGTTGTGATGTGACTGAAATCGGTAACATCCCAACCCACAAACTCCATACAATCGTCCTCGGAGTCAGGACCGGCAGGTATGTTTGTCAAGCTCTTGCCTTCGAGAACGGTTTCACGCACGATCTCCTGTCCGTTTTCATCCAGGAAGACAACAACAAACGACTCCTCCTGATTGTCGTTCTTGTCGCAGATAATGGTGATGTCCATCAATTCGCAATTATAATACGCCCATAAACTGCTTCCCTCTATCTTGTCGAAAGTGAAGGTTACAGCGGTTGTGCTGCCGGTCCACACAAGGGAGTTCTCCTGCTTGACCACCTTACCTTTGTCAGAAGAAGCCGGACTCTCCGCACAATAATGCTGATCATTGCCCTCAACACTGCATTTTAGCTCTGTGAAATTCAGTATGATCTTATGAATCTTGCAGTCAGCGGTGAACGTGAGGGTGTTGTTTTGCCTCAATGCAAGGAGTTTGTCAGACCAATTAGACGTAAATTGCAGGGTGTTATTATTTGCCCCGCTGCTTATTTGCACTGTCTTGCCTTTTTCTGTATAGTCCGCCAGTTCGAAGGATTCAAAATATTCCAATTCGTTGTACTCGCGGATTTCCTCTGCGGTCATGATCACGGTGTCGTTCAGCACCGACTTGTCATAATCATACAACGCCTGCACGGTCATGTCCTCCGTGACGTTGCTGAAATCGGCGCTCCAACCGACAAAGAACATCCCCACGACGGTTGGTGGCGTCGGTGCTGTAGCTCCCTTGCCGGCAGCCACACTCTCCGTCTTCAAGACCTTGCCGTCAATATCCACAAACGTCACCGTGAAGGTCTGGTTCACCGATTGGAGTGTGAAGGCGAATGATGCGAAAGTCTCTGCGCCGGTGAACGTCACCGACAGGCTCGTTGCCGAACCCGTCCAGTCCACCTGTTTGCTGTTTCCGCTGTTCACAGCGGCTTCGCCGGACGACCATTCATTGCCAGCCAGACGCGTTGCCTGCGCGTTAGCACCGCCTACTGTGAACGAAGCCGTACTCAATCTGTAGTCCTCCGACACGGTGATCGTCATCGTGTTACCGGCTACTGCTGCCATCGTGCTCTGCGTGCTGTTCCAACTCGGGGCACTCTCACCGCTACCCTGCGCCAAGACAATGGTCACACCGTCTTTCGTGTAACTCGTCACGGCGTCGCCATTATCCAGACCTTGCGCCGTAGCCCATTCGCTCGCGCTGATCGTCACTGTTGCTGCCTGCATCACCGCTACCATCAGTAGCGCCGATGCCATGAGTAAGAATTTTTTCATATGAATGTGTATTATGTTTCTATCAAAACCTTTGCGGCCGCAAAGGTACTGCTTTTTTTTGACATGTGCAAATTTTTTGGGTAGATTTTATTTTTTTGCCTCAAAATCTTGTACAATTGAGGAAATTGTTGTAAATTTGCAGGCGATTTTAAAAAGTGAGTTCAGAAGAAGACAGGTAACGGTTATGTGGATTGTGTTGGCGTTTATATCGGCGCTGTGCCTGGGATGCTATGATGTGAGCAAGAAGATAGCCCTGAGCGAGAACAAAGTGGTGGATGTGCTGACTATCAGCGTGTGCGTGTCGGCGGTGGTGCTTTGCGTTCCGTTAGTTCTCTCGCGTCTATGTCCCGAAGCGATGGGCGAAAGCTATTTCCATGTGCCGCCTTTGGACGGCAGCGCTCATCTGTTTACGCTGCTCAAATCGCTGATCGTGCTGAGCAGTTGGGTGTTCGGGTACATATCGCTCAAACATCTGCCTATCTCCGTGGTCAGTCCAATGCAGGCGACACGGCCTATGTGGACATTGGTCGGCGCTTTGCTCATCTTCCAGGAACAGCTGAACACATGGCAATGGGTAGGC
>JAFSKL010000029.1 GCA_017448985.1 Paludibacteraceae bacterium
TGAAAATGGAAAATGGAAAATGGAAAATGGAAAATGGGAAATTGAAAATGGAAAATGGGAAATGGAAAATGGAAAATGGAAAATGGAAAATTTATCATTGATTTCATCAATAGCATCAAGGCGCCGGTCCTCGTCCTCACCTTCTACAATCAGCACGATGCGCGAGGCTTCCTGCTGATTTTGCAAAGCATCAAGCACTACCCTATCCTCTTCGGTCACAGGCAGAAAGTCCATGATGTCTTCGTCATAGCGCAGCGACAAAGCCAGGAACAGCAACGGAACCATCAATACGGCAAAGCTGATCCAAAGCGCCGGTTTGTGCGCCGTGAAGAAGTCATAGATATGGAGAAGGGCTTTCATAGTAATTAAAAATTAAAAATTAAGAATTAAAAATTACTATTCTCATTTCTTATCTCACGTTCGTTCGAACGATTATTTCTTATCTCACTTCGATCGAACGATTATTTCTTATCTCACGTTCGTTCGAACGATTATTTCAGCGCTCGTCGATAAACTTAACGGGTTTGCGGCTCTTGGCAGGGAAATTGATTTGCCGGATCACATCCGCAGGCAGGATCTCCACTTGTGGCGCCACGCGCAGACGACTGCGGAAATGGTCCTTGAGCGCCTTAATGGCTTCGTCCGCCGTCTTACGCTTGTCGTTCAGGCTGATTCGTACAATCACTTCGTCAGTTCCTGCCGCCGAGGTTCGTACGACCACTACATAATTGCCCACGAACGGCGTGTTATCCAGCACATCGTTGATGGCAGGCGGGTAGATAGTGGTACCTTTGAGCTTGATCATGTTATGTTTGCGACCGATGAGCGGCGTGAGCCGATACGAATGGCGACCGCAGGCGCAAGGTTCCGTCACTTTAGCCGCTATGTCACCTGTCCGGAACCGCAACAAAGGCATACCTTCGACGCCCAGCGAAGTGATGACTATCTCTCCCGCTTGTCCGTCGGCCACAGGCAGGTCGTCATCACCGATGATCTCCACGATGATCAGTTCGGGATGCACATGTCCTCCGCAAGCGTGCTCACATTCAGAGAATGTGGCAGACATCTCGGTCGATGAATAGGTGGCGTATAGTTCCACTTCGGGCCATTTGTCATGAATGCGCTGTCCGAGCAAGTTGAGCCGGAACTGCTGGTCTCGCAGTCCTTCACCGATGCCGATGATCTTACGGATGGATGAATGACGATAGTCGATGTTATGCTGTTCGGCGTACTCGATGAGCCGCAGGATGAACGACGGCACACACATGATAGCGGTAGGATGCAAGCGCTGGATCGTGTCCCATTGGAGTTCGGGTATTCCGTTGCCGACACGAATGATACTTGCCCCCATCCGACGGATGCCCATCCAATACGCGAGTCCCGCCATAAACCGTTTGTCGATAGTGGTCATCAGCTGGAGGATGTCGCCTTTACGCAGTCCGGCACAGGCAAACGACTTATGCTCGTTGTACGCCAAACGCTGCAAGTCGGCTTCCGTACAACCGAAAAGAACGGGGTCGCCGAGCGTGCCGGATGTCGTGATATAATCAATGATATCCTCTTTGGGCACACAGAGAAAATCGTTGTTAAACCGCTGCAAGTCCGCCTTTTCCGTGAAAGGCAAACGCTGTAAGTCGTCTATCGTCCGGATGGACGAAGGGTCGATATGATGCTCGGCAAACACCCGTTGATAATAGGGCGAGTGCGCCGCCAAATAGGCTATCTGTGCACGCAGTTTCTCTTCCTGAAACGCGCGGATACGCTCTACAGATTCAAATTCGATATCCATTGTACAAATTCATTTTTCCATTGTCTGCATTCGGCGGTACCTTTCTTTTCGGACGCTCCGAAACCGTGTCCGCCGGTTTGGTATTGTATGTAGGTGTGCGGTATATGTTGTGCCGTCAGTGCCGAATCGAGCAGAACCGAATTCTGATACTTGACGACAGGGTCATCCTGACAATTGACGAGGAACACAGGCGGGCAGTCGGCAGGTATATGCTGCTCGATCGAGAGACTGTCACGTTTGGCCTGATTGAACTGTCCCCAAACGCCTAACGCACCTCTGCGCGAACGTCGATGCACATATCGCTTGTCACTAAAAGTGACAACGGGATAGACAGGACAGAGAAAATCCGGCTTGTACGGCGTCCTGTTATGCGTAAACGACATCATCGTGAGGTGTCCTCCTGCGGAGAAACCCATGACACCGATGCGTGTGGTATCTATCCGAAGCGAGTCGGCGTGCTCGTAGGCATAACGAAGTGCGTCCTCCAAGTCAATGAGCATGTTCGGGTACTTGTTGCCGATCCCGAGGACGCGGTACCCGAGGATGTAGGCACTGACAGTCGCCACGCGGTATTTGAGCACAAACGCATTGATACCCAGCGTGTTGAGCCATTGCGCCACTTCAACGCCCTCATGCTGCATGTCGTGCCAACTGTAACTGCCTCCGGGACAAACGATGATGGTCATTCCCGTGTTCAGCGTACTATCTGCGGGAAAGAAAGTCAAGCGATTGACTTTCCCGGCATGGAGCATGGGCGCATGCAACAGCAACGCCAGCAACACGCATCCTATGATTCGGAGTCTTCGCATGGGTTTGAATGGAGCAAGGAATCATAATAGCGTTCGAACGCTTTGGTCCGTTTCTTATAGTTCTCACCGAACGAGGTATCATCCGCAGGTACAAGCGGCAACACCGTCAGCGTAACATCCATGGGACGAAGCATGAACTGGCGCTTGCCCATATAGTCGGTCATGTTCTGCAGCAACAGCGGTTGAATGGGCAACCGGTATTTCTCCGCATAATAGAATGCACCGCGGTGGAAACGCCCTATCTCGCCGGTCTTGGAACGCGTGCCTTCGGGAAAGACGAACAGCGAATAGCCTTCATCGATGATCTGCTTGACACGCGCCTCCCGCTCTTCCTCATCGATAGAGGTGGGGAAACAGTCCAGATACCGCGCCACGACGCCCAAGAAAGGATTGTACCACACATATTCCTTCACGATCATGACCTTCTTCGGCGTCAACGAGAGACAGATGATGATATCGATGAACGACTGATGATTGCAGATGATGACTGATTGGTCACTGGTCATTCGCTTCAGGTCGATGGTCGTCAGCCGCAAACCGCCTATCATACGGACATAGTGCGCCGCTATGCGTTGGGCATAGACATGATAACGGGCCTTGGAAGCTGCGTTGCGGCCATGAATGAGGAAATAGATCCAAGTGAAGGGATTGACGATGAACAGCATCGTCGTGCCGAAATAGAAGAAACTGAGCACCGTTCGCCAGTACATATGCCAATAGCCGAAAAGAACGGCACCGATGCAGAGGAAACAGTTGAGGATGGAGATCCGTGTGAAGTCGCGAGCCGGCACAAAATGGCTGACGCGCTCTTCCTTAGGCGGGTAATAAACGCGCACAGGCACAGGCACCAACGGCACATTATGCCAAGCGGCAAAGACGAGCAGTTCGAGTTCTGCTTCATACCGGCGCGTGAGGATATTGAGCCCATGCAGACGATGCAACGGATAGAGCCTGAAACCGGTTTGCGTATCCGGCAGATTAATGGTCGTCTGCAACCGGAACCAGAAGTTGGAGAAGCGGTTGGCGAACTTGCTCTTGCCGGACATGTTCTCGTCCGTGAAAGGACGGCTGCCTACGAGAAGGGCATCCGGGTGCACATCATGAGCACGCAGAAGAACAGGTATGTCTTCAGGGAAATGTTGTCCGTCGGCATCGATGGTCACGGCGTAGTCAAAACCCATCTCGAGTGCCTTGCGGAAACCCGATACGAGTGCCGCTCCTTTGCCTTTGTTGCGGGCATGGCTGACGATAGTGACAGGGAAAGGCAGTCTGCCCAAGAGACTCAGCGTGTTGTCCGTAGAGCCATCGACCACCACGATGATATCACGCAACTGCTGGTGTACACGCGTGACCACATCGACGATGGTACCGGCATTGTTGAAGGTCGGTATCAACGCACAGATGGCGTGGCGGGAATATGTACTATCGGACTTGGACATTGCTAAATTCAATCAGGGTGATATCTCCGTTTTTCTCAATCATCTCGACGCGTTGAGCCACTCCGTTGCGTTCGTCCATCACGATGTTGACCGACCTGAAGAGCCGCTTGCTCTCGCGTTGCATCTTGGCGTCATCCTGTGCCTCACCGGAAACGGAAGCCATGATCATCCGAAGCAGTTTCTGCACTTGCGGATTGACATTCGTCTCCTGTCCGTTCATTTCCCAAACGAGCACTTGCGGCTTGTCGTAAGCCCAACGCAAGTAGTCCGGCGAACGATAGGACATATGTCCCGTCGAGACCTGCGGTTCCAGCATCAGCGCCGAAGTCTTGGTCTGCACAAAATCCGCTTCGAGACTCAATATGACAGATAGTATCAATGCTAACATAATTTTCAATTGTCCATTTTCCATTGTCAATTTACCACCAGGTAACACCCTGCCATGATGAAGAGGATGCCTACCCATTGCGTCCAGGCTATGTGCTCATGGAAGACGAACATCGCGGCGAGCATGCCGAAGACATACGCCAAGCTGCTGAGCGGATACGCCTGCGAGAACGACCAGTGCTTGAGGATGTACATCCACAGGACACCCGCTGCCGTGAACGATACGCCGCAGGCCAGCCACCACCAGTTGGTCAGTTGGCTGAACACGAACGACCATGTCCGCGAGACGGGCCCCATGGCTTGCAGCGCCAGTTTCAAGAACAATTGTCCTCCGCAGAGGAAAATACTCTGTATGATGGCCAAAAGAATCAGTTTCATCTTACTCGTTTATTCTATACATACGCGCCGTGGCAATGTCTTGCGTACTGTCACCAATCAGCGACAGCACCTTATCCCAGGCGTCCACTTGCTCGTCAAACTCCAGTACCAATGCCGAACGAATGAGTCCGAGACTCATCTGCGTCTGCACATCCTTCAACGCACATTCAAGCGACTGCTTGCCCTGCGAATAAGTGGCGTTATAACCGTGATTACCCGTCAGAATAGCAATGAGCGAAGCAATGGTGTTATGCGTCGATTGGATGAACGGCGTCGGTTTGAGTTGCTGTTCATCGGACGCCAGCATATCCTGCAAAAACCGCATCGACTGCAGCATGCAACCCCATTGGGTAGCACAGATAATTGCATCCGGATGCGTCACGCCGGTAGAGACCATCAGTTGCCGAACGGCAGCTACCAAACGCCGTGTCTGCGGAGTCATGCGACGAGCCTCAGCGGCATTGACCATTTGTTCATTTACGATTTGGTCATTTAGGCGAGGCTCCGGCAACGGTGCCAACGGTGACTCGCTCAGGTCGATGCCATGCGCCGAGAGCACCAGTGACGACTCATTGCCACCAAAACCGAACGCATTGCAAAGGACATGTGTCAAGGTACGCTTTTGCGTATGGGTGACAGGCGTGATGAGACCTTCTGCCGAATGATGCCAATGGAGGTTAGCCGGCACAAATGCATGCTGCATAGCCAACACACAAATGGCAGCCTCGAGTCCTCCGGAAGCGGATGTCGTATGTCCCGTAAACGCTTTGGTACTGCTCACCGCCGGAAGTTTGTCGCCAAAGAGACGCAACAGAGCCGCCGATTCACTCAGGTCATTATTGGGCGTAGCCGTACCATGCGCATTGATATAGTCGATGTCCGCGGGTTGCAAGCCTGCCATCTCGAGCGCCTTGCTCATCGCCAGGTATGCACCCTCACCGCTCTCGGACGAAGCCGTCTGATGGAATGCATCGCAAGTGTTGGCATAGCCGCCTATGTACGCGAGGACAGGCGCACCGCGTTGGAGAGCCTCCTCTTCGGGTTCGAGCACCAGGAACCCTGCCCCTTCGCCTAAGTTCAAACCGTTGCGGTCGGCATCGAAAGGCCGGCAAGGCGCATGGTCCAGGATCATGAGCGTGTTGAAACCGTTCAAGTGGAACTTACTCAGACTCTCCGCACCGCCCACCAATGCCGCTTTGGCCTGGCCTGTACGCAAGAGATTAGCGCCAAGCATGATGGCATTCAGCGCTGACGAACAAGCCGTGGAGGGAGTGGCGGTAAAGGTGAAAGGTGAAAGGTGAAAGGTGAAAGGAGCAAGATGCCTTGCAATGACATTGGTCGATTCACCGGCTTCGTGCAAGCGGATGTTCTCCGACGCTTGGCCCTGTTCGTACTCCGCCCAATGCTGTTCCGTGAGGTCCATACCGCCGACGGTCGTTCCGCTAATGAACGCGTCACAGGTCGTATTAGCCATCGCCAATGCTTCCCTTGCGGCAAGGATACCGAGTAAGGAGGTACGCGGAACGGGTTCGTGGGCATCGATGCCGGCTTTCGCTTTCAGTTCGGCATCGGTCAACGGCACTTCGCCGACCGGCAATTCCCTATGCACACTGCCCAACACACGCATCGAACCAATGCCGGACTGTTCGTTCAGCAATGACTGCAGTGTCTCGGCGCTGTTCATGCCTATGGCACTGACCATTCCTATGCCTGTGATAGCTATTCTCATTTAGTTCGATGTGTGCTTATGTATTCCGCCATGGTGCGAACGGAGGCAAAGATGGCCTTACCCGCTTTCGGGTCTGCCAACTTGATGCCGTATTCGCGATCCAGCAACATGATCAGTTCAAGCGCATCGATAGAGTCCAGTCCCAGTCCTTCACCGAAGAGCGGTGCATCCGTATCGATATCGGCAGGCGTCATGTCCTCAAAACTAAGCGCCTCAATGATCTGTGCTTTCAGTTGTTCAATCAGTTGTTCCATATAATTAGTTGCATTTTTGCGTAAAAAGAATTCGGTTCGCTGCACTCGCACCAACCGGCTAACGCAGTTGAAAGTTTAAAGTTGAAAGTTGAAAGAAGAATCGGCTCCAGGTCTTCGGGTTTCTCCAGGATGTAAAAAGCCGTTTCGCCCTGAATGTGGTGCCGAATGGCTATCTCGCCGGTGACGATGTTCGGCAGCGTATAGACGAACAATGACGGTGAAGGATAGTAGTTGCCTTCGGAGATCGTTGCCAGATAATCCCTATCATTCTTGATGCTCGCGCTGCGGTTAGCCAGAATAACGGCTGTTGGCTGACAACTTTTATCGGAGTGCTCGGAAGCACCTGAATGCTTTAGCAATAGTTCCGCAGCAATGAAGCCCAGGCGCGAGAGAGTGTCCATCTTGAAGAATTTAGGATAGTCGCCTACAAAACGACGGTAGAGTTCGACCAGCATTTTCTCGCCTGTCGCTTCCACCGCTATCGCCTGCCCGTTCAGCACAACGGATGTCGGAGTTATTTCTATTTGGCTTTCAACCTTCAATTTTTAATTCTTAATTTTGAATTTTTAATTTCAATCTAATGGCTGCATTCACGCCTCCGAAGCCCGATAGCATCTTTATGATTTGCAATTGTCCATTGTCCATTTTCCACTTTTCATTTTCCATTTGCATCATGCAAAGTATCGTCTCCAGCACACCGGCAGCACCCATCGTATGACCAAAGAACGGTTTGAGTGCCGAGACAGGCACATCCTGCAGTCCTGCCCGTTCGATGGCGATTTTTTCCATGTCGTCGTTATAGAGTGTAGCCGTGCCGTGTACGCCGAGCAGGTCTATGTCTGCCGGTGTGAGACCCTGCAGCATATCCTTCAGGCACAGATAAGCGCCTTCACCGGTCCTACTCGGCGCCGAGATATGGTTCGCATCATTGTGTATCGCACCGGCTTCGAGTGTCCAGACAGGCTGACTGCTGAATGCTGACGGCTGACGTCTAAATATGATCGTTGCCGCCGCTTCGCCGAGGTTCAGTCCTTTCCGTTCGGGACTGAAAGGCAGGCAGGGTTCGGGCGACAAAGCCTTGAACGCCTGAAAACCGCTGACGATGAACCGGCTCTGCAAGTCGCAGCCAACGACCACGGCATGACGATAGATACCCGCTTCGAGCAGACGCATAGCCGTTATCTGTGCGCAGACACCGGATGTGCAGGCATTGCTGACCACAATCGGCGGATTCGGGTTGCCGAAATGGCGTGCTATGGCTTGCGCAGGCCTCAGCAAGTCCAGTTGGTCACCTTTGGTCGTGCTCAAAATAAAAATCGTCCCTGCATCCTGAAGGCTGACGGCTGAATTCTGACTACTAACAGCCAGCTCCACACTCCGCACACACAGCTCCACAAAGTCCTGCGGGGTATCGAACAGAGACGCACAGAACGGCTCCACATCCGCAAAACGGTCCGTGTACAGCCTCAGCCCGCTTCGACCGGCTTGCACCGCTTCGAAGTTAGCCTGTGAGCCTTCACCCAACGGCGAGATAATACTATGTCCGTTAACAATTACCAATTCTTAATTTTTAATTTTTAATTTCCCCTTTCCAGAAGTCATAAAAATTAAACCACTCGTACGGATGTGCCAGCGCCATTTGTTCTACGCGTTCGGCAAAGCGTTGCGCCAAGTCCCCGGTAGGTGCCAATTCCTCCGTATAGACGCGATACGAACGATAACTCTCCTTGATAACGAATGTCAGCAGTACTGGTTTCTTGATCGCCTGACATATACGGAACGGTCCAGCAGGGAAACGCGCTTCGGCATCCATGAACCGGCAAACGGTCTCCGCTCCTCCCATCCTGCGATCGGCAGCCATGGTGAGCACTTCGCCTTGCTGCAGCACCTCGTTGATGCGGTAGATATGGCTCATCGTTTCGGGTTCTACAATGATGGTGCCTATATTGTTCTGCGCCATGGCCTCAGCCCGACGGGACATCACTTCGGGTGACTCACCGCCAAAGGTGAGGATATGCATCCGCTTGTCCGGCGTGGCGAGGAAATAAGCCGCCATCTCGGTGTTGCCCACATGCGAGAAGAGCATGACGAATCCTTCCGGATCATGCACCTTGTCGTAGTACCGTTCGCTGTTTTCCACCGTCACCTCAAACGACTTGCCGGCATACACCGCAAAACGGTCGATGATAGCCTTGGCGAAATGGTAGAACGAGCGATAGACATCGCAAGCCGCCTGCAGGCGTGTTCGGCCTCTGCGACGATGGAACATATACGCTCCGTGCCGCTCCGTGGAACGAACCAGCATATACCAGACGAGCCACAGATTGGTCACGGCGTACATAATACGGATGTCCGTATGCCGCACCCAATGTACCAATGCCCGCTGCATCCAATGCGTGCCTCCTGTCTGTCCGCTCCACTCCTGTGCCATCAGATATGCGATGCTATATAGTCGTAGAAATCCTGCAGCGTCTTGACGCTTTTCAGTTCTTCCGCTTTGGGTTTGAAACCGAACTCCTGGTCGATGAGCACCACTATGTCCACCATATCCAACGAATCGATTTCCAAGTCGTCTTTTAAGTTAGCTTCCGGAGTAAGCCGTTCTTCCGCGATCTCAAATTCCTCCACGAGGAGGCTGTTCATTTTGTCAGTTATCTCTTGTTTTGTCATGTTCACACTTGTCGATATTCATCCATAAATTCCGGCGTAAGGATGGTTCGTCCGAATCCTCCGTCGCAGTAGATGGTCTGCATGGTGACGCGTTGCATGAGGTCGCTGAACAGCGCCACGCACACACCTGCACAGTCGTCCGCATCGGCATTGCCGAGAGGTGACAGCGCCTGCGTATAGCGGTAGAAACGCTCCATCTCCTGCCAGGTCACGGCTTTGGTAGGAATGGCTGAGGGGCTGACGATGTTCACGCGCACCTGTTTCTTCCGGCCGTAGATAGCGCCCATCTGACGGGCTATGCTCTCCAGCATGGCCTTGGCATCCGCCATGTCGTTGTAACCTTGAAGGAAACGCTCCGACGCTATATATGACAGCGCCACCACACTACCCTGCTCTGCTATCGCGTCCAACTCCATGGCTGTGCGCAGGAGTTTGTGCAGGCTCAATGCCGAGGCATCGATTGTCTGCTGAAAATAGCGGTAGTTGGCCTCTTCGTATGCCTTGTGCCGACGCAGGTTCATGCTCTGCGCCGCAGCATGCAGGATGAAGTCTGTCTTTCCGCCCAAGAGGTTCTGCGCCTGCTCCAACAATGCCCGCAAGTCTTCCGGCTGCGTAGCATCACAGGCTATCAACGGCAACCGATGCGCTTCCGCCAGACGCTGTATGTCGCCTAACTGTATCGCCTGTGCCGTGTTCGTCAGCACTAACGATGCGCCTTCGTCCAGACAGCGCTTGGCCACATGCCACGCTATCGAACGCTCGTCCAGCGCACCGAAGATGATTCCTTTTTTACCGCTTAATATCATAGTTGTCTCAAGTATTGCTCAATAGCCGCAATTTCCTCATAGAGTGCTCGGTCCTCAACAATCGTCGGCGACAGCGCCCGAATGGCTTCGTACTGCTTGCGCGTAGCCGGTGCCAGTTGGTGCTGTATGCCCAGACAATCTACCGCCTGCGCCATAGCCAGGAACAGGATGGACAGCACCTGATACACATTGTCGATCACCTGCGTACAGAGTTCGGCGCTGTTCGTGCCCATCGAGACGATATCCTGGTTGTCGTTGTTGTTGGGTATCGAGTGCACATAATTGGGCATAGCCAATGTCTGGCACTCCGCCGTGGTGCTCGTCGCCGTGAACTGACAGGCCTGAATGCCGTAGTTGAGTCCTAAGGTGCCGCGGTTGAGGAACGGAGGCAGGATGCCGTTGATGCGGTCATGGCAGAGGTAGTTGAGTTGCCGTTCGCTTACCATCGCCAGACGTACCATGGCCGTCTTCACCTTATCGGCTTCCAGCGAGATATAGTCGCCGTGGAAATTGCCGCCGTGATAGACATTTTGCGTCACGGGATCGACGATGGGATTATCACTCGCCGCATTCAGTTCATCCTCTATCACGCGTCGGCTGTAGGCCAGCGTGTCCGCGACGGGACCCAGGATCTGCGGTGCGCAACGCAAGGAGTAGTACGGCTGCACCTTGTCCCTGAATACACCATCCCGTTCACCGATAACCGATAACCGTTCACCGTTATAGAGCACCGCCTCGCGCTTCATCAGCCGCTTGCTGCCCTGACTCAGTTGGCGCATCCGTTCGGCTATAGCTATCTGTCCTTCGTGCCGCCGGCTCTCGTTGAGCGGTGCTGCCATCAGGTCGTCGTAACTGCCGGCTATCTCGTTCATCCATACGGCAGCCAGAGTCGCCCAACGGAGCAGGTTCTCCGCATGCAACTGATTGACGGCACTGATACCGGTCATGATGCTCGTGCCGTTGGTGCAGCTCAGTCCTTCGCGTATATGGATGCGCATGGGTTGCAGCCCGCATTCGTCCAGCACCTCGCGTGTCGGACGCCATTGTCCGCGGTAATGGACCTTGCCTTCGCCTATCAGGCACAAGGCCATGTGCGCCAACTGCACCAGGTCACCGCTCGCGCCTACACTGCCGTGTTTGGGAATGAACGGATAGATACCGCGGTTGATGAACTCGGTCAGCAGCGCCGGCAATTCGGGATGGATGCCGCTCTTGCCTTGTGCGAACGAACCCACACGCGCTATCATGCCCGCGCGTACAAAAAAATCCGACAACGGCTCACCGGCACCAGTAGCGTGCGAACGGATGATGTTATACTGCAAGTCGCGCAGATGGTCGTCCGCCACGCGCCATTGAGCCATAGGACCGAAGCCTGTATTGATGCCGTAGATCACCTTGTCGCTCGAGAAATGCTGCAAGAAATCGTAGCACTCCGCCACACTTTGGAGCGTCGCTTCGTCCCACACCAACCTGCCATCTCT
This sequence comes from Paludibacteraceae bacterium, assembly GCA_017448985.1. GTDB lineage: Bacteria > Bacteroidota > Bacteroidia > Bacteroidales > Paludibacteraceae > Colicola. The sequence goes on from JAFSKL010000029.1 coordinate 11,743, forward strand.
GTACAAGATGTCACGCACTTGTTCTATATCTATTCTCATCGTTTCTTTCAACTTTCACTCTTTCAACTTTCCTTATACTCAATCACTTCCGCCTTTATCTCGTAATTGGTGTTGCGTCCTTTCTTGGTTCGCTTCACGCTTGTCTGAATGGCCTCGCCCTGAATGATTCGGGGTTTCAAACTGTTCACCTGTTCGCAGACCAGTTTGCCGTTGTCGTAATAGGCCAGCCTCAGTTTGAGATTGTCCACATGATAAGGTGTCTGGTTGGTGAGCCTCAGTTCGACGCGGAACCGTGTCTGGTCGATGATCTTCGCCACCACTTTGGGGTTCAGCGTGTAGTAAAAGAGGTCCAAGGCATTGTGGAAAGCGTGCACCAATTCTTCCGTCGCACTACTGCCCAGTCCGTCGGTCGCGTAGACAGCCAGAGCCCTGCCGGTCTTGGCATTATTGACCTGCAGAAAGATGCCGTTGGAATAGACGAGCGACGATGACACATGTCTCTCCCGTCCGTAGGACACGACCAGCGTCTTGTCCGCCAGTTTGGGGTCAATCTGCGGTGACAGCTTGTAGCCCAGTTTGGAGTAGAAGTCCTTGGCCAATTCGGACAAAATGACCTTCTTGGCAGGCCTGCCGACAGTGAACGTAGCGGTAAAGAACGGGTCACTCGGCGGCACTATATAGACATACTTATAGCCATTCAGACTGCCCTTGATGGTCGATGTATGTCCTCTCGGCTGTCCCGCCGCTCCCAAGGCAACCATAACGATTGCCAGTATCAATAATATTCGTTTCACTATGTACTGCTTTCTAAAACGGCGACAAAGGTACAACAAATTTTGCATATATGCAAGCGTTCGGGCATTTTTTGCCTAATAAAAATGAAATTTTATCTATTTAGCACGAATAGATAGCGTCTATGCTTGCATAAGATGGTATCTGTGCCGGCTTAATAGGAAAGCCGATAGGCTTGGCAAAAATGTCCGCCTTTGTATATATCCAGCACAATGCGACTGTTCCTTCGGCGGATTCCTTGTTTGCCGTGCAAATAAGGGCGTGCCGACGGTACAACTTTTTTTGTTATCTGCAAGCAACAAAAAGAAAAAAGCGCCCCATGCGCTTTTTTCCTGATTTCGTCCTTCCTACCCTTCCTTCACTCTCCCTTGAGGGGAGAGCCGGAGAGAGGTTTGTTTAGTGGTTCGCATCATACAAATCGCCTTCCAGCTTCCAGAGCCACGCGTTCATGGTACGGATACCACCTGCCGTGTCCTTCTGGGCGATGAACGCAGCCTGGTCCTGCGAGATCTTGTTCAGATCATGTGCACGGTCCCAAACGGCCTGACGCACAGCGGCGAAACGGGTACGCGCTTGCATCTCGCGGGCAGAGACAGGTGTGCTACGTTTGTAGCGGTCCTTGCCCCATGAATAGATGCGTTGACACTCGGGGTTTGTGGTGGCGGCCGTACGGTGAGTAGCTACAAAATAGCGGCCGTGCTTGTGGCCATTCTTCTTGGTGGGACGGGCGAGAGCGCCTTGCAGGATCTCAATTCCACCCGGCCCTACAGTCATTTTTGCCATAGTTGATAAGGGTTTTTAAGGGTTAGTTACTTGTTCTTTTTGCGGTCGCGCATGTACCGGAAAAGGAACTTGATCAGGATTCCGATGACATGGAAAACGGGTTTCCAGTCGAAAGGTTCTTGCTGAACCTGGTTGATTTCATTTTTCATAGACGGAGAGTTATTGATAGTCAACTGGTTTACTAGTTTACTGGTCAACTAGGCGATTTCCAGTCTCGTCTCTTCGTGGGCGGATTGCTCGGCAAGGAAACGAGCGGTGAGGGATGGTTCGTCGGAAGGCGGGACGAGGATGCAGCCTCGGCTGTGCTCCGGTTTGGTCCCTCGATGAATGCGGATGCCGGAGCGTCCGGGCACTTGGTTCAAGATCGGCAGCAAGCGCTTGAACTTGGGGCTTCGGGTCACGCTGACGCGGTAGATGAGCGCTGGGACGAGGTAGTCGGCATTCTCAATGGTCGGGCAAATGGGGGTCAGGTACTCTTTGTAGATACCGGCGCTTCGTGAGAAGCGATGTGCCACCGAATAGAGGGTGCCGGGGACGGACTTCGGTCTGACGCCCGAAGCACTTGACAAAGATTTATTGCGGATCAGTTTGTAATACATGATAATGAATAATGATTAATGAATAATGAATATCTCTTTTTAATGAATAATGATTAATGAATAATGAATATCTCTTTTCAATGAATAATGATTAATGAATAATGAATATCTCGTTGGGTTTCAAAATTCTCGCTCGCGGAACTCACGAGTACAGGACACTTTTGAAATTCGGTGCAAATATATGTCGTTTTTTAGCGTTTTTGTTGGTCAAAATAACCAATCGTTACAAAAATCAGCGTTTTTTTGCCAAAATCTTGCGAATTCGCTCGTCGGAGAGGCCGAATTGTTCGCCGAGTTGGATGTATAATCGCATGGCGGGCATTGTTCCAAGCAGTTTGTTGGCCTCTTGCCGGATGAGGTTGTGCCGTTTTAAAGTGGTAGGTCTCATAACAGATGTGTTTTTAAAATGTTCAATTTTTAGGTACTTTTTAACCACGGTTTAACCACGGTTTGACCACGAGATTATCCCTTGTGGGTTTCGAGGTGTGAAATGTCTAATTTTGCTTGACATAGATGACCTTGTTGCCGGTGGGGTTTGCCATGTGCCAGCCGTCGCGTTCTTCGGTTGTGCCGTAGCGCGAGTAGTACTCGTTGAAGGAGAGGATCTCGGTTTTTGGTGGCTTGGGTTTGTTGTCCTCTATGGCCTTCAACGGGTCATAATGGACGAACTTGCCTGCTTGCAGTTTGTTGCGGATGGTTTCGTAGATCTGCTGCTGTTGCTGCGCATCAAAGGTCTCCCAAAGCCGCAAACATTCTGCTGTTTTGCCCGGTACCATCGGACGGCTGCTAAGTGTCTTTATGAGATCTTCAAAAAACATAAAATGAAGTTGTTGGTGTTGTTGTTCAAACACGCTGCATAGTATAATGTTCAAGAAACAACAACAATTTTCTTTCTAATTTTCTTTTGCTTCTTTTCTTTTATCGGCTTTCTTTTACTCTCTTTCAATAAAGGAATCGTAGTACTTATTGGGTTCCTGATCGGCGGCCTCGTGCGGATCAACCACACGAAACCGCTTACGGAACTCATCGATTGTCATGTACCGTCTCATTGCATCAAGGCGATGGTGAGACCGTGCTTGATGGACTCGGAGTCGGGGTGCGCGAGCGCCAGTTTCTCCGCCACGCGTTTGAGGTCGGCACGGAGCTCCTTGGCTTCCGCCTGAATCGTCTCGTAACAGCCGTGTAACTTCTTGTAGTACTCGAGGTTAGCGTCCTGGATCTGCGTGTTCATCTCCCAGGTGTAGGACGTCGGTCGCTGCACGCGAATCTTGAAACCGTGGTACTCGAGCGTGCCGGTGAAGTTACGCGGCAGACCTCGTTCGGCGATGAGTGCCTTCACTGCCTCTTCCACCTGCGGACGAAGGGCCTTGATCGTTGCTTCACTCTCGTTCTGGCTCAATACGGCCGCGAACATCTGATCGATTACATCATAATTTCTTGTTTCCATAATTTTGTTGTTTTGGGGTTAAAAATTATGACAA
>JAFSKL010000018.1 GCA_017448985.1 Paludibacteraceae bacterium
GCATTAAAAGAGTATATCCGGTACTACAACAACGAACGTATCAAACTAAAATTGAAAATGAGCCCGGTACAATACCGAACTCACTTTCAAAATCAAGTCAAATAGATTTAATAATCCGTCCAACTTTTTGGGGTCACCTCAAAACCCTTTCTTTTTGTGTACCATAGTATCCTTTTGAAAATAAATTCTCAACGGCACTTTCGTTCACACGGGTTTTACCCGATGTTTACACTATTTTTTCACTTTGGAAAAACTATGCAAGATTACTAAAATTTTTGATATACACAAATATTTCAACACTTTTCTTCAAAATAATTTCATTTTTAATCAGTACACACCATTTCCAAACTTTTTCCAAAATTATTCCAACATTTAGAAAACCTATACTATTTCCAAAATAGAGAATTTTGAATGAAAATTTAACAAATTCTGAAGATTCTTAGTTGAAAACTTGTGTATGTTGTAAAAAAGTAGTACCTTTGCGACCGAATTTGAACGCAAGGGTACAATAAAAACGACACCCGATAGTTTGACTTGCGTCAGGGACTACCGGGAATTCCGATGCAAAAGTACTACATTTTTTTGAATTGTGCAAATTTTTGACAAAAAAAATCGTTTTTTATGAAATATACCTATGGGAACAAAAGAGTCAAAAAATAGATGGATGGCAATCGCTTTGTTCTATGTAATTGCAGTAATTGTACGTGCGCTGGCATTGAAATACCAAGACCTCGATACCCATACGTACGTAACATGGCTATGGAATTGGGCACGAGGCATTGGTCCTTGTTTGGGAGCAATCGTCGCAGTACTCGTCTTTAAGCGAAAATTCTATTGCTCAATATCGGGCACATCTGTCTGGAAATCCATATTGACTGTATTGTTGCCGTTCTGTCTGTGCTTTTTTCTCAATCGTGAACTGAGTTTTACCTTGCTTGGTTTTGTCTTTTATTCATTTCTTGAAGAGGTTGGTTGGCGAGGCTATCTGCAAGGGGAGCTGAAAGAATTGAATACAATCTGGCGCGTGCTCATCATTGGACTAATGTGGTTTTTCTGGCATATCTCAATAGGATTCAATATGGGTAGCCTGATATTCTTAGCTGTCCTTTTGTTGGGTACGTGGGGAATCGGTTGCATAGCCCGTGATACGAAAAGTCTTGTTGCATGTGCTTGTTTCCACACGTTATTTAACTTCTCTAACCAGAGTGGCATAACTTTTACTCCTATGGTGATAGTTCTTTATATCGTCGTTATTGCCGGTTGGTTTGTTATCTGGTATGTACCATGGAATAAGATTGTAGTGCGAAAAAAAGAAAAAGGCTGAGGGATTCGAGGGCACCGACATTGCCTATGGCAATCCCACCTCGAAAACCCAACAAGCTGCCGCTGGCACCTTGTTCAAAGAAAAAAAGAGCGATTTGCTTGCTTGAGTAAACTCAGACAGACAAATCGTCCTTTTTTCTTTGCGGAGAGTGAGGGATTCGAAAATTACGAAAGATGCGTATATGATACCCATAAACGGCAAGTGTTTATGGAATGTAGCATAACGCAGATGAGTAATAATCGTGCGAGGGTTTATCCCGAGCTAAGAAAATTGCTTGCAATAATCGACAGAGCGTAGCGGCGGAGAACTCCCGACCGGGGGTTGAGAAGGCCCTCATCTCCAAATAAATGAAGAAGGATGCCCGTTTATGGACATCCTTTTCATTTACCCTGCGGAGAGTGAGGGATTCGAACCCCCGGTACCACTAGTTGGGTACACCGCATTTCGAGTGCGGCTCTTTCGACCACTCAGACAACTCTCCGGAGCGCAAGCTCCGCGCTAAAACCACTCTTCTTGCGAAAAGCGAGTGCAAAAGTACTGCTTTTTTTTGAATTGTGCAAATATTTTGACAAAAAAACGTACTTTTAGGGTTATTTTGCCTTAATTTTGTCAAATCCGGAGCCAAAGACACCCCTCACATCGGCTATCGAGACGAGTGCATCGGGATCGATAGCATGGACGATAGCCAACACCTGCGAGCTCTCGGGCTTGCGGACGAGGACAGAGATGACCTTGACAGGCTGCTTCGAGTACCAGCCTGTTCCGTCGAGCACCGTGACACCCCGATTGACAGTCGTGTTAATGGCCGTTGCTATCTCGTCATACTTGGCAGAATAGATGAGGAAATGAACGGAACGATGGATACGAGACATGATCCAATCGACGGCCACGGTATAAGAGATAGTCATCGCCACACCGTAGAGGACCCGCTTGATATGCAGGTAAGTGGGGTTCGTTCCCTCCTCCATCATACTCTGAGGCAGAGGTAGGAAGAAAGCGGACGCGATGATGATCACATCGCAGGCCAACATGATGTTTCCCAGTGATATATCGCGATAATGGTTCACGATCATGGCCACGATGTCCGTACCTCCCGACGAGCCGTTAGCAGCCAGTACACAGCCGAGACTGAGTCCGAAGACAAAGCCTCCGACGAGTGCTCCGAGCCACGGGTCAGCGATGATGGGTTCAGGCAAAATCGGTATGACACGATACCAGAAAGTGATAGCAGCCACGCCGACCATCGTCCGGATACAGAAACGCCATCCGACCGTAAAACCGGCGATGAGCAGCAGGACCGTGTTGAACACAAAAGTGGTCAGCCACACTGGTATAGCGCCTCCGTACTCGGGAAAGAGCGACGGGAAAAGGCCACCGGTGACATAATAGATAGCCGAACAGATACCTGTCAGACCTCCGCCCACAAAAGCGTGAGGCAACAGGACCCAGTTGACCATCAGCGCCATCGGAGCTATACCGATGATGATGACCAGATACTCAAACACCGAACGCGCAGGCGAGGCGCTGTGCGCATTGTGCGGATTGACAAATTGACTGTAACGAACCATAAGTATTCAGTATTCAGCCTTCAGCATTCAGTATTCAGAACTTAGCGACCAAATTACGATCGCCGAAGCCGTTATCGACACGGGCAACGGGACACCAGAACTTGGTCTGTGAGACCCACTCGGTGGGATAAGCAGCCTGTCGGCGGGAATAGGGATGGGTCCACTCGTCTGCCACCACTTCGTACTCGGGATGCGGTGCATTGAGCAGCACGTTATCTTCCTTGTCAGCCTTGCCGGACTCGATATCCGCTATCTCCTGACGGATCTGCAGCAGCACGTCGCAGAAACGGTCGATCTCTTGCAGCGACTCGGACTCTGTGGGTTCAATCATCAGCGTGCCGTGCACCGGGAAAGAGAGTGTGGGAGCGTGGTAGCCAAAGTCCATGAGCCGTTTGGCGATGTCCGCTTCGGTGATGCCGATAGCGTGGAATTGCCGGCAGTCGAGAATGAGCTCGTGTCCCACTCTGCCGTTACGACCCGTATAGACGATGCCGTAAGCCTCTTTGAGCCGATGGGCCATATAGTTGGCCGAGAGGATAGCCGCCGCCGTGGCGTGACGCAGGCCTTCGGCGCCCAACATAGCTATATAACCCCACGAGATAAGTGCCATGTTCGCATTACCGTAGAGCGCCGACGAGACGCGGTTCTTATCGTCCGCAGGCAGACAGTCGGCAAGCGCCTTGGTGCAACAGACAGCACCGGCTCCGGGACCGCCTCCTCCGTGAGGCGAGGCAAAAGACTTATGCAAATTGAGGTGGCACACATCGGCGCCGATGAAAGCCGGATTGGTCCAGCCTATCTGTGCGTTCATGTTGGCGCCGTCCATATAGACGAAGCCTCCGTTGGTGTGCACCGTGTCGATCATCTCGCGGATAGCCTGCTCAAAGATGCCGTGCGTGGACGGATAGGTGATCATACATCCGGCGAGCGTCTCTTTGTTCTCTTCCGCTTTCGCTTTCCAGTCAGCGAGGTCGGTGTTGCCCTGCTCGTCACACTTGACCACGCAAGGCGTGAAACCGGCTTGTACGCAGGACGCGGGGTTGGTGCCGTGCGCCGAAGCGGGAATAAGCAGCACACGCCGTTGGTCCTGACCCTGACGATGGAGGAACTCACGGATGACGACCAGTCCCGTATACTCGCCTGCAGCACCCGAAGTGGGTTGCAGCGTACAAGCGTCGAAACCGGTGATGGCACAGAGCTGTCTCTGCAAAGCGGCCATCAGGTCCGTATAGCCTTCGGTCTGCTCTTCCGGCGCCAACGGATGGACATTCATCGCACCGCTGAAAGTGATAGGAATCATCGCTGCAGCCGGGTTGAGCTTCATCGTACAGCTGCCGAGCGGAATCATCGAGGTCGCCAACGATATGTCTTTGCGGTCGAGTCTCTTGAGATAACGCATCATCTCGGTCTCCGTATGATAGCGTTGGAACACCTCTGCCTGCATAAAATCGACATCGCGCACACGGCTCTCATCGATAGCCCACAGACCTTCAAAAGCCTCGTCCGAGTCCTCATACTGCGGGATGTTATCGCCTACCCAGGCAAAGATCTGAATAAGTTGGTTCATCTCGTCCAGGCCTACCGTCTCGTCGATGGAGAGACCTACCCATCCTTGCGGATCGTAGTAGAAATTGAATCCGGCCTCTTCGGCCAACTCGCGCAGCCGCTCCTGCCATCCTTCGTCCTCATCGCGCGTTATCTTCAGCGTATCGAAGAACTCGGCATTCTCCTGATTGAAACCGTAAGCCTGCAGCATCTCGCTCAGATACACGGCTTTGCCGTGAATACCTTCGGCGATCGAACGGATGCCTTCCGGTCCGTGATAGACGCCGTACATACCCGCCATCATCGCCGAGAGCGCCTCTGCCGTACAGATGTTCGATGTCGCGCGTTCACGTTTGATATGCTGTTCACGGGTCTGCAACGCGAGACGGAAAGCCGGATGATCATATTTGTCCTTGCTGAGTCCGATGATTCGTCCGGGCATATCGCGTTTGAACTCATCACGCGTCGCCATATAGCCGGCAGTCGGACCACCGAAGCCCATCGGCAGACCAAAACGTTGCGCCGTACCACACATGATGTCCGCATCCAGCGGTTTGAGCAAAGCGAGCGCCATGAGGTCAGCCACCACGGTCACTTTGAGTCCCGCTGCGTGACAGTCCTCGATGAAGGCATCGTATTCCTCTATCGAACCGTCGCTGTTCGGCCACTGAACAAGCGCTCCGAAAAAGTCCGGTGTGGGAACAAAATCCGCATAACTGCCGGTGACGATGTCTATGTCCTGCCCTTTTGCGCGGGTACGGAGTACCGACAAGGTGTTCGGCCAAATCTTCTCGTCCACAAACACCTTACGGACATTGGCTTTGACCTGCTCGCGCGACCGGAGATTTCGCATCATGGTCACCGACTCGGCGGCAGCCGTCGCTTCATCGAGCAACGAACAGTTGGCCAACGGAAGGCCCGTGAGGTCACTGATCATCGTCTGAAAGACGAACAACGCTTCCAGTCGGCCCTGGCTCACCTCAGCCTGGTACGGGGTATAAGAAGTATACCAAACAGGGTTCTCGAGCATGTTTCGCCGGATAACGGCCGGCGTGATAGCACCGTACCAACCGCGGCCGATCAATGAACGCGCCAGCACATCGTTGCGATTCAGCTCCGTCTCCGACATCGTCAGATACTCCTGCTCCGTGATCGGTTCATCCAGCTCGATTCCTTCCGGCAGCAAAATATCCTCCGGCATCGTCTGACGGACGAGTTGGTCCAGAGACTCGGCGCCTATGGTCTCCAACATGTGTTTTTCATCGGTGGGGGTGAGTCCTATATGGCGGGACTCAAGAAAATGTACATTTTCCATTTATGATTTATGATTTTAAATTTTTCATTTTTATTGCAGGCAGCGATCGAGGGCATCGGTGATGGCTTTGCGGTCGAGATGCTGTCCGATGAAGACGAGTTTCTGCATCCGGTCGCCATACTGGTCGTCCCAGTCCTTACGCAGTTGTGCATCATCCGCCATCAGTTGCATCAGCTCCTCTTTGGGCATCGTAGCGAACCACTCACCGGCCTTGCGGATATTGAACTGCCGTCCTGCCTGCTCGAACAAATAGCACATATCATACTCTTCCGCAAAATAGCACATTCCTTTGCAGCGGATCACATTCTTCGGCCAATGGGCAGCCACGAACTCGTCGAACATACCCAAGTCGAAAGGCCGGCGCGCAAAATAGACATAGGTATCAATGCCGAACTCCGCCAAGTGGTCATGGCCTTCTTCGTGGTCATGATCATGATGATGGTGTTCATGTTCGTCCTCATCTTCGTCTTCATCATGATCGTGATGATGGTGGGCATCCTCCACCTCCTGAATCCATGTAGCCGAAGTAGCCGTACGGTCAAAATCGAAAAGATGCGTGTTGAGGATCTTGTCGAAGTCCACATCACAATAGTTGGTCTCGATGATTTCGGCGGTGGGCTGAATAGCGCGAATTATGGATTTGATGCGTGCCAGCTCTTCTTCGCTCACTTCTGCCGCCTTATTCAGCAAGATGATGTTGCTGAACTCGATCTGCTCGATGACCAAAGCAGCGAGGTCCTCTTCCTTGGGAACATGATGGGCCAAGTCTTTGCCTCCGTCGAACTCGTCGCGCAAACGCAACGCATCTACCACCGAGCATATACAGTCTAGCACAGGGAAACCGTCGGTAGCAAACTGCGGCACCATCTGCGTGTACGAACACAAGGTCTGCGCGATCGGCGCCGGCTCGCAGATACCCGAAGCCTCGATGACGATATAGTCAAACGCTTTCTGTGCAATCAGGTCATGAATCTGCGAGATGAGGTCCATCTTGAGCGAGCAACAGATACAACCGTTCTGTAGCGCCACAAGCGAGTCATCGCTCTGGCTTACTACTCCGCCCTTTTCGATGAGCGAGGCATCGATATTCACCTCGCCGATATCATTGACAATAACGGCAAAACGGATACCTCTGCGGTTGGTCAGGATGCGGTTGAGCAGCGTCGTCTTGCCGCTACCGAGGTAACCCGTGATCAATAAAACAGGAATCTTATTTAACATATGCAGCATAATCAGGATAATATTTGTCCACAAATTCCGTTTGTCCGTAGCGCTCGCAGGTCTGGAGCACATAACTGAGTATGGCCGCCTGCCGGTCGACGGTCGAGTTCATCGCCGCGCGCTGCTGGCGGTTGAGCGATGCGGCAAAACGCATGTATTCAACGCTGTTCTGCGCTACCTTATCCATGATGGCAAGCGCTTTCTCGTCCTCGTTGAGGATGAAGTACATAGACGCCATCGACGCCGAAGTATAGTCATACGGGATGTTGTACCCGGGCAGTTGTTCCTCGGCAAAATCCAGCACCTCCAACGCTTTCTCACGCTGGTTTTCGCGGATCAGCTGTTCCGCCAGTTGGGCAAACATCATCCGGTGGGTACGGCACATCCGCATCAAGTTCTCGTCGATATAGACGCCGGGCTTGTTCATGTTGCCGTACTGGAACTTATGCATCATGTTGTCGTACATCTTTTCGCTGTTGACGCGCGGCTGGCCGTCCCGGTTGCGGACAGGCGTTATCTGATAAGCCAGACCGGTCAGCTCCATCCAAGGCTCGAGACCGAGGTAGTAGTCATTGCCGACCGTCACGCAGAAGTACATCGGACGCTGCCAATGATTGGTGGACAGCATCTCCATGATCATCATCTGCGAGCGGGTGTACATCCGTTTCTTCTGGAACAGAATCTGCTCGCCGTCCGGCGTTTCGACATACAGTTGGTCGGAAGGCAGGTAGTTATCGCCTTCGCGCGTCTTGGTACGCGGGTCGTCGGACCGCAGGAAATTGAACGCTTTCTCCACCGAGATCGGCTGTCCAAGCCTGTTATCGACACGCGCTATCTCATTGGCTCCGGGCATAAAGTCCTTGTATTCCCACGAAATAGGCAGGCCCTCGGACTTGTAGTACGGCCGTTTCATTTGCGAGATATACCAGTCCGTTTGCAGGTACGAGAGGTTGCAAACGCGGATGTCGTCACCCACTTCCTCCACCTCCTGATTGTACCAAAGCGGGAAGGTGTCGTTATCGCCGTTGGAGAAAAGGATCGCATCCGGTTCGCACGACTTGAGGTAATTGGCGCCAAAGTCCCGACAGCTGTAACGCGGAGAACGGTCATGGTCGTCCCAGTTCTGCGAAGCCATCAATGCCGGCACGCCCAAGCACAGGATGAACATCAGCGAAGCAACTATCACCTTTAACCTTTCACCTTTCACCTTTACAGATATCCAATCGACAAGCGCCAGGACACCGAGACCGATCCAGATACAGAACGCATAGAACGAACCGGCATAGGCATAGTCACGCTCACGCGGTTGGTAAGGCGTTTGGTTGAGGTACATGACGATGGCCAAACCTGTGAGGAAGAACAGCAGGAAAGTGACGGCAAAACTCCGCCAGCCGGTCGCGTTATTCTCGCTGTCACGCTTGTTACATTGCCAAACAAGACCGATGAGGCCTAACAACAGCGGCAGGAAATAATAGACATTATGCCCTTTGTTTTCCTTCAGTTCGGTAGGCAGCAGACTCTGGTCGCCGAGCATGGCATTGTCGATGAACGGGATGCCGGAGATCCAGTTGCCTTTGGTCAATTCGCCGTAGGACTGCAGGTCGTTCTGACGGCCCACGAAGTTCCACATGAAATAGCGCCAATACATGAAATTGACCTGATAACGGAAGAAGAAACGCAGATTCTCGCCGAAGGTCGGACAATAGTCCGTCTTCTGCTGTCCGCAGTAGTCGTACCGCACGCGTTTGCCCTTCACATTGCCCCATTCCTTGTAAGCCTGCACATGACTGCCCTGACTGGAATACATTCGCGGGAAAAGCATACAGAACTGCTTCATATACTGATAACTCGACTGATAGCCGGTGATCACATAATGGTCTTTTTCGCCTTCCACTTTGGGCGCCGGAGCATACTGCGCGTGGCCTTTTTTCTCAACCGGCACACACATATTGCCTTCGATTCGCAGCTCCACGGGCGCGTTGTAGGTCTGGCCGTAAAACAGAGGACGGTCGCCGTACTGCTCGCGGTTGAGGTAGTATTTGAGCGAGAAGACGTTGTCCGGACTGTTCTGGTCCATCGGCGTGTCGGCATTCGAACGGATGACCAGCGCCGCATAGGAGCTGTAACCGATCAGGATGACTGTCAGCATCACGGCCGCCGTGTTCAGCCAACGCCAGGTGTTCTTGCCTTTGCCCTCTTCGTACTCAATGTCCGAGCGTTTTTTGGTGAAAAGAATGGCCCATGTAAGGAAAGCAACGGTCAACGCCAGACAAACCCACATACCCGTGTTGAACGGACAGCCGAAGCCGTTGACGAACAGCAGTTCGAACCAGCCGACCAGTGTCGGGAAGCCCGGAATGATGCCGTACAGGATGACCAGCAACACCAGGCACGAAGCCAGGAATGCATAGATGAGGCCTTTCCACGAGAAGGTGTATTTGCGGAAGTAATAAACGAGTCCGATGGCCGGAATCGTCAGCAAGTTCAGCAGGTGTACGCCGATACTCAAACCCATCAGATACATGATCAGGATGAGCCATTTGTCCGAACCCTCTTCGTCAGCCTGCTCGTCCCATTTGAGGATCAGCCAGAAAACGACTGCCGTGAAAAGCGACGACGAAGCATACACCTCACCTTCTACCGCCGAAAACCAGAACGTGTCGCTGAACGTGTAAGCCAGCGCACCTACCGCTCCTGCACCCAGGATACCGATGCCTTTCCACAACGAATCAGGCTGTACAAGCTTTTTCGCCAAGGCCGTGATGGTCCAGAAAAGGAACAGAATGGTGAATGCCGAAGCGAGTGCCGACAAGGCATTGACGCACATCGCCACATGGCTCGTATCCGACGCAAAGAGCGAGAAGAAACGGCCCATCAGCATAAAGAACGGGGCTCCGGGCGGGTGACCCACATCTAATTTCCATGCACTCGAGATAAACTCTCCGCAGTCCCAGAACGATGCCGTAGGCTCCATCGTCAGCAGGTAGGTCAATGCAGCAATGCAAAAAACAGCCCATCCGCACATCGTGTTCCACAACTTGAATTTTTTCATAACTATTGTTGTACTTTTTTGTTAATTATCTCGCAAAGGCACATACTATGCCAATTTGGGTGCAAAATTACTATTTTTAATTGAAAATTGAAAATGGGAAACTGAAAAATCTTCTTTTTTCTCATAAAGTGACACTTTTTTAAAAAATAATGCGCGCACGCTTGCGCATGTAAAAAAGTTTTTGTATCTTTGCAGGCTTTTTGTGTAAACTGAATACTGAATACTGAATACTAAAAAAAATATACATTATGATTAAAGTTGGAATTATCGGATGCGGCTTCGTAGGAGGCGCCTTGAAAAACTGGTTGGAAAACAACAATCCCGAGTGCAAACTGTTCATCAGCGATCCTCCCAAGGGTTACAACGATGACCTGAGTCATGTGGATATCGCTTTCCTGCAGATTCATGTGCCGACCGAGGAAGACGGCACGCAGGATTTGACGCTGATGACGCAACTCATCAAGAACCTGCCGGATGTGCCTGTTTTTGTACGCACCACCATTCTTCCGGGTACCAGCGAGCGCCTCTCCAAAGAAACGGGACATCAGGTTTGCTACATGCCAGAGTTCCTGACCGAGCGCACCTTTATCGAGGACTTCAACAAACAAACCATGGTCTTCACCGGCGCCCATGAACTGCTGACGAAGATTTTCGTGGGTAAGAAGTTTACCGTTATGTCTCCGCTTGAGGCGGAATTGACCAAGTACATGCACAATGTCTTCGGTGCTTACAAAGTGACCTATTTCAACGCTTGCCGCGAGTACTGCGAGCAAATGGGCGCTGACTGGCGCAAAGTGCACACCGGCATTCTGCTCTCCGGTTACATCAACGACACCCACACTTTCGTTCCGGGTCCCGACGGCAAGTTCGGTTACGGCGGCAAATGTTTCCCGAAGGACGTGAACGCCTTCGCCGAAATGACCAAAGGTACCTCGCTGGGCACGCTGTTGGAACACCTTCATGAACTGAACGTCCACTTCCGCGGAGTGGAGGAGCACATTTAACGGTCAATCCCGAGCCAATCGTTAGTTGTTCGTTCGTTGTTCGTTCGTTATTCGTTAGTTATTACCCTAATAGCAAGCCAAGATGAAAATAGCTGTAGCAGGAACAGGATATGTCGGCCTCAGCATAGCTACCCTACTCGCCCAACATCACGAGGTAACGGCCGTGGATATCGTGCCTGAAAAGGTCGATCTCATTAACCGCCGTCAGTCCCCTATTCAGGACGAGTATATCGAGAAGTATTTTGCCAAGGACCGGGAGACCGGAAGCCACGAGACAGGAAACCGGGAGACCAGGAACCAAAGCCAAAAGCCGTTCCTGAATCTCACCGCCACCCTTGATGCCGAGGCAGCATACAGGGACGCGGAGTTTGTGGTCATCGCCGCGCCGACCAATTATGACAGCCGGCGGAACTACTTCGACACTTCGGCCGTGGAGAACGTCATCGAGACCGTACTCCGCGTGAACCCGAATGCCGTCATGGTCATCAAATCGACCGTGCCTGTCGGCTACACCGAGTCCGTGCGCCGCAAGTACCAATGCAACCGCATCCTCTTCTCGCCGGAATTCCTCCGCGAAAGCAAAGCCCTCGAGGATAACCTGTACCCCAGCCGTATCATAGTAGGGACAATCCTAGACCATTGCCCTGGTATAAAGGCAGCCGAGACCTTTGCTCAACTGCTCCAAGAGGGTGCCATCAAAAAGGACGTGGAAGTGCGTATCATGGGTACGACCGAAGCGGAAGCCGTCAAACTGTTCGCCAACACCTACCTGGCGCTCCGAGTCAGCTATTTCAACGAGCTCGACACTTATGCGGAGATGAAAGGGCTGGACACCAAGGCCATCATCGACGGCGTATGTCTCGACCCGCGTATCGGCACCCACTACAACAACCCGTCCTTCGGCTACGGCGGTTACTGTCTGCCCAAGGACACGAAGCAGTTGTTGGCCAATTATCAGGATGTGCCGGAAAACTTGATCGGCGCCATCGTGGAGAGCAACCGGACGCGCAAGGACTTCATCGCCGACCGCGTGCTGGCCAAAGCAGGCTATTACGACTACTACCACAAAGGCGATTTTGATGCCGATCAGGAGAGACATTGCGTGATAGGCGTCTATCGGCTGACGATGAAAGCCAACAGCGATAATTTCCGTCAGTCGAGCATCCAGGGCATCATGAAGCGCGTAAAGGCCAAAGGTGCGGAAGTCATCATCTACGAACCGAGTCTGGAGAACGGCACCACCTTCTTCGGAAGTCTGGTGGTGAATGACCTGAACGAGTTCAAAAGCCGCAGCCAAGCCATCATCGCCAACAGATACGACACCTGTCTGGACGATGTGCAGGACAAAGTATATACCCGGGACATATTCCGTCGCGACTAACTGAATGGCCGAAAAAGTCGAACATATCGGGAAGCGGGAGATAGCGTGGAGTTACGCAGGCACAGCGTTTATGATCGGTGCCGGCGTGTTGTTGTTACCGTTCATCCTCAACAAGATGCCACAAGAGACCGTCGGTATCTGGAATATTTTCCAGACTATCACGGCGCTGGTGTTGTTGCTTGACTTCGGCTTCCGTCCCACTTTTGCGCGAAACATCAGCTATATCTTTTCCGGCGTCAAGACGCTGCAGCGTGACGGCGTGGAGCAAGCGACCGAGGATTCCGCCGTGGACTATAGTCTGCTCAAAGGCACACTCGTAGCCATGCAGCGGTTCTACCGATGGATGGCCTTGGCAGTCTTTGCGCTCCTCGCTACCGTCGGAACGGCCTATTTCTACTACATCCTGCAGAAGTACTCCGGCGACCGCCAGGACGCCATGATAGCCTGGGTGCTGCTCATCGGCATCAACTGCTACAACCTCTATACCTTCTACTACGATGCGTTGCTGACTGGCAAAGGCTATGTGACGCGCAGCCAGCAGATCAACATGCTCAGCCAAGCCGTATATATCGGTCTGGCCATCGGGCTCATCTACGCCGGATTCGGTTTGACGGCCATCGTCAGTTCACAGCTGACAGCCACAATCCTGCGCCGTGTTCTGGCCTACCGTGTCTTCTTTACGCCGGACATGAAGCGCCGTTTGGCAGAGGCAGAACCGCAAGAGGCCAAAGACATACTGCGCGCCATCAGTCCCAACGCCATCAAAGTGGGTCTGACCTATCTCGGCGCATTCCTCATCAATAAATCCGCTATTCTGATCGGCTCCGCTTTCCTTACGCTGGACGAGATAGCTTCGTACGGCATCACGATGCAGGTAATGGATGTGTTAGCACGATGCAGCATGGTGCTCTACATCGCTTATACGCCTCGTCTGGCACAATGCCGCGCGGAGAAAGACCTGCATCAGCTGCGCACCTATTATATATGGTGCACCGTTACTTTTGCCGCCATTTTTGTGGCAGGCGGCGCTTTGTGGATCGGTTTCGGCGATGCGGTATTACGGCTCATCGGCAGTCAGACTTCGTTCCTGCCGACCAACCTGCTGTTGTTAGCTTTAGTCGTTGCCTTCCTGGAGCACAACCACGCGCAGTCAGCAGGATTCATCATGGCGGACAACAGGATTCCTTTCTTCATCCCGTCCCTGGCCAGCGGTGCGGCCACGTTCGCGCTGTTATGGCTATTCCTCGGCCCGTTGCATTTGGGCATCTTAGGCTTACTCCTTGCACCGGGCCTGGCACAGTTGGCATACCAGAATTGGAAATGGCCGTCCGTGGTCATCAAAGAACTACACAACGCATAAATGGAGAAGTTGTTGGACATAGGCTTGCTGATCGGTTTCTACACGGAAGTTTATCTGCTGACCCGTATGGAACGAGTCGTTTGGCGCACGCTCTACACGCCTCTGAATGCACTGTCCCTGCCCTATACTTTCTTCCTGACGCTCACGCTGCTGATGCCGTCTTCGTTCGGACTCGTATCGTTCTATTACCCCAGCCTGCTCGTCTGGATGGCCGGATTATTGCTGATGGCTATACCCAGTTGGCTGCTCGGTGCAGGTTTTCGCAAACGGTTCGGCGAGGCGGAGACAGTGGTTGAACCGCCCAAGAAAGAACTCTTTTTCCTGATAGCCACACTGGTTCTTATTCTGCCGTTCGGACTGCGTCTAAGAGAGATGATGGCCAGTTCATTAGATATGCTCGGTAGTGATGAGTTCGGCGAGAACTTTGCGGTATACGGTGTCTTCGGTCATTTGCTGCATTTTCTGATCGCCTGCTCCATACTATGTTTCGCGTGCGTGCGCAAAGGACGACGCCTCCTGCCGGTTGCCGCAATCGTACTGATTGCTGCTTTGGCGTTCATCAATCAGGTCAAGAGTTGGGTCTTCATACCGATCATCGCCGGATTCTGGATGTGTCTTTTGGGCAAGAAGATGAAACTATCGTTCCGCTTCCTGCTGTCGCTCGCTGTCGGAGGACTCGTACTGTTCGTAGGCAGCTATCTGGCTATTTTCATTCTCGGCAACGGCATCGAGTATGACGAACATATGGGCGAGTATATCGGAGAACATGTCGTGCACTATCTGACCAGCGGTGTGCTGGGCCTGAGCGAGGACCTGCGTAGAGGAATACTCGAGGCACAGGATCCTCATGTCCTCTTTGCGCCCTTTGTCAATTTTGTGCGCTATTTCACCGGCGACGCCTATATCAATGTGGCGAATCCGTATTATCTCGAGATCAGCACCAACAACTCGCTGGCTGACAATGTCCGCACCTACTTCGGCACGATGTACATCTACTGTCCGGTGGCTTTGTACTGCCTGCTGGTCGTGCTCTTCGGGTTCTTCTTCTATCTCATCCGCATTGCCGCCCTGCGAGCACAGTCGGTCTATTTGTCCGCTATCGACGGATGGTTCTGCGCACTATTGGCCATGGGATGGTTCGAGTACTATTTCTTTCACCTCAGCACCTTCGAAGTGCCGTTGTATCTGCTGTTGATGTTCATCATCGAAAAAGCATTGATTCCTAAAAAGACTGATTATGGTAACGATAGTAATTCTCAATTATAAGGGATGGCAGGACACGATTGCGTGCCTCGCATCGCTGCAGAACCAGACGATGCAGGATTTTCGCGTGGTCGTGGCCGATAACGGTTCTCAGGACGAGTCGTTGGAGCAGATAAGGCATTGGGCACAAGAGTCGTCGTTTACGGATCGCCTGACGCTTCTGCCATTCAATGAGAACTACGGTTTTGCCAAAGGCAACAACATGGCTATCGAGGCGGTAAAGGACCAGCCTGCCGACTATTTCTGGTGTCTGAACAATGACACGGTGGTGGTGCCGGACTGTTTGGAACGCCTCGTGGCATATATGGACACGCACAACGAAGTCTCCGTCGCCTCGCCTGCCATACGGCTCTACGACCGGCAAGACACACTTTGGAACGCCGGAGGCAAGCTGGTCTTTGGCGGAAGACGCTATTTCTACGCCATGCAACCGGCATCGGTTTTGGATGGTATCCGCGTACTGCCTGTCACTTTCGTCACCGGCTGTGCCTTGCTCGTTCGTGCGGAATTGATTGCACAAACGCCCTTGTTTACCGAGCGGTTCTTCTTCGGAGAAGAAGACTTCAACTTCTCGCTTCGCATGCAAAGCGAAGGACACAGAATGGTGTGTGTGACCGATGCGGTGCTCTACCATAAAGTGGGTTCGGCGCAAACGGACATCGTGTCCTACAACAAGCTGTTCGTTTATCTGCTCAACCGCCTCATCGATCTCCGTACAGCCTACCCTGCATGGAAATACCGCCTGTGGATCAGTCTGTACCTGCCAATGATCCGGTTCAAGTTCCTCCGCCGGATGAGCTGCAAGGAGCAACGGCAGTTCGTGCAGTTACTGCGCCGGGAAGCGGCTCAGAACGACGGTGTCAGCCGTACTTTGTACCAACACTATATCAACTACCCCTTTGTCCATGAATAAGCTACTTCGTCAAATAGCCGTGTTGGCACGCTCCCTTTACGGGTTCTGCCTCAAAGGTCTGTACGACCTGCATCTCCTTTCCATGCCGTCTTTGGGCCAACGGGAGAGCATTGACGCTGTCGTCTCGCTCACCAGTTACGGCCGCCGAGTAAGTACCGGCATCGTGTGCTATACACTCTACAGCCTGCTCCGTCAGACCAGACATCCCAAACGCATCATCCTTTGGATCAACCAAGCCACATGGAACGCCGAAAAACTGCCCAAGCGGTTGCAAGCCTTGCAGCGCAAAGGCATCGAGGTTCGTTTCACGCAGGATATCTATTCCTACACCAAACTGCTACCGGCCACCAGCTTGTGCCCGAACGAAGTGATCATTACCGTGGACGACGATGTGCTGTATCCGAAGCGTTTGCTTGAGGAGCTCTGGCGTGTACACGAGGTTCATCCGAACGATATCGTGGCAACTCATGTACTGGCACCTACGGATCCTACGCTTCCCTATCGCCAATGGGCACAAGCGCCTGGCGGCACGGAAGGCCTGCACTATTTCCCGCTGGGTGTAGGAGGAGTGCTGTACCCGCCTCGCAGTCTGAAAAAGGAAATGCTCAATTACGATTTGGCAAAACAATATGCCCCGAAAGCGGACGATGTATGGTTCTGGGCTGCCGGAATAGCTGCGGGTACGCTCAAGCGCAAGACCGGATGGACTTTTCAGTCCGTCTCTTTCGACGCCATCTATCAGTACTTGCACCAAGGCAGTGCCTTGCAGCACAGCAATGTGAAGGGCGAGACGATAACGAATAACACACAGATCGATGCCACTTTGGCCTACTTGCAATCGGAATGGAAAGTGTCAGTATCATAATGCCCGCCTACAACAACGCCGCCTTCATCGGCGATGCCGTGGAGAGCGTGTTGGCCCAGTCCTATACCGATTGGGAGTTACTCATTATTGACGACTGCTCCACAGACGGCACATGGGATATCCTGCATCGCTATGCCAAGAAGGATCGTCGCATACACCTCTTCCGTACCCCTCAGAACGCGGGTTCGGGCTATTCACGCAACATAGGCATCGAACAGGCACAAGGACGCTACCTCGCGTTCCTGGACGGAGACGACTGGTGGTATCCCGAGAAGCTGAAGACGCAGCTGGACTTCATGCAACGCAACTGTTACGAGTTCTGCTGTACTTGGTATGAAGACGCACACCAAGACCTCACGCCCTATCATATCTCGCGTCCACGCGACAAGCAGACTTTCCGCTACATGCGTTTGGGCAACGAGGTCGGCACACCGGGTGTGATCTACGACACGCAGCGTATCGGCAAGATCTACATGCCGGACTTTCGTCGTGGACAGGATTGGTGCTTGTGGTTGCGCATCGTACAGCAGGTGGACGCCTTGCATGTCTGTCCCGTGGTGCTGTTCAAATACCGGCATAACGACAGCTCCGTCACGCGTAACAAATGGGTAATGGTCAAAGCTGTGATGAATGTTTATCGCAACGAACTGCACTATTCGTTCCCGCGTGCCTTATGCGTCTTCGCCTTCGGCTTCATGCCGCGCAATATAGTCCGCAAATTAGAAAACAAGATCCATAGAACACAATGATCATATACGCTATCATAGGAGTCATTTTGGTGGTGATGGAGCTGCTCTATTTCCGCATTGCCGACCATTTCAACATCATCGACCGTCCCAACGAGCGCTCGTCGCACACCACCATAGTTCGTCGCGGAGGAGGTGTCATCTTCCTCTTTGCAGCATGGCTCTGGAGCGCTTTCTTCGGCTTTCAGTACCCGTGGTTCTTAGCGGGACTGACCTTGGTCTGCCTAGTCAGCTTCATCGATGATGTCCGTTCGTTGCCGGACTCGCTTCGTCTCGTGGCGCAGTTTGCAGCCATGCTTATGCTCTTTGCGGACTTCGGCATCCTTATACCCGAAGACTGGTGGCTCATCCTCATCGGTCTCATCATCGGCGTCGGCATCGTCAACGCGTATAATTTCATGGACGGCATCAACGGCATCACAAGCGGCTATTCGCTCTCGGTTCTGGTGCCGCTTATTCTGCTCAACTGCACGCTGGCCTTCATCGATATGTCGTACCTCATCGTGGTCAGCATCGCCTGCGTGGTGTTCTCGTTCTTCAACTTCCGCCCGAAGGGCAAAGCCTTGTGCTTCGCCGGGGATGTAGGCAGTATAGGCATCGCCTTTATGGTGCTTTTGCCACTAGGCAAACTGATGCTGAAGACCTGCGACTTCTCGTATATCATTCTGCTTGCGGTCTATGGTGTCGATACGATCCTGACCATCTGTCACCGCCTGATGCTGCATGAGCACCTCGGACAAGCGCACCGCAAGCACGCCTTCCAGATTATGGCCAACGAACTGCGAATCCCGCACGAAGTGGTGTCGCTCAGCTATGTGCTCCTGCAGCTCATCGTCTCGCTGGGACTCATTTATCTCAGCAACCGGCATTGGGTCTATGCTGTCACGGCCGTGGTCGTGCTCTGCGCTGCGTACCTCATTTTTATGAAAAAGAATTATCACCTTCATTCCGAATACTTACAACAATTGGATAAATAACATGGCATTTTTTGGACTATTCAACAGAGAGAAAAAAGAGACGCTCGACAAGGGTTTGGAGAAAACCAAAGAGTCGTTCTTAAGCAAGCTAGGTCACTCGATTGCGGGCAAGTCAACCATCGACGACGAGGTGCTGGACAACTTGGAGGAAGCCCTCATCACCTCGGATGTGGGCGTGAAGACGACGCTCCGTATCATCGAGCGCGTACAGGATCGTGTCAAGCGAGACAAGTACATCGGTACGGACGAGCTGAACGCCCTGCTCGTGGACGAGATAGCGCTTCTTCTGCAGGAGAACAACATCGGCGAGAATCTCGATTTCAGTGCACCGCTTCCTGCCAAGCCCTATGTCATCATGGTCGTAGGCGTCAACGGCGTGGGAAAGACCACCACCATCGGCAAGCTCGCCTACCAGTACAAAGAGGCGGGCAAGAAAGTGTATCTCGGTGCTGCCGACACCTTCCGTGCTGCAGCAGTAGAACAGCTCTGCATATGGGGTGAACGCGTCGGCGTGCCGGTCATCAAGCAGCAACAGGGCTCCGACCCTGCGTCGGTGGCTTTCGACACGCTGCAGTCCGCCAAAGCCAACGACGCCGATGTGGTGCTGATTGACACGGCTGGACGGCTCCATAACAAGATCAACCTGATGCACGAGCTGACCAAGATCAAGAATGTGATGCAGAAAGTGGTGCCGGACGCTCCGCACGATGTGATGCTCGTGCTCGACGGCTCCACGGGACAGAACGCTTTCGAGCAGGCCAAGCAGTTCACGGCTGCCACACAAGTGACCTCACTCGCCATCACCAAACTGGACGGAACAGCCAAAGGCGGTGTAGTCATCGGCATCTCCGACCAATTCAAGATACCCGTACGGTACATCGGCCTCGGAGAAAAAATGACCGACCTGCAGGTTTTTGACAGAGAAGAATTTGTTAAATCACTGATATTATGAGTAAATTTCGTATTGAATCCGACCTCTTGGGCGAGATGCAAGTGCCCGTAGAGGCATATTACGGCGTACAGACACAACGCGGTATCAACAACTACAAGGTGTCGAACCTCAAGATGTCCGACTTCCCGGAGTACATCATCGCGTTGGCGTATATCAAGCTCGCGGCGGTAGAAGCGAACCATGACTTGGGCGTGATCAACGATGAGATCTATGCGGCTATCGCACAGGCTTGCCGGGAGATCATCGACGGCAAGATGCACGACCAATTCCCTACCGACATGGTACAAGGCGGTGCCGGCACAACCGTCAACATGAATGCCAACGAGGTCATTGCCAACCGTGCCCTGGAGATCATGGGCCATCAGCGCGGTGAGTACCAGTACTGCTCGCCCAACGACCATGTCAACTGTGCGCAGAGCACCAACGATGCCTACCCTTCCGCTTTCCGCTATGCCTTCATCCGTATGAACAGAGGCTTGGAGGAAGAACTGAAGAAACTGATCGCAGCGCTCCGCAAGAAAGGCGACGAGTTCAACGACTCGATCAAGATGGGCCGTACCCAGCTGCAAGACGCCGTGCCGATGACCAGCGGACAGGAGTTTCATGCTTTTGCCAACAACCTCGAAGAAGAGGTGGCCAACCTCGAGCGCAATGTCAACCTGCTCTATGAGATCAACATGGGCGGTACGGCTATCGGAACGGGACTGAACGCCGTGGCAGGTTATGCGGAGCTGTGTATCAGCAAAATGCGCGAACTGACGGGCGAGCCTTTCCTCCTAGCCAGCGACCTGGTGGAAGCCACACCCGATACTGGTGCCTATGTCAGCTATTCGGCTGCCCTCAAGCGCCTCGCCGTCAAACTGAGCAAGACCTGCAACGACCTTCGTCTGATGGCTTCCGGTCCCCGCTGCGGATTGCATGAGATCAACCTCCCGCCGATGGCACCGGGTTCGTCCATCATGCCGGGCAAGGTGAATCCCGTCATTCCCGAAGTGACCAACCAGGTATGCTTCAAAGTGATCGGCAACGATACCGCCGTCACTTTTGCCGCCGAAGCGGGACAACTGCAGCTCAATGTGATGGAGCCTATCATCACCGAGTGTATCTTCGAGTCCATCACCTGGCTCAGCAATGTGATGAAGATCCTCCGCGAGAAATGTATCGACGGCATTACCGTTAACCGCAAGCATAACTTGGAGACCGTCAAGCACTCGATCGGTATCGTCACCGCCCTCAATCCCGTTATCGGCTACAAGGCTTCGACCAAGATCGCCAAAGAGGCGCTGGAGACCGGCAAGAGCGTGTACAACTTGGTGCTGGAGCACGGTATCCTGAGCAAAGAGCAATTGGACGAACTGCTCGACCCAAAGAACATGCTTGCCGCCCATTAAACGGCAGGCATATATATAATAAAGAACACGCGCGTGTGCGCGTGCTCTTTTTGTATCGCGGTATGGTGTCTTATCTGCGGGTAGAACCTCCTCCACCGCCTCGGCTGCTACCTCCGCCGCCGCCACCACGGCTGCTTCCGCCACCACTGTAGCCTCCGCCGCCACGGCTGCTTCCGCCGCTGTAGGTGCTGCTCGAACCGCCGTACGAACTGCTTGAGCTGCGAGAAGGCTGATGAACGGTCGAACTTGTCGAGCGTGTACTCGTGCTTGTTGAGCGAGTCGTGGTACTCGTACTGCCCGTAGAGCGTGCTGTGGTACCGGTGCTGCTCGTAGAGCGTGTCGCGGTGCTCGTACTCGTGCTGCGCGTGGTGCTTCCGGTAGAAGCCGTGCTGCGTGAGGGCTGACGAGAGGTTGTACTCGTTGAGCGTGTACTGGTGCCCGTCGTACGGGTCGTGTAGGTCGCTCTGTCGGTCGGAGCTGCCGTACGAGTGGAGGTTGCTGTTGAGCGTGTACTCGTGCTTGCCGAGCGTGTGGGAGCTCCTCCGCGCGGTGCTACATCGCTGCGCATACTCTGTGCCGTCTGACGAGGACGAACGGAGGTTGTGCTCCTTATCTCGCGTGCATTGGTCATACCATTGTTACGAACACTGAACGAACGGTTCGGGTTAACCCGTGCATAGTCGCTACGCGTTACACCGTTGTGCATCTCGTGATAGCCTCTACGCGGTTCCGTAGCGTGACGGAAAGTGCACCAGTGGTGATGATGATGGTAAGCGTAGCAGTGATGCCAGTACCAGTCGTGTGCCCAGCAGGCGTGCCAGCGCCACCATCCCGGCCAGTAATCCCAGTACCAGGGGCTATGCCATGCATACCAGGCATCGCACCAAAGCCAGTCGTATATCAAAGGACGATAGATATAAACGGGTTCGATCACATAGTTGGCGCCATACACATACTCATCGCCTACTACCTGAACACTCACCTGCTCGTTCTCATCTTTCTCCACATAGATGGAAGCCACATCCTGGTAGATATCCTTGGCGAGCACGGCTTGCAAAACGATCAAACGCTTGCTGCCTTCGCCGGTCTCCACTACGCGCAGATAGTCCACTTGTCCGTCACCATTGAGGTCGAGGTTGCAGAATGCGCTGTCGGGGTTGTTGAGCATCGTCTCGAACTCTTCCAGGTTCTTAGCCTCCGCAAATAGCTTAGCTACAACCTTCAGATCGAGTCCTTCCGAGATGTCAGAACTGTTAGCAGACACGGTCACTGTTTGGTCTGCCCATAACAAGGAGCTCATCAGCATCAATGTCATCAGAAGTGTAGTTAACTTTTTCATAATCGTAATTATTTAAAGGGTTATTTCGAGAACTCGAAGTCTCGTTATCTCGAGGTCTCGTTACTTTTCTCTTTCAAATACCGTGCCAAACTTCACACCAAGTTCAAATTATGGTGCATTTTGTCTTTTTTTGTACGCATATAGCGTTCATTCCACGGGTTGGGGGCTATCTCTATGGGCACGTTCTCTACGATCTCGATGCCGTAACTCTCCAGCCCTACCCGCTTGACGGGGTTATTGGTCATTAGCCTCAGTTTGCAAGCTCCCATCTCGCGCAGTATCTGTGCACCCACGCCGTAGTCACGCTCGTCGGGACGGAATCCGAGATGGAGGTTGGCCTCCACCGTGTCGTCGCCCTGCTCCTGCAGCTTGTACGCGCGTATCTTGTTCATCAGTCCGATACCGCGTCCTTCCTGATTCATATAGACGAGTATGCCGCGTCCTTCGGCTTGGATCATCTGCATAGCTTTGATCAGCTGTTCGCCGCACTCGCAGCGCTTCGACCCAAATACATCGCCTGTCATGCAGCTGGAGTGCACACGGCAGAGGATGGGTTCGTCAGGCTGCCACTCACCTTTGGTGAGCACCACATGCTCCAGGCCTGTCGTCAGGTCACGGAACGGTGTCAGCATGAAATCGCCGTTCTGCGTCGGCAGAAACACCGTCTCGCCGCGCTCTATGAGACCGGCTTCGCCTGTAAGACCGCGTTCGCTGTAAGACCGCTTTGCTGTAAGACCGGCTTCGCCTGAAAGACTTCTTTCATTCTCAAGCCTATAGGCGATGAGATCCTTGATCGTGATGATCTTAAGGTTGAACTCGCGGGCCACCTCCTGCAGTTGTGGCATCCGTGCCATCGTACCGTCCGCGTTCATGATCTCGATGAGTGCCGCCGCGGGTCTCAGTCCCGCCAGACGGGCCAGGTCCACGCCCGCTTCCGTATGACCAGCGCGTTGCAGCACTCCGCCGGCTTTGGCATAGAGCGGGTTCACATGTCCGGGACGGCCGAAGGTCTCCGGCTTGGAGTTAGGATCGGCCAATGCCAGGATGGTGGCAGCCCTGTCCGCGGCCGACACACCTGTGGCACAGCCTTCCAACTTATCAACCGTCACCGTGAAGGGCGTACCCAGCATCGAAGTGTTGTTCACCACCTGGTGCATCAGGTCCAGTTCGGCACATCGCTGCTCCGTGATGGGACAGCAGAGCACGCCGCGACCGTGCTGCAACATGAAGTTCACCTTTTCCGGCGTTATCTTCTCTGCGGCAATGATGAAATCGCCTTCGTTCTCGCGGTCTTCGTCATCCACTACGATCACGAACTTACCCTCACGAAAGTCCTGTAATGCCTCTTCTATTGTATTGATCTGCATATGTTCGTATTTTGTCTTTCAATCGTTTCCAACCAATCGCCCAGGCCTCGGGGTTGAAGAGCGGTGAGTCGGTAGCCGCCTTGTAGGTCAGGAAGATACCTGTAGGCAGGAGCACGAACGAGCTGAGCCACATACCGGCCCAGCAGGGCCACAACGCCTCGCGTGCCATCTTGTATCCTGTATTGTCAATGATATAATAGATGATAAACAGGATGACCGAAATCACCACCGGAGCCCCGAGTCCGCCTTTGCGGATGATAGCGCCCAACGGCGCACCGATGAAGAAGAAGATGAGGCACGCAAAGGCCAGTGTGAACTTACGGTACAGCTCTATCTCATGCTTGCGTATATAGCGGTTGGCGTCGTCGAGCAGGATGGCGTTGTACTCTATCTGGTCTCGGTAGTTACGGGCTTTCTCCTGCGCCAGACTCAGCGCCTGCTGTTGTTTGGCGAGGGTCAGTGTGCTCCACAACTTATCCAAATCGTGCGTACGACGCTCCTCGTCCGTGATGTGCTCCGGCACCACTACCGCTCCCGTCTTGGTCTCACGGCTGAAATAGTGTTCCTCTATCAACTTGGCACTCTGCTCCGCACAGCGTTTCTCCGACACCGCTTGTACCGAGTCGATCGAGTACGTCAACTGTGCCACATTCTTGCTCACATGCTGGTCCTCGAGGATCGACTCGTCAAAACGGTTGAAGTCCGTCGCAAAATCGATGATCAGGCGCTTGTGGGTGAAGGTCTCGCGGCGATAAGGGATACTCTTGGTCGAACCCGTCGCTTTCTGCTGTTTCTTGTTCAGGTTCTCGAACATCTCGCCTTGTACCAAGTCCAACTCCAGGTACTGCCGGTCGGCACTCGCCGTCAGACGGCCCGTGTCCGCCACCATCACCTTTGCATTCTCGAATCCGCCCGAATAGTCATAGATCATGATATTGAGCAGTTCGCCTTGGGGCGTCTTGTTGTGGACATAGATATGGTATCCGCTTATCTCGTCGTAGAATTCTCCCACTGGTATATCCAGTTCGGGACTCTTCTGCCGTAACGAGAAGATGAGCGCCCATAGTTTCATCTGCGACTTGGGCAGCACATTATTGCTGAAAAAGAACGCGCCTATACTCAGTATGGTCACGGCAATCGCCAACGGACGCAGGATACGAAAAAGCGATATGCCGGACGCTTTCATCGCCGTCAACTCGAATTTCTCCGCCAGGTTGCCGAAGGTGATGAGCGAACTGAGCAGTATGGCCAACGGCAGTGCCAAAGGAACGACCGAAGCCGTCGCATAGATGAAGAACTCCGACAGCACAGCGATGCCGATACCTTTGCCCACCAAGTCGTTCACATGCATCCACATGAACTGCATTAGCAAAATAAAGATCGCAATAAAGAAAGTAGCCAAGAACACACCCAAGAAATTCTTGAGTAAGTACATGTCTATTCTCTTAATTATCCCCATATCTTACAGCGTAGCGGTCTTACAGTGCAACGGTCCTACAGGCCTTTAGGCCGGTCAAGGGCTTTAGCCCTTTAAGTTTTCACTGACAAAAATAAGCGGCAAGAGGTCTGCGGCGGATTCAAAGATGAGCGTCTCGTCCTCGCCGTAGAGCAGCACTTCCATCTTGCCTCCGTAGCGGTGCTCGGTCTCCACCATCACCTGTCGGCAAGCCCCACACGGACTGCCGGGTTCTTTGGTGAAATGTCCGTCCGTGAAGCAGGCGATAGCCAGTCTCTCCACAGGCTGGTCGGGATACTGCGCTCCGGCGGCAAACAAGGCAGTACGCTCGGCACACAGTCCGCTCGGATAAGCTGCGTTTTCCTGGTTACAACCGCGTACCACTACCCCATTCTTCAATGCAGCCGCCGCACCTACATGAAAACCGCTGTACGGACAATAACTGTGCTTGGTCTGCTCCTTGGCCACCGACACAATGGCACGCTGCTCGTCCGTCAATTCGTCCCATTGGCACGAACGCATTTTTGTTGTGAGATTGAACTCTTTCATATGATTTTCAGGTTAAATAATTTTCCAAATTATTTCTCGCGCATAAATTGCGCTGCAAATTTACTGCTTTTTTTGCACATATGCAAGTAAAAACAAAAAAAAATGCACCTAAAAATCATTTTTTTGCAAAAATATTTGGTCAATTCAAAAAAAAGCAGTACCTTTGCACTCGCTTTCGTTCGAAGAGGGTTTAATGCCCCTCCCTGCGGAAGCCAGTTTCCCCGATTAACGGGGACACTTCCGGGTGCTATCGTCTAGTGGCCTAGGACAACGGCCTCTCACGCCGTAAACCCCGGTTCGAGTCCGGGTAGCACTACAAAGAAACGACCTTTACGGGTCGTTTCTTCATTTACCATTTGGCCATTTACCATTTATTCGGTCATTTAGTCATTTGACCATTTGACGAGCGTATCAACACTCAAAGTCCAAACAGGTACGGAGTTCGGTGTTGGGACGGACGATGCCGTTGGCCACGGCGAGGTGCGCGGGATGAACGGCATAACCCTTGAGCGAGTCAAAGGAGTCGAGTGTCGAGTCCAACATGATATCGGCATTCGAGGTTTCGAGCCGACCATCGATTTGCACATGGATATCGATCAGTCCGGGTACTTGGACTTTCAGGCCCTCCAAGCCCTGCTTGATAGCGAGCGCTTTCTCGCGCTTCTCCGCCTCGCTTAAGTCCGAGCGAAGCTTCCAAAGAATGATGTGCTTAACCATAAAAACTATTTACCATTTAATCATTTACCATTTACCATTTTTTTTTGCCGTATAGACCGTAGCGATGCCGAAAGTGAGGGTTTGGAAGCGGGTGTCGCGGAAGCCTGCTTGGCGGAGGTGCTGTACAAAAGCTTCGCCCCAACAGAAGGACTTGACGCTGCGGTTGAGATAGGTGTAGGCGGTCTTGTCACGGCTGACGACACGTCCGATGGCGGGCAGTAGATGTGTGAAATAGAGGTCATAGACCGCCCGTACGAAGGGGTTGGAGGGATAGGAGAACTCAAGAACGGTCACTTGTCCTCCGGGCTTGAGCACACGGTACATCTCACTGAGGCCCTCGTCCAGGTTCTGAAAGTTTCGGCATCCGAAAGCACAGGTGACGGCGTCGAAGGTCTGGTCCTCATACGGCATCTGTTGGGCGTTGGCGAGGAGGAAGGAGACTTTGGGGTCGTTGGTCGTTGGTCGTTGGTCGTTGGTCGTTGGAAGATATTTTTCGACCTTTGACTTTCCGATGGCCATCATCTGTTCGGAGAGGTCGATGCCTGTGACGCGTTGTGCCTTGCCTTGGCGCAGGATCTCGACGGTGAGGTCGGCCGTGCCGATGGCTACATCCAACACATGCTCAACCGGCGGCATCAATGCTACGGTCTTCCGGCGCCAGCGACGGTCGATATTGAGCGACAAGCCGTGGTTCAAGCCATCGTAGGTAGGTGCGATGCGGTCAAAAAGCGCTCCTATGTACTGTTTGTCGTTGGACATTGATTTTATATATAACCAAAAAAAACTTAAGAAAAATACCGAAAATCATTGGTCAAAAACGGATTTTTTCCAAAAGACGGAGGTTATATCCTGCCATTGGTCCCCTACCCGTTTGTAGAGGCGCTGGTTAGTAGTGGGCGATTTGAGTCCGCCGAGGGATTCGATGTACGGGCCGAGTTTGACATAGTCAAAAGGAAGGGAAGCATCTCCCCTGCCCTCTCCTAAAGGAAAGGGAGCTTGTTGGCGACCGGAGTACCAGGCCGTTTTTAGCTGTTGCAGGTCTGACCTGGCTGTTAGGTGTTGGCTTTTGACATACTCTGCCCAGCGGAGCACCTCATCGGGAGCGGCGTCACCGCCCATGAAAGCCACGCAGGTGATGAGGCCCCGGTAGCGCCCGATCAGGTCGTCCAGCAGTTCCTCGTTGAGTTCCTCTCCTATGTCCTCCGCCAGATGGGGACTGTGGCAGCCCGGACAATGACAGGGACAGTTAGAGAGATTCAGGGCGAGTGTTACCTCGCCCGGAATCTCCTGAAAGACTATGTCAAAGGAAGCGACCTTTAGCATTGCGGAGCTTTCGTTTTCTCGGCGTAGTAGCGCTGAGCGGCCTCTTTCTGGCGTGCCTCGGAGAAATTGGAGACGCGCTTCATGTAGCCGATCACGCGGGTCAGGTAGTCCACATTCTTGCTGTGGCAATGCGGGCACTCCTTGAGGTAGCGTTTGTCGATATGTCCGCAGTCGTTGCAGACGGTGTTGGGGATATTGAAGGTGAAATAGTTGCATCCTTCGACCGCCGCCACGCGCAAGAGCTGGCGGTACTGCTCCTGGCTGAGGTGTTCCTCGAGGTTGCAGTGGAGCGCAGAGCCACCGGTGAGGTGCTCGATGTACTTGCGTCCGTGCAGACGGAAACGGTCAAGCACGTTGAGCGATTTGTCCTCCACGATGTAGAAATAGCTGTTGTAGCAGTCACGCGGCACGACATAGCCGTCCTCGCGGTCCCACTTAGCATGCTTCACACCGACGTTCTCGGCAGGGATCATCTCGCAGTTGAACATGATGTCCTTGGTGCGGTACTCTTTGTTCTTCTTCTCGATGATACCCAGCACATCCTGTACGAAGTGCGCGTACTCAGGCGTGTCCTTGATCTCGAGTCCGAGGAACTCAGCAGCCTCCACAAGACCGTTCACACCAATGGTGAGGTACTGACGGCCGATGTTGATGTATCCGGCATCGAAGAGCGGGAGCATACCTTTCTCCTGGAGGTTCTTGAGGTTCTCGTTGTAGGCGAGCTGCACTTTGTGCATCAGATCGACCACATCCTCTATGTAGGCCTGGTACGGTATGTTGTTGCGCACGGCGTACTGGATGGCGCGGTTGAGGTTGATAGTCAGTACGGACTTGGAACCCGTGGATATACCTCCGGCACCGAGGGTGTAGCTGAAGCTGTTGTCGGTGATGGCGTTGCGCAGACGGCAGCAACTGGAGAGGCTGTCGGCGTTGTCGGAGACATAGGTGAAGAACGAGTGTCCTTTGGCGTACATCTCTGCCGTGAAATCGCCGTACTCTTTGTCCTTGATGTCGCCGTTCTCGGCGAGCAGGGCCATTGTTTCGACGGGGAAAGTGAGGACGCAACGTGTACGCTCTTCGTTGAACCAGTTCATGAAACGCTTCTGGAGCCAGTTGAGGCCATCCCAGTGGGGCGCCTCACCGTTCGGGAAGCGGAAGTTCTCGAACAGGCTCTGGAAATAGTAACGGTCATAGTAACTGATGTTCCAGAACACAGATTGGAAGTTACGAGCACCGGAGGGTTGGTTCAGACTATAGACCACTTGCTGGAAATAGTCGGTGATGACCTTGTCGATGGTGCGGCGTTTCTTGCTGAGGTCCACCACCTCGTCCGCACGGAGGTAATAGTCCTCGCCGAACTCCTGCTCGATGAAATAGTTCATATACATAAGGAACTCGGGCGTAGCGCACGCGCCTGAGAGCATGGAGCTGACCATGAAGACCATGTTGATGAACCCTCCGCAGAACGATTTGAGGTTGCGTGGAGGCGTAGCGTTACCGCCGATGGACTTGGTGCCGCCGATGAGCCAGGGGTACATGGTGATGGAGGCGCAGTAGTTGGCGAGGTTGGTCTCGTCGTTCTTGTAGATGAAGTGCTGGTTCAAGAGCTGCATGTACCGGTCGCTGAGTTCCTTGCCGTACATCGATTTGATGCGCTCGGTCAGCAGACGGCGATTGAGACGGATGAAGCCCTGCTTGGGCAGTTCACCGATGAGGGTGGCAATGTTCTTGTGCTCCACGTTAGCGTTCGCATCGAACTTCGACCCCTCGGCAGCGTTGGACGCCTGCACATAGTTCATCATGAAGTCCAACCGTTGCTGCGTCTCACGGTCCTCGGTGTGTCCCTGGCGATAGAGGATGAAGGCTTTCGCCACCTGATAATAGCCCTCCGCCATCAGCGCTACCTCTACCTGGTTCTGGATTTCTTCCACCGTGATGTTGTTATGAACTCGTAAGTGCGAGAGGATAGCCCCCAAAGTCTCTTCCGTCGCAAAAGCACCTACCGCTAAGAATGCCTTCGAAATGGCATTTTTGATTTTGTCAATGGTAAAAAGTTCCTTCTTACCGTCACGCTTGATAATGTATGTTTCCATAATATGTTTGTTATAATTTTTCTTATTGTCAAATTCTATTGTCAGCGAAACCAACTCCCGACGTAAACAGCGAAGCGTTTGCGGCGGGAAGAGCGGAGGCATAAGTCGCCCGTCAATTTAGCAGAGCGGTATTGACCTTCGCGAACTTATTGCCGAACGCGAGCGAAAATCGGGTGCAAAGGTACAACAAATATTTGAATTGTGCAAATTTTTCGGTAATTATTTTTCTAAAAAAAATCGAAAGTTTTCCAAAACAAAAACACAAATCACTTATTATCAATAACTTACGATTTTTATCAACACAAAAAGTTGTCCAAAACGAAAATTTGTTAACAACCACCCCTTTTCAAAAATGTTTCACAACAAACGCCGAAAAAAAAGCGCCCGAAGCGCTTTTTTCCGATATACAAAGGGCGATTGGGACTACCTAATCTTGCGGCCGGTGAGGTCGTAGAGGTCGTCGCCTTTGCGGATGTAGAGGGATCCTCGGTAGAGGATCTTGGAAGCCTCACCCCAGCCCTCCCCTGAAGGGAAGGGGGATTGGTCGAAGCCGGTGGCGGTGGGTTCCTTGACGGTGAGATGGAGTGTGAAAGTGGAGTCACATCCATAGATGGACACATACTCGGCGACGAGGGTGGTGTCCCCGACGGGCAAGAGTCCGAGGTCCTGTCCCTGCCACTCGACATGTTCTCCCTGCGAGATAGTCTGCGAAGTGGTCAGATTCATAGCCGGCCGCACATAGACGACGAGGACGACGAGGGAGTCGCCTCCGAACTGATTGGGCTGGCTGACGAGGAGGGTGTCGGTGGTAGGCCGCTTGTAGGTCTTGCCTTCGAAAGTGACGGTCTCACCCGAACAGATATTGAGTGTGAGCGCGCCATAGGAGGCAGGCAGGGCCACGACCTGCAGATGGAGGACATAGGTAGAGTCACATCCGTAGGCGGAGGAATACTTGACGACGAGCGTGGAGTCGCCGACAGGCAGTTGTCCGAGGTCGATATCCTGCCAGAGGGTATGGGATCCTTTCTTGACCGTGAGCTCCTCGACGCGTACGAAAGCCTTGTGGACCATGACGACGAGGTTGACGATGGAGTCGCCACCATAGATATTCTTCTCGCTGATGAGGACCGACTCCTTGGTGGCATGGTCATAGAACCGTCCGTAATAGCCGACAGAGCCACCTTCACAGATATGGAGCGTGTCGTTGCCATAAGTGACAGGTCGCGGAATGACCGTCAGATGGAGCGTGAAGGTGGAATCGCATCCCCAAAGGGAAGTGTATTCGGCGGTGAGTGTCGTTTCGCCGACGGGTTGCTTGCTCAGGTCCTTGCCTTGCCAGGTACGTTCTTCGCCTACCATGATAGTCAGTTCGGTAGTGGACGAGAACAGCGGGTGCACCTGTACGACAAGATTGACGATGGAGTCGCCACCGAGGGTGTTCTTCTGCTCGAGCAGCACCTCCTCCTTGGTGGCCTTGTCATAGGTCTTGCCTTCGTACACAGCCGATTCGCCTTCACAGATGTTAAGTGTGTCGTTGCCGTAGGTGGCAGGCCGCTCGAGGACGGTGAGGTGGAGCGTGAGGACGGAGTCGCAACCATGGACCGAGGTGTACTCGGCGGTGAGTGTGGATTCACCCAGAGGCTGCTTGCTCAGGTCCTGCTCCTCCCATGTCTCTTCCGCGCCGACATAGATGGTTCTGGACTGCTCGAGGCTGTAGGATGGATGAACTGTGAGGGTGAGACAGACGACCGAATCGCTGCCGAAGACATTGACGAGGGTGTCGTAATAGAGTCCGGCTTCGGTGAGGCCGGTGAAGAGTTCATCGGTCCAGGCGTCGCCCTGACAGATGGCGGCGGCATAGTCATAGCGCGTCTGAGCAGGCAGTACGGTGACAGACTTGGTGAGTTCGGGCGCAGGCAGCCAGACCTCGTTACCCGGCTGTGAAGCGGTGATCTCCACGGTGCCGGTAGTGAGGATGGTGAACGCGTCGTCCTTGTACTCGACGATACCTTCCGGCGTGATGGCATACTCGACAGGAAGTCCCGATGAAGCCTTGGCGGGTTGGAGAGTAGCGGACGAATAGACAGGCGAGTCCTGCTCCCAGAGGATATACTGGCTCTTTTTCTTGCCGGTACCGGTGAGGGTGAGCGTGGCGGTCGAAGTGCCGTCGGTGACGGTGATCTGCGCCTCGTAGTCCTTACCTTCCTTGGGCGTGAAATAGACGGGGACATAGTAGTTGGCTATGTTGGCAAGCACGCCTTCGGCCGTCTCCGCAGCTTTGCCCTTGGCGGAAGCACAGGCGTTGGCTCCTACGGCAAAGACGACGGGTTCGGTGTTGTCCTCGGAAGCGAGCCGGAAGATCTCGGGGTCGGAGGAAGTGACGGTGATATCATCGGACGAGAGGAACGAGCGGAGCTTGAGCGTATAGGGTTCGGAGACGGCGAGCGCATAGAGTTCGCCGAAGTCATAGGAGTCCGCGGTAGTGCCGTAGGTGCCCGAGGAGAGCAATATATGCGGTGCGAGGGGTGCGTCCAGATGGGTGAGGATGACCTTATGGGTAGGCAGTCCTTCACGGTTGAACTTGAGCCAATTGATATCCCGGCTGAGCGTGAAAGTCTCGGTCGTCTGGCTGTTCTTGTCGGTGTTCTCGGCGAGTGCGCCTATCTCGATGGAGGTGTTTCCGCCATCCGCGGACTCGAGGACCCGGGTGTCGATCTTACGCGCGAAGCCTACCCAGTCGATCCACTCGTAGCGCCACTTGACGGTGAGCTTGCCACCGACGGGCGCAAAGACCGAGGTCGAATAGTCGTCCTGGGTGCTCATCGTATGCTCGGCGTCGTCATAGAGCGCATACCAATGGCCGTCGTGCCAGGTTTGCGCGGAGAGCGACGAAGAGAGAGCCAGAAAGAAAAAAAGGATTTTTTTCATTTACCATGTACCATTTACGATGTACGATTTATTTATGATCGACCAAACTTGGTCGATGGATGAAGTCATTTGGCTATTTGACCCGTTGGCCTTGAACATTATACCATACTTCGCCGTGGCGGATGAAGAGGGAGCCGCGGTAGAGGATCTTATTGGTCGTTGGTCTTTGGTCGTTGGTCGTTGGAACGAGGTCCTCTTTGATGCCGACTTCGGCGGTGTCGCTGTCCGCGAAGTCAATGCGGTAGAGCTCGTAAGCGCCGGTCTGGGGATAGTCATCGGC
Source organism: Paludibacteraceae bacterium (assembly GCA_017448985.1). Taxonomy (GTDB): domain Bacteria; phylum Bacteroidota; class Bacteroidia; order Bacteroidales; family Paludibacteraceae; genus Colicola. The sequence continues at coordinate 32,930 of JAFSKL010000018.1, forward strand.
TACGACATAGATGAAGATACAACGATGGACGGCATCAAAAGCGATGAAAGGCTGCGCGGAACGACCCTGGCTGAGGGCAGCGAACTTGGCACAGTCGTCACAGTAGTTGTCCGCCACGGTGGCAACATGATTGGTGAAGTCGAGCGCTTCCCCACCCATGGTGAAGGCATCGAGTCGGCGGTTATAGATGAGCTTGACATCGTCGAGATAGACGGAGTCGAGCACATTAACCTTGTTGATGCTGCCTTCGGAATAGGACGAACCGCCACCGGGTACCATGTTGGTGGAGAAAGTGGCGAGTATATAGGCAGGCTGCTTGCCGGCATTGTCCTCACTATAGTCGAAGGGCACGGCGATACGCTGCCATCCGAGGTCGTTGGTAGCGGCGTAGTTGACGGTAGCGGTACCGATCTTGATGGCCGAACAGTCCTCTATCTCGGGGTCCTGATAGCGCGCATCGGTAGTGATGACGGCATTGAGCCGAGCCCGGTTAACCTCGTTGGAGGCATCCCGGTCGGCAGGCTGGTACTTGGCCCAGAAGACGATGGAGTCCGGACGGCCGTTCAAGGGCGTGTTGAAGCCCTCGTTGGACGGGTCGGAGAAATTATAGTTACCGGCAGCATCGTCGGCTTTAGACGAACCGGCATTCACCTGTCCGTTGGTGCAGTTACCGTTAGCCTTGACACCAAGAGCCATGGTGGACGAGAGGAGCGCACTATGGGTGCCGTCGGAACCCGGACGGACCTGGTCGGACTGCGTGAACTGGTAGTCATTCTTGATATAATCGACCATGATTCCCGTAGCGGAGTTGAACGAGTGCCATCCCTGCGGTTCGGCATTGGTCCACTCGCCTTCGAACCCACCGTTGGTCAGGCTGTAGTTACGGCCGGTGACCGCCTGTCCGCCGAAGAGCACGAAGATAGGTTCGGGCAGCGACGGAGCGGCGATAGAGAGCAGTATCTGCGCCTCGGTAGCGGAGACGACGGAGTTATAGACGATGCCTCCGTCCTCGAGTCCGTTGACGATGGTGATGGTGGCGCGCTCGGAGATGGAGTCGAGATAGAGCGTACTGTTGTCGAGCGTCAGCATACCCGCTTCGTCCATGGGTATATTGGGCAGGACGATATTGCCGAGCTTGCCGGCATTGTACATAAAGTCGGGCAGGACGAAAGTGACCGTGTTGTCCTTGGCGCCCGGTAGCAGATAGACGGTCTTGCTCGGATAAAGAGATCCGCCGATGTTGAGATCACCGACAAACTGCCCGCAGACATCATTGGTCGTCAGGGCCATTACGGATGCCGAAACCATCGTTCCGGCCAAAAGAGTAAAAAGAATTTTTTTCATACTGTTGATAATTAGTTATTGTTAGTATCGTTATATTAAATTCAGAAATTAAACATAAATAATCTACTTGATCTTTTTTCCTAACACATCGAACAGTTCATCCTTGCGGAGGATGAAGAGGGAACCGTTGAGAAGGATTTTCAACCCCTCCCCGGCCCTCCCCTCAATGGAGGGGGTTTGGTAGAGGTCGGTTCCGACCTGTTTGGGTTCGACGGTGAGATGGAGGATGAGGGTCGAATCGCAGTCGAACTCGGTGTAGTAGGAGGTGGTGAGTGTCAACTCGCCGACCGGCATCGTACTCAGGTTCCATCCTTCCCACTCGGTTTGATCACCTACGGTGATGGTCTTATACTGGTCGATGGAATAATTGGGCAGCAGGACGACGGTGAGGTGCACAATGGAGTCGCCGCCGAAGACATTGGGTGCCTCGACGCGTATATTGCCGTCGAAAGCGCCGGTATAGGTCACACCCTCGAAGGTGACCTGGTCACCCTCGCACATCGCGGTCTCGAACTCACCGTAGGTAACTGGAACAGAGGAGACATAGACAATGAGCGTGAAGACGGAGTCGCAACCGGCGGTGGTGAGCAGGCTGTCGTGATAGACATAGGGTTCGTCGGCAGGCTCGAGGTCCTTGACGGCTTGTCCGTGCCAGACGATATCGATGGTGTTGACATGCTGCGTCTCGGTGAACGAATAGGTAGGCAGGACAGTGAGCGTGAGTACAAAGACCGAGTCCTGCCCATAGACCGACTTGAGCGAGTCATAGACGACAAACGTGCCGGTTTCGGCGGTGGGCAGCGTCTTCTTGCGCCATACAGCCTCTTCGTTGCGACAAGCGGTCTGCGTCTCGGTGAACTCATAGCCGATGGACTTGACGGTGAGCACGAGCGTGAGGAGCGAATCGCAACCGGCGGCCGTGTGGAGGAAAGCTGTGTCCTTGTAGGTGCCCGGCGTGAGGTCTTTATATACCTTGTCCCGCCAGGTATAGGTCTCGTCCATTCGGATGGAAGCCTCGGTGGGCGTCGAATAGGTCGGCAGTACGGTGAGCGTGAGTACAAAGACCGAGTCCTGCCCATAGACCGACTTGAGCGAGTCATAGACGACAAACGTGCCGGTTTCGGCGGTGGGCAGCGTTTTCTTGCGCCAGGTGGCTTCTTCGTTGCGACAAGCGGTTAGCGTCTCGGTGAACTCATAGCCGATGGACTTGACAGTAAGCACGAGCGTGAGGAGCGAATCGCAACCCGCGGTCGTCGTGAGGAAAGCCGTGTCCTTGTAGGTGCCCGGCGTGAGGTCTTTATATACCTTGTCCCGCCAGGAATAGGTCTCGTCCATCCGGATGGAAGCCTCGGTAGGCGTCGAATAGGTAGGCAATACAGTAAGGGTCAGCGTGACGAGCGAGTCCCCACCCTGCGTGTTCGGTATGGTGGTGTGGTACTCGCCGGCTTCTTTGAGGTCCTTGAACAGCTCGTCCGAATAGGTCTCGTTGTCGCAAACCGATGCCTCGTAGGCGAACTCGGTGTCCTTGACCGGCGGCTTGGGCGCAGCCATCTGGAGTGTATAAACGGAGTACGCACAGGCCTGGGAGTAGTTATCGGGCACCACATAGACATAGACGCGGTTGGAGGCGGCATCAAAGCCGATGAACGACTTGGCAGCCTTGCCGTCGGTCAGTGCCTCGAGCTGGTAGTCCGCGTCGCTGTATTCCTGCTCGGTGGTGGCCTGTCCGTCCGCAAAAACGACCTCCGTGCCGTCGATGGTCAGCGATTTGAGTGTATGATTATAGACCATCTCCACATCGTCAAGATAGACGAAGTCGGGATAGTCCTTCTTGTTGAAGAGTCCGCCCTCCTGGTAGGCCGAACCGCCACCCGGAGTCTGGTTGGAGGTAAAGGTGATGAGCATATAGGCCGCTTGCGCGGGATTGACGCCCGAATAGGTGAAGGGCACGGCGATACGCTGCCATCCGAGGTCGTCGGTAGCCGCATAATTAACCTCCGCCTCCGCTATCTTGACGGAAGCGTAATTAGTAGCCTCGGGGTCCTGATAGCGCGCGTTAGTGGTAATGACCGCGTGCGCACGGGAGCGGTTCACCGAATTAGACGGGTTCTTGTCCGCCGGCACATACTTGGACCAGAAGACCAGAGAGTCCGGGGCTCCGACAAAAGGCGTGTTATAACCGCCGTTGGACGGATCGGAGAAATTAAAGTTACCCGTGGCATCGGTAGCACTCATCGAACCGGCATTGATCTGTCCGTTGGTGCAGTTACCGTTGGCGGGGATACCTACCACGAACTTGGTCTTGATCAAGGCGCTGTAGGAACCGGTCGTACCCGGACGCTTCTCCGACGACTGGGTGAACTGCTCGGTATTCCTTACCATACTGGCGTAGTCACCGGTGGCGGTATTGAACGAGTGCCATCCTTGCGGCTCGCCGTTGGTCCAGGTGCCTTCAAAACCGCCGTTGATCACGGCGTAGTTCGCGCCGGTCACCTTGCTTCCGGCGAAAAGGACGAGGATCGGTTCGGGCAGCGACGGAGCCGCTATAGAGAGCAGCACCTGTGCCTCGGAAGCCGAAATGACGGAGTTATAGGTGTCCTTGCCGTCCACGAATCCGTTGAGCACGCTGATCTCGGCGCGTTCGGAGATGGCCTTGATAAAAAGCGTGGTATAATCGAGGGTCAGCATACCCGATTCGTCCACGGGTATGTTGGGCAGGACGATGTTGCCCAGATCACCGGCATTGTACTTGAAGTCGGGCAGGACGAAGGTGATGGTGTTCGCTTCCGTACCCGGCAGGATATAGACCACTTTGTCCGGATACTGCGTCCCGCCTATATTGAGCAGGCCTCGGAAGGTGCCGGACACTTCGTCCACGGAGACTGCGCTCACAAGGACCGACAACGGACCCAGGACGAAGGACAAAAGACTGATTAGTATAATTTTTTTCATTTCAAATTACAGATTTATGTTTAACCGGCACACGAAAGTCCGCGGCGGCGCGAGGGCCATCGGCCGGAAGCTGTACTCCGTATTAAGCAGATTGTTGACCATGAACTGCATCTCCACATGCTCTTTGAAGCGCACGGCGCACCGCAGATCCATGGTGAAACAGCCCGTGTTATGCGACAGCCAGTAGTTATGGAGCGTGAGTCCGTCCTCGTAGCCGAAGATGAACATACGGGCGTACTCCATCAGGTCGGGTTCGTCCTGGATGCGCTCGTCCACCATCAGATAGTCCACGGCCAGCATCTTGCTGCGGTACGACATGTTGATGCCCAGCGAGAGCCACTTGTAGGTATAGTCGATCGACGACTTGAACGAGTGGTGGTTGCGGTATTTGAGGTACTTGGTGTCGTTGGACTTGTTCTTCATCTGCAAGGGGTCGGTGTAGGTGGCTTCGCGGGCTATGCGCTCGTCGTTGTCCAGGTCCTCCGGCTCGGTGAAAGTGTAGCCGAGCATGTAACGGAGGTTCATATCCTTGCTGATATCCACCTTGCCGTTGGTGCTGACCTCCGCACCGTAGATACGGGCATGGCTCACATTGACGAACTGGGCACCGATGCCGATGCCGGCGTTGCTGAGCGACTTGGTCTCCTTGATACCGTCGAGCATGGTCTGCAGCTCGTCGATGACATCGTAGATCGAGTTGATCATCGTGAAATCGGAGTTGCGGAAGAGTCCGAACTGATACTCGATCATGTTGCGGTACTCGGTGTAGAAGCCGGCGAAGTCGATCGTTCCGGACACGGGGCCGAACTTATAGAGCTGCATATAGCCCAGTTCGGCGTTGTAGCCCGACTCCGGCTTGATGTTGTGGTTCGGATAGACCCCGACTCCGCCGATGTCCTTGCGTGCAAATTTCTCCGTGATGGAGGGGTTGCGGTATCCCTGTCCGAACGAAGCACGGAGGAAGCCGGCTTTGTAGATCTCCCAGTTGAGACCGGCACGGAACACGGGACGAACCGGACAGAGCCAGTTGCCGATCTGTATGTTGGCCTCCTTGTATTGGTCGTCCATACGGTAGTACTCGAGCCGCAGTCCGGCGCTCAGCGAGAGCCGGTCCGCGATTCGGTGATCGTACTGCAGATAGGCAGCCAGGTTGTCCGTATGGTGCGTGCCCGTGATATTGGCGGTGTTGGTGATATGGCTCCAGTTGATGCCCGTCGTCAGGCGTACACCGGACTGCCACTGTTTGGCGAACTGATAGTCCACATAGCCGTTATAGGTCAGTTCGGGCCGCGTGGGGCTGTTGTCAGCCAGCAGGTTCATCGCGTAGCCCAAGGCATCCTGCAGCTCAGCCACCGTACCCGTGTAGCCCAGCCCGTTCTTGACCAAGTTGATACCGCCTAAGACGGCATCCAGCCACTGCTCGTTCTTGAACGGCACCGCCACCTCCTTGAAGGTGACCAGCAGCGCGTCTTCCAGCGACACGCCTGCATCCGTAAAGCCTGTTATCTGGTCGTAATAGCCCTTCACTTTGTCCAGATCGAAACTCGTCGCGCCCCACTTGATCAGGTCCTCGGTACTGATACCCGGCGTAGGTGTCGTCAGGTTGTCCGCCGTCATGTAGAAACGCGTACGCAGCTTGTGCGAGATACCGCGCTCCACATCGTCGTAGTTGAAGAAGGGGTCGATATTGAAGTTGTGCTCCTTGCGTCCCATGTTGGTCAGCGGCGACGGATGAAGCGGGTCCTTGGGACTGCGCCAGATGAAGAAATCGCCGTAGTTATTGGCCACATAATTGAGGTTGAACCCCGCGTTCATGTACTTGTTCTCCGGCATCGGTACATGGTAGGTCATGTTGCCTCCCAGTCGTGCACGGTCGTTGAAACTCTGCTGACGGTAGCCCTCGTCCTTGAATCCGCTGATCGAAGCCGACACATCGAAGTCGCCTACCCTGCGCGAGTGAGAAGCCTCGGCACCATAGTAGATCGGCAGACGGGCACCTGTATGGTGATACTGCGTGTAGTTATCGTAGATGCCCACATAGCCGGACACCTTGGTAGCAGGCGTCAAGCCCGGACGCTGCGTGCGCACATTGATCACGCCGTTGAGCGCCGACGAGCCGTACAGCACCGACGAAGCGCCTTTCACCACCTCGACCTGCGCCACATTTTCCAGCGGTATGTTGTTCCAGTTGATCTCGCCCGTCTTGGGGTTGAGGATCGTCATCTCGTCCATCAGTACCTGGCAGCGCGAACCGACGCTGTAGGTCCAACCGCCACCGCCTCGTATGCTGGGCTGCTTGTCGATGATCTCCACGCCGGGCACGGTCTGCAGCGTAGCGGAGAGGTCCGTCGGCGCCTGGGAACGGATGGTCTGCGGCTTGAGCACCTCCATGCTCACCGTCACATCCGTCACGCGTTGCTCGAACCGTCCGGCAGTCACCACCACCTCCTCCAGCACCTCGTTGTCCGCCTGCAGCACCAGGTTGTACTTGGGCGGAAGGCTCTTGAGCACGCGCTGCTCGGTCTGATAGCCCACATACGAGAACTGCAGATGGACGGGCAGCGTGCTGACATTCAGCTCGTAGTACCCGTCCAGATCCGTCACGGTGCCGGTTCCGTTATCCGTATTCAGGATGGAGACGCCGATCAGCGGCTCGCGAGTGAAGGCATCGGTAATGACACCACTCAGTTTTTCGGCACACAGAGTGCCCGCCAAAAGAACAAAAAAGACTAATAAGTATATCTTCTTCATAAGCAAATCCAAAAAAACGCGCAAAGTTACAACATTTTTCCGATATACGAAGCATATAATGATAAGAAAAAGGTGCTTTTTTTTAAGCACCTTAATAATCGTATATGTATTCTTAACAAATAGCACGACTATTTTGGGGTTAACCGTAATAATCGTGCGTGTTCCTATTTCATATAGGGAGCGAGTTTCTTCTGCGCGAGGAAGAGCATCCAGTCGGGTGTATGCTTCAGCAGCGGCGTGCAGAGCCAGTTGATCACTCCCGGCGTGTCGGCTTTCTTGTTGCGGAACATCTTGCGCAGGGCGCGTTTGACGAGCCGGTGAGGCGGGATACTGACCGTGAGCGCCACCGCCAGCTTGCGGAGGTTGGGTGCCAAACCGAACAGGCCCGTATCCACGGCTCCCGGAGCCATCACCGTGATGCCCACATTATGCGGACGGAGTTCGTACCAGAGGGCTTTGGAGAAATTATAGATGAACGCCTTGGTGGCATTGTAGGTCTGAATACCTGGCATTGCCATCCAGGCGGACATGCTACTCATATTCAATATATACCCGCGCATACGTTTATGCCCGCATATACGCGTGCGCGCCTCCTCGTCGGTCAGTTGGCGTTCGATCATGTCCGCGGCAAAGAGACGCGTCAGCTTGGCCACGGTGATCATATGGAGCTGCAGCATCAGTTCGATACGCTTCATCGAGGTGTTGCAGTATTGGTTGAAGAAGAACACACCGGCGTTGTTGATCAGTATATCCACCGTGTAGCCGCTCTCCACACACCAGTCATGCAGCGTCTCCGCGGCATTCGGCAGGCTGAGGTCGGCGTAGCGCGCTATCGTCTTGACGCCGTAGGTGGCCGACAGGTCCTTCGACACCTGCGCCAACTCCTGCTCCTGATTGCTGACCAACAGCAGGTCACAATGGTAATCCCGCGCCAATTGGGTGGCGTACTGCAAGCCGATACCGCTGCTGGCGCCCGTTACTAATGCGAGCATTGGCTTATTTACGATTTGGTCATTTACCATTTACGATTTATTTAGTCATTTAGTCATTTGGCCATTTTCTGTTCAGCCACGGATTTCCTGGCATTGGCCTCGAGTTCGGCTATCTCGCGTTGGATACGCGGAGCGATCACCTCGCCGTCACGCTCCACGCACTCGTGACACTTCATGTTGAGCGTGTACATACGTCCAACGCAGTAGTTCGACCGCCCGCAGCCGGCATGGTAGTGCGGATTCTCCTGCACGTGGTGCACAAACTCCGGATCCTTGATCAGCACATGGGCTATCTGGAAGAGTTCGAAGCCCTCGTCCATGATCTGCCGGCAGTTGTCACCGCTCTGCACGCCGCCCACATAGATGAGCGGCACATCGGTGATCTCTTTCTGGAACAGCTTGGCTTTGTCCATGAAATAGAGCTCTTTGAAGGGCTGCGTCGGCAGCATGATCTGGTGCACACCGGGTATGTTCAGCGCCGCCTTGAGCCACCAGAAAGATTTCATATTCATGTAGTGCGCCAGCGTCTTGTACGGCATGGCTCCGCCGAGGATCGTCATGGGGCTTCGGCTCACCGTACCGCCGGAGAGGACGATACCGTGCACCCGGTGTTTGGCGATCTCTTTGGCCACCTTGATGCCCTCTTCGAGGTCCGAACCGTGCCAGCAGTCGTCCCACATGTTCGTCTTGACGACCACGGCCATGTCGTTGCCCGCGTGAGCCATCACCTCGTCCAGCACCTCGTTCATGAAGCGTACACGGTTCTCGAACGAGCCGCCGTATTGGTCGTGACGATGGTTGGTGCGCGGACTGATGAACTGCGAGAGGAGGTAAGCGTGACCCGCGTGTATCTCCACGCAGTCGAAACCGCATTCACGCGACCAGTCCACCGCCTCGCCGAACTTCCTGACGAGCGCCTGTATCTCGTCCACGCGCAGACGGCGATGAATAGTGGGGCTGTAGAGGTTGAACCAGCTGTCGGCACTCACCGGCATGCAGTGACAGGTGTAGAAATGGGTCATGTTGCCGCAGTGACCCAACTGAATGCTCGCCTTGGCGCCTTCTGCATGGATGGCGTCGGTCAGCTTCTTCATGTCGGGAATGATCTCCGGACGCACATAGAGCTGTCCGTCGAACGACACGCCGCTCAGGTCCACGGCACAGTAGGCCACCGTCGTCATGCCTACTCCGCCACGCGCTACACTCACATGATAGTCCTGCAGCTCCTGCGTAGGCGCATTGCCGCGAGCCATATTCTCAAAAGCAGCGCTGCGGATAATACGGTTCCGCAGCGTGATTGGTCCCAACTTATAAGGGGTAAAAAGTTTGTTTTCTTTCATCTTTCGACATTTATCGGAGTGCTCGAAAGCACCTTTGGACTTTCGACTAGTAGATAAACGGAATAATACGTTTCAACTTCTTGCGGTTGAATTCGTCGGGGAATTCCTCCGCGTACTTATTGTAAATGGCGTTGCTCCGCGGCACGAGGTTGCAACAGCTGAACCAGAAGAACAGCAGTCCTGCCAGCGACCAAGTGAGGATGGCAAAGCCCAGCCATTCAGTGATCTCGCCCAGGTAATTGGCACTCGTCACATACTTGTACAGACCGCCCTTGGGCAGATAGTGCTTCGTGTCTCCGGGCTGGCGGAGATGCCGGATCACATGGTCCGAGTGCACATTAATAATCCAGCCCGTGATGAAGATCAGCGCACCGATGATGAACCGCGGGTCTGTCAGCCAAGCCGAGGTGTACAGCTGCGAGTAGAAAGGATCGTTCGGAGCAATATGGAACAGGAAATAGCCCTGTATGTAGCCGTTGATCATATTCCATACCACCGACATGATCATGATCGCTATCGGCATCTTGCCTTTGCCCTGCAACAGGAACGGGAACACGAACGAGCGCTGGAAATAATGGAACTCAAAAATAAGGAAGAACAGCCAGTACGGCACGCCGCGCGTGATGCCGCCGTACAGAGGCAGCGACTTGAGGTACAGGTACAGCATCACAAAGAACACCGGGCACTCCATCAGCAGCCACCCTACTTTGTTGTTGATAGCCGGACCCCATTTGTCAGAACGCATCTTGCCATAACCCGCATCCACGAAGTACAGGGACACGAACACGACGAGACCTATCAAAAACATGATATACATCAAGTCGTAAAAGAAATCAATGGTATAAATATCCATACTTTTGTTTGTTATATTTCATCGTTGGCCGCACAAAACAGCGCACAAAGGTACGAAATTTATTTCGTATGTGCAAATAAATCTTAAAAAATCGTATTTTTTTCTTGTTTTTGGCAGACAAACAGGCCAAAAATGATTAAAATCATACCGATCCATTTGCCCAAAGGCAGGTGTTCGCCGAAAAAGAGAAACATCCATAATGCCGTGAATGCCGGACGGATATTGTTGAATGCGTTGGCCTGCGTCACGCCCACTTTGCGGAGAGCGAAACAGAACAGGATGAACGCTATCACGCTCGCAAAAACCGTCAGATACGCCACACATCCGAGCGCCACCTGTGTCTCTGAATTGTAAATTGTAAATTGTAAATTGTAAATTGTTTCCGGTCCCTCTTTCCACCACCATAGCGGCAGGAAGAACAGCAGGCTCACGCACTGGGCATAGAAGATGAAGCTGAGCGACGAGTACCGTTCGGGCACTTTGCGCATCATGATCGAATCGATCACCGCCGCCGACACCGCCGCAAAAGCCAACACAATGCCCCAATAATTGCCGATCGAATAGTCGCTGCTTCCCACGAGCGAGAGGGCAAAGACGCCCGCAGTAGAAATGAGAACACCCGCTATGTTGTACTTCGTCACGCGTTCGCGCAGCAAAAACGCCGCAAACAGCGGACTCAACAGCGGACTCGTAGAGAGCAGCGTCTCCGCTATCGTCGGGCTGTTGAGCGCATCGTAGGTGAAGGTCTCCAGCAGGTAATAGAGAAAGGGCTGACAGAAACCCGCAATGAGAAACAGAGGCAGGTCACGCAGCTCCAGACGCTGCAGACCGAACAAGGCACTCTTGCGGCAGATAAGTCCGATCACCAGCATCAGCAGCACCGACGGCACGAACCGCAGTACGATCATCGTGAACGGAGGCAGCACCATCAGTGCATGCTTGATGGCTATCCCGCTCACAGACCAGATGATCATCGACGCTATCAGAGCGACGACGGCCACGGATTGTGTTCTATTCCCGCTAAGCGACATATCGTTTCGTGCGTTAATCGGAGCAGTCGTTCGGTCTCGGCAGCGCGAGGCTGCGTCGTGTCCGGATAGATAGGTTCGCCGATGATCACTTGCGTCAACGGCTCGTCTTTGGGTCCCAGCCACCGCCAGATACCCGTCCGCGGACGGAACGTGACGGCGCAAGGCAGTATCGGCTTGTTGTACTTGTATGCCATCGTGAACGCCCCTTTCTGGAACGGACGAAGAGGCTTGTACCAGTCCCACCGTTTGGCCTCGGGAAAGATATGAAACCAGTAGCCGAGGCGGTTGTATTCGTCAAAAGCGGCATTGAACGCTTTCATCGCACTCAGACCCGCTTCCGGTTCGGGAATGGGGATGCCGCCTACTATCTTCAGGAAGAACTGGTCCTTGGTCTTGAAGTTGGGTGCGAACATGGGGATACGCGTATGGCTCGAGGCGCGGAACGAAGTCAGCACCGATGCGCAGTCGTGCCGGTAGCAGTGGTTCGCCACGGTGATCGCACCCCTGCTCAGGTCGTACTTGCGTAGCGCACGACGGATCGTCCACGGGCAACGCGACCAGCGTGTCCGGCTCTCCATACGCCAGCGAAGACCGTACTTGATTCTTAGAATCAGACCCAAGGTCCGCAAGATAAGCGCATAGCCCCACCATAGATGAAAGCGGTTCCTGCGGCTCACATCCAAATACGGATAAGTCGCGTCCACGGCCGGAAAATCACGGTCGTACACAGGCTGGTACAAGCCCACATACGGATCGTCCTCCGGATACTCGCGTGTCACCGGCGGCACATACACCCCCTCCGACACCCTCAAATCAATATAGCGTTTATTCATTTTCAATTTTCAATTTTTAATTAGCAAGAACCGTGCTTTCACGGCTCTTGCGGAAGCTCCGTCTTTCTCCTCCCTGTCGCCGACGAAGAGCGTTGTCTCGGGCTTGGCGCCCAGCAGCTCCATCACCTGTTGTGCACAGCGTGCAGAGGGCTTGAGCGCACCCAACTCCGGCGCCGAGATACGCAAGGCGAACTGCTTCCAGTCGATGCCCAGCGCCTGCAGTTTGTCCTCCACACAGCCGTAGTCCGAATAGACCGCCGTCGTCAGGCCCCGTCTCCGACACTCGTCCAACAGCTCGATCGCCTGTTCGCGACGGGGACAGGTCTTGCCGATCAGATTCACCATCGTGGGCAGATAGACATGCTGATACCATTGTTGCGCGATACGCGGACCCCACAAGTGACCGCGGGACATCGTCCGGAAGAACAGCTCGAAGAACTCCTCTTCGGACGCACAATCGGCATAGTGCATGTTACGCCGAGCCAGACGCTCCGACGCCAACAACGGCAGACACCACCACAGACGGCCTACCATCCGTGCCGCCAGACCGCGCTTGTCGTACAGCGTACCGTCCAGGTCAAACACCACGGTTCGCACGCCGTGCAGTGCGGCGTTTAACTCGCTCTTTTCGTCTCTCATCTATCTTGTCTGCACTTTGTATCACTGTCTCACTGAACTGCTCGAGGCGGTTCTCCAGCCGTTGCAACAAGTTGAACCGGTTGCGCCGTTTCTCGTCCTGCATCAGCAGGTTGAATTTGAACTGCCCGTCGCGGAAGCCGTCCTTCAGGCACGCCGCTTTGAAACGCGCATAGGCGTTCGATAATAATATATGCGCCTCCGGGTCGTGCAAACGGAACGACTGACGCTTCGACTCGTACTCCAAGTTGATATGCTGCAGCTTCTCGTCCACCACTTTCGTGAACGCGTCGGCGGTCTCCTGTGTCGTCTCTTCGTCCGCGAACTCGAAGTAGAAATGGTATTTCGATTCCTCCACATCTGCAAAACCGACGAAGAACTTGGTCTTGATGCCCGTCTCGTCCTCCGCCTGATGCACAGCGTCCATGAACTGCGGCTCGTACAGTTTCTCGCCCGTCATCGACACGATGCCGTTCACCTTGCTCACCATATGGACTGTCGGCGTCTCCTTGTACTTGCCGCCTACCTCCACCAGGTCGTTCATGTTGTAGCGGAACAGGCCCGAGTAGGTCGTCACATACGCACAGTAACGCTTGCCCTGCTCCAGCTCGTAGATCTGCAGGAAATGCTTGCGGGGACTATCCAGCTCGCTCTCCTCCACGAACTCGTAGTAATGGAATTGCGGGAACAGCACACTCTCGTTCGTCTCGTCCAGCGAGAAACCGAAACGGCACTCTGTCGCTATGTAGCCCAACTCCTGGTAGTAGGTCTTGTCCCAGTCAAACTGGTCCATGTATTTGTCCATGTAGATCTTCGTGTTACCGCATTTCCACGTGCTGAAATACTGCAGCCACGGCCAGAAATCCTTCGGGTACAAGTGCCCTGTCTCGGCCAGTATCTTGCGCAACTCGGCAGCCCTCTCCGGCTTCGGACTGATGTATGCATCTAACTCCGAACGGATCTCGAACGGTATGTCAAAATCCTCGCATATCGTCCCTTTCTCGATGTCGCTGATCATCTCGTCCCTGTTCTCGTTCATCACGCGCAGCAACTCGAGTATCGTCGACGGATTGGCGGTCGCCCAGAGCGTCACATCGCGGTGCTGCAGGGCCAGGCGCATCAGCGTGTAGTTGCGCGCGGCATAGTCCGGTATCGCCATCACGCAAGCCGGACCCGTGTAGTGCTTCTTGATGATAGGCGGTATGTCGCGTACTAACACACCGCTCACCGAACCGAACAAGGTCCCGTCCGGCGCATAACCCTCGCACTCCTTGCCTACCGTCGTGAAGATATGACCGCCGAAGATCCGGTTCCGGTGCTTCACGAAGTTCCACGTCCAGACATGACTCATCTTGCCGTACACATCCTTCAGGTACTTGTGCGTCATGGGTATCCACTTAGGCTCCGAAGTCGTGCCCGAGGTCGTGGCATACATGTCCGGCTTGCCCGGGAACAGGATGTTCTCCTCGCCCTGCTTGTGACGCTCCACATACGGACGCAGCGTCTCGAAACTGTTGTTCACCGGCACATACAGACGGTACAACCGGAACAGGTCGTCCGCCGTCGTCGCACTCAGGATCCGGTCAAAATGGTGCTCTTTGCCATAGACCGTGTCACGGGAGATAGTCAGTATGTCGCGCAAGGTCTTCTCCGCCGTGTGCTTCGGCTTGCGGCTCCAGAAACGCAGACGAAGCGTCTGCATACCGCCCACGATACACAGCATCGTATTGATGATCCACGGATAGGGCAACGCCCGCCCTTCTTTATCCAAATAGGGTTTGTTTTTCGACATAGAGTTGTTTGTTTTTCAAAAAACACAAATTTGGGCGCAAAGGTACAACAAATTTTGCATATATGCAAGCGTTCGGGCATTTTTTGCCAAATAAAATGAAATTTTATCTATTTAGCGCGAATAGATAGCGTCTATGCTTGCATAAGATGGTATCTGCACGGGCTAAATAGGAAAGCCGTTAGGCTTGGCAAAAATGCCTGCCTTGGTATATATCCAGCACAATGCGACTGTTCCTTCGGCGGATTCCTTGTTTGCCGTGCAAATAAGGGCGTGCCGAATTACAACAAATTTTTGGAATACACAAGATTTTCTTCGGAAAATAATCGTTTTTTATCAAAATAAGAAGATTTTCCAAAGAAAAGTCAAATTTATTTGAAGTTTTTTGTGGAAAAGCCTTGTTATTCGCTCAAATGAGCGAACCGAAATTCGACGCGACCCCGCAAAAATGAAAAGAGAAATTAACAAACAAGTGTGCCGCTTCATTCGGCACACTTGTTTTCTTCTCGGAATAGAATTCATTAATTCATCATTCCATCATTCGATTCTCCTCCCTTGTACATTGTACATTGTACCGTTGTACATTATATACAGCACGCCGTCACGGAGCACCTTTGTACATTGTACATTGTCCCCTTGTACATCTCCGAGTCCTGTCGCGTCTTTCTTCTCGTACTGTGCGATGACTGTCAGGTTGGAGGTGATATTCGTTATCGGTTTTGACCATCCGATGAAGGTATAACCTTCTCTTTCCGGGTCTGTCTCCGGTCCTTGGGCATCGTGTCCTTCCTCCACTTTTTCCTGTAACAACTCGGTCGCATCCCAGTCGAGGAAAGTAACGGTGTGATAGACGATGGTCGGTTTGAACACGCCGACAATCGTCACATTGCCGTAGAGCACGCCGCTCATCTTGGTGGTCTTGTTGTCAAGCACCTCGTCTCCGTCGCGCCATTCAACGAACTCATAGCCCTCGGCGGGGATGGCTTCGATGGTGTAGTCCGACATATATGCCGCCTGCCTGTTCTCGTCCACGCCGCCGAGTTTGAAGGTACCGCCTTCGGCAGGCTCGGCAGTAACAGTCAGGGTGAATGTCTGCGGCTTGAAATAAGCCGTCACGGTAATGTCTTCGCTGACGGTCAGTCCCGTCTCGGGGTTGTAGTTCTCCCAGTGGTCGAAGGTATAGCCGTAATCGGGTGTGGCAGTCAGGTGCAGTTTCGTGCCGTACGGAAGATTCGAGAGGTTTACCTCTTCCTCTACCGTTATCTTACCGTTTTCGGCTACGAGTGTTACCTGATAAACCGCCAATTCATACGTTGCCTTGACGGTCAAATCTTCTGTCACGTGGTTGAACTCCTTGTCCCATCCGGTGAACTTGTATCCCTCCACTTCGGGTGCTTCGGGAGCCTCTGCAGCCTCGTTCCAGTTGACGATCTGCGTCTCGCCTATCTGATTACCGTCCTTATCCAAGAATGTCACGAAGAAGGTCTTGATCTTGAACGTCGCCGTCACGGTTACATTATAATTGACCGTCAACTCCGTGCCGTCATAGTTCGTCCAGTTCTCAAACATATATCCCTCATCGGGCACCGCAGTGAGCGTCAACTTCGTGCCGTACTCCACAGACGTGAGGTTGGTCTCTTCCGGGGCAACGGTCACTGTTCCGTTCTCGGCAATGATGGTCACAGTATAATGGTTTATCTCATAGACCGCATGGATCTCAAGGTTTTCGGTCACAGCACTGAGATCCTTGTCCCAGCCGGTGAAGGTATAACCCTCCCGCATCGGGTGAATAGGCGGAATGGCGTCTTTTCCCTCCGCCACGAAGCCTTCTTGGAGCAGGGTACCATCGTAGTCTTCAAACCGAACGGTGTAGTAGGTAGGCGGATTAGGCGTCGTGAAATAGCCCGGAAGCCCTCCTTCTCCATCCACGTGCGCGTACGTGCCATCTATCTTCTCCTCATCGTAAGTCGTGCCCATTTCGCCAACTAACTTCTCGCACCCCCAGAACATCCAGTCCGACCAACAACTGCTATTATACCAATCGGAGGTACAAATGATGGTGGTCAGTTCACTGCAACCGGCGAACATCATCATCATGTTGGTGACATTGGTGGTGAGGAACGAATTGAGGTTCAGCTTCTTCAATCCTGTACAACCACAGAACATACACTTCATAGTGGTGACATTAGAGGTGATGAACGAAGGAAGCTCCAACTCTGTCAACCCTGTACAATCATCGAACATCAGTTCCATGTCCGTCACATTAGCGGTGTTGAAGTTCGTCAGGTCAAGGCTGGTTAAGCCCTTACAGTTACTGAACAAGCTGCTCATATCCGTCACTTCGGACGTGTTGAGACCATTCAAACCGGTGATAGTGGTCACATGCTGGAAATAATTGAACCATGCTTCCATGCTTGTCGGCTTGGCGTCCGACATCGACGGGTCTAAGACTATTTCTTCCACCTCAAATCCCCTCGCGCTGCAATAAATCGACCAATCGAGTTTACCGTCATTGATGCGCCGCCGGTTGTCGTATTGAATAGTAAGCGTCTTTTCATCCTCGCTGAGCAAGCCATAAATCTCCATCGGTTCATACTCATAGAGCGAGAAATAGCCGGGAGTCTCCGCATCGCCTACTTTGGCGTACCCGTTGCTGGTGTCTGTGGCATTGCCCTTACACTTAGCCCCACTCACATTGCCCTCCAATTTCTTACAACCGTAGAACGGCCATTCGCCGACGATGTGCCAATCCTGGTCACAGAATATACGCTCCAGATTATTGCACTCTTCAAACATATAGGAGAAGTCTTTCACCTTGGTCATCTTGAAACCGTTCAGGTCGAGACACTCCAATGCATTACAGTGGGAGAACATATAACTCATATCCGTCACTTCGGAGGTGTTGAGGTTCTCTATGCCTTCAATCCGTCGTGCATAACCGAAGTTCCTAAACCACTGCTTCGTGCTCGTAGGACGCGCTTTTTTCATGGACACGTCAATCACTATCTTCTCCACGTCCCTCCAATCGACAGGTATCCAATCCGTCATTCCGCTTCGTGCCGTCAGCTGGTCGTCGCAGTAGAGTGTAAACACCTTACCTTCCTCCGAAGTAGCTCCGTAGATAGTAGGCGAGATATGGAAATAACCTGGTTTTGAACCGCTTCCTATGCGCGCATACTCCTTATCGAGATGATTAGCGTCCAACGTTGTGCCATCTGAGCCCTTAAGAGCCGTGCAGCCCTCGAACATATAATCCGATTCCGTCAACTTCTCACTCGCGCTCCAGTCTTCATCGCAATAGATCCGCTCTAACTGGCTGCAATTAGCAAAGAGACCTACCGCGTTAGTCAGGCTCTTGATATTAAAGGTCGATATATCCAGCCTTGTCAACGAACTGCAACCGGCGAACATAAAACTCATGTCGGTGCAAATAGAGGTGTTTAGGTATTGGAGCCCTTCGATTGCTTTGAGGTTCTTCAGCTCGAAGAACATGTAACTCATATCCTTCCATGCAATACCGGATACAGACGGGTCGATAACAATCTTCTCAATATTTGCTTTTCCGAACGAACCCATCCAATTGACCTGTCCTTCGTTCTTCACGCAGTAACTGTCGTAGTACAGCGTTACGGTCTTGTTGTCCTTGCCAAGCGCACCGTATAACTCGACCGGAGCTGTGAAATAACCGGGATTGTCTTTCCCGCCATCCAAATGCGCATAGGCCTTGTCCACATTGTCTCGATTATATTTGGTGAACGAACCACCCACCAAGTCTCTGCAGCCAAGGAACATATATTCCGATTGCTTAATGCCGCTCAACTGACTCCAATCGGCCTTGCTGTATATCGCCCGCAGATAGGTACAACCATCGAACATATGCGAGACATTCGTCACCTTATTCATATCAAATTCCGAGACATCCACATTCATCAACAACCAACAGTAGGCGAATAGATAACTCATATCCGTCACTTCTGAGGTGTTGAGGTAGTTTAGGCCTTTAATAGACCGCATTCCTTTGAAGGAACTGAACCATCCACGCATACTCGTCGGACGGGCATTCTGAACAGATTTGTCTATGGTCACAGAGTTCACATCGGGATACAGGTATTTGTCCCAATGGGAAACGCCTTTCAAGTCGCCGCGTAATTGGTCGTAACGCAGATTGCACTGAGTCCCATCCGCACCGAAATCACAGTAGAGCTCATCCATACCGGTGAAATAGCCGCCTTTCTTCGGATGGGCATAGAGCCTATTCACATACGACGCATCGTAATTCGGCAGAGATGTGCAGCCAAGGAACATGTTGCTTGAGGATGTCAGATTGGCATACGAAGCCCAACTGCAGTTGCACCAGATGGTCTTCAGTCGGCTGTCGCCTTCGAACATCGAACTCACATCAGTCGCGCTGCCCAACTCAAATCCGCACACATCCAGACTCTCCAACGCACTACAACCGGCGAACATATGGCTCATCGTCGTCACATTGTCCGTCGTCAAAGAACTTACGTCAACGGATTTCAGTTTCGGACAATTGGCGAACATATAACTCATATCCGTCACGTTTTCCGTATTCAGGTATTCAAGATGCTCTATGGTCTCTAAATTTGTGAAACCGTCTAACAAATGTGCAGTACTTGTCTCCCGCGCAAAGCGAACCGACTCGTCAAAGCGTACTGTTTTGGCGTTTTCTATCTCCTCCGGCTTGAAGTTTGTAAAATAGCCGAAACTATGGTAGTAGAACGTAATCGATGTGCCTTCTTTGTTGTCTTTCGTTGCGAACAGTTTCGCCGCCGCAGAGAAATAGCCGTGGGTGCTCCCGTCGTCCGGACGTGCATACGATATATCGATATTCGAATTATCATACACCGTACCGTGATCGCCGCTTAACGAGTAGCAGCCTAAAAACATCATCATCGACATAGTGGCATCTTTGCCCTCCGTCCAATCTTTTGCGTAGATACGCTGCAGATTATCACTATTCGTGAACATCAGCAGCATTTTCGTCACCTTGCTCACGTCAAAATTCGTCAGATCCAGTGTCTCCAGACCTGTATCGTAGAACATTCCCGTCATATCCGTCACGTTGGCGGTGTTGAACCCGCTTACATCCACATATTTTAATGCCTGGCAGGAATTGAACATGGCACTCATATCTGTCACCCATCTGGTGCTCCAACCGGTCAGGTTGACATGAGTCAGTCGGGTACACAGCGAAAAAATCCCTGACATGTTCGTCACATTCTTCGTGTTGAACGTGCTCAAATCTAAGCGTTTAAGGCGAGTAGAGGAGAACATATTACTCATATCCATCACTTCCTGTGTGTTTAGGTATTGAAGTCCCTCTATCTCCTCCAGATACGAGAAGGAACTGAACCAATGGGAGGTGGTCAACGGCTTTGCGTGCTGAAACGAGGCGTCAATAACAACTTTCTTGACAATACCGCTCTTGTCCTTCTCATTGTTATACACCGACCAATCCGTCACGCCTTTTCGCGATGCGCGACTTTCGTCATAGTACAGCGTCAATACCTGTTTGTTTGAACTCAGCACGCCGTACATCTCACTCACTGCGTGCATATTCATCGCCCAGCAGAGGGTTACGATGAAAAGTAAAATCTTTTTCATATCACCTTTCAATTTTCAATTTATTACTCCCATGGTTCGGGAATCTCACGCATGGAGTTACGCTGTAGGCATCGTAGTGTGACGTCATGTTCGGGCATGGTGAAGCGGAAGATGTATCCGATGGAGCTCTCGTAGTCGGGTCGTACCTCTACTCCGTCCAAGATAAAACGGTAGTCGGTGTCAGTAGCAATCATGACGAAATAGATCACCACCTGTTCTCCCGCCTTGCGTTCTGCACGCGCCGGCATCAGTCCTCGTTCGCTCAGCCACGGGTCTTTGCTTTCGGCTTTCGACTTTTGACTTTCGACTTTTTGAGCATAGGCATAATCCTGCCCGCAGAAGTCAATCTTGTAGGTTTTGTGATTGCAGGCATCCGCGCCCGCAGCAGATAATAATGTCATAAACAATAGCAGTATTCGTTTCATCATTTTATCATTTTCCCGGATTCCTTGTGATAGTACGGCAACCCAATGCCGTACTATCTGTGTGATTCCCTTTTGGGGTCCCCGACGGGCGCTAACGAAGCGCGTCCGTCGGGGAAAGCGTAGCGCAATGCGCAGCACTATACAAGCGTGTAACGCGCAGTCGTGCAAGCATTAGCGCAAGCGCTGACCTTGTACATTGTACATTGTACCGTTGTACATTATATACAGCACGCCGTCACGGAGCACCTTTGTACATTGTACATTGTCCCCTTGTACATCTCCGAGTCCTGTCGCGTCTTTCTTCTCGTACTGTGCGATGACGGTGAGGTCGGCGGTGATGTTGGTGATGGGTTTCGACCATCCGACGAACTTATATCCTTCGCGTTCGGGGTTGGTGTCCGGTCCCTTGGCGTCCTTGCCTTCTTCTACCTTCTCGACGAACAGAACTGTCGCGTCCCAGTCAAGGAAGGTGACGGTATAAGTCTTCACGGTCTGTACCAGTTCTACCTCTATGTTGATGGCGCCATAGACCGTGCCTGTCAGGGTGTTGGATTTCTCTGCCAAAGGAACGCCGTCACGCCACTCTTTGAGTTCCCAACCCTCAGCGGGTTCGAGCGTCAGGGTGTAGTCCGTGCCGTAGTCATATTCTCCCTGCCCTTTGACCACACCGGCTCCGGCAGGAATGACGGTGGCTGTCACGGTGTATTTGTTGACATTGAAGACAATCTCCACGTCGTGGTTGGCGTCAATATTCTCAAACGAGAGCGTTTGGGTCGTACGGAAGTTGTTCTCGTCGAACAGCCACATGGAGAAGGTGTAGTGTTCATCGTCTTTGAGTGTAAACGATAGGGTGGCGTTGTCGCCCTCCGTATAAGTTCCGGCACCGGTAATCTCCACCAACTCGGGGTCGATGCCCTTTACGGTGACGGAGATGTCAAAACTGCCTTTAGCTTGCTCGAACACGGCGCGGAAGGTGTTCTGCGTTGAACCGCCAATTGGTATTATGCCAAGTGCTTGTGTGGTATAGCTTGCCTCGTTGGACACTTCCTCCCAATCGGAAGCTATCATTGCTCCGTTATACAGCCACCTCTCCCATCTGACGAAGCGGTAGCCTTCGGCAGGCTCGGCAACGACGGTAATATCTCCGCCCTCCATGACGGTTAACTCGGTCTCCGACTCATAACCGCCTGTGCGATGCTGTTCCGGCACATTCAGACTGACGCTACCAAATGCCTCCTGACCCTCCTTAACCGTTACCTGTACATAGTCGTCTCTCATCGGCGCTGGCCATAGGGAATAATCGAGCTGCGAAGAAACATACGTTTCCCATCCTTCGGCTTTTTCGTAATTGTGCCTTGCTGTGTACCACGGTGTGAAAGATCCGTTTACACCCTCAAAAGCGTCCTTACCGAGTGTCGGCGGATTCCATGCATAGATGTACAAGTTCTGTATGTTCTTGCATCCTTCAAAAGCACGGGCTCCTATCTCCTTCATACTTGCAGGCAGGGTGATTTTCTTCAGCGAGCTCACGTAGTGGAACGCGTCTTCCGGAATGGCGGTCACGCCCTCGGGGACAACGGCTTCCTGTAGCGGTTCGTCGCTTCCTGAGAGATAGAGATTGACCTCGTGCGGGACATAGATTTCATTAATGAAGTCAGGAATGGTCGCCGGTAGGTTTTTCATCAGCCACGGGCGGCTCTTGGAGAGCCATTCGTTGAGGTCGCCGCCGAAACGGATTTCGGTCACCCACGGGAAATATAACTGCATCAGGTACTGTTCGTGCATTTCTTCGGGGACATCTTTGAGGAGTTCTTTGATGAGTTCTTCTTTCTCTAACTCTTCCACATCGCCCATGCCGGCAGGGATTGTCAATTTATTCAGGTGTATGTTGCCGGCGAATGCTATAGGTGATATGGACTTGAGGCTCTTGGGCATCGTCACTTCCATAAGACTTTCACATCCACTGAAGGCATCATGTGACACGGTTGTTACCGTTTCGGGCAGTTTCAAGGTTGTCAGCGACGGGCAGTCCTCGAAAGCTCCCACACCGATAGTGGTCAGGTTCTCGGACCACGTGATTTCAGTCAACGCCTCGCAGCCTCCGAATGCAGATTCAGGGATGACGGTGAGGTTCTTGGGCAGTTTGAGTGTTGCGGCTTTTTCGCAGTACTCAAAGCTGCTCTCGTCCAATTCGGTGATATTGTCGGGCAGGTCAATGGCTTCTAAACCGCAGTTGTAGAAAGACATTTTTCCTATCTTGGTCAGTGTGGAGGGGAACTTGACAGTCTTGATATGTACGGCATTAGCGAAAGCGTATGGTTTAAGTTCGGTAGTGCCATTCGGGATAACCAGATCTTCTATGTCCTGTCCGCCGATGTTGAGATGTCCGCCGGAGGAGGTGTAATTCGTCCACGCATTCATTATCCATTTGTTGTCGCGGGCGAGCCACTCTTCCATCGTGCCTTCAAACACCAAGCGTGTAATCTCGAATGCAGAGTTCCAAGCACCGGTTCCATCTTCATCTGTACATTCTATATCCTCTCCGATGTCTTTGGGCATTCGTACCGTATTGCAGAGGCCGAAGGCGCGGAAGCCTACCGTCTTCAGGTTCTTGGGTAGTGTCACGTCTAAATTGTAACAAGAGAAGAACGCGCTTTGTCCTATATCTTCCAACTCGTCCGGCAGTTCCAAAGTGGTCAGTGCCTGACAACCGAAAAATGCCGACTTGCCGATACTCTTCAAACCCATAGAGGGGAGATAGACTTCCGATAATTTCGGGCAGTTTAGGAAAAGATTTGCGGGAAGTTCCTCCATGTCGGTTATGCCG
The DNA here is from genome assembly GCA_017448985.1 of Paludibacteraceae bacterium. Classification (GTDB taxonomy): domain Bacteria; phylum Bacteroidota; class Bacteroidia; order Bacteroidales; family Paludibacteraceae; genus Colicola. The sequence continues at coordinate 56,331 of JAFSKL010000018.1, forward strand.
GCGAGATTAGCGGAGGTCAGTGCCTTAAACTCAGCAAAAGCACTTTCCGGCAGTTTAGTCAGCGGAATCATGATATTGCTGCTTACTGTCACACTGGTGATGAGTTCTTTGTAGGGCATCCACGGCAGTTTGTCGGGGTCAAGTGACGAGAGGTCGCCTGCTCCGGTGATTTGCAGCGAGACATTACCGCTACAATCTTGTACTATTCGCCAGTCGGAATACTCCTCGTCATCGAAATAAGCCCACTCTGAGGGCATATACTTGAGCGTCACTTCGCCCTTGTAGCGATTAGAGTAGGTCATCGTGGCATCACATTTATAAAACGCCCCCAAACTTCCATCATGATAGTAGCATAATCCATGGGGAGTGGAAACATAATTATTTGCATCATAGGTGTCGAAACGTCCGAGACCCGAAACAGGAATGGAGTTTAGGAAAATTTCACCTTCCTTTGCCGAGTTAGTAAACGCAAAATGATAGTCACCATAACCTAAATCAACCGTTACCGGCTTCACGGGTGTTACTAAGTTTTTGTAGAATATTTCACCATCATTCGTGTTTATGTCGAGATTGAGTTTATGGAATTTGCTTTTGTCGCTTAGAAGTTCGGCAAGGTCAAGTGTATTCAGATGCAGGTGCGTATTATACATACAGAAAACATCAGAATTTGCCGCTGCGGAGGTCGCGTTGATGGTAAGCGTTACATCTTCCGTTATGCTGTTATTGGCGAAATACACTTCTATAGGGTCAGCAGTAGAGCCCATAATGAAAAACAAATCATGATCTTTAACACTATGATTGATTGTAAGGTTTTGGTCAAACCCCACTAAAATGACATCGAAGTCATCGCCGCTATACTCAAAGAGGCGCACATCGTCCGGCACATTAAGTGTTTGCTCGGGGTATTCCCCGAAAATGATTCGCAGCACCTTGCTTTCAGTGTCTTGGTCAATGGTAATGTTACCGATTTGGGTTTCACCATCCTTGAGGGTTATTTTTTGCCCCAATACAGTGAAGAAGTTCGTTTTGGCATTGGCGGTTGTCATCCCCGCCCACAACATGGTTGCCAGAGCAACCCAAAATAAGATTTTCTGTTTCATAGAAATTAAAAATTTATTTGTTGGTTACTGATTTTGTTGTTTCAATACAAAAACGGGTTATTGGTTATGTTTCTACACAAACTCGCTGCAAAGTTACAAAATTTTTCTGACATACGCAAGTATTTGTGACGAAAAAAAAACGTTTTTTCACGAAATGATAAATCTTTTTAATAAAATGATAAATGTTGCGCATATTTACTCCCCGCGGATCCTTCCGTTCGAAGTGCCGTAGCACTGGCACGAGGGCTGTGCCCGAAATAATCGTGCCCTTTAGGGCTAAGAAGTCGTGCGAGTTCCAACGTTTGCGAGTGCAAATATATGTCGTTTTTCTGCCTTTTTGTTGGTCAAAATAACCAATTGTTACAAAAATCGCCACTCGCGTCCCATTATTTTTTTCTAACTTCATTGTAAATGATTGTATGTAGGCATATTATTAAGAAGAGCAAACGGATTTGATCTAACGATTTTATTTTTGTTTACTGCTTTTATCTGGTAAACTAGAAGACCAGAAGACTAGTTGACCATCAAAATTTTCGTGTTTCAAAATGTTCTTTTTTACGCATAGAGATCTTCTCGTGGTTAAACCGTGGTTAAAGCGTGGTTAAAAACTACGCAACAATATCCCGAAATGTCTGATTTTGATTCCCTTTTCTTTTGGCTTACATCATCTATCGTTTCCATAAGAATGCTTTTTTTAAAATTTGTAAATACTACTGATGCGTTAACTTAAGTGACGTGCTCTGTATATTGTTTATATTCAGCAACTTGTGGATATATTCTGACTTTTTGATTTGAATAATATATGTTTTTTTCTTAAAGTTATCGCATCAGTACTAATTATTCATTATTCATTAATCATTATTCATTGACGATTCCTTGCCGAATCATCAACGCGACCATCACGCGACCGGATTATAAGGACAAAATACCCAAA
>JAFSKL010000003.1 GCA_017448985.1 Paludibacteraceae bacterium
CCTATCCGAGAGCTGTTTGGCAACCTCGAAGCGGAGAAAACGATATGTGATGACGCTCAACTGCAATTTGATTTTGACTTTTAAAAATGTACGATTATTAAGATTGTAAAATTAACCGTCCAATTTAGTGGACACTAATGTATTCATATCTATTTTTATAGACATGATTCGTGAGTGTACATTTTCTAACAAATCGTGATACTCTTGATATACATTTTCTGGTACTACCATATTAGTTAAAAATAAATTGTTATAAACTTATTGGTACAAAAAGTGTGAACAATCTTTTACATCGGTTCTTTCGGGCTTGGACTCCCATGGTCTCCAATATATGCAGAAAGTTCACACTCATGGTGTGAATATTCGCATTTATTAGAAAGACCATAATCAAAGTGTCCAAGTTTGAAAGAATCCTTAATAAAGCAAATGCTTATTTATATATGTTGTTTGTCTGTTGTCTTATGCCATAGGCGGTTGTTGGTTATTTATTGTTTTCTTCCGCTGTTCTTAGGGCGAAAGGGGCTGAATCTATCGTGTATCTAACGTATATCTATCGTATATCTATCGTGTTTAAAAGCGGATCATCCGCTACTTTACTGCTGTTTGACAGTTGATTGATTGCTCCATCTTTTACGTCTCGGAGAGGGACGATTAGTTTGTATAGTTGCAAAAATTGCAATTATACTATCTCACATGGTTCAATATTGCTTCCGGCGATTCGCCCATGAGCATGATTGCCGAAAGTTTCTTGCCTAAATCTTTGACCGAATGACCACAATGGTACAAACGGTCATCTGCAATCAGCCATCGGTCGTGCGAGGCCGTTGACCATTTATGCGTGTTAATGGGTTGCACACCAGCGGACGCATTGTGTGTGTCGCGTAAGGTCTTGTACAGACCATCAGAATAAATGTCGGCTGCTACTCCTTTGGCACGTACATCCAACATTTCGAATGTTGTGGCATCTATGTATGCGTCAATAATGATGACGCGCTTTGTGGCGGTCTTGATGATCTTTTCCAATAATACGCGCGCCTCAAAGAACTCGCCTTCAAAAAATACTTGTTCAACCGGAGGAAGGGATGTGCGGACGAAGAAATCCACTTTGTCCTGCAATTCGTGAATTTGTTCAGTATGTTCTTGCAGTCTGCGGTCAATACGATCTTCCATCGCAATCAAGCGTTGGTTTACCGCATAACCTTTGAGGATATACTCTTTTAGGACTCTATTTGCCCATTGACGGAATAAAGTGGCATTCTTGCTGTTTACTCGATATCCGACTGAAAGTATTGCATCCAAATTGTAATACTTGGTTTGATAGCGCTGTCTTCCGTCATTACCCATGCGTTCCAAAATGGAACATGTGCTCTCCATAGTTAATTCACCACTGTTGTAAATGTTGTTGAGATGCTTGGTTATAGCGGGGCGTTGCGTGCCAAAAAGCATCGCGATTTGTTCTTGCGTTAGCCATACGGTATCATCTTTCAGTTGTACCTCTAACTGAAACTGCTCATTGGGCTTGTATAGTACTATTTCGTCTGTCATATTTTGTTCGCACGCAAATTCGGGTGCAAAGGTACAACAAATATTTGAAATATACAAGGATTTCAGCAAGAAAATGCAAATATATTTGTGTTTTGTGCTGCAAAGCCTTGTTATTTGCACAACTGTGCGAATGTAATTTCGAGGTGGGACGGCTGAGCCGTGTCGGTGTCCTCGAAGGTACAACAAATATTTGAAATATACAGGAGAAAAGTGCGTTTTGAGACTCATTTCTGCAAAAATGGTAGATATTCGGCTAATTTATGTTTGCGTATCTCAAAAAAAAGTAGTACCTTTGCAGCGAAATTCAAATAATAAATTCATTAACGCAAATAAATAAAACAAAATAGCTATGCAAAACTTTGATTATCAGACGCCGACACGTCTTATCTTTGGTGAAGGCGTAGTAGAGAAACTGCAGAAAGTAATGAGCAGTTTCGGCAAGAAAATACTCCTGACTTACGGAGGAGGCAGTATAAAGAAAATACCGGCTTTCAGAGGTAAAGCAGGCAGCCTTTATGATTATGTGCGGGAGACGCTGAAGGATTTTGAGGTGGTGGAACTGAGCGGTATTCAGCCGAATCCGAAATATGATCCTTCGGTATTGGAAGGTGTGCGGTTGTGTAAGGAACATAAGGTGGATGTGATCCTTTCGGTCGGCGGCGGAAGTGTGCTAGATTGCTCGAAGGCGATTGCTGCGGGGGCTTGTTATGAGGGCGATCCGTGGGACCTGATTTCGTACAAAGTGAAAGCGCAAGCCGCTCTGCCGATTGTGGATATTATCACGTTAGCGGCTACGGGAAGTGAGTACGACTGCGGCGGAGTTATTTCCAGAACGGAGACGAATGACAAGATCGGTTATTTGGATAGACATCTGTTCCCTGCCGTTTCGTTCCTGGATCCGACGTACACGTTCTCGGTCAGCCGGAAACAGACGGCCGCCGGTATTGCGGACGCGATGAACCACACCATGGAGCAGTATTTTGTGGAGGACGCGACGCTGCTGAATGACGGTTTCTGCGAGTCGATGTTGCGTAGCCTCATGGAGAACGGGCGTAAGTGTATTGAGAACACCGAGGATTACAAGGCGCGTGCGGAGATGATGCTGGCTTGTACGTATGGTTGTAACGGCATTTTGGCGCTCGGTAATAGCGAGAGCGGATGGCCTTGTCATGGAATTGAGCACGCTTTGAGCGCTTATTACGATATTACGCACGGCGAGGGTTTGGCGATTATCACTCCGCGGTGGATGAAGCATATTCTGAATGAGCACACCTTGCCGCGGTTCGTTAAGTACGGCGTGAATGTGTTCGGTATTGACGCTTCGCTGGACGAATGGACGATTGCGAATAAGGCGATTGAGGCGACATATGCGTTCTTTGAGTCGATCGGCATTCCGATGCACCTGCGCGAAGTGGGAATTGATGACAGTCGCCTCGACGAAATGGCACATCATATCGCTGTGAATGAGGGACTTGAGAATGCTTATGCGGCTCTGACCGAGAAGGACATCAAAGAGATCCTAGTGGCAAGTTTGTAAGATGAGAAAGTTTTTATTCTTTGCCTTTGCGGCGGTTATGTTAGCGGCGTGCAATAAAAGTGATAAGAAGATGACGAATGAGTTGATTACCCGAATCGCAGAGATAGAGGTGAATGAGGGATATGTGGAGGAGTATCTCGCGGCGGCACATAATGTGGGAACCAAGTCCGTGGAGAGTGAGCCGGGCGTGATCTGTATCTTCCCGATGCAGGTCAAGGATGCGCCGAACACGATTCGTATTGTGGAGATCTACCGCAATGAGGAAGCTTATCAGGCACATTTGCAGACTCCGCATTTCCTCGAGTACAAACAAGGCACGCTGCACATGGTCAAGTCCCTCCAACTCGTCGCAACCGAACCGCTCGCACCGGAGGCTATGCCGCTGATTTTCAAGAAGTATTAACATAACACATCAAACATAACACATAATACATTATGAACGTATTGATTCTTCAGGCTTCGCCGAGAGCGAAGGGTAACACCGCCTGGATGGCGGACGAGTACAAGAATGCAGCTGAGGCTGCAGGACATAACGTGACGCTCGTGAACGTGGCGCACAAACATATCGCAGGCTGTCTGGCGTGCGAGTACTGCCACGGCAAGGGCATTGGCGCGTGCATCCAGAAAGACGACATGCAGGAACTCTATCCGTTGATGGCAGAGGCAGAAGCACTCGTTCTGGCGGCTCCGATCTATTATTTCACGCTCTGCGCGCAGATTCAGGCGCCTATTCAGCGAATGTACTGCGTTAACGCACCGGCTAAAGTGAAGAAGATGGCGTTGCTCTGTTCGTCCTATTCGCCGGGTGTGTATGATGGCGCGAAGGCTGAGTTCCGCGACATCTGTAACTACTGGCACGCTGAGAATATGGGTGTTGTGACCGCCAAGATCGACGAGCAGAAAACCGATGCTACGAAGCAGAAAATCGTTGAGTTGGTAGCGAAGTTATGAGAATAATTATGACCCTTGCTTTGGCTGTATTGCTGGTTGCATGCAGCTCAAAGCAACAGACAGAAACAAAAGATATGAACCAACTTTCATTTACAAAGGAGCAGGCGGCGTGGATGAGTGCTATCGCTTGTGATGAGGCTAAGGGCGATTTGGTGGCATTGGAGTCGGCTATTCATAATGGATTAGAGGCGGAGTTGACGGTTAGCCAAATCAAGGAGGCGCTATCGCAGTTGTATGCATACACGGGTTTTCCGAGAAGTCTGAATTCGCTGGGTGTTTTGCAGCGTGTTATTGGTGACCGTCAGGCGAAAGGCGTGAAGGTTATTATGGGCGAGGATGCAAGTCCGCTCAGCGATGACTACGATGCACTTAAAGAAGGTACGCGCGTGCAGACGCAACTGGTCGGCAAGGCTTTCGAGTATGAGTTTGCGCCGGCTACGGATTATTACCTGAAGGTGCATTTATTCGGGGATATTTTTGCCCGTGATAACCTGACGTACGCTGACCGTGAGTTAGTGACCGTATCTGCGTTGAGCGGTCTCGAAGGCGTGGAGCCGCAACTCAAAGCACACATCGTCGGTGCGCGCAATATGGGCGTGACCGAAGAGCAGTTGCAAGGCATCGTAGTCGCCCTCGCGGCAAATGGTCTTTTGAACGAGGCGGGAAGGTTGGCAGGATTGCTTGAAACGGAGTGGCCGCAAGGCAAGTCGAATGATGCTTACGCGCAGTATTTCGTAGGGCAGAGTTATCTGCAACCGTATTTCGGCGGTGTGGCGATTGTGACGTTCGAACCGCGTTGCCGTAATAACTGGCATGTTCACCACGGAGCGGTACAAGTGCTGATCTGCGTGAGCGGCAAGGGTTGGTATCAGGAGTGGAACAAACCCGCTGTTTCGCTTACTCCGGGAACCGTGATTGCTATTCCCGAAGGCGTCAAACACTGGCATGGAGCCGCTGCAGACTCGTGGATGCAGCACTTGGCGATTCATACCCAAGAGCAACCAGGCGCCACGAACGAATGGCTTGAACCCGTCTCCGACACGCAATACAAGAAACTGACTGCGTTTTAATCCTTATAAAATTGATAAATCTATAAGGAAAAACAGGCTGCAAATTAAGAAATAGCGGTCGTTACTAAGGAAAAAACACCTGGCGCTTGTGTACGTCAGGTGTTTTGCGTACCTTTGCAGCACAATTTAATAGGTTTATCAAATAAGGTGCACAATGTATAGATTAGGTATTGACATAGGCAGCACGACCATTAAGATGGCGCTTATCAAAGTCGAAAGTCAAAAATCAAAAGACCGTCCTTCGGACTCAAAGCCGGTAGTACTGGCGACCGACTACCGCCGCCATAACGCCGAGCCGATGAAAGTCGGACAAGAGATGATCGAAGGGATTCTTTCTACTTTGAGTGAACAAAGTGAACGGTCTTTCGACTTTGAGCGAAGCGGTCTCACTATCGGCATCACCGGCTCTGTGGGAATGGGTTGTGCGCAGCGGCTTGGTATCGGTTTTCACCAAGAGGTGATTGCAGCGGCGGAAGTGGTAAAACAGCTCTATCCGGATGTGCATTGTTTGGTGGATATCGGTGGCGAGGACAGTAAGATGATCTTCTTTGAAGAAGGTTGTGTGCCGGAGATGCGCATGAACGGTAACTGCGCAGGAGGAACAGGTGCGTTTATCGACCAAACAGCCACGTTGCTGGGCGTGGAGACAAGCGAGTTGAATGCGCTGGCTGCCAAAGCCGAACATATCTATCCGATTGCGTCCCGTTGCGGCGTGTTCAGCAAGACCGACATCCAGAACCTTATTTCCCGTTCGGTAAGCAAAGAAGACATTGCCGCTTCGATGCTTCATGCCGTTTCGATGCAAGTGGTGAGTGCACTTGCACGCGGAACAGAAGTGCACCCTAAGATCTTTCTCTGCGGCGGTCCGTTTGCTTATATCCCCGAACTGCGCAAGCACTTGTTGCAGGCACTTGAGATGACGGAGGAAGATTGCATTGTGCCCGAATACACACAGTTTATTCCCGCTATCGGAACAGCCTTGTTAAGTACCAAGGAGCAAAGTACCAGGTACGATTTCGCGCAGGTGCGTACCTTATTTTCTAACGACCATTGTAGCGTTGCTCCGCTCTCCGGCACTCTGCCACCGCTCTTTGCCGACGAAGCCGATTACCAAAACTGGCTCTCCGAGAAACAGAAGAAATACGGGCACACCACTATAAACTCTCAACTAACCAACTTCACTCAACTTTCCATACCTTCAGATCGTGCCCTCGGGCAAAGAACTATCAACTCTCAACTATATTTGGGCGTCGATTCCGGCAGCACAACAACCAAATTGGTCCTGATTAACGAGCAAGGGCAGTTGGTTTTCACGGATTACAGCTACAATAACGGCAATTCGTTGCAGGCTTTTCACAGTGCGTTGCAACGAATGCGTGACGCGCTCGGGCAGGACATCGAGATAGCCGGCAGTTGTTCGACAGGTTACGGCGAGCAGTTGCTCAAGACCGCTTTTCGTTTGGATTACGGCATTGTGGAGACCATGGCACATTTCATGGCGGCGAAGCTCCTGCAACCGAACGTCTCTTTTGTGCTCGACATCGGCGGACAGGACATGAAAGCCATCTTCGTGGAGAACGGTTCTATCCAAAGGATAGAGATCAACGAAGCCTGTTCGTCCGGTTGTGGCAGTTTTATCATGACTTTTGCGCGGCAGTTGGGCTACGACGTGAGCGATTTTGCACACATGGCGACGCTGGCGCAACACCCGTACGACCTCGGTACACGCTGCACGGTTTTCATGAACAGCAAGGTCAAACAAGCCATGCGCGAAGGAGCACAAGTGGACGACATCGCCGCAGGATTCAGTTATTCGGTCATCAAAAACTGCCTGTACAAAGTGCTCAAACTGCAATCGTTTGACCAATTAGGCGAACATATCATGGTTCAAGGCGGCACATTCCGCAATCATTCTGTCGTTCGCGCTTTGGAAATCCTTACCGGCAAGGAAGTCGGCTTTGGTCCGATCCCAGAACTCATGGGTGCGTACGGATGTGCGTTGTATGCTTCACGTCAAAGAATCGTCCGTAGATGATAAGCAGTATAACCTACTAATCACCTACTAATCACCTACTAATTACATACTAATCATATACTATACTATGCATTTAGATGAGATATTGAAATCTGACCATTTTGAGGAGAAAGAAGAGATATGTCCGGGCTGTCAGAACCATTGTCAGGTGCGCGTCTATTCGTTTGCGAACGGGCGCCAGTATGTGTCGGGTAATAACTGCGAGCGCGTTTATTCCAATGAAGACACCACCGCCCGAAAAGGCATCAATATGTTCGAGGAGAAATATAAACTACTCTTCGAAAAATCACAAATCACAAATGACAAATCACAAATAACAATCGGTCTTCCGAGGGGCCTTGGCATCTACGAAAACTACCCGTTCTGGCAGACACTTTTCGGGTGTTGCGGAATGCGTGTACGGTTGAGCGGCGTGAGTACGAACCGGCTTTTTGACAAAGGCGTGCGGACCATCGTGGCGGACAATATCTGTTACCCCGCCAAACTGATGCACGGGCATGTGATGGACCTTATCGAGAAACAAGTGGACCGCATTTTCTATCCGTGGGTGGTGTTCGAGCGCAAGGAGGACGAGCAGGCCAAGAACAGTTTCAATTGCCCTGTCGTCAGCGGTTATTCGGATGTGATCAAAAGTGCCATCAATCCCGAGAAGAACTACAGCATTCCTTTGGACGCGCCGACCATCTCGTTCAAGGATGAGGAACTTTTGCGGGCTTCTTTAGTAGAATACCTTGCGACACTCAATATCAACGAATCCACCGCACAAGCAGCTATCACGCAAGCGATTAGGGCGCAACAGAACTATCTCGACGTATTGGAAAAACGCAATATGCAAGTTTTCAACGAAGCGCGTGCGGCTGGTCGGATGGTTATTCTCTTGGCAGCGCGGCCTTACCATATTGACCCGCTTATTCAGCATAAGATTGCCGACGCGATTGCGGCGATGGGCATAGATGTGATCACGGAGAATGTGGCTGCGCACGAGGGGCAAGGCGTGTATGACGAACTGAACGCGATGGCACAATGGGCGTACCCGAACCGCATTTTCAAGGCGGCACATTGGGTCGGAAACAGCCCGTACAATAATCTGCACATGGTCGAACTGACGTCATTCGGTTGCGGCCCCGACGCGTTCATCCTGGACGAAGTGCGGGCTATCCTGTCCCGTTATGGCAAGAACCTCACCGTCCTCAAAATCGACGATGTGAACAATATCGGTTCGCTTCGTCTCCGCGTCCGTTCCCTCGTCGAGAGCGTCAATGCCGCCCCTCGAAATCCCGAAATATCGAAATATCGAGATCTCAAAAACAAAGCGCCTTTCACCACAAAGCCATTTGAGGTGGAAGACAAAGACCGCGTCATCTTAACCCCGTATTTCGCAGAGGGTTACAACGAGTTCCTGCCCACCATCTTTGCCTTGGCGGGTTACCGCATCGAGTCCCTTCCGATGGCGACGCAAGAGGACGCCGAAGAAGGTCTGCACGTGGCGAATAACGACATCTGCTATCCGGCAACTATCGTGGTGGGGTCTATCATGCGGGCTTTGAAATCCGGCAAGTACGACCTCTCGAAGACCGCCGTGGCAATCACGCAGACAGGCGGACAATGCCGTGCGTCGAACTACTACGCGCTCATCAAAAACGCCTTGGTGGCGGCTGGTATGAGCCAAGTGCCTGTGATAGCCGTGGCCATCGGTCCAAGCCTCAAAAACAGCCAGCCGGGCTTCGAAATCAACTGGTTACACCTCATCCGTCCGACACTTGAAGCGATGTTTTTTGCCGACGCGCTTGCCAAACTCTATTATCCTGCCGCTCCGCGCGAACGTATCCCCGGCGTGGCGCGCAAGCTCTACGACCACTACCTCAACGCCGCGCAACCGCTCTTGGCGAAGCGCGACTACCGGGCAATCCGCCAACTCATGCGGGATGCCACGGGCGCGTTCACGGACATGACAGACACCACCAAGCAAGTGCCGGTGGTCGGCGTGGTAGGCGAGATATACGTCAAGTACAACTCGTTCTCGAACCATGGCGTCGTCCGCTGGCTCATGGAGCACGGCGTGGAAGTTATGCCGCCGGCGATCACGGGCTTCTTCTCCACCTCGATCCCTAACGCCTTCATCAACCGCGACCAGCATATCCGCAAGGACGGTCTGAAACCCTGGCAGGCAAAACTCGTCAACCGCCTTTTGCTCCATTACGCACATGTTTATGACCGTCTCTGCGGCGACTATCCGTTCTACCGACCGTTTGCGGATATCATGGACATCTGGCACAAGAGCCGCCGTGTGATCAACTCCGCCGCGGACTTCGGCGAGGGATGGTTCCTGCCCGGCGAGATATGCGACCTGGCGGATCATGGCGTCCACAAAGTGGTCTCGCTACAACCCTTCGGCTGCATAGCCAACCACATCATCAGCAAAGGAATAGAGCGCCGTTACAAAGACCTTTACCCGCATCTGTCTTTGCTTTTCCTTGATTTCGATGCCGGCACATCCGACGCCAATATCACCAACCGTTTGCATTTTTTGCTGCAATAATTTGCACATGTCCGAAAAAAGTTGTATCTTTGTACCCAAAATAAATGTGAAAAATGAATAAATGTGAAAATGACAATATGGAACTGCGGATTCGCGAAGTGGCGCAACAGCTCTTTTTTGAGCAAGGCTATGCGGCTACTTCGACCACGCAGATAGCAAAAGAGGTCGGCTGTACGCAGGCACTCGTACATTATTATTACCGCACGAAAGAGAACCTCTTCCGGCAGATTTTCTTGGAGCAGGTTTTGGCGGCATTGAATGTCATCGGGCGCTCTTTGGCGAACGAAGAATCGTTTGACCGCTTTATCGAGCAAGCGATTTCCATGTATTTTGACGCGCTGTCAAGTAATCCGCGTTTACCGTACTTTGTGTTGGAAGAGTTGGTTAACAACCCCGAGCGCCGCAAGTACATGCGGGAGAAATTCGTCAAGAATCCCACTTATGCGATGCTCTATATGCAGTTTGACGCGCGCCTCAAGCAAGAGCAGCAAGCGGGACATATTACCAAAATCGACCCCTTCGATCTGATGATCACTATCGCCTCGCTGACGGTCTTTACATTCGTCTCCCTGCCGATGTTTCAAGACCTGCTCTCGCAGACCGACGACCAAGTGCGAGACTATATTGCACACCGCAAATCCGAAGTCATCCGCATGGTCAAAAAGATGCTCAAACCGGAGTAAACAATCTCTCAAATATGCAAAAACAAAAGCCCAATGCTTTGAGAAGAATCAAAATAAGTACATGACTCAATACAGCACTCGCTTTTCCGGCGAGTGTTTTTATTTGCATATATCAGAAAAAAGTTTGAAGTAACGTCGAGGACACCGACACGGCAAGCCGTCCCACCTCGAAGTCACGGTCGCACGTTTGTGCTCATACACAAGTCTTTCGCCCTAAAAATTTAAATATTTTTTACTTTTTTGTCAAAACACTTGCGTATTTCAAACTTTTGTTGTAACTTTGCAACCAAATTTGCAAAGACAAGAAAAAACAAATGTCATCCTTTTCGTACATATCGCAATTATCCCCTGTGCTCTTTTGGGATATTGATCGTGAGTACATGGATGTAGAGCGTCACTCTGCAGGTCTTATTCAGCGCGTGCTGGAATATGGTACGTTGCAGGATTGGCGCCTTACGCGCGATTATTATGGTATGGATCGTATCGTGTCAGACTGCAAGCGTCTTCGTACGCTCGACCCGATGGCACTCTCGTTCGTCTGCGCAATGTCGAATACCAATAAAGAAGATTACAGATGTTATCAATTCAGACAGTCCAACCAGACACCTTGGAACTCCTAAAAGCTATCTCCGCCCAACCGGAGGTAAAGGAATTGCGTTTGGTGGGAGGAACAGCCCTCGCGCTCCAATATGGTCATCGACAATCGGTGGACTTGGATTTCTTTGGCAGATTGCCGGAAGATAAGGACGAGTTGATAGATGTAGTGCGCCGTGTGGGAGATGTCACGGTGCTTAATCGCAGCAAGATCATTCTTCAAATGGTGGTTAATCAAGTCAAAGTGGATTTTGTGGACTATAGTCGCTATCCTTGGATTGACGAGCCGATATTAGGAGATGGATTTGTATTGGCTTCAGACAAGGATATAGCCGCCATGAAAATAAATGCGATTATGGGTCGTGGTACGCGCAAGGATTTTATTGACTTGTACGTGTTGCTGCAACACTATTCTCTGACTCAAATCATGGATTTCTATCGTCAGAAATACCCTGAGTTTTCAGAATATCGCGCATTACTCAGTATGACCTATTTTGACGATGCAGAAATGCAAGATATGCCGCTGATGTTCATAAAAACTCCATGGGAGTCAATGAAAACATCAATAATACAAGCCGTAGAGGCTTATCAAAAATAGCCATCGTCCCTCTCCGAGACCGTGCTTCCGAGCACTCCGGAAAAGGAGAAAACAAGCGCAAAGCGTTGCGCATTAACATATTAATATATAGAAGCGTTTGCTTTTGTTGAGATCATTCCAAAGCTTGGTCGCAAAGGAATTCTAACTATCTAAACAACAGCGAACGTCTGCATGTACGCAGGCGTTGTTTGTGTAGTTAGATGGTATGACCAAGCACCAGGAATGAAACAAACCTCGCTTGCGTTTTTGTATGCCTATAGAATCAACCAAACAATAATAATTTAAAACCGAAGAGGCGACGGGATATAACAGCCAACAGACAAGATGAAAAAATTAACATTTTTGTTTATATTCATGTTTGCCTTTATGATGGTAGGCCGGGCTGCAAACTATGACTTTGAAGACTACATTTACCCCTTTGGATTTCGCACATATGCATCTCCAGATAGCAAAGGGAATCTCTCTTCTGTAACTCAATATAGTTTTGAGTCTCAGGCATTTGACAACTATATTGTAGAAGAAGTGTATATTGGTATGGGTATGATGTCGGCTAAAACTATTTATAGATATCATACAGAAGGGAATACAGTTATTTCAGATGTACAACTACGCCAAAACAGATTAACTGGCACTACACGCTATCAAGATAAATTAACTCTTTTCGCTTTTCCAAAAGATGACAAGCCTTATAAATGGACGGAAATCGATAGAGGAGATAAGTATCAATGTACATCTGAATATGTATACATAAATGTTTCTATTTATCATAATTCATCATTCATAAAAGCTGTAAAAATAACAAGAGATAATAGTTATGTTGTTGGAAAGGAGAAACATAGAGTTATTGAAAAAAGTTATTGGGCTAGTGGATATGGTCGCTTAATTACTCAAATAAACTGGGATGGTACAGAAAAGACATCTTCAAAGTTGGATGTTTTAGATTACTATCAAGAAATGTCTACTGAAGAATATGACTCATATATTCAAAGGAAGAAAGAACAGGAAAGAAGGGCTAGAGAAGCAGCTGAAGCGGAAGCTTTAATAAAGATAAAAATGGAGGTTTTCAAAGAGCAAACAAAGCCAAGACCTTTTGAACAAAAATACGCTAATTATCAGCAACCTGTAATCAGTATTATTGAATCTCAGGTAAATACATTGGATACTGTTGGGAAAGATCCTATGGTAATCACTATTGTGTCAAACAATGACGTGAGAATTGAAGATGGCGCGTTCTCTGCGTCTCCTCAAATTGGTAAATCTGTAAAGGATTATTTGATAACGCTTTTGAAAGAAAATAAGATTCAATTGGATACCGCTATTAATCCAACAACTAATCAAAGTGTTGAGATACCTCTAATATTAAAGATATCTCAGGTTCCTTCTTTTGTTACAAAAAATTACTACTTGGATTATAAAAAAGGAATGTGGTATGATGCTAAGACAAAGGAACCATTTTATCGCTCATCATCATTGGAAAATATGATATATACATCTGCAGAAGAATTTCGTTCTAACAATAAGAAAGCAAAATGGGTAACTGTTGTTGTGAAGTACATTGATTTCAATAACAATCTTCATTTAAAAGGAGTAGATCGAGTTTATATCAGGAAATAGCTTTTATACATCGTATAGGAAAATATTATTGGCGGGAAACCATTTAGCTGTCCGCTAACTTTTCTTATCAATCGTCATCTTCCTTTCTCTCGACTCGCTTACGAGAAAGAGACGGGACAGATACGGGACGATAGTTCAACCGGATACCGACGAGATTCCGTGATCGAATCTTAATAATTGGAAACTTTTTAGCCCATTCCAACTTCCTTTCAAATAGCAGACCTTGCGCTGATGTTGCGCGGAGGTTAGATGTTAGTATGATACCTAAATCTTAATAATCGTAAACTTTTCCGCTTACCTGTCATACACGACTCGCATACGACTTAGATACCCGACGATAGACCGACAGGATACCGGCGAGATACCGTAACCTAATCTTAAAAAGCGTACATTTCTTGTACGTTTTTTTGCATTTCTGCAAAATTGGTATATATTTGGCTAATTTGTGTTAGCGTATCTGCAAAAAATGTAGTAATTTTGCAGCGAATTTCAGATAAGAAAGAAAATATGAGTAAGTTTTTAACCCTTATGCTCGCGGTAATTACTTTTGCTGCTTGCACAAATTCAAATGAGAAAATGAGTAAATGCGTAAATGACACATGGGACAAA
Source organism: Paludibacteraceae bacterium (assembly GCA_017448985.1). GTDB lineage: Bacteria > Bacteroidota > Bacteroidia > Bacteroidales > Paludibacteraceae > Colicola. The sequence goes on from JAFSKL010000003.1 coordinate 13,776, forward strand.
GTTTTCCCGCTAAGTGAGAAAGTAAACCACAAAAAGGTATCCTTCCAAACCCAATACGGCTTCACATTAGTGGCAGATCTTTACACTCCGAAGGCAAATGACCAATCACAAATCACAAATTACAAATACGCCGCCCTGGCGGTGTCCGGTCCTTTCGGCGCAACGAAAGAGCAGAGTTCGGGGCTGTATGCGATGAAGATGGCGGAACGCGGGTTTATTACGCTAGCTTTCGATCCGTCCTTCACAGGCGAGAGTTCGGGTGAACCGCGTCGTACGGCATCGCCGGATATCAATACCGAGGACTTCATGGCAGCGGTGGATTACCTTTCCAAACTGCCCGAAGTGGATGCTGATAGAATTGGTATCATTGGAATATGCGGCTGGGGTGGTATTGCCCTCAATGCGGCTGCAGCGGATACACGTATCAAAGCGACGGTAGCTTCCACGATGTACGACATGACCCGCGTCAGCGGTAACGGTTATTTCGATTCCGCTGACACCGAAGAGGCGCGTCACGAAGCGCGTGTGGCACTCGCCGCACAACGTCTTGCAGACCCTGCTGCTATGGCAGGAGGCGTGATAGACCCACTGCCGGACGATGCACCGCAGTTCGTCAAGGACTACTACGATTACTACAAGACTCCGCGCGGCTACCATGCGCGCAGTGGTAACTCGAATGACGGTTGGCGCGTCATCGGCACGCAGGCTTATGCCAACAGCCGTTTCCTGTATTACATCAACGAGATCCGTTCTGCGGTTCTGATCATGCACGGCGAGAACGCCCACAGCCGTTATTTTGGCGAAGCGGCGTACCATTACATGGTGGACGGAAAAGCAGAAGGCTACAAAACCGTCGTGGCTCCGAATCCCTGCCCCGAGAACAAAGAGCTGCTTATCATTCCCGATGCCTCGCATTGCGACCTCTATGACGGCGGCTTCACCGAGCCGGCAGGCCAAGGCGAACCCAAGAACCTCATTCCCTGGGACAAATTAGCCGAGTTCTTCAATAAGAATCTAAAGTAAGATATCTCAAATCTCAAATATCCAATGTCAAATAAAAAAGTAGTTGTATTATCTACCTCTCTCCGTGCGGGATCGAACAGTCATCAGCTGGCGGAGCAGTTTGCAGAGGGCGCAAAGAACGCCGGACATGAAGTGGAGTTGATCTCGCTTCGCGGCAAAGAGATTAAGTTCTGTATCGGTTGTCTCAAGTGTCAAGAGACAGGCGCGTGCGTGTTCAAGGACGATGTGCCGGCGATCATGGAGAGCGTGCTCAACGCGGATGTCGTTTGCTGGGCAACGCCGATTTATTACTATGAGATGTCGGGTCAGATGAAGACGCTCATCGACCGAATGAATGCCATGTATCCGAAGGACTACCGTTTCCGCGACATCTACCTGCTGACCACGGCAGCTGAGGACGAGGAGTTTACGCCCAAACGTGCCGAGAGCGGTTTGCAAGGATGGATTGACTGCTATGAAAAATGCTCCCTTAAAGCCCATCTTTTCTGCGGTGGTGTGAATGATCCGCACGAGATTTCCGGCAATGCCAAACTCCAACAGGCATACGAATTAGGCAAGAATATATAAAAAATACTCCAACTAAAGCCAAAAAATCCCACAAAAACTTGCGCATGTGGGATTTTTTTTGTAATTTTGCACTCGATTTTGGCCTTGGTAAAGGCAAGGGGCAACCCGAGAATATTCCAAAGAGTATTAACTAAAAGGGTTGCTTTATTTATGCAAAAATCCCAGATTTTCACGTATTTGTACAACACGGTTATCGTGTTGCTTCTTCTTGCAGGCATAACGTACGTTGTTCTGCAATTCACTCATTTTGGGCACATCGAGTACACGGACAATGCCCGCGTGTGCCAGTACATCGCGCCGCAAAACACGCGCGTGCAGGGTTTTATTAAGGAGATTCGTTTTGAGGCGTACCAACACGTTTGCGAAGGCGACACGCTGGTTATCATTGAGGACAGTGAGTTTCGTCTTCGTCTGGCACAAGCCAAGAGCGATTTGGCGCGTGCCCAGCAGCAAAGTAAACAAGCCGGTTCGTCGGTTCGTACGGCTTCATCAAATATCTCTGCCACCGAGGCGTCCAAAGCAGAAGCGAAAGCCAATTTGGACAATCTCGCTCGCGAGGACAAACGCTGCGAGCAGTTGCTTCGTACGGGTTCTGTATCCCAGCAGATAGCTGACCAGACGCACTCGGCTTATCTGGCTGCACAAGCGCGTTATGAGCAGATCTGTCACACGATTGAGATGCAACGCAGCATGGCAGATGAAACGAGCCATAACCGCTCGGCGGTGGAAGCGGCTGTCAAACTGGCAGAGGCAGCGGTCGAGTTAGCAGAACTCAATCTCTCCTATTGTTACATCATCGCCACGCACTCGGGTTTTGTGGGTTCGCGGGACATCAATATCGGCGAACTGGTCAACCCCGGTCAGACGCTTGTTAGCATCGTGGATGAGAACCAGAAATGGGTGGAAGCCAACTACCGCGAGACGCAACTGCCGCATATCCACGAAGGTTCGGAGGTCTCTATCCATGTGGATGCTGTTCCCGACATCGCGTACAAAGGCCGCGTCCTCAGCCTCTCTGATGCCACCGGCAGCGCGTTCTCCCTCATTCCCATTGACAATGCGACGGGCAACTTCGTCAAGGTTGAGCAACGCCTCACCATCCGCATCGCTTTGGATGAGAATAGCGCAGAAGACTTGCAAAAGCTCAAAGCCGGTTATAGTGTTGAGTGCGAGGTAAAGTACTAAATGGTCAAATATTTAAATAAATGCCCAAATGGTAAATGACCAAATGGTAAATAGAACGGTTCCGCCGTTCCAGATGCCCATGTTCCGCGAGTGGGTGCCCAAACGCATCCAGCCGTGGATTTATATTGCGCAAGTGATCTGCATACAGTTTTCGTGCGGAGTATATCTCGGTGCGATGGAGGCGGTTCGCGGAACAACGGCTTTGCAGCTGGAAGATCTGCTGATGCTCCTCTACGCCGGTTTGGCAGGCATGGCGGTGTGGTTCCCGATGTTGTTCCGGATGAAGTTCCACTTCACGAACCAACAACTGCTTATCACATCGGCGGTCGTGATTGCGGTGTGCAATTTTATTACGATGCGCACGACGAACATGGCTATTCTGCTGCCGGTTTGTTTTTTGGCGGGCGTGGCGAAGATACAAGGCACGTTTGAGTGCATGTCGAATATCCAGTTGTGGATGACGCCCGAACGCGATTTCGGTATCTTCTTCCCGATTTTGCATATTATCCTGCTGACCGCTATCACCGGAAGCGCGTGGCTGGCGGCGGTGGTCGCTTTCCATCTGAGTTGGCAGATGATGCACGTGCTGACGATCGGAACGATGGCGTTCGTCGTACTCGTCCAACTGCTTCTTTGCCAACCGTGGTGTCCGATGCCGCAACGGATGACGCTCAAAGGCATCGACATCTCCACGGGTCTGCTGATTAGCCTTCTGATGCTCATGATCAGTTATATTCTCGTCTATGGCGACCGCCTCATGTGGTTCTTCTCGCCCACTTTACGTTGGGTGTTGGCGCTTAGTCTCATCCTTCTTGCGTTTATCATGTACCGCCTAAAAACGGTTGAGCAGCCCTATATCTCGTTGGACATCTTCAAGTACAAAAATGTCTTGGCAATTCTCTTTGTGACAGCTGTTGCCGAACTGCTTTTGGGCGCAGAGCACACCTTGGAGGAGATTTATTGGACCGAAGTGCGGGGTTTGGAAGAACACACCAAAGGAGCGCTCTGTCTCTGGTCGTTGCCGGGTGTGTATGCGGGTGTGCTGATCACGCTATACTGGCTTGGGCATGCACGTTGGAAAGTATGGAAACTCTTTGCCATCGGCTTCGGCTGCATCTTGGTGTATTCGCTATGGATGTACTTCTATTTGGATGTCAATGTGCCGATTGAGCAATACCGTTTGGGCTTGGCGTTTCGCGGCTGTGCGTACGCTATTTTAGCGGTCTCGCTCATGTGGTCGTTGCATGAATCCGTACATGATTTGCAGCATTTCTTTATGGCGCTTTTCATCTTCAATGTCATACATATGTACCTCGCCGGCGCATCGGGTTACGGGTTATATACGACGCTTTTCAAACATTTCATGGCTGATAACATGGCGCGTTACGGCGATTATTTGACGTTGACGAGCGGAGTGAATCTTTCAACTTTCAACTCTCAACTTTCAACTTTAAGCGAGAGTGTTATGTCCGTGACATTGAAGCAGATCTTCGGTCAAATCATCTGGGTGTCCGGTTTCATGACCTTTGCTTTCCTGCTACTCGACATTCCGCGTGTGCGCACCGGCATCGAGAAAGTACCGTACTGGCCTGTTTATGGCATCAAACTCCTGTCTCGCTTGCGATAAACAAAATCTGTGCCCGCGAGTTTCGCGAGCGGGAGGATTACATCTCTTACGCAGAACATGAGCGCTTTGAGAAATGCGCCCAATGCGAACTGCTGCGTTTCTGTCGCGGCTGTCCTGCCGTACCCTTTGGCTACACTCACAACTTCTACGCTCCCGACCCGCAGTGTTGGAAAGAGGTGTAACTTCCTTCAATTATCGGAACTGCCGAGGAGAGAGACCGGTAGCGCGTTTAAAGAAACGGCAGAAAGAGGAGGAATCGGCATAGCCGAGATGGTCGCTGATCTGCTGTACAGACAGGTCCGGACGGGAGGAAAGCAGGTTTTTCGCCTGCGTAGCAAGGTATTGCTCGATGTAATCGCTGGCGGAGAGTCCCACCACCTCTTTGATCACCACCGAGAAATGGCGCGTCGTGAAATGCGCTTTCTCCGCATAGAATGCCACTTCGTGTTGCTCGCGGTAATGTCGCGCCAGCAGATCGCAGAAGGCATTGAAGACCGCGTATTGGTTATCCTCTTTGAGAATCTTCTCGTCCATCTCGCGGCGGAAGGCATTGTGCATCTCGGACATGACGTTGGTCAACTGGATAATCATCTCATGTCGCAGCGGATAGCGTTGCGTGGAGGTCTTGCATATATGTTCCAGCAAGTCCACGGCCTGCATGTACTGCTTCATCTCTTCGTCGGTCAGCGTACAAGCAGGGTGGTGGTGATACTTATGATAATCGTGGGTCAGACGCTTCGTTTTCAATTCCTCGCACAGAGCCGGTGAATGAACCAGCAAAGTCACATTATAATTGGGACTGCTTTCAATAGGTCGCAATATATGATTCGGCATGACTACCGCTAACTCATTCGGCCGGAACACCACTTCCTGCATGTCATACAACGCCCGCGCCACACCGGAATGATTGATACACACCATCATACAGGGCGAGATGACATCCCTGCCATATACCGGAAAACGATTCACATTCCTCAGTACCGCCATTTCGGATGTATCAATCCTCCTGTACATCTCTTCAAAAACACGTCCTTCTTCCATAACTGCGTCATTTCGGGTACAAAAGTACTGCTTTTTTTTGACATATGCAAGGCTTTTTTGATAAAAATCTTACTTTTGGTTAATAAGTTCCCCAAAATAGGTAACGCGTATGTGCGAAAAAAGCAGTAATTTTGCAGCGATTTTTAGTTTGCCGAATTATTTACCAATTGCAAACCAATAAAAAATAACGCTAATGAAAAAGATTTTCTTCTTTGCAGCAGCCGTACTGACGGCGCTTAACATGCAGGCGCAACCGCCCGCAGATAGTACTCCCACTTATCCGCAGGGTGCTACATACACCCACAGCAGCGGAACAGCTACTATTACCAGTGACTACTCATCGTCCACCCAGTATTACAATGTGATACAGTGTACGGGCGGTACTTTGACGATGAACGGTTGTACGATTACCAAATCCGGCGACGGTTCTCAGGGAGACAATTCGTCATTCTATGGCAACAACTCCTCCATTTATGCCGGAGCAGCCAGTTCGTCCAATTATCAGAGCACCACGGCAGCCAGCGGGGCGAAAATCGTAATCAGCAATGTCACTGTGAACGGCTCTGCACAAGGCGCAAATGCTGTGATTGCTACCAATGGTGCGACCGTAGAGATTGACGGCATAACAATAGTAAATACCAATAGTGTCAGCCGTGGTCTGCACGCTACCTACGGCGGTATCATCACCGCTTCCAATGTGGACATCACCACCAACGAAGCCACCTCATCCACTATCGCAACTGACCGTGGCGGCGGAACCGTGACCGTCAACGGCGGTACAGCTACCGCCAACGGCAGCAAATCGGCTGTGATCTATTCTACCGGAACGATGGCTGCCACCGACCTCGTCGGCACTTCTGCCAAAGGTGAGATAGCGGTTATTGAAGGCGACAACAGCATCACTATGACCAATTGTACGATGACCAGCGGTTCGTCCGAGCGCGGTTTGCTGATGATGCAATCCGGCAGCGGCGATGCATCGGGTGTCAATCCGGTAATGACCATCACCGGCACTTCGCTCACCATGACGGACAGCAGCGCCCCGCTGTTAGAGGTGGCTACTTGCGTAACGGCTACTTGCACGCTGGATAACTGTACGGTGACCGTACCGAGTGGTGTTTTGATGTATGTAATGGCAGACAGCCAGTGGTCCACATCCGGTGCTGTGGGAAACCTGATTTTGGCTAACGGTACCTATACCGGTACTGTCAAATACGACTCCGGCTACACGGCAAATGTGACCGTCAACAGCGGTGCCACATGGGTGTTGAGTGCCAACACCTCTATCTGCAAACTGGTGAACAATGGTACCATCATTACCAATGGTTACACCTTGACTACCACCTCTTCCTCAGGCAGCGGCACTATTTCTGAAGAAGCTTCTGCAGTAGAAAATACAGTTGTAGAAAGCAAAGCTTCCAAATCTTTCCGTAACGGTCAACTCGTGATTGAGAAAAACTGCAAGACCTACAATGCGTTGGGTACGGAAGTAAAGTAAAAGATTATTGAGGTATGAAAAAGATTTTGGTATTAGCGGTAACGGTTGTCTGCGCAGTAATGGCGCAGGCTGCTGATTACCCGTATTTAGTATTCACGAATACGGCAGGCACAACAACGGCATTAACGGTAAGTAACATGACGTTGACTGTGAGCGGCAGTAGTCTGTCGGTAACCAACGCGGACGGCACCACTGCGTTTGTGCTGACCGACCTCGCTTCTATGCAGTTCTCTGCCGACGGTTCAACTGCCGCCATCGAGCATGTATTAGAAGCAGACCGTCCTGTTGAGATTTTCTCGGTCACGGGCGTGCAGTTCGGCTCTTTCGGATCGCTTATTGAGGCAGCGGGTGTTCTTCCCACGGGCGCGTATGTGATTAAACAAGGTGGAAAATCTCAAACTATCGTGGTAAAATGAAAAAAAGGATATTTTTATCGGTACTTAGTACCTTGTACTTTGTCACTTTGTCCTTTGCCCAAGTGAGTATAGCGGACACAACGTACTATGTGTTAGTGACCTATAACGGCAACTCGGCAACGGTAGAAATGACGGATGACGTGAAAAGTTATGTCACAGCGAGCGTAAGCGGCGCAGATGTAACCATCACCTCTACCGCTTCCGCGGCGATTAGCGAGATCACGTATGGTTTGACGGGCGCCACTACCGATGGCTCGTTCACGATGGTAGGTACGTATAAAGCTACAATGGAGTTGTTTGGCGTAAGTATCACGAATACGACCGGACCGGCTATAGACATCCAGAACGGCAAGCGTATTGAGATCAGCGCCAAGAGCGGGACCACCTCAACGCTGAAAGACGGTACCTCTACTGCTATCGATGCATGGAAAGGTGCGCTACAATGCAAGGGACATATACAATTCAAAGGCAAAGGGACACTCAATGTCTATGGCAATTACAATCATGCCATCCGAGCCGGCGAATATATAGAGATGAAAAATTGCACTATCAATGTCTATTCGGCAGTGAAGGACGCCATCAACTGCAACCAGTATTTCCTCATGGAAAGCGGACTAATCAATCTAAGCGGTTTTGGCGACGATGGCATTCAGGTATCGAAAGAAACAAATGACACCTCTGCGGAAAACACCGGTAATTTCACCATGAACGGCGGTACTATCAATATAGACATGACCGGTGCTTCCGGAGAAAGCGTCAAAACAGAAGGTACTAAATCGGTAGCATCCGCAGCATCGCTCAATGTTTATTCGACGCAAAGTGTGGATCAAGTACCAAGTGACCAAGTACAAAGTACAAAGGTGATCCGTGACGGACAGGTTGTGATTGAGCGCGGAGAGAAAAAATATAACATGCTGGGAGCAGAAATAAAATAAGGAGGTAAATTATGAAAAGAATATATATATCGGTACTTTGTACCTTGTACTTTGTCACTTTGTCCTTTGCCCAGACCCTCAATGTGCAAGTGGGCAATGTGACATATCAGTTCCCTGCTTCACAAGCGGGTGAAATGCCTTTCTCGGACGGCACAACGCTGACGGTGATGAACAAAGCGTTTACGCTGAGCGAAGTAAGCAATATGTATGTAGATGAAACGGCGGTGACCGACAATCTGGTAAGTATCGTATATAGTTCCTCCTCGGCATCGGTGACCGTTGCCGGCAATGTAGCGCAGTACGTAACGCCCACTATCAGCGGTGCGCATGTTACAATTGCGCAAAGCAATACCGATGCGGTGAACAATGACGAAATCACATACCAGTTGAGCGGTACTTCCTCTAACGGTTCACTCTCCCTCTCCGGTTCATACAAATGTACGGTCTCATTGGCAGGCGTGACCCTGACCAACCCGAGCGGAGCAGCGATTAACATCACTAACTCCAAGCGTATCCAGTTGTCCGCCAAGAACGGTACAACAAATACTCTGACCGATTGTGCCTCCGGTTCGCAGAAAGCGTGTGTCTATAGCAAAGGACAGCTGCAGATTCAAGGTAACGGTACGCTTAATGTAATCGGCAAGACCAAGCATGGAATCAAATCCGCTTCGTATATTTCTATCAAGAATCTGACGTTGAACATCACCTCGACTGTTGGCGACGGTATCAACTGCGAGGAGTACATGGAGATCAAGAGCGGTACGGTTACACTCTCCGGAATCGGAGATGACGGTATTCAATGCGATTTAGGCGGCACGACCTCTACAGGTATCAAGACGGACCATGAGGACGAAGATACCGGTAATATATATATATCCGGCGGCACGGTTAAAGTGGTTGTAACGGCTGCGGCAGCCAAAGGCATCAAAGCGGATGGCGACATGTATATTACAGATGGTGTTGTCACAGCAACTACTTCCGGCGGCGGTGCGTGGGACAGCGATGAGCTGAAGACCAAAGCGTGCGCAGGACTGAGTGCGGACGGAAACATCGCCATCAGCGGAGGAACACTCACGCTGACGAGTACCGGCGCAGGAGGCAAAGGTATCAGCGGTGACGGTACATTCGTGGTCAGCGACTCGGCGGTTATCACCGTGAAGACCAGCGGACAGGCGGTAGTGGCTTCCTCTACCGGAACGATTTCTACTGTCTCCAATGCCAGCACATTGGATCGGTACTCCACCAACTATAAATCCTCTCCGAAAGGAATCAAGATAGATGGCGCTATCACTATCTCTGGCGGTAAGATCTCGATTACCACTTCCGGCGCAGGAGGTGAAGGAATGGAGAGTAAGAGCACGCTGAATATCACCGGCGGCGAGGTGGCTATCAATGCCTATGACGATGCGATCAACTCCGCTTCGACATTGACCGTCAGCGGCGGTTTGGTCTATGCGCGTGCTACCAATAATGACGGCATTGACGCCAACGGAAACTGCTACATCAAAGGCGGACTGGTTTTTGCCGTGAGTGCTTCGAGCCCCGAAGTGGCGATTGATGCCAATACCGAAGGCGGTTACAAGCTCTATGTGCAGGGCGGAACGATCGTAGCTATCGGCGGTTTGGAAAGTGGTGCAAGCCTCACGCAGAGTTGTTACAAAGCGTCTTCATGGAGCAAGAATACATGGTATGCCTTGACGGTCGGAAGTAATGTCTTTGCTTTCAAGACCCCGAGCAGCGGCGGTTCTACTATGGTGGTTTCCGGAGCATCTACGCCGACCCTCAAATCCGGTGTCACCGCTTCCGGAACAAGTATCTTTGACGGTGTTGGCTATTATCCTGCAACCGTCAGCGGCGGCAGTTCAGTTTCGTTAAGTTCTTATTCCGGCGGCGGTGGAGGCCCCGGCGGAGGCGGAGGAAGATGGTAATGAATAATACAACGATTGAAAATATTATCCGCTCCTTTGAGCCGATTAGTCTGGCGCAAATGGAGAGCGTGAAGCTCATGAACCGCATCGACACCAAGTTTGCAGTGCCGATGACGGTTCTGCCGGCTATTTTGGAGGCAGTGCAGGCGGATTATTATGCGCAGGAGATTGACGGCAAGCGGATCGCTACCTACGACACGATGTACTACGACACCGACTCACTCGACATGTACATCCGTCACCATGACCGCCAACTCGTGCGGCAGAAGATTCGTGTTCGCCAATACGTGGACAGTAACCTGACGTTCCTCGAGATCAAGCGCAAGAACAATAAAGGTCGTACCAAAAAGAAACGTATCGTCGTGCCGGGATTTGACATCACAGCCGACACGCCATCCGTGCTCAAACGTAAGAAAGGCGAAGATGAAGCGGTTACCGTGGAGAGTTTTATTAATGCCAAGAGCCGATATCAATGGAACGATATCACACCGCATCTATGGACGAAATTCCACCGTATCACGCTGGTCAACAAAGCCAAGACCGAACGGCTCACTATAGACATGAATCTCGTCTGGGACAATGTGGTCAGCGGCGAAGCGAAGACCTACCCCGAGCTCGTCATCATCGAACTCAAACGCGACGGAAACGTACCTTCCAAGATGACGGATATCATGCTGGCGCACCGCATTCACCCGTTCAAGATCAGCAAGTACTGTATCGGTACTGCCCTCACTACCCCTGGCATAAAAGTCAACCGGTTCAAGAAAAAGATCCGCTTAATAGAAAAATTACTAAATGACTAAATGGCCCAATAAATGGTACATGGTAAATGTTTAAATCGTAAATAATATGTTATTTCAAGTAGATTTAGCCAACCCCACGTTGGAGT
>JAFSKL010000019.1 GCA_017448985.1 Paludibacteraceae bacterium
GAGTTCTGTATCGATACTGGCCCGTTGAAAAATGCTATACACATTCGTCCGCTCGCAACATATCTGCTTAGCGAACCAAGACACACTCCGTCCCTGTTCGCGCAGCACTTGCTCTATTGTTTTTCCTATGTGAATAGCCATACACCTATACAAAATTAAAAGCGTGAAGTTCACTTGTTCTTCACGCTCATCAAGGGCTTCGCAATCCCCGCTTTAAGTAGAAAAACAACCGAAGTCCACGCCCGATATATATTACCCTCCCGCCCATTGACGGGCGAAGACAGTATATACATACCCACGAGGACATTCATTGTTGTTGTTCGGACTTAAAGCTGAATTTTGCGAAGATTCTGATGAGTCGCAAACAACGTCAATAAACGCCTGTTACTATGTTACCCTATTTATCGTCTTGGGCCGTTGACGTTCTCCGTGTTTAACGTCTTGGAGAGGGGACGGATAGTTATACTCCCTGCATTGTAGCGAGGTCAAATAACATCGGCACAGTTTCTTCCGGATCCTTAGATGGCTTTGCTATCATCGGTATAAAACCATTGCGCTTGTAGAAATGGAGTGTACGTTCATTATTCATGGCATCTACCGTCAAATAGCGACACCCGAATTGTCGTTCTGTGGCGTACAATAGAAGGAAAACTCGTATAGCGGTAGTCCGATTTGCGTTTGAGTCTGTCTCGAATCGAACGACGTATCGGATCGACCTTTGTGTCAATACGATCGGCTAAAATACAATAGTACGCAAGCACACGTTTACCGTGCAAAAGGACATAAGTCACGTTCATACGTTTCTTGAAATCCTCTATCGCATTCTCGCGCAAAAAGCCATTCAACTCATCTTTTCCGCAATCGAAAGAGGACACGTCCATCATATCATCCAACTTGCGGAGGATGATTTCTGAACTCTTAATCAATGTCTGTTCGCTCATCTCGCTCATTGCGCCATGTGCTGCATCATTTGATAAGCAGATTGACATGCCGCATATTCTTCATGCGAGACAGGTTGAACAGGAGCATAAGCCCTTTCGAGGAAATGCTCTGCGTCTTTACCGGTAAGGGTCGGTGTGGTTGCGATGGGTTTAGCCATAATTAATTCTCCTTGTTTTCTTATCTGTTCGAACTATTTTTCGTTATCTTTGCAACTTTCGGCTGCAAAATTACTGCTTTTTTTTTAATTATGCAAATGTTTTTGCAGTTTTTTACTTTTTCGCACTACATTATTTGCATATCTCATTATTTTTGTATCGTGGCTCTCGATTTCTGAGCCCCACCAAACGCTTGTAAGGGTAAAACAGGTGGCAAATAGAGGGTGTTTCCTGTGCACCCTAGAGTTTACAACAAATAAACGTCTATAAAACGCTGATAATAAGGCACTTACGAAGGTTCTAAAAATCTCACAAAAAGGCATTATTCCCATTTTGATTTTTACTCAATATAACCTTTCTCACATTACCCTTATATTCTCGTTATTTTGTCATTATAATCTGGTCCCGTGGTGATCCCGTTTATGATTCGACGATGTTCCGACAAAAGCGGACGATTTTTTCACGAAAATCTTGCATATATCAAAAAAATGTTGTACCTTTGCACCCGCAATTAGATTCTTATTATGAAGACACAAGATCTTACAAATGACACGAGAGGAGAGAGTGCAGATTTTTTGTGGATGTTTTAAAAAAGAGAGATTTATTTGCATATATCCGAAAAAAGTTCAAAAGAATTTGCATTTTTTTACTGAAGTATTCCAACCCTTACTATTGGGCAGGATTTATAGTGTTGGACTGAGCGATTTTGTGCAATAAATTCGCCGTACTGCATAAAAAAGTATATTTTTTGTGCAATAAACTTGCATAATTGAATAAAAAGTAGTACCTTTGCCGCAAAATTTGGAAAAAGATGAAAACAATACTCTTTTCACAACGCAAAGAGCGTGATGATTTATTGGCGCAAAGTTACATCAGTCGTCATACAATGCTCAACACGGATGAACTGCTTAATAGCCACCTCATCAAATTAATAACAGGTCCACGGCGTGTGGGTAAGTCCACACAAGCATTGCTTATGCTTCGTAATAAGAACTTTGCATATCTTAATTTTGATAAGCAGGAATTGCTGGACAACTGGAATGCCGATCTGGTAATGCGTTTATTGGACGAAATATATCCTAACTACGACTATTTGCTGCTGGACGAGGTGCAAAATCTGCCACATTGGGATGTTTGGGTGACCGAGCTTTTCCGGCAGGGGAAGAACATGATTATTACCGGCAGTAATGCCAACATGCTTTCAAGCGAGATGGCAACCGTGCTTACCGGTAAGTATCTGCCGATAGAGATGTTGCCCTTCAGTTTGGCGGAGTTCTTTGAATGGCATCATCTGGACCAGAAAGCTATCTTGCCGGAGCAGCGCAATGAAGCCGCTGTTTTGGAAGATGATTATCTGCGTTTAGGTGGTTATCCGGAGACAGTTGCTGCTCGTTCTTTGGCGACAAGTTACCTCAGCACGCTCTTTGATTCAATCATTTGGAAAGATGTAGTAAAACGTCATAAAATCCGCAAGACAGAGGATATCAATAACATGGCGTTATATCTGCTGACGAATTTCTGTAATCAACTAAGCGCGAACGATATAGCCGATGCGCTGAATATTAAAAGTGTGAATACTACACAGAAGTTCATGGGCTATCTCCATGAGCCTTTCCTCTTTTATTATTTGCCGCGCTATAACAACAAACTCAAACTGATGACCAAAGCTCCGCGTAAGATATATGTAGTGGACAATGGTTTTGTAGCCGCAAAGGCATTCTCCACAAGCGATAACTTAGGACGGTTATTGGAGAATCAAGTCTTTGTTAACCTTTTGCGCAAAGGCTATGATCCGGAAAAAACGATGTTCTACTACCGCACGCGTAACGACAAAGAGATTGATTTCGTCCTGCGTGAGAATAACCGCGTGAAGCAATTGGTTCAAGTCAGTTACGAAATGACATCGGAGAAGACCATACGCCGCGAATGTAGCGCGCTAAAAGAAGCGACTCAGGAGTTGAATTGCAACGATTTGTATGTGCTGACATATAATGAAACACGAACTCTGGACTGGGAAGGTTGTACAATCCGTGTACTACCCGCAACGGAATGGTTTAAATAATAAAATCCTCATCCAAAGGTTACTTTGGGCAAATGGATGTCATTACAAACGGAGTTTCGGAAACGAGACTCTGTTTTTTTCTTAAAAGTACAGTTTTTTTTGTCTCTGCCCGAAAAAAAGAGAGATTTATTTGCATATATCCGAAAAAAGTTGTACCTTTGCAGTCGCAAAATCTGAAACTAACAATACACCATGCGAAAAACTCTAATTTTTATGCTTTCTGTAGCATTGTTCGCTTGCACAGGCAAGCAGCCCAAACTCGAAGACGAGTGCCTTTACAGTCCTTCCAACACCCGATTTGCCTTCTGGTCCAATGTCGCCGAGCAAATGGAAGTGCGGATTTACAATGATGCCAATGATGTACAGATTGTTCCTCTGCAAAAAGGCGAGAACGATTTCTGGACTGCCAGTGTCAAAGGCGACCTTGCCGGCAAGTTCTACACCGTCCGTTCGTTCCAAGACGGCGAATGGAAACCCGAATCGCCGGGTATCTTTGCCAAAGCCGTGAGCATCAACGGTCAACGGGCTGCCATCCTCGATTTGGCAACCACTAACCCTGAAGGTTGGAACAACGACAAGCGTCCCGCCATGCCCGATCCGACCGACATCGTTGTCTATGAGACCCACCTCCGCGACTTCACCATGTCGCCCAACTCCGGCATCGAGCACAAAGGTAAGTTCCTCGGATTGACTGAAGAAGGGACGGTCATCTTGGATGAAGGCGGGCAAAAACCGACGGGCATAGATCACCTCAAACAATTGGGTATCACCCATTTGCAGATTCTGCCGATGTTTGACTACGGAAGTGTGGATGAAACGAAAACAGCTGATGGCTCAAAGCTGAATGCTGAAGGCTCCTATAACTGGGGCTACGATCCAGTCAACTACAATGTTCCCGAAGGCGGTTACTCCACGAATCCCGCCGATCCCGCGTGCCGTATTCGCGAAGCGAAACAGATGATTCAAGCCCTGCACAAAGCCGGTATCCGCGTCGTGATGGATGTCGTTTACAACCACACCTACGATGTGATGGGCTGCGCACTCGGACGCGTCGTACCGAAGTACTTCTACCGCCTCAACGAGGATGGCACTTATGCCAACGGCTCGGGTTGCGGCAACGAGACCGCTTCCGACCACGAGATGATGCGCCGTTTCATGGTTGAGTCAGTCTGCTACTGGGCCCGCGAATACCATATCGACGGCTTCCGTTTTGACCTCATGGGCATCCACGACCAAGAGACGATGAACGCCATCCGTGCCGCTCTCGACGAGATCGATCCGACCATCCTCACCTATGGTGAAGGCTGGGCTGCGATGAGTCCCGCTTATCCTTACGAAGAGCTCGCCATGAAGCAATGGACATACAAGATGCCGCGTGTAGGCGCTTTCAGCGATGACATCCGCAACGCCCTTATCGGCTCGCCCTTTGACCACGAACGCGGCTTCGCTTCCGGCAATCCCGCAGGTGTCAAGGACGTGATGCGCGGTCTGATAGCGTGTCCCGAATGGAGTGGCGAACCGATGCAACACGTCTCTTATATCACGTGCCACGACAACTACTGCCTGCGCGACCGCATCGAAGTGTCCGCCGCCAAGGAGTCCGAAGCCACCCAACTGCGGATGAACAAACTGGCACAAACAGCCGTCCTCGTCTCGCAAGGCATGTCGTTCATCTACGGCGGCGAAGAACTCTTCCGAACCAAACGCGGCATCGACAACAGTTACCAAAGCCCCGACTCGATCAATATCATCCCGTGGGAGAACAAAAAAACGTATTACGACCTGTTTGAGTACTATCAACAGATGATTGCCATCCGTCGTGCTCACAAGGGTTTCCGCCTCGGTTCAGCCGAGCTGGTCAAAGACCATGTGGAGTTTCTTGATGCCGACAACGAACAGGTCATCATCTATTGCATCAACAACCTCGATGGCATCGATTCGGCCCAATCGCTTATCGTACTGCTGAACGGTAGCGCACAACTCGCAGAAGCAAAAATCCCTGAAGGCGAGTACGAAGTGCTGGCGCATGACGCACAAGCCGATTCGCACGGTTTAGGGTGTATTCAGGGCGGAAAAATCGTCGTAGAACCCTATTCTGCCACTATTCTCGCAGAAAAATGAAAAAAAATTTGTGTATATCATAAAAATATTGTATCTTTGCACGACTTTTTGTGGGTCTAAGTATTAACGGGTCGCAAACGGCGACCAAAAATGACGTAAAATTGATGAATATTGTTACCAAAGAGATTGCTCTCCCTGACGGACGAGTGATCAAACTGGAGACAGGCAAGTTGGCCAAGCAAGCGGATGGCGCTGTGATGGCGACACTCGGCAACACGATGATTCTTGCCACTGTCTGCTCCGCCAAAGATGCCGTTCCGGGCACTGATTTTATGCCCCTTACGGTAGAGTACAAAGAGAAATTTGCTTCTGCGGGACGTTTCCCCGGAGGCTTCACACGCCGAGAAGGCAAGGCTTCGGACTATGAGATTCTGATTGCACGACTCATCGACCGCGCCCTTCGTCCCCTCTTCCCATCCAACTACCACGCAGAGACCTTCGTCAACGTGACGATGTATTCGGCCGACGGTATCGACATGCCGGAGTCGATTGCCGGTCTCGCAGCAGGTGCTGCATTGGCTTGCTCCGACATCCCCTTCGAAGGACCGGTGAGCGAAGTGCGCGTGGCACGTGTGGACGGAAAGATGGTGATCAACCCCACTTTCGAGCAATGCGAACACGCTGACCTCGAACTGATGGTGGCTGCTACCTACGACAACATCATGATGGTGGAAGGTGAGATGAAAGAAGTGCCCGAATCGGTCATGCTCAAGGCTATCAAAGCCGCTCACGAGGCCATCAAACCGCAATGTCTCGCTATCGACGAGATGATGAAAGCCTACGGCAAACAGACCAAGCGTGAGTACTGCCACGAGGTAAATGACGACGAACTGAAACAGGCTGTTCACGACTACTCGTACGCTCGCGCTTATGCACAAGCGACCGCCGCTGATACCGACAAGCATCACCGCGAGGAGATGTTCAGTCAGATTCGCGAGGACTTCAAGACGGAGAAAGCTGACTATCTGGCCCAACGAGCAGAGGCGCTCGGCATTGATGTGGACGAAGTAGCAGCGCTCGTTGACCGTTACTACCATGACGTAGAGAAAGAGGCTATGCGTCGCGCCGTGCTCGATGAGGGCAAGCGTCTCGACGGCCGTAAGACGACGGAGATTCGTCCGATATGGTGTGAGGTAGGCTATCTGCCCGGACCTCACGGAAGTTCCATCTTCACCCGCGGCGAGACACAATCGCTCTCGACCGTCACACTCGGTACGAGCCGTGATGATAAGATCATTGACGAGGCCCTGATTCAAGGCACCGACAAGTTCTTGCTCCACTATAATTTCCCTCCGTTCTCAACGGGTGAGGCCAAGGCGCAACGTGGCGTCGGCCGTCGTGAGATAGGTCACGGTAACCTCGCTTGCCGTGCGCTCAAGAACATGATTCCGGAGGACTTCCCTTATACTGTACGTGTTGTTTCGGATATCCTCGAGTCCAACGGCTCCAGCTCTATGGCTACCGTTTGTGCCGGTACGCTGGCACTCATGGACGCCGGTGTTCCCATGAAGAAACCGGTCAGCGGTATTGCTATGGGACTCATCTCGGAGAACCAGGGTAAGAACTACGCTATTCTTTCTGATATCCTCGGCGATGAGGACCACCTCGGTGACATGGACTTCAAGACCACCGGTACCAAAGACGGTCTGACCGCTTGCCAGATGGATATCAAGGTCGATGGCCTCTCGTACGAGATCCTTGAGAACGCACTGGCACAGGCACACGAGGCCCGTATGTACATCCTCGGTAAGATTCTCGAGTGCATGCCGGCTCCGCGCCCCGACCTCAAACCGCACGCTCCGCGTATCGTTTCCTTCTATATCCCGAAAGATATGATCGGCGCAGTAATAGGCCCTGGCGGAAAGATCATCCAAGGTATCCAAGCCGAGACAGGCGCTGTCATCTCGATTGATGAAGACGAGCAAGGCGGCAAGGTGGAAGTAGCATCGAACAACGGCGAGGCTATGCAGGCTGCTATCGCGAAGATTAAAGCGATTGTGGCTCTGCCGGAAGTAGGCGAAGTATACGACTCGGTCGTTAAATCGCTCATGCCGTACGGTTGCTTCGTTGAGTTTATGCCGGGTAAAGAAGGCCTGCTGCATATCTCTGAGATCGACTGGAAACGCTATGAGACCATGGAAGAAACCGGTATCCAAGAGGGCGACCATATCCGCATCAAACTGCTGGAGATTGATCCCAAGACCGGCAAGTTCCGTCTGAGCGCCAAGGCTCTCAAAGAGAAACCCGAAGGCTATGTAGAGGCAGAACGTCCTTCCCGTGGTCCGAGACCCGAACGCGGCGAGCGTCGCGAGAACCGTGACGGAGCACGCCTCGACAGAGGTCCTCGTCCTGAGCGTCGTGGCCCGAAACCCGAGCGTCACTAATCACTGGTGGCTATAAAGCAAGCAGCCGAGAACGCTAAAAACGTCTCTCGGCTGCTATTGTTGTGTCATCGCCATGCCCGGGATAGACATGCACATCAGGCGGTAAGGAAAAGAGTTTTTCAAGCGAGTCAATCAGTTGACAGTAATCGCCTCCCGGCAAGTCCGTACGACCGTAGCCCATCTGAAACAGAGTGTCTCCCGAAAGGAGCACTTTCTCTTGTTCCCAATACAGACACACACTTCCCGGTGTATGTCCGGGCGTGTGGATGATCTGCATATCCGCCAAGATTGGCTGATCTTTCCCAAGCGCCTCCACAGGAAACGGCTTGGCCGTTTGACGGATACCAAAGAGGTCATATTGCTGCTGCATCGCTTTCGCCATCGGGACATCCGCTTCGTGCATCAGAACGGGCTGATGCCATTGTTCACAAGCCCACGGTGCTCCCCATAAATGATCCAAATGACCATGCGTGGCAAGGATGGCCATAGGAGAACCGAAAGGTGCCAGGCAATTGAGCAATTGTTGCCGTTCATGCGCATAGCAACAGGCGGGATCAATCAGCAGCGCTTCGCCCCGGTCATTGGAAACCACAAAGGTGTTTGTCTCAAAAGGTCCGAATATAAATCGTTCAACTTTCATTGTTATCTATAGCATTCTTTGCAGATGGACGGTTGCTCTTTGAGCGCAGCACGCCGGAAAGCATTCGCTTTGTCATTGCCAAACAATTCCTTCAGCGGCGCGTTCATAATGTTGCCGTGCGCAAACTGATGCCCTTTGTCATAGCAACAAGGCAGGACCTCGCCGTTGGTCGTTATCACCACTCCACTCCACACACGCCGACAGCCTTTACGCAGTCTCTTGCGATGAAAGAGTCCGTCTTTGCCCATCGTATATCGGCTGAACCGTTCCTCCGACGGCATCAATGGATGCCCGTTCCGGTAGTCATACAGTTGCGCCGTTTTGAATACCAGCCTGTCTGCGCCAAGGGCCTTGTATTCATGTTTGAACTGTGCCCATTCACGCTCGTTGGTCCTCAAACGCAGGCATTGAAGCTCTATCGTCATGCGACCACGCAGTTGGTCCTTCGCCTCACGCAGATAATGCAAAGCCGCTTTGCATTTATCGAGACTTCCGCCGACACGATAGGCTTCGTACGTAGCTTGCGTCAGTCCGTCCATAGACACGATAATACGGTCAAGTCCCGACTTGACCAGCGCTTCCGCCAAATCCGGGGTTATGGCCTGCGCATTGGTAGAAAGGATGGTATAGATTCCCGCCTCGTGCGCCTCTGTCACCATCTGCGGCAGATCTTTATTCAACAGAGGTTCGCCCTGGAAATAGAACTGCACGACAAGCGCCGTCTCACGAATCTCTCCCAACACACGTTGCCACACCTCGCGCGACATGGTCCTTTCACCATTCACCTTTCTCCTTTCACTTTCCCCCATTCCCACCGGACAAGCCGGGCATTTCAACTGGCAAACAGCGGCAGGCTCAACGGACACGAACACAGGCCCATGAAAGATACGCACTGAACCGAAACGGCCCAGTGCATAACTTGCATAACATCGGATGGCGTTAAGCACACGGTATTTTGTTAACACGACGCTCATGACGGCCGCCTTCAAAATCCGTTTGGAAGAAGGTACGAACGATGTCAAGTGCTTTCACAGCAGAGATGAAGTTTGCAGGCAAACCGAGCACATTAGCGTTGTTGTGCTGACGCGCGAGTTCCGCCAACTTGGTGTCCCAGCAAAGCGCAGCACGAATACCCTGATGCTTGTTAGCACTCATGCAGATGCCGTTACCCGTTGAGCAGATAATAATACCGAACTCATACTCGCCACGCTCCACAGCCTCAGCTAACGGGTGTGCGAAATCCGGATAATCACAACTCTCGGTCGATGAACAACCGAAATCTTTCACTCTGGCACCGTTGTCCTCGAGGAACAACTGAACCTGTTGTTTGAGCGCAAAGCCGGCATGGTCACTGGCCAGCGCAATCGTCATTTCAGAAAATGGTTTCATATCAGCTAAATCTTACTAATCGTACATTTTAGAAGACGACGGCCAAATTGCCGAACATCAGTTTACATGCAATGGCGAGCACGATGATTCCGAAGAACTTACGGATTATATAAAGCGCCGTCGCACCCAGATACTTGGTCAGCCAATTCGTTCCGACCAGCGTCAAGTAGAGCACTAACATACACAGCAACAGCGATATACAAAGGTTGCAGATGCTGTATTCTGCGGTAATGGCAAGCAGCGCCGTGAAAGCGCCCGGACCTGCATACATCGGAAAAGCAAGCGGCACAATCGTGCTCGCTTCACTCAGTTCGCCTTCCAGTTTGTCGTTCTGAAAAATAGTGATGTCGAGAATCATCTCCAGCGCCATGAGGAAGATGATGAAGCCGCCGGCGATAGCGAAATACTCGATTTGCACACCAAAGAGTTTGAGAATCCATTCGCCGAGGAAAAGAAACGCCAAAAGGATTACAAAACTGGCGAGCGTCACCTTCAACGGATGAATCTTGATGCCCTTCTGCTTCATCGAAATGGTAACAGGAATGTTACCAAACGGATCGATGATGGCAATCAAGAAGACAAACGACGAAAGCACTTGCCAGATGTCAAAATCACCGAAAAATGCGTGTAGTGTTTCCATAAAATATCAAATTAGCGTACAAAATTACAAAAATTCTTGCATATATGCAAATTTTTTACTAATTTTGCAGCGATTTTCTAAAAATAATTGAAAAAATAGTAACAACAAATAGTAAAAGACTTTATGATTAACAGCCAAGACATTAAGAACGGTGTTTGCATTCGTATGGACGGCCGTTTGTATTTCGTAATTGAGTTCTTGCACGTTAAGCCGGGCAAGGGCAATACTATTATGCGTGTTAAATTCAAAGATGTAGTGGACGGCCGCGTTTTGGAGCGCCGCTTCAATATCGGCGAGAAACTGGAAGACGTACGCGTGGAGCGTCGTCCTTATCAGTTCTTGTACAAAGAGGGCGAAGACTACATCTTCATGAACAACGAGACTTTTGAGCAAGTGCCTATCGCTCACGACCTGATTACCGGCGTTGATTTCCTCAAAGAGGGATTCACCGTAGATGTCGTTTCTGACGCTACTACTGACACTATTCTGTTTGCCGAACTGCCGACTAAAGTTGAGTTGGCTGTCGCTTACACCGAGCCGGGTCTGAAGGGAGATACGGCCACCAACACACTCAAACCGGCTACGTTGGAGACGGGCGCAGAGATTCGTGTGCCGCTGTTCATCAACGAGGGAGAGATTGTTCGCGTGGACACCCGCGACGGAAGCTATTGCGAACGTGTTCGATAACGAGCCCTGCTAACGTGCAGCCGAAGACGGCTGTTACCTGCATCAGCGAGCCTCGTGACTCACAACGCTGTGCCTGTTCTAAGGAATAGACGCAGCGTATTTTTTTGGACGGCTTGACGCCGAGACGCTTCATCCGTTCGCGTACCGCTCTCGCCAGCGCATCGCCTTTGACCGACATCAACTCGCCCGTCGTCACTTGCGTCGGGTCAAAACGCAGCGCCGCCCCCATACTACTATATATATTTAACGCGCGCACGCGTGACGCACGCAAGAGCAAGTCCGTCTTGTCACTCACGCTGTCGATAGCATCAATCAGGTAGTCATATGACGACAACTCTAAGTCCATTTCTCCTTGTTCATTTTCCATTGGACTTTGTCCATTTTCCATTGTCCCTTGTCCTTTGTACATGGCATTGATGGCCACAATCTCCGCCTCGGGATTGATTGTGAGCAAGCGTTCACGCAAGGCCTCCACTTTTGGCAAACCCATTGTACTTTGCGTAGCGGGTAACTGCCGATTGAGATTAGACGGTTGTACCGTATCGCCATCTACGATCGTCAGGTGAGTCAAACCTGTACGAATCAGCGTCTCAGCAGCCCACGAACCGACACCGCCTACGCCGAAGAGAATGACTCGCTTCGAACGCAAGGCTTCCAGTACTTCGGAGCCCAATAAAGCTTCACTTCGAGAGAAAAAATCGTCCATATTCCTATAAATCCGGTGCAAAAGTACAAAAAAATACGCATTTATGCAAAAAAAATCACCAAAAATTTGGTCAATTCAAAAAAAAGCAGTACTTTTGCACGCTTTTTTGTCGCAGGACAACTCCTCATACATGTTCCTGAACCCTGTTCAGGGGTGAGTATTCGGAGAGTCTCTGCTCTCCCCACCACAAACAGCCGAAGGCTTGGTTTGTGTCGGGGACCCCAAAGTAAACCAAGGAGCAAAGCGACTGTTTGCTATGGGGAAAGCGTAGCATAGAATGTAGCGCTATCACGAGTGCAGAGCACGAAGTCGCGCGAGTTCTGATGCAAGCGACGCCCAGGTGGCGGAATTGGTAGACGCGTTGGTCTCAAACACCAATGGGAAACCGTGCCGGTTCGATCCCGGCCCTGGGTACTCGTCAGAAGTGGCTTACGACGATTGCGTTACTACGTAACTTATGTAGTCGCCGCACTTCTTCCTCTCCGATAAAAAACTTTCACCCGCTCAAGTTTTTCATCGGTATTATTAACAACTAAAAAAAGAATCGGGACGTAAACCAAGGAGTTTTAACGACTGTTTGCGGACCGAAGAGCGGAGACCCCGAGAGACTTACCGATACGACGAGGTCGTATTGCAGTCCGAGGGAGATGAACGCGAGAAAGGAGGTGTATGCAATGATTATCGTTCCTGTTAAAGAAGGTGAGAACATCGAACGCGCGATTAAGAAATTCAAACGCAAATTCGATAAGACGGGTGTCATCAAGGAGCTCCGTCGTCGTCAGCAGTTCGACAAACCGAGCGAACTGAAGCGAGTTAAGATGGCGCACGCTAAGTATGTGCAATCGTTGCACGCTCACGACGATATGTAATTAACTGATATCGCCCCAATCATAAGCCTGCTTGATCCGTAAAAGGTCAAGTTGGTTTTTGTATATGCGGTTCATCTCATCCTCAAGCAGCGGATCTTGGTCAAGGATATCCAACGCCGCTTGCCGTGCGAGCGAGACGAGTTGTCCGTCCGTAGCGAGGTTGGCTATATGTAACTCAAACGGCGTTCCTGATTGCAATGTGCCTTGCAAGTCACCCGGACCACGCAGTTGCAGATCCGCTTCCGCGATACGGAATCCGTCATTCGTCGCCACCATGATATCCATCCGCTTGCGCGTGTCGGACGTCAACTCCATGTTGGTCAGCAGCAAGCAGTAACTCTGGTCCGCTCCACGCCCTACACGACCGCGCAACTGATGCAACTGACTCAGCCCGAAGCGCTCGGCGTTCTGAATCATCATCACCGTCGCATTGGGCACATTCACACCCACTTCGATGACCGTCGTAGCTACGAGAATCTGCGTCTCACCATTCACAAAACGCTGCATCTGAAAATCCTTGTCGGAGGCCTTCATCTTGCCGTGAACCATCGAGATCTTATAATTCGGAAACGCCTCGCATAACTCGTTGAATCCATTCTCCAGATCCTGCAAGTCCATTTTCTCACTCTCTTTGATGAGCGGATATACAACATATATCTGCCGCCCTTCATCTATCTGCTTGCGCATGAAAGAATAGACTTGCGCACGACGGCGGATGTCATAATGAATCGTCTGTACGGGTTTGCGTCCGGGCGGTAACTCGTCAATGACCGACACCTGCAAATCGCCGTAAACGGTCATCGCTAACGTACGGGGAATAGGCGTAGCCGTCATGACCAACACATGCGGAGGCGTCTGGTTCTTTGTCCAGAGCCGCGCCCGTTGCGCCACACCGAAACGATGCTGCTCGTCAATCACCACAAAACCCAAGTTCTGCCATTGAACGGTATCCTCCAATAACGCGTGCGTACCTATTAATATATGTATCGTGCCGTTCATCAGACCGTTGTGAATAGGCACACGGTTCTTGAGCGACGTGGAACCCGTCAACAGCGCCACATGCACGGCATCGCCAAGCGGTGCCAGAAACGCTTTGAGGGTTTCGTAATGTTGATTCGCCAGAATCTCCGTAGGCGCCATGATACAAGTCTGATAGCCGTTATCTACCGCCAAGAGACAACAGAGCAACGCCACCAGCGTCTTGCCAGAACCCACATCGCCCTGCAACAGACGGTTCATCTGATGACCGGACTTGAGATCGTCGTGAATCTCGTGAATGACACGCTTCTGTGCACCCGTTAACTCAAACGGCAGGGACTTGTACAACGCATGAAAACGGTTGCCCACTATGGGCATCGCGAATCCCGGATTCTGTTCCCGACGCTTCATCTGCCTCAGGATCTGCATCTGGACATAGAACAGCTCCTCGAACTTGAGCCGTGCCCGGGCTTTCTGCATCGACAGCGTGTCTTTCGGGAAATGCACATTGATCAGCGCGTCGGTCAGACTCATCAAACGGTACTTCTGCAGCACATCCGCCCCGATCGTATCCGGCACACCCGCTTTCAGGTCCGGCAACAAGTCGGCAATGATAGCACGCATCGCCTTCGAGTTCATGCCGACACGCTTCATCTTCTCCGTCGTGTTGTAGTACGGTTCCAGACCTTGCGTCATCTCCGGTGTCACTTTGGACATCGGCGTCAATTCGGGATGAACGAAGTTATAGACATGCTGAAACCGACTCGGCTTGCCGAAAAGCAGGTATTTGATACCTCGCTGTAACTTGACGTACTTCACTCCTTGAAACCACACCAACTCACACTGATGCGTCCCGTCAAAGAACGTGGCACTCAAGCGTTGCGCCTTGCCGATACCGACGGTGTGCCACTCAGTCACTTCGCCGATAATCTGCACGTACGTATCTTCGTCGTCCAACTCGGCGATGCGGTAGAACCGGCTCCGGTCGATGTACTTATAGGGATATTGACGCAGCATGTCCATCGCCGTGCGTACGTCGAGTTCTGAATGAAGAATGTCGGCACGTTTGGCACCGACATTCTTACAATACGTTATATCTCTATAAGCTAAATCCATTGTTCCGAATGGCTGCTCAGGTCCGGAGCCACTCCGATTACTGTAGTTTGAAGTTAACCGGCACGGTATATTTTACGCGCACGGGTTTACCACGTTGCTTACCGGGTTTCCATTTCGGCATGGTCTTGATGACACGAACGGCCTCTTTGTCCAGCGAGGGATCACCACCGGAGCGAACAACCTCTACATCGACAATCGAACCGTCTTTGTTCACCACGAACTGGCAGATGACACGACCTTGGATTCCGTTCTCCTGCGCGATAACCGGATACTTCACGTTCTCGCTCAGGTACTTAAACAAGGCTTGCTGACCACCCGGGAACTCAGGCATCGACTCAACGACTACGAAGACCACTTCTTCTTCCTCTTCCTCTACCGGAGCCTCTACCGGCGCAGCAATCACCACTTCGGTCTCGGTCTCCTCCGTAGATACCTCAATCGTCTCGGTCTCAACGTTATCCTCTACCACGTTCAACACTTCCACTTCCTGAACTGCAGGAGGTGGGGGAGGCGGAGGAGTCTCTTGACTCGTCTGCTGAATCTCTACCTCTTCCTCAAAGAGGAACTCCGTGTCCGTTACCTCATACTTGGTAACCTCTTTCTCTGTCCACTCCAGAGCCACATAAACGAGGCTGAGCACAAATACCAAACCCATCAATACATAGATGACTTTGTCATTCTCCAAACTCGCTTTTTCAGATTTCTTTACTTGCATATCTCGTGTTTTTTAGGTCGTTGAACTAAAATCGGCTACAAAATTACAATAAATTTTTCATATACGCAAATTTTTATGCAAAATTCTGCACTTTCATGTGATTTATATCCTAAAAAAATACACTATGTGCAAAAAATATGTCAATTTTTCCACATATTATTGCAAAAAATGTAGTACCTTTGCACCGTGATAAAATGCGCACGCGCAATTTGTACGCCAATTAACAATTTACAGCTTAACAATTTAACTCTTAATATTATGATTAAAGCATTCATGGACAAAGATTTCCTATTGCAAACAGAGACTGCAAAGGAATTGTATCACGAGCATGCAGAGCACATGCCAATCATCGATTATCATTGTCATTTAATCCCGCAGATGGTGGCCGAGAACAAGCGTTTCGAGTCGATCGCACAGATCTGGCTCATGGGCGACCACTACAAATGGCGTGCAATGCGTTCCAACGGAGTGGACGAGCGTTTCTGCACCGGTAAGGACACCACCGACTGGGAGAAATTTGAGAAATGGGCAGAGACCGTGCCGTATACCTTCCGTAACCCGCTCTACCACTGGACCCATCTGGAGCTTAAGACCGCTTTCGGTATCGAAGAGCGTCTGAACCCTGAGACCGCACGTGCTATCTATGACAAGTGCAACGACCTGATTGCCAACGACCCGAAGTTCTGCCCGCGCGGATTGATGAAGCACTATGGCGTAGAACTCGTTTGTACGACCGATGATCCGGCTGACAGTCTCGAGTGGCACAAGATGGTGAAAGAAGATCCGACTGCAGAGGTTCGTATGTTGCCGACTTGGCGTCCGGACGCTGGTATGAATATCGAAGCGGCTACGTGGAAGGCGTATATTGAGAAACTGGCTGCCGTAGCAGGCATGAACATCGCCAACTTCGCGGATTTGGTGGCTGCATTGCAGAAACGTCATGACTTCTTTGAGTCAATGGGTTGCCGTCTCTCTGACCACGGTATCGAGGAGTTCTACGACGAGCCGTACACCGATGCAGAGATTAACACAATCTTCCAGAAAGCCCTCGCAGGCAAAGAGCTGAGCGTGTATGAAATCCGTCAGTATAAGCACGCATATCTCCACGCTCAGGCTGAGATGGACTACGCTTCGGGTTGGACGCAACAATACCACTACGGCGCGATCCGTAACAATAACAGCAAGATGTTTGCTCAACTCGGAGCAGATACCGGTTTCGACTCCATCGGTGAGTTTACGACCGCAAAAGCGATGAGTCATTTCCTCGATGAGATGAACAGCGAAGGACATCTCGCTAAGACCATTCTCTATAACCTCAACCCCTGCGCGAACGAAGTGATCGCCACCATGTTGGGCAACTTCCAAGACGGTAGTGTTCCGGGTAAGATTCAATTCGGCTCAGGCTGGTGGTTCCTCGATCAGAAAGATGGTATGGAGAAGCAGATGATGGCTTTGTCCAACCTCGGCCTCCTCTCTCGCTTGGTCGGCATGCTTACCGACAGCCGCTCGTTCCTCAGTTACCCGCGTCATGAGTACTTCCGTCGTACATTGTGCAACGTCCTCGGCAACGACATCGAGAACGGCATGATCCCGTACACCGGTTACGAGAAAGCCCGCGTTCAACAGATGGTCGAAGACATCTGCTACAACAACGCAAAGAATTACTTCAAGTTCTAATAGATTTCACACCCGCTTGCCTCTAATAGTGGAGGTAAGCGGGGAGTGATTAACGTGTAGATTTTGCACGTTATGTAAAGGAAATCTCGGTTGTCGCATATTTTGCGAGTACCAAGAAGAACAAATTCTTGCCATGTGCAAATTTTGCACTACCCAAGAAAGAATGGAATAGAATGGACGAGAAACCTATTGAAAATAGAGGCGAAATTATCATCTATCGTGCGGAAGACAACACGGTCCAACTCGATGTGCGCATGGAGAACGAAACCGTGTGGTTGACAGCCTCGCAAATGGCACATTTATTTGGCAGAGATGTCAAAACCATACGTAAGCACATCAATAATGCTTTACGTGAAGAACTGGCAGATGAAGTGGTAGGCGCAAAATTTGCGTCCACCACTCAACATGGAGCGATGGAAGGTAAAACTCAAACCAACGAGGTGATGTTTTATAACTTGGAAATGATCACTTCTATTGGCTTTAGAGTAAAGAGTAAAAGAGGTATTCAATTCCGTAAATGGGCTAATAAGATTCTTAAAGATTACCTCGTTAAAGGCTACGCCATCAATGAGAAGATTCGTCGTGAGCAGTTGTCGGATCTGCGGCAGTTGGTTCAGATTGTAGGACGCACGGTACAAAGCAAAGCGGTAGAGAGTGAAGATGAGACTCAGGCTATTTTTGATGTGGTTTTGGATTATACGTACGCGTTGGACACGCTCGATAATTATGATTACGAGCGTTTGACGGTCAAAGAGACGACACCCGAAGAGCGCTTCCATGCCACATACGAGAATGCAATGCAGACGATTAGTGCGTTGCGTGAGAAATTCGGCGGTAGTACTTTGTTTGGCAACGAAAAAGATGATTCATTCAAAAGCAGTATAGGTCAGATTTATCAGACTTTCGGAGGAACGGATTTATATCCGAGTGTGGAGGAGAAAGCAGCCATGTTGCTGTATTTAGTGACCAAGAACCACTCATTCTCTGACGGCAATAAACGTATAGCAGCTACGTTGTTCCTGTGGTTCCTAAACAATAACGGCATTCTATACCGCGAGGATGGCACCAAGCGTTTGGCGGATAACACCCTTGTCGCCTTAACCCTCATGATTGCCGAGAGCCGCACAGAAGAAAAAGACACCATGGTCAAAGTAGTGGTGAATTTAATAAACCAGAAGAACTAAAACTATAAAAACAACACTCGATAATGAGAAAACTATATTCAATATTGAGAGGATTTTTTGCAATAATAGGCATTTTGTCTTCTGTGGCAATAATACTATTCTGGGCAAAAAAGGATGACTTTACTATTTCTGTTGATAGTTTGTATAGTCTGTACGAGCAACGCGTAGACACTCTTCGTGCGGCTGGAAGTTTCGAACCGGACACAGCAAACTTCTCATTTACTATCATTCAAGACACTTTGCAAGCAAAGAAAATCAAAGAATATTTCTGTTTGGACACTCTTTATTCAGGGTCCGATGACACTTGGACAAAAGCGCTCGCAATTGGCAATTTTGTTGCAACCAATATTCCTCACGCTAATCAGACTAAATGGCCCGAACAAAAGAATGCTATCGGTCTTTGGGAATACACTAGGGATGTAGAGCCGGCTTTCAATTGTCGCTTGCATAGTATTCTGATGTTTGAGTTGTTGTTAGCAGCCGATATTCCTGCACGTTTTGTAACTTGTTTGCCGCAAGATAAAGATGATAACGATTGTCATGTCGTCAATGAAGTTTGGCTCCCCGAAAAGCAAAAATGGGTCATGTTAGATACCGATATGGGAGGACATTATGTGACGGACAAACAAGGTAATCTGCTGTCTTTGAGAGAGATAAGAGAACACTATGTAGGTGGAAAGAAAATGCTTATGTATCCCGAGTTTAAGAACGGCAGCAACAAGATAAATTATTACTACGCTTATTTGGCGAAGGATACCTATTGGTTCCAATGTTGGGGAACAATGTCCTATTTTCAAGAAGAATGGAATAAAGAAGATGTTGTCCGCAATAGTTATATTGTCCTTGTCCCGAAAGGCTTTGAACCGTTTAACATCGGAGGAGGCAACACTATTACGACAAACGCAGATCTCTTCTGGTCAGAGCCTAAAATATTGCTGAAATAATGTACATTAAATGAAAGCGAAGTGGGTGAATATTGTGGATAGTTTGCAGGGGAAGGTAGATGAGAGACACTATGCACGGCGGATTCCGGGAAATGGGGAATACGGGGCGGTGTGTGCGAAGCCGGAGTTGAGCAAGAAGACAAAGAAAGCAAAAGCGGAGCACCCGACGGCAAAAGCCTTTGCGGAACTGATGACGGAGACAAAGGCAATCATGCATGATCCGGAGCGCAAGGCGGAATGGCAGGCACGATATGAGGAGGCACTAAAGAAAGCAAGGAAATATAACAAGCCTATACAAGGACGGCTGTACGATTATATCAAGCATGAGTTGAGTGAAGAGCGTAAGGGTAAAGGATAAAGGACGGCCTGCGGCCTACAGGACGCGGCAAGCCGCTACAGGGGAAAGTGAAAGGATGAAAGCAGGGTATTCTCCCGTAGATGTCAGGGTGACGTCATATTGAGCACCCGATGAGCATCCGATGAGCACCCGATGAGCATCCGATGGAGACAGGTGGAAGACAGGTGGAAGACAGGTGGAGATATGTCGGAAATTCCGACAAACCACTTGAAAGAGAAAACAAATAGCAATTAATAATTAACACAAATATAAATCATTAAAATTTTAGATCTATGGCTAAAATTATTACGTTGGGTGAGATTATGCTCCGCCTGAGTCCGGAAGGACAAGACCGTTTCATTCAATCCGATCATTTCCGTATCATCCCGGGTGGCGGAGAGGCAAACGTGGCTATCTCGTGCGCTAACTACGGTCACGAGGCGTATTTGGTAACGAAACTGCCGAAGCATGAGATCGGTCAGATTGCCGTGAATGCGCTTCGTCGGTATGGCGTGAAAGACGATTACATCGTTCGTGGCGGCGACCGTATCGGTCTGTATTACTGCGAGACAGGTGCTTCGATGCGTCCGTCGAAGGTTATTTATGACCGTGCTCACAGCGCTATCGCTGAGGCTGATCCGAAGGACTTTGACTTCGACAAGATCATGGAAGGCGCAGCATGGTTCCACTGGAGCGGTATCACTCCGGCTATCTCGGACAAGGCTGCTGAGATCACGAAGCTCGCTTGCGAGGCTGCAAAACGTCACGGCGTTTGCGTGAGTGTGGACCTCAACTTCCGTAAGAAACTGTGGACCAGCGAGAAAGCTATCTCGATCATGCGTCCGTTGATGAAGTATGTCGATGTATGTATCGGTAACGAGGAAGACGCAGAGCTCTGTCTCGGCTTCAAGCCCGATGCAGATGTAGAAGGCGGCGAGACCAACGCTGAGGGCTACAAGGGCATCTTCGAGCAGATGATGAAAGAGTTCGGCTTCAAGTATGTTGTTTCGACGCTTCGTGAGAGCTACAGCGCGACGTTCAACGGCTGGAAGGCTATGATCTACAACGGCAAGGAGTTCTATCAGAGCAAACGCTATGAGATTAACCCGATCATCGACCGCGTAGGTGGTGGTGACTCGTTCTCCGGCGGTCTGATTCACGGAATGCTCAAGTATCCGGGCGACCAAGGTGCAGCTCTTGAGTTCGCTGTGGCTGCGAGTGCATTGAAGCACACGATTAATGGCGACTTCAACCTTGTCAGCGAGGATGAGGTATTGAGCCTCGCAGGTGGTAACGCGAATGGGCGAGTACAAAGATAATAACCCCTCCCAACCTCCCCTCAAGGGAGGCGAAAGAATCGACTGAAATTAATAATACTATACCCCTGCACCCTCGCAGGTTCATCCCCCTTGAGGGGGGAACGAGGGGGGTTAAATGGCAAAGTTTGATAAGTTTCAGGTGATGGCCAAGATTAAGGCCGCTCCTATGGTTCCTGTGTTCTACCACAAGGATGTGGAGGTTTGCAAGAACGTGATTAAGGCTTGTTACGAAGGCGGCGTGCGTGCTTTCGAGTTCACCAACCGTGGCGATTTTGCACACGAGGTGTTTGGCGAACTGAGCAAGTGGGTGGGTGTTGAGTGTCCGGAACTGGCACTCGGTATCGGTAGCGTAGTAGATGCTCCGACAGCAGCGCTGTACTTGCAGTTAGGTGCGAACTTCGTTGTGGGTCCGTTGTTCAACAAGGATATCGCGGTTGTCTGCAACCGTCGTTGCGTGACCTATTGTCCGGGTTGCCTGACTCCGAGTGAGATCGGTGCAGCACAGGAAGTAGGCTGTGACTTTACGAAGGTCTTCCCGGGCGATGTGGTTGGTCCGAATCTCGTGAAAGGTCTGATGGCTCCGATGCCGTGGTCGAAGATCATGGTTACCGGTGGTGTAGCTCCCGAGAAAGAGAACCTGGAGAAATGGTTCGCAGCAGGTGTTTACTGCGTGGGTATGGGCAGCAAGCTCTTCCCATCCGACAAAGTAAAAGCCGGCGACTGGGCTTATGTTACGGCAAAATGCCAAGAATGCTTCGATATTATTTCCGCGTGCCGGAAATAATATCAATTGAAAATTGAAAATTGAAAATTGAAAAATTATGAGTGACATTAAGAAAGCGGTCATGACCAACTGGCGTTGGGTCATGTGTGCGATGCTTTTCTTCGCCACCACGGTCAACTATATGGACCGCCAAGTGCTGTCGTTGACCTTTAAAGAGTTTATTCAACCCGAGTTCCACTGGACCGATTCCGACTACGGAACGATCACCGGTGTGTTCTCGATTGCCTACGCTATCTTCTGCCTATTTGCCGGTAAGTTCATCGACTGGATGGGCACAAAGAAAGGCTACCTGATTGCCATCATCGTTTGGTCGTTAGGTGCCGTGATGCACGCAGGCTGCGGATGGGTGACCGAACAAATCGTGGGTGTGGCTGACAAAGCCGCTTTGTTAGAAGCGACAGGTGCGATAGTGAGTACCATCTCGATGGTGAGTGTGTGGCTGTTCCTTGTCTGCCGGTTGATTCTCGGACTTGGCGAGGCGGGTAACTTCCCTGCTGCCATCAAGGTGACGGCGGAGTACTTCCCGAAGAAAGACCGTGCTTTTGCCACGGCGCTCTTCAACGCAGGTGCATCGGTCGGTGCGCTGGCTGCTCCGGCTACTATTCCTCTGCTGGCCAAGAGCCTCGGCTGGGAATGGGCGTTCATCATCATCGGTGCGCTCGGTTTCATCTGGGCAGGTATCTGGATCTTTGTCTATGACAAACCGACAGAGAGCAAGCATGTGAACGAGGCGGAACTCGAGTATATTCATCAGGACGAGAAAGATGCTCTCAAAGAAGAAGCCAAAGAAGAAAAACAAATGTCCTTCGCAGAGGCTTTCAAGCACAAACAGACTTGGTCGTTTGCGTTCGGTAAGTTCATGACCGACGGCGTTTGGTGGTTCTTCTTGTTCTGGGCACCGGCGTATTTCCAGGACCAGTTCGGTATCAAAGCTTCTGACCCGCAAGGTATCGCGCTCATTTTCACGCTCTATGCGATTGTGACAGTGGTATCGCTGTTTGGCGGTTATCTGCCGAAGATCTTCGTGGAGAAGAAAGGTATGGAGCCGTACGCCGGTCGAATGCGTGCGATGTTGATTTTCGCGTTCTTCCCGATCTTTGCATTGTTTGCTCAACCGCTTGGCGGTGTCTATGGCCCATGGGCAGTAGCCATCATCATCGGTATCGTGGGTGCAGCTCATCAGAGCTGGAGTGCGAACATCTTCTCCACCACGGGCGACATGTTCCCTAAATCGGCTGTAGCCACCATCACCGGAATCGGAGCGATGGCCGGCGGTGTAGGATCCTTCCTCATCAACAAAGGTTCGGGTATGCTGTTTGACCATGCCGCAGGATTAGGCGATGCTTTCCAATTCATGGGCTTTAGCGGCAAACCCGCAGGTTATATGATCATCTTCTGCATCTGCGCCGTGGCTTACCTGATCGGCTGGAGCGTAATGAAAACCCTTGTACCGAAATACCAACCGGTAATCGTGAAATAAATGAAACGATGTCTATTTCTCATGGCGGGCCTTGTGTCCGCCATGGTCGTTTGGTCGGCAGGCATCAATTATGACGGCACTAACTTGGAACTGAACACCGAGTTCACTCGTACCGAATGCGGCACGGCGTACAAGAAAGTGATCAAAGAGGTCAGTGGTCTGGCGTGTAGCCGTCAGACGCCCGGTTATCTCTGGGCGCATGGCGACGAGGATGTGGATGATAACCGCAAGATAGTGGCTATTTCTCCCGCCGGCGATTTGGCTATGACCGTCATGATTAACACGAAAGGCTCCGACCGTGACGACTGGGAAGACATAGCCACGGGCGTCTATGACGGCAAGAACTATGTGTTCATCGGTGCGATCGGCGATAACGACTGTACGTATAAAGACCAGTATTACATCTACTATTTCGAAGAACCCGCCATCACGTCCGGTACCATCACCGTGGAAGCGCAAGCCATCCGTTTCGGTTATCCCGACGGCAAAGCCTATAACACGGAAACGCTGCTATACGACAACATTGAGCAGGTGTTCTATATCGCCAACAAAGTGGAAGACAGCGCCTGTTCGCTTTATAGCCTACCCTTCCGCACGGACTACAACGGTTTGCAGCAACTGACGCATGTGTGTGCGCTGGGTAACGGGGAGAACTTCCACACGCTGACCGGCGGAGATATCACGCCTGACGGACAATGGATGGCCATCAAGAACGAGAAATATCTCCTTCTGTGGGCTCGTCAGGACAATGAGAGCCTCAGCGTGACGGTGAAACGCAAGCCGGTACAAGTGGCTGCGTACAAGAAAGAGGCGCAGGGCGAATCGATTGCCTGGCTCGATGCCAACACCTTCTACACCACCAGCGACCAGAAGAAAGATACTCCTATTTATAAATACGCGCGCACGGGAAGTACACCGCCTGATGACCCGGACCCTGAACCGACGCCGGTGGATTCGACGCTCAAGGCGGTGAACGAAGTGATTCTATCCAACCACTACAGCGCCTATATCAATGAAGGCGAGACGGTGATTCGTGGCTGGTACTTGGCCGGAACAGAGAAACCGGACGTGCAGAGTTATCAACTCAGCGAAGGCGCCACATGGACGCAAGAAGGCGATGAAGTTACTATCACCGCCTTGGACGGTTCGAAAGCATTCTATACGCTCGACATCCAACCTGTGATGCCGGTTGCTTTTACCTCCGAAGAGATGGTTTTTGATGGTTCGGACGATGAGGCGGCATGGCTCAAGAGTGCGTACGGATGGGCGGACGACAAGAAATGGAAGTTCTCCAAGACCGATGACGATTTTAGTCGTGAGATAGCCGGCAAGACGCATATCGAGCTCTTTTTGCCTGCTTGCGACACGGTTGTGCTCAAGTCGATGAGCAAAGAGCGTGATGTGCGGTTCTATGTCAACGGCGTGCAGTTTGGCGAAAAGGTCAAACTCGCCGTAGCCGGCAATGCGTTAGCGGTACGACAGGGCGCGCCGTTCATGCTCACTGTCGCTTCCGCACAAAGTAGCGGTGACGGAGGTATAGCCGCTATCCGCATGGCTCGCGCTAAAACGACGGATATAGAAAGCATTCCGCATTCGGATGTCAGCATTCAGAAAGTGCTGAACGAAGGGACGCTGTATATCCTCGTAGATGACAAGCTATACGACGCTACCGGCAAGCGAATCCGATGATAAATCAGCAACAAAAATGAAGGAGCCCGCAAAGGACTCCTTCTTTTCTTTTATACCTTCAACGATTAGAGTTGCGGGCCGGCAGCAACGAGTGCCTTACCTGCTTCGTTCGAAGTATATTTGTCGAAGTTCTTGATGAAACGAGCAGCCAGATCTTTGGCCTTTGCTTCCCACTCAGCGGCATCTTTGTACGTGTCGCGCGGGTCGAGGATAGCAGGATCAACGCCCGGCAGAGCCGTCGGAACTTCGAAGTTGAAGAACGGAATCTTCTTAGTCGGAGCGGTGAGGATATCGCCACCGAGAATAGCATCGATGATACCGCGGGTGTCGCGAATCGAGATACGCTTGCCGGTACCATTCCAACCGGTGTTCACGAGATAAGCCTTCGCGCCGGATTTCTCCATGCGTTTTACCAACTCCTCTGCATATTTGGTCGGGTGCAACTCCAAGAATGCTTGTCCGAAGCAAGCGGAGAAGGTCGGAGTCGGCTCGGTGATACCGCGCTCGGTTCCTGCCAACTTAGCAGTAAAACCGCTCAGGAAGTAGTACTTGGTCTGCTCCGGCGTCAGGATCGATACAGGAGGCAGCACGCCGAAAGCGTCCGCACTCAGGAAGATGACGTTCTTGGCAGCCGGCCCTGCACTAATCGGCTTAACAATCTTCTCGATGTGGTTGATCGGGTAGGAAACACGGGTGTTCTCGGTCACGCTCTTGTCAGCGAAATCGATCTTGCCATTCTCGTCAACCGTCACGTTCTCCAGAAGGGCGTTACGACGGATAGCAGCGTAGATGTCCGGCTCGGACTCTTTGTCGAGGTTGATAACTTTTGCATAGCAACCGCCTTCGAAGTTGAACACACCTTGGTCGTCCCATCCGTGCTCGTCGTCACCGATGAGCAGACGTTTCGGGTCAGTACTCAGAGTGGTTTTACCGGTACCGGAGAGGCCGAAGAAGATAGCGGTGTTCTTGCCTTCCATGTCGGTGTTAGCCGAGCAGTGCATCGAGGCGATACCCTTCAGCGGCAAGTAGTAGTTCATCATCGAGAACATACCTTTCTTCATCTCGCCGCCATACCAGGTGTTGAGGATAACCTGCTCACGGCTCGTGGTGTTGAAAGCGACGCAAGTCTCGGAGTTGAGGCCGAGTTCTTTGAAGTTCTCAACTTTTGCCAGCGAAGCATTGTAGATTACGAAATCGGGCTCAAAAGCCTCAAGTTCAGCCTCGGAAGGTTGGATGAACATGTTCTTCACGAAGTGTGCCTGCCAAGCCACCTCCACGATGAAACGAACGGCCATGCGGGTGTCTTTGTTAGCACCGCAGAAAGCGTCCACTACATACAGGTTCTTGTTACAGAGCTCTTTGATAGCCAACTCTTTTACCTTTGCCCAAACTTCCTCGGACATCGGGTGGTTGTCGTTCTTGTAACCCTCGCTGGTCCACCAAACGGTGTCCTTCGAGTTCTCGTCCATGACGATGTATTTGTCCTTAGGTGAACGGCCGGTGTAGATTCCGGTCATCACGTTAACAGCGTTGAGTTCGGTGTTCTGGCCCTTGGCAAATCCGGTCAATTCCGGCTTCGTCTCCTCGGCGAACAGGTACTCATAGGACGGATTGTGAGCAATCACAGTTGCGCCTGTGATGCCGTACTTGGTAAGATCTAATTCTTTCATTTTGATATATAGTTTTGATTGTTTGTAATTCGTGCATACTTAAGCGGCTACAAAATTACTACATTTTTTGCAAATGTGCAAGAGAGAAGTGATTTTTTTAAGAATTTTTCTTAAAAATGGTAGTTTTGTTTGTCAAATTCGATTATTTATTGTAATTTTGCAGCCGTAAATTGGGAAATATGCGTGTATGGATGTGCTGCGGTATGATAAGAAGGATTTGGCGGAGGCGCTGCGCGTGTTGCGTAGCGGTGGTGTTATCGTCTATCCGACGGACACCGTTTGGGGCATAGGATGCGATGCTACGAACGAGGAAGCGGTACAGCGTATCTACACGCTCAAACGCAGAGCCGACAGCAAGTCGATGCTGGTTCTGATCGACAGTCCCGCCAAACTGCCGTACTATGTCGGCGAGGTGCCGGATACCGCCTGGACATTGTTAGACGCAACGAATGATGACGAGACCTCGAAACCGCTGACGATCATCTATCCCCACGCCCGCAATCTCGCGCCGAACCTTATCGCCGAGGATGGTTCGGTGGGAATACGCATCACGAACGAGCCGTTCAGCAAGGCGCTCTGCGCGCAGTTACGCCATCCGCTCGTATCCACCAGTGCGAACATTAGCGGGCAACCGGCTGCACGCTGTTTCAGCGAGATAGCGCAAGAGATACTCGACGGCGCCGATTATGTATGCCGGTTCAGGAGAGATGATGACTCGGAACACGAACCGAGTTCGATAATAAAAGTGAATGCCGATAATACATTCAGTATTATCCGAAGTTAGAAGTGCGATTATGACCCTACGGAGAAAGCAACAGTTGTTATACGTCATGGCAGACCTCATCAGCAGTGAGTTGGTGTGGCTGTGTTTCCTCATCTTCCGCTGGGTGGTGTACGACGGCCGTGTAGAGTTTCTCGAGGACGTGCTTATTCCGGCCTTCGATTTCCGTCTGCCCTTGCTCGTTTATCCCTTGGTTTGTTTGGGCGTTTACTACCTGTCGGGTTATTATCTGCGGCCCTTCCAGAAACCTCTCTGGCGCGAGTTCATGCGGACATTCACTTCGGCTGCCGTCATCTCGTTGCTGTTCTTTTTCATCATCATCATCGATGACCCGACGGAGAACTACCGGCGTTACCTGGTATCCTTAAGCGTGCTCTTCGGCTTGCAGTTCACGCTCAGCTATATTCCTCGTCTCACAATCACGCTGCTATCCCGTCGTCGCGGTATCCAGCGCTCAAAGACCGTGCATTCGAAAGAGGAGGCCGAACACTTGAAAGCAGGTGAGCAGGACGAGGTAATCCTAGACCTTCCCCCTCATTATACCGATAGAGACTTGTACGAACTCATTGCCTGCCTGTATCCGCTGTCGTGCGAAATCAGCATGGTACCACGGGTGTACGACATGCTTACCGGTGCAGCGCGTATCGGACATCTGGATCGGCCGTCGCTCATCCGTATCACCGAGCAGAACATGTCCGATTCGGAACTATGCATCAAGCGGGCTTTCGACATCGTGACATCCTTCATCAGCATGGTTCTTCTCTCGCCGTTGATGGCCGTCATCGCCTTGCAAGTCAAGGCTTCGTCCAAAGGTTCGGTCATCTATAGCCAGGAGCGTGTCGGCCTGTACGGCATACCCTTCCGCATCTATAAATTCCGCACGATGATAGACAATGCCGAAGCAGACGGTGTGCCGCAACTGACGCTGGACGACGATCCGCGTATCACGCCCATTGGTCATTGGCTGCGCAAATACCGCTTGG
Organism: Paludibacteraceae bacterium; assembly: GCA_017448985.1. Lineage (GTDB taxonomy): Bacteria > Bacteroidota > Bacteroidia > Bacteroidales > Paludibacteraceae > Colicola. Next base: position 28,253 of record JAFSKL010000019.1, read on the forward strand.
ACGAGCTGCCGCAGCTATGGAACATCCTTCGCGGCGACATGTCGATTGTCGGTCCGCGTCCGGAACGGCCCTATTTCGTGCAGCAGATCATGAAAGATGCCCCATACTACTGCCTGCTTTACAAAGTGCGTCCGGGCTTGACCAGTTGGGGACCGATTCGCGTGGGCTACACCGATACGATGGAGAAGATGATTGAGCGCCTCAACGCTGACGTCGTTTATGTGGAGAACATGTCGCTGCTGCTCGATATGAAGATCCTGTTCTATACCATCGGCGTCATATTGAGCGGAAAAGGAAAATAGGATTGAAGACTGATATTTATCACATATTACGGCGATTTGCGCATTTGGGCGGTAGCCGGATGAAGATGGCGGCACTATGGTTACTGCACGTCACGCGAAGACGCTATGTAGGCGTGTTTATCGACTCGGTACTGGCGTGCAACTACCGCTGCCGCATGTGCTATTTCAGCAGCGAGGCGGAGCGGAAGAAACGTCACGGCAGACTGAGCAAGGAACAGATAGCACATATAGCCGATTCCGTTTTTCACCGGACGCTCAAACTGCAAATCGGCTGCGGAGCCGAACCGACGATGGACATAGAGGGAGCGCTGGAGTTAGTGCGGCAAGGCAAAGCGCACGGCATACCGTACATAGCCATGACGAGCAACGGCGCAAGGCTGAGCTACGAGCAAATGAACGAGTTGGTGGAAGCAGGGTTGAACGAGTTGACCATTTCGCTGCATGGTATCCGTCGGGAGACATATGAGAACATGATGGGTCCTACTGCTAACTATGATGCCTTCCTCGAGTTGCTGCAATCCGTCAAGCGCATCAAAGCACATCAACCGGGTTTCAACGTTCGCGTCAACTATACGATGAATGCCGACAACGTGGATGAGTTAGCGGACTTTGACATTCTCTTTGCGGACGTGCCGATCGATCAGCTGCAACTGAGACCTGTACGCCAAATAGGAGAATCGGATTACACCAATTTCGACCTGACGCATGTGTCCGAATGCTTGGAAACGGTCATTCGACCCTTAGCGGAACGATGCCAAAAGAAAGGTATCACGGTGCTCTTCCCCGAGCAGAGCCACATAGAGCGGTTCGAAGGCAAAGAGACCACTGACCCGCGCGAGAACCTCATTCCGCTGTTCACGTATATCAACGTCACGCCGATGAGTTACGAACGGCACGACATACGGTTTGAGAGCGAACGATATGAAGACTACAGCCGCAGAATGCATATAGGACGACAACTGTTCCGCAGTATTTGGGCCTCGCAGGCATCCTGCGCACAAATAGAAACGACACTGACCAATTCACTCAATTATGACATACGATGAAGCCATCCAACGCGCTGAGAACATCATCGCGCATCTGGAACAAGCTGAAGCCATCAGCATGGACGAATACAAGCGGCAAGCCAAAGAAGCAACCGAATTGCTGCAGTTTTGTAAAACCCAAATAGAAAACATGATATGAGTACTGCTACCGATAACTCCACTCTAAGGACCATGTACCGCCGCTGGGCATACATGGCGATTGCTATTCTGGCCTCGTGCCTGCTTTTCCTCAAACCCGTGTTCAAGTTCAACGATGACAAGGGTATCATCTACGTGCGTAGTTTCAATATGGACCAAACGCATTTCTGGGTAACGCAAACCGAACTGGACACCGGTATCGAACACATAACCGCCGTCATGTCTGTCAAATGGCTCTACCGCATCAACAAAGCCATGCTTTGGGGCAGTATTATCTGCCTGCTTTGCTTCTGGAGCAACCGATGGCGTTTCTGGATTGCGCTCATAACAGCCTGTATAGCAGGAGCTTACTATGTCTTCATGGCCTTTTACGCGATGAAAATATCCGAAGACCACTATGCCACTTTATACCCGACCATAACTGCCTTTTTGCCCGCTATCGTGCTACAGATGATGATACTCGTCCAGCAAAACGTCCGACGCGAAGGCATGTATCGGGACGAAGAAGTGCAGGAATAAACAATTATTAACCATTCGGGGTGCTTTTCGCTTGCGAGGCTGAGATCATACCCGTAGAACTTGAGCAGGTAATGCTGCTAAAGAAAATGAACAAACATTTCCATTTTTCCATTCGCCATTTGGCCGTTTATTGTGCCATTGGTTCATTTATTGCGCCGGTTGGGGCGCAAAGTTCTGACACTATTCTGATTCAGGGACGGGACATTCCCGAAGTAGCCGTCATTGCACGCGTGGAGCAACCGTCCGACACGCACAAGCAACTGAACAAGGAGGACCTGAATCGCGACAACACGGGGCAGAATCTTCCCTATTTGCTATCCGTTACGCCTTCGCTCATCGCCACCAGCGATGACGGTTTGGGCATCGGTTACACCTATTTTCGTGTGCGCGGCACAGACCATACGCGCATCAACATGACCGTCAATGATGTGCCGTTGAACGATGCAGAGAGCCAGACCGTGTTCTGGGTGAACATGACGGATATGGCCTCGAGCCTCAGCAGCATCAACGTGCAACGCGGTGTAGGTACGAGTACCAACGGCTCGTCCTCGTTCGGAGCGTCGGTCAACATGAGCACGCTGCCTTCGCAACAAATGCTCAACGACAGTGCCCGTGCACATGTCACCATCGGTTTCAACGGCGGTATGTACCGCACTTTTCGCGAGATGGTCAGTGCACAAGTTCAACTGCCGCGTAACTGGTGTGTGGAAGCACGGCTGAGTAAGGTGAACTCTGACGGATACCTGTATCGCGCCGCCTCGGACCTATTCTCTTACCATATGGCGGTGGGCTATTACGGCAAGAACACCAACGTCACGCTTTCCGCTTTCGGCGGGACGGAGAAGACCTACATGGCCTGGGATGGTGTGTCGGCAACCGACCTGCTGACCGACCGGCGCTATAACCCTGCCGGCGAGTATATAGACAAAAACGGCGACATAGCCTATTATCCGAATCAGAACGACAACTACCGCCAGCAGCATTTTCAGCTCAACCTCAAGCAGCGTCTGGCACCCAAATGGAGCCTCAACGCCACGCTTCACTATACGCATGGCGGCGGATACTACGAGCAGATGAAAGCAGACAAGAAATACAGTGCGTTTGGACTGCCTAACTTCCAACCGGATGAGACAACTACCGTCAAACGCTCCAATTTCATTCGCTACAAGAACCTCGACAACCATTATTACGGCGGCGTTTTCAGCGTCAACTATCGTTCCGAACCGACAGATGTGACCATTGGAGGAGCAGGAAGTCATTATCTGGGCGAACACTGGGGTCTTGTGACGGACGACCTCTATCGGACGGTTACAGCGCATGAGTTCTACCGTAGTCATGGCACGAAAGCGGAGGGAAACATCTATGCCAAGGCCAATTGGCGCATCATTAACAAGGCAAAACGGCGCCTGACGCTATACGGCGACCTGCAGTATAGGTATGTCTATTATCACTTGGACGGCATCAACGACGAGGACTTGCAGGAACTGGTAGCCACACGGCATTACCATTTCTTCAACCCGAAGGCCGGTCTAACCTATGAAGACCACGGGCATCAGGCCTATTTCAACTTCGCCATTGCTAACCGTGAGCCAAGCCGTAAGAACTTCACCGAAGCCGGCGAACATGACATTCCTCTGCCGGAACGGTTGTACGATTATGAATTAGGCTACACCTACGCGGGCACGCGCTGGCACGTGGGCGCGAACCTATATTATATGGATTATAAGAACCAGCTGGTGTTGACCGGCAAGTACTCCGACACGGGCGCGTACCTCACGCGCAATGTGGATAAGAGTTATCGAATGGGAATTGAACTGACAGGATTGTGGCAACCCGCCGAGTGGTTCCAATGGGCGGCTAACCTGACGCTGTCCCGCAACAAGATACCGAACTACACTGACTGGGTTTCTATCTATGATGCCGACTGGAATGAACTGCGGCAAGACGAAATCCACTTCGGCAATGTGACTATCGCTTTCTCGCCGACGGTTATCTTTAGCAATGTGTTCACCTTCGATTATGCCGGTTTCCGCGCGGACATACAGACAATTGCGGTTAGCAAGCAGTATCTCGACAACACGATGTCGGAAGAGGCGATTCTCAAGCCCTACACTGTCACCAACCTCACGCTGCATTACACATTGCCTATCCAACAGCGACAGCGGTCTAACAGCGACAGCGGTCTCACAGTGCAACGGTCTCGCTTCCTACCCAAAATAACCCTCATGGCACAAGCGAACAACCTCTTCAATACCGCGTATGAGTCCAACGGAGGCAACTGGATGTGCCAATTCGAAGACGGCAGTCGTTACTACAGTCCTTGGTTCTATGCCCAAGCTGGCATCAATATCCACGCCGGCTTTGTCGTCGCGTGGTAGATTCGTCTCTCTTAATAGAAGTAAAAACCATGCGTTATTTGCGCATGGTTTTACGTTTCAGCAGCATTTTCGTGCTGACATATGCCATCACCAAAAGTAGCATCCATGTCCACGGTGCATCGCCTATGGGCACACCAGGATCTTGTTGATCACCTACAGGAACCCATGCGCCATCTCTATAAACGTATGTTATTCCGTCCACAATTTTAGTCGATCCATTAGGAATAGTAAGCGACCATCCTTCTCCATCCCAGGTCCACTCTCCTTCGCCATCCACAGCTGTTTCACCTTCCCATGTTCCATCATAGCCTGGAATGCGCCTAAAACCTCCGCCACGAGACATGGAAGATTGTGCTCCATAAGCCGGTGTAGCCAAAGCTAGTGTCGGCATAGACACCGAACCGCCGCTATATTGGATGCCTTTAGAAGAAGTACCTCCATAAGACGAACTGCCGCTCATGGAGCCGCCTCCGCCGGAACCGATTAAATGCACCGAAGCCGAAGACGTGGTGTACATTTTGAAGCCGGAACCCGAAGCGGAAGACTTCGGCATCGATGCATGACCATTATACGCATAACTGCGTATCGCGCCGCCGCTCAGCATCGGAGCACTACTCTGCATAGGTACGGCCAAGGCTTGCGGATGAACCGTGGATACCGTGCCATAATTGGCAGATGCAGGAGATAGATGTACACTGTGCCCTAAGTCCGTTCGCTGCTCATAGGCACTAAAGAATGCAATGCCAAAGATAGCAGTGAACACAAAGGACACAAACACTATTACTCCTTTGCGTGGAGGTCTTGTATAGTTATAATTATTCATTTCTCACCATCCTTCCTTATTTATCATTCACCAGTTTGCCCGTTGCGTCATAACGACGACCATTCACATCGATGTATATCTTATCATCGATTAGCAACTTGCGCGCCATTCTCGATTCATCATTCATCATTCCATCATTCTGAAGGTCAGTCGTCACCTTTGGAGCAAAGACACCTTCGATGAAGAACCGTCCTGCTGTCGTGCCTTCGGTTGCATAGAAACTGTACTCGTCGGTCAGCAAGTCGGTGCGTATACCCGTCTCCTTGTCAATCAGCCATACATACTCCATACGGTTGAGCCAGTTGTTCTCACGCATAGAGATAGTCAGGCTTTGTGCGCTCGGACTATAAATGGTCAGCGCCACACCCTTTTCGAGGAGCGAATCTGCAACTCCGGCAAATGCCATTTCTCCATATGCGTGCGAACTATAGATTAACGCACGCGAAGCCGTGAACGACTGTTTGGCCACATCGATACCCGTCTTGTATGCTTCCTCATATCGTGTCGGGTGAGACAAGATACTGGTCTCATCACCATGTCCTTCATCATCATTCACAAACAAGCGTAGCCACTGTAGGCGAACGAATTCCTCTGTAGCCGGCATACGACGCCGCGGAGCAGACAATGCTTCCGTCAGTTCCGTACCACTAAAGTCTAATACTCCATTTTTGCCGGCTTGATAGGAGAATGGAATAGCCGCAGGTATCTCATCTGGTGCATACTGCAAGTACGAGCCATCCGTTTGCAACTCGCTTATCTTAAGTGCTGTCTCGATATCTTCGAACTTGTTCTCGTATGTTCCCATAAGCGGCGAGCAAATAATATTCCAACCTGCGTGATTTGCTCCTTTGGGGCTTTCGTGATATGATACAGTCGTTGTTGTACCTAACGATGCCGAGTTGACTGCGCCTACCGGGAAGTAGAACTCACGGTAGTAATTGGAGTTGGAGGACATCTCGTAGCCTACGCCACCTTGGATATGATAGGTCTCTTTCTCTTTTTCTTCCATTGCTACTGCTACCCAGTTATCTCCTGATGCTCCATTGGTAGATCGAGATTCCTCGCTGTAGTACTTCAACAACCATGTGTTGCCGTATGGTGTGTTCGCGCCATGCGACACATGAATCTCACTCAACGGCACCGTACAATCAAGCGGTAAAGCAAACTGATAATAGCTTGCCGATTCGTAGGTGATCTCTCCACCTGGGCCGCTTATCGTGCGATTGTTCGGAGCAATACGTGTGTACCAAGTCTCGGAAGTAGTGAAGTTACCGCTGATAGCCGCAGCCTGCCACGGCAGGGTGCGGAGAACGAGCTTACCGATTTCCAACGTGCCGCCGGTGATGTTTACACTTGCCTCCGGACGGACATACAAACCGCCTACGTTAGTCAGAGTGCTTGCATCAATATCCAACGTACCCGAGTTGACATAGATAGTGTCCGCTTCGGTAACGCCCTCTGTAGTGCCGATAAACGGTATCCGGTACTTATGAAGAGAGATAATATTGGACTCCTTATCCTTCAACGTGAGCGACAAGTCCTCACCGGCAGAACTGCTGTAGTTGATAGTCAGCGTACGATCCGCCGCACGGGCGCCCTTCTCGTAGGACGTACCGTTGATGGAGTACGGCCATCCCGATGCCTTCCAGCCGTTCGCATTGATGGTCAGTGTCGAAGACGTCCAGTCCACGATATCCAGACGGTCACCTACTATATCCACCTTCCATGTAGCCGTATAGGTCGTGTTAGCCGCAGGCATGGTAGCCGCTACGGCAGGAGACCAACCGTCGAAGGTATAGCCCGTCTTGGTTACAACAGGAGCAGTGATAGATGCACCTGCTTTCACTATTGTATTCGGCGCGTCTGTTGCATCTACAGCGGCACCGGTGCCGGCTGTGGTGACCGTTCCGCCGTCGAGATCCCATGTCAGGGTGTATGCCTCGGCTACTTCGTACTTGTACGGATCTTCGCCCTCCAGCGGCAGAACATGGTAGTTGCAACTCTTCGTCGGAGCGGTATATTTGTCTTCGATATTCGATGTCTCAGAGGCATCCGTTCGCTTCGTATTATAATATCCACCTTGAACAACCAGTCTTGCTGCCGTTGTCGCAGAATTCATAGCGTATGCCGTTGCATTAGCATCTCCCATGGATTCTACTTTGAATTTACCACCAGTAACAGTGCCTAATGGTATTCTTGCTGTCGTTCCCACTGTTCCGGATTCAGACTTTGCTTTTGCTACTACAATACCAAATGCTCCGGTCGTGGTTGCTTTGACATTAAACGTACCATCGTTGACAACGAGAATACCCGGCATATAATGCAAGCCCGGAACGGTATCATTGGTAGCGCTACATGAGCGCAAGTCACGTGATGCTAATCCTGCGTATGCACCCCATGCTGTCTCTGCTGTGGACGTCACATTAAAGGTTCCTCCATTGATTTCAATGGTTCCTGAATACTTTCCTGTTCCTTTCTTGCCGATAGTACCATACGCGAGTGCTCCGTATGCCGTTGTGGAACCGGCTGTGACATTGAATGTCGGATTGCCATTGATGGTAATTGTGCCTCTTGCAGAATAGATACCATAAGCATTGGTAGTAGCAGCGTTTGCTGTAAATGTACCTCCCGATATAGTTATGTTTCCACTCGAATTGACACAATAAGCCGTTTTTCCTGTCTTTGTCTTAGCAGTAAAGGTACCTCCTGCAATCGTATTACCGGTAGATCCTCCTCCTACAAAAATGGCATACGATGTGGTAGTCCGCGCTTTTGCAAACACGTTCACCGTAGATGTGGACGGAATCGTCAGCACTCCTTTGTACGTACTATTGTAATAGTTTACATAGATACCATAAGTAGTCGTTGATCCTTTATTATCGGTAGTATCGTTGGTAGCTTCAATAGTACCGCCATTAATTGTGCCATGACCTCCGTACAGATAAATACCATAAGCGGTGGTCGTCCAGGCATGAGCAACAATATGTCCGCCGTTAACAGTTAATCCCTTACCCAAATTGTATATTCCGGCCGCAGTAGTAGATTTCGTTGTTCTACCTTTTACAAGTCCATTCTTGATAGTTACCGTAGAGGTTCCTCTTGCCATGTAGATAGCATACGAAGCATACTGCGATGCACTCTCCACCGTACCATTCTCCATCGTGAATGTCTGTCCACTTGCAACGTAAACTGCAGTTGCTGCCGAGGACTTATTGGCAGTGGCAGAAGAATATGTATGTGGGTTGGTCGAATAGATGGCTCCGTTCTGCAGTTTGAACGTTCCGGCAGTAAGAACGACACCATAAACACGCTCATTAGCATTGTAATTATTATCCACCTTGCCACCTTTGGCTACCGATTTATCCGTAATAATGAAAGTACTTTTGGCAAGTTTGACATCTATCAACCTACCAAGCTCGCCTGATAGCGTACAGTTATTCAAATCAAATGTACAAGTAATTGCCGCGGCCGGAGTAAATACCAGCGAAGCCGCAGCCGTGGTATTGCGTAATAACTTCAACTCCGTATTGGCCGTCTGCAGATTCACATGTGCAAACGCCGCATCAATCGTCGTATAATACGTAGTTGTACTACCAACTTTCACACTTGCCACCGTAGGTGTCGTAGCAAAATGCGCCGTATAGGTAACCGCACCGCTGACAGCTGGCAATGCATCTGCCGCATAAACATTCGTGCCATCATCCCATCCATCGAAAGTATAACCGTATGTAGCATCCGTTGCTTTGGTCGGTGTCTCACCATCAAAGGAAGGCGCAGAGCCTATCGTAACACCCTCATCCGTTTCTATGACAGTATCACCGTTCTTCCAAAGGACAGTAACGGTATTAAGTATCCATTTTGCCCAATACTCTTTGTTGCCTGTAGCGCTTGTGGAGATGATCGTTACGGCATCACCTGCGAAACCGCTGTTGTCGTACCAGCCGCCAAAGTCATAACTCGTCCGAGTTATATCGGTCGGTAGAGTCGCACCCACGCCATATGTGTAACCCGTTACATCGCCGGAGTTGATTGTTCCGCTATTGGTGTTCAATGTTACAGTATAGGTTGATGCTGTCCATTTTGCCCAATACTCCTTGTCGCCTGTAACGCTTGCAGAGATGATCGTTACGGCATCACCTTCGAAACCGCTGTTGTCGTACCAGCCGCCAAAGTCATAACCCGTCCGAGTTATATCGGTCGGTAACGTTGCACCAACGCCATACGTGTAACCCGCTACATCGCCAGTGTTGATTGTTCCGCTGTTGGTGTTCAAGGTTACGGTATAGGTCGAAGCTGTCCATTTTGCCCAATACTCTTTGTCGCCAGTAGCACTTGTGGAGATGATCGTTACTGCATCACCTTCGAAACCGCTGTTGTCGTACCAGCCACCAAAGTCATAACCTGTGCGAGTTATATCGGTCGGTAGAGTCGCACCCACGCCATATGTGTAACCCGTTACATCGCCGGAGTTGATTGTTCCGCTATTAGTGTTCAATGTTACAGAATAGGAACGCGGCGTGCGCGTGAAGACAGCTTGGACATTCGTTGCTTCGATTACTGATGCAGGCGTCTCCCAATGGTCAAACGCATAGGTATATTGAGCAGTCGTTTCTGCCGGAGTAGCTGTAACCGTTGTCCCGTTCACCGTCAAGGTGTTCTCGCTCGTGGTGATGGCTGTACCATACGGCACGCCTGCTACTGAAGATTCGGAAACTTGTCCCCACTCTGCATCATTGGCAGCAATGGAAACGGTATAGGTTCGCACCGTTTTCGTGTAGTGCGCATAGTATGTCGCATCGGCAGATACAGCAGGAAGGGACTCTAATTTGTCGCCTTCGTCCGCTATTGACCAACCGTCGAAGGTATATGTATACTGCGCATCAGTCTTGGCAGGTGTTTCACCATAGTACACAGGCGTTATTCCCAACTCAAACAAGTTAGGCGCTGAGGTTAGTGTTGCAGATCCATTCTTCCATGTAATCAAAGCGCCATCACCCACCTTGTAAAGATATGTCGGATAGTTTGGATTCTGGTCATTGAGCGTGATGACTTGTTTGGGGGATACAACATAAGTTGGAAGATTTGTTTTCAGATTGTAATAACCTCCTGACACACCAAAGTTGGCCACTGCAGCTGCTGTATTTGTCGCATATGCAGTAGCGTTAGCATCTGTAGTACTCTCCATCTTAAACTTACCACCATTTATCGTTGCTTGCGGAGTGGCATATGCAGCAGGATAGGTGACTGAACTCTGCGTAAATGCCGCATAGCCGCTTCTCGCAGCAACTACAATACCATATGCATTTGTAGTAGCATTGATATCAAATTCACCACCATTAGCAGTTATATTACCTGCCGATGCATATGCCCCAACATAATTACCGGAAGAAGTAGAAGTAACCTTGCGCCTACTTGCAAAGGCATACAGACCGTAAGCCGTTCCTGTTGAATTAGCCGTAACAATAAACATACCGGCATTAACAACAACCGTTCCATTGTAAGTTAATCCCGTTTTATCTGCCGGTTGTTCACCTGCCCTAATTCCAAATGCAGACTCTGTAGCCGTAACATTGAAGGTTGGCGTTTCTACATCATCGTTGATGGTCGTTGTGCCCGCATACGCACGCACACCAAATGCCGAGGTTGTCTTTGGAGTTACATTGAATGTTCCTCCGGAGATGGTGGTTGTTCCGTGCGAACGAACCCCTTCCGCCGTTGTGGTACCAAGGGTACTTACATTGAACGTACCACCATTAATATTGAGCATACCATAACTGAATTTTGAGAATGTATTGGGCTTCGTATTGGCCGAGATGTAGTTACGTCCCGACATTGCCCCTATAGCTGTAGTCGTGTTAGCTACCACATTAAATGTTCCGCCATTTACCGTCAATTCTGCTGTACTGTAATAATCACCGGCATAGTCACCTGAAGCAATCACACGCGGCGCTGGAGCCGCAGCGTAAGCTCCACATGCAGTGGTTGCTCCTGTTGTGGACACGTTGTAGGTTCCCCCATTAACCGTCATGTGACTATTGTAAGTTAAACCTGTTGTGGAATTCGCTGCATCAGCTTGTGCCACAACACCATATGCTCCGGTATATGATTTAACTGTAATCTCAGGAGTGCCGCTAATCGTTGTTTCGTCATCCAAGGTATATACACCATATGCAGTATTTGCATTAGCGGCAGTAGTTGAGTTAGCGGCTGTCACATCGAATGTTCCACCTGTGATAGTAGTTGGTCCGTATGTCTGCACACCGGCAACTATTTTGCTTTTTGTATGTACCGAAGTCGCAACCGTAAAATCTCCGTCATTAATGGTTAATTCGCCTTTTGTAACATATCGGTTGGCTTGTACATCGCGCTTCACATAAGCTCCTACAGCATTGAGTGTTTGGGTAGTTACCTCAAATGTGCCACCATCGACTGTAGCACGACCTATACTACTATAATCACCCGGGAAATAACCTTCTGCCGTACTCGTTATGACACGACCGGAGGCATTCACATAGAGTCCGTATGCATCAGAAGTAACAGCATCTACGGTGAATGTACCACCTCCGATAGTCAAATCACCTTGGCAAGGTAATCCCGTTTTGTCTGCCGGTTGACTCACATCTGCCACAGCACCATAAGCATTAGTCGTAGTTGCATTTACCGTAAACGTAGGATTACCACTGGTTGTACCAATGCCATCCATTACACGAAAGCCGTATGCATACGTAGCACCGGAAGAAACAGTAAAATCACCGCCATTAACATGTGTTATTCCATAAGAACGAATTGCTTCTGCATTAGCTCCGGAACCGGTTGTCACTTCAAACGTACCATCATTGATCGTCAGAGTCGGGCGATACCATTCTGCAACCGTATTGGTACCTGTCTCGAAACGATAATTACAAGCCACATAGGCTCCCCATGCCTCTTTGGTAGTCGAGTGAACATCGAACACACCGTCATGTATCGTAACGGTTGGCACACTGGAATACACACCGGCATAATAGCCTTCTTCCGTGCTCGTTATAACACGGCTATTACAATCCACATGAATACCATAAGAAGGAGTAGAAGTAGTGGCGGTCACATTAAATGTACCATTATTAACAATCACATTCGGATTGTACGGGCGTCCGGTTTTGTCAGCAGGTTGTGCGCCATTGGCATAGATACCTTTCGCCGTTGCAGTTGCGTTCACATTAAACGTTCCGCTATTGACGGTGGTTGTACCATCTTGAACAAACAATCCGTAACCGGTTGTTGTTTTAGGTGTTACATTGAATGTCGCATTTGAAATAGTTGTCGTACCGAGAGAGAGAACACCGTAAGCGGTCGTTGTGCCATTGGTAATCACATTAAATGTTCCACCGGAAATATTGGCCACCGCACGATAGGTCCCGGATATCGCATTCGGTGATGTTTTCGTAAAGGCATAGGTACCGCCAACATACACTCCATATGCCGTTTTCGTTGTTGCAGTAGCATTCACCTCGCCGCCCGTCATATTGAGCTTTCCCCAATAACCGCTCGTAGTCGCATCTAAATAAATACCATATGCTGCTTCTGTTTTGGTAGTAGCATTGATAGTCACACCGTTTTTTATCGTAGTTGTACCACCAATAGAATAGATGCCCATTGCCGTAGTTTTTGAAGTCGTGTTGGCGGTAATCGTTCCAGCATTAAGAGTAACCGTTGCATTCGCAGACGCAGAACCATCCACATTAATTGCTCTTGGATAATAAGGAGATTCAACATATATTGCACCTCCTTCCATGGTAAAACTCTTGCCTGGTGCAATATATATACCTTTTATCATACCGGAATTCGAGGTAGATGAATATGCGTATGTATTGGACAACTTGACCGTTCCTGCTTCCAAAACTAATGAGCCATCAAGCACAGCGATTCCTCTACATGCATTAGCAACTTTATCGATTTTTATACTTGTGGTTATTTCTAATTGCCCGTCCTTGTCATCACTCTCGTCGGTAATAGTAAATGTTCCGTTTGGCATATTGATTGCAAACAGGTTCACCGAACTACCGCTACCCGTTACCTTTATCGTTGCCTTATGCCCGTTCAAATTCCATGTATAAGTAGTATTCTTGGTTGTACAGGATATGGGCGACATCGTAGCGCTGACATCTTTCAATAACTTAATAGTAGCATTCTTCTTGCTAAAGGCAACGGTTAGCGCCTCCGGCAGGAAGTAGAACATACGGGGATGTTCTTCGGTATCGATGGCGTCCGTCACTTGTACACATGGAGAAGCCAAAACCCATACGTTGTTTTCATAGGTATAGTATTGCTTTACATTCTGCGCATTACGGACATAGAAATAGGGTGATTCACGCTCTACAAGCAACCAATCGTTATTGTACCAAATATAGTTTCCTCCCTCCACCATATAGGCCTTTTCTTCTCCCTCATACTTGGTTGCATGATGCCATACACATCCGGTGAAACTTACATAATACTCCTCCACATCTGCCGAATTATGCCACGCCTCATCATTCTCGTTCTTTTCCAGAGCCACAAAGGAACCGTCAACAAGGGCTTTCTTTACCGGAGTACCTTCGTCATCGATGGTATAGAGGCAGTCCTCATCCACCGAACCGAGTGAACTGATCGTACACCCGTCTTGCGCATAGAGATTGTTATCCGAACCACCATACACATTGGCGGTCTCTGTAGTCAGTAGCTGTAGCCAGTCGGTTGTTTTATAGGTGTATTTAATATCACTTGCGGCTACACCATTGAGCGATTGCGTTGCATTATAAATACTCGTACATGTGGCATCCTGCTCCACATTGCACCATTTCCTACCGGCCACAAGACCTGTCTGATCCGGAGCATAGACTGCCGGAATGGCTGGATTGGTACTGGTTCCGGTGATTCCGCTTACTGCGCCGCTGCTGATATAGGTAAAAGCATATGTATGATTCGCTTTCTCATCTTTTTCTGTCGCCACAAACCAACGCCCCCATCTATTGTGGAAGGTCTCGGACGCTATAGATTTGGTATATGACCCATCCTCATTATGCAGGTTCGCTGATGCCACTGCTACGTTCTCGTTAGTAGAGACACCCGTACACATAACAATATTGGTAGCGGAAGGCAAGGTCCCCAAACTTACAGTTCCCGCATTATCTCCCATTATATCTGCGCCACCGGATGAGGTGTACAGACTACCTGTTACGTTTAGAGCGCCGTTAACAATTAACCGGGCATCATCCAACGCATCTTTAGATTTACCATTGCCTCTATTCTTATGAATGGTCAAATTGTCAATAGAGCGGAAATATAACCCATTGCAATAAAGCCCCCAGTTATCATTATCAAATAAATATGCTTTGGATGAACAGGTTAATGAAGCATCGCTTTTGATTTCTATAACAGCTCCCGGTTGTACTATCATCGGCTTGGATAGCGTCATATTGCAATTAGTCAATATGATGTGCATGTTGCTCGTTATAGGCAAATTATAGTCACTTGAACCAATGCTTATTCCCATAACCGACAAATTAAGTGCATCAATATTGGCTGTACCACTCAATTCATAACATACAAGATCAGTCGTTGGATCGTACCACTTGCGAACAACCGATTGTGCGTCATTCATGATAAATAAAGATCCCGATTTGGCAATAAGAGGGAATGTCACTTCGTTTGCACTTCCATCTCCGAACACATTACAGTAATTCTGTTCCTTCGCTCCATACTCATATCTCACGGGCACCTCTATGTTTTGAACCGTATAACTCTGGAACGGGAAGAATTTCCAACTGCTTCTGCTATTATAAATAGATTGACATGCCGTACCGCCACGCCAATCGCCGACAGCAAACATTTCCCATACTTCAGAATTATTCTTTGCAGTAATTGAGCCTACGCCAACCGTATTATTTCCCTGGTTCATGTCCTGCCCCTTGATAAATCCCCAGCAATAAAGCTTAGCGCCACTATTCAAATCTATATGGCCGCCGGAAGACATATCAATCATTCCACAAGGACCCGTTGGATAGGCAGAAGGTTTACCGCCACCGGCAGACATAATCTTTCCTCCAACGCAGATACTTCCATTACATGTTATATTAGCGCCATCCATCATAGTCAACCGGCGATAAACGGACAATGTGGCTGATGCTGTGACAACTTCAGGCGTGGTTTGTGTCGCATTTGACTTGTTATATGGAATAAATAATGTAACATTGGACGGGATGGTATAGTTACCGCTTACCAAACGTCCGTCTTGTGCAACCTTCACTACATAGGGAGAGCGGCTGCTGGCTTCCGTAATGGCATCGGGCAGATTATTGTGCATTCCTCCGTTCACCACGTAAAAGAGAGCACTTCCATTATCCTCCATAAAGACTGCACCAACGGTAACGTCGGTAGTAAAAGTCAAATCTAACTCAGGGTCAAAGGAGAAAAAACCTTTCGTCGTCCCACCGTCTGTCGTTGTAAACCAGCCTGCGAACCTATATCCATCATCAGGCAACGCCACCAAATGAACAACACCGTCTGCCAATATTGTTCCATAGCCGGAAACGGGAGTTCCGTTGTTGGTAATGGTGAAAACGCCATGCTCCGGCGCCACGAATGAATAGGAAACACGCTGAATAAACTCCGCGTAGCAATTAACATCCGTATATACATCACTATTTCCGGTAGGTGCCGCTCCTGTTTTCTTGGTTACTGTATACGTTGCTTCGGTTGTTAACAAATTATAGGTATCATCCGTGTTCTTTGAATACCATCCTGTAAATTTATAACTATCACTCCTTACTTTGGCCTGAAAGGTGAAGGTCATGGATGTACTGGCTCCTTCCACTTGCGCAGAAACAGCCGTTGTCGAACTGGTACAATTTTTCCATCCGGAGTTATTCGAAGTCGAAGAACTCGCTACACTTACATACACTTGTCCGGCACCGGTTGGGCTACCATCTTTTAGAAAAGCCTGACCACGCCCATACCTGACAGGGTCGGAGGCTTGAGCAGACTGCATTCCACCCAGCACACACAACAACGCAACCATCGCCGCATAGCGGAAAAGGCTTAGGCTTTTTCCACTGCAATTCTTCCGACTAAACAAATTCATTCTCATATCGCTTTTTGTCTTAAATTTCATACACTTTTTCTTAAATGCGCGCGCATATACAACACACGCACAAAATACGCTGCAAATTTACAACATATTTTTTAAATTACAAAAAACAAAGAACTAAAAATGTTGGAATTTTACAATTTGCAACATCTAAATTACAAAAAAAGGAAACCTTGTATTCATACAAGGCTTCCTATGAAATACATATGAGCGAACTTTTATGGCACAAAAATGGTCAACTTCTCGTTTTCTCCTTGGAGAACATACGAACCGGATTCCAGACTAATCGCCTTGGTTTCTCCCGGTGCGGCATCCCACTCTTCCACAACTCCGCCGTCACCACTAACCGTGACATGCTGTGCCTCCGATACGCTCACTGTGATATTTTTGCCTGATTCGTCCTCACAAGCCACTTTGATAGTTGTATGCGGATAGACGGGGTCTGTCTCCTCCGGCGCATCAGTAGAGATAATCATCTCCGACTTTTGATTAATATCTGCATAAATGAGCACATACAAATAACCATCCGGATCTACTCGGTCTGCCCATTGCTCCAACACATCAGGCGTGATTTCCCAAGTTCCACCTTTTTTAGGTATGCTATGGGTTGCCACCACATGCACATCGGTATTCTTAGGTTTGAAATCACAGGTATCTCCAATATAAGCATCACAAGCCTTCGTATTATTATTCCACGTAAATACCATTGTACCTTGACGCCAATCATTGTAATAGAAGCGATAGAATTTAGCTCCTGCCGAATATCTATCAACAGTTAACTTATTCTCTCCCCTGTTAAGCAGTGGTTTCGTTGCACAATCGGACGGGCCCCACTCGGAAGCAATAAGTGAAGTACGCACTGAACATTCAAACCGAACATAAAGATATTGTTCGTTTGTATGTTTCCATAAAGCCAGCATTTCCTCTTCCAGCAAGCCCAACCAGTGTCCTTTTTCGGAAGCAAGGAACTGATAAGAAGCGATGGCATCCTTGAGGAAGAAATCAGGATCTGTACCTATGTACATGCGGAAGACATGGTCTGTAGGTGTGGTAAAGATAGTAGCCGTATCCCATGACATAGGAATAGCATACAAAGCCGTTGTGTCATTCGCCTTGAGAACAACTCGCTGATTATACTTCAGTACTGTAGCTCCGCCACGCGGAGGGGCCTGCGGCACACGGTTCACAGTAAGCAAACCGTCCTTCGAAGAATAGAACTTCGCATAGAACATACCCGACCCGTTCTCGCTCTTCGCAACATAGTTTTTCAGCTCGGCGCTGGACACCTTAAGCGAATCTTTGGATTTGATTTGCTTAATCTGCAGAATGTTCTCATCTGCTCCAAGTTCATCATCCGTCGGATCGTAATCGCAGAGGGAACCAACCGTCAGTTTAAGGTTGGATTCTCCCAACCATTTATAGTAAATGGAGTCATACTGCCATTGGACATAGGGTACTACCACATGACGGTCCTTGTCATTGGCTTTCACTTGAATAGTATCGCCAAACTGCAAGAATTCTGTTCCGCTCATACAGCTGGAGAAGAACATATCATCCGGTGCGATAGAAATCGTTCCTTTGGACTTGAAGGTTACTTTAACAAATACTTCTACATTATAGGAAATACCGGAACTCAACAAAAGATTGCGGTATCCCTTACCCATCTTAATGAAGTACACTAACTTACCATCTATAGTGGCCGTCTCAAGTGGCGGACGATAAGGCATCGAGAATTCGACAGCACCGGGATTATCTTTGCAGAACAAACTACAGATGATACTATCTTTATATACACCTGAGGTACACGAGAAATCCATCTCCACTTCAGGTGCCGGATCGTTCTCGTTTTGAGGCGTAAAATAGACAGCCAAAGGAAGGTCGAAAGTCCAAGCCGTATACCACACGGTTCTCGGCCCGGATATCTCCGCCTTATAATCTTTTCCCAACGGGATAGCATCCGTACATGCAGCACCTGATTGTGCGTGCATGTTGGACACTAATCCCAATAGGAAAATCATTATGCCTAAAAGATGCTTCGTTCTCATAGGTTTTCGATTTTTAGAAGACAGGGGCACTTCCATGACGACCAGCGATACCGGAAGGTCCGGGAGGAGGAACCGGAAGCGAAGATGTACCAAGAATCGTTGCGGACGAAAGAATCATCACTACCTCTGTCTGAGGGAAAATATATTGCTTTTTCATATTCGTATTTTTTTTCTATTAGTTAATACACAATATTATTTCAATAATTTTCCATCAATGGTATAAACCCTGTCACCACGGATGATCAATACCTGATTGTCTATCAGCACTTTGGTTGCTACTGCATCTTTGCTATCCACAATAGCTGCGTCAATGGCTGTTGAAATCTGAGAACTCTTCGCGATTACGCGTAATCCATATTCACTGGTATTACCACTTTGGAGCATCAACGTATAATTGCCATCGCTGAGGTTGGTCACAGCCTCACCGTCACGCATGAGATAGAGGGCATACTCGGCATTGGCGTTGGCATTGACACAGGAAATCTGATACTCTCCTGCAACAGGAGCATAGATGCTTAACGGATATTCAGCGCGTTCATTTGTCAGAGCAACTGTATTGACGCAGAGTTTCGCATCATAGCGGTCAATCCACATCTGTGCCACCTTGCTGCTGACGCCAAACTTAGCGAGGTCCTGACCAATGACATACCGGTCTTCCTTCTCGTCAGTTGTCTCTACAATGAGACGGTCTGACATCTTGTTATCGCGAGCAATCTCTACCACAAACTTCGACTCATTCTCTGCCTGCGGAGCACGGCGATATGCAGGAGCAGGAGACGATCCGGAGTGAACAGTAGCATAAACCGTACCCGGAGTAGCCATCTGTACAAAGATCGGTTTCGCAACAATCAAACCGGAGGTCGCCCCATCGACTAC
This sequence comes from Paludibacteraceae bacterium, assembly GCA_017448985.1. Lineage (GTDB taxonomy): Bacteria > Bacteroidota > Bacteroidia > Bacteroidales > Paludibacteraceae > Colicola. The sequence continues at coordinate 47,487 of JAFSKL010000019.1, forward strand.
CGTATAACTCTGGGCTCCGTTGTTGTCATATGTCTGATATTTTGCAACACCGGTGCTCAAATCTGCCGTATAAAGGGCAGGGTTCGAGATGGCGTTCCAGTTAGCAAAATTCGCACCGGCACTACCGCTTGCCGTCGAAACGGTGAGGTTGCGTGTCTGGAGTGCCGCTCCGGCTTTCTTATGGAAGTCAAGCTTCGACTGACCTGATGCCAGATAGATCATATACAGTTTACCCGGAACCATCTCGGCGCCCGTCTCGTGGAGGAACTTCCAATACTGGTAGGTGTCATCCGTTCCGCCAACCTTGGCATAGGCAGCACCGTCAAACTCAATGATGTATATCTGACTGCCTGAACTCAAGCGGCTGCTTGTACCATAGATACCCGTTGCCGGATTCACTCTCCACGGCACTGCTACGGCATACCATTGACCGGCATCAAAGGAATGATTCAGCCGATAGATAGCTTCACCAATGATAGTTAGGTTCTCCGGATTCAGCAACTGACCGCAAGCAGAACCGTCGGAAGTGATAATAAGATCTTTCACTTCACTATTTTCAGGAACATCCCATGTTTCACCCGTTGCAACCGTCTTATCTGCAATAGCAATCGGCGTGAAGTTTGCTGTAAGCGTAATATTCTCTGTCAGCGTGAAACTCGGGTGAGCAGCTTCAGTCTCGCCATCACTCCAACCATCAAAGGTATATTTCTCATCATTGTAACTTACTGCGACATTCGTAACATTCGTTCCGTAGTCAAATGTACCGGCACCCGTGAATGTACATACGCCGCTAAGGTTACTCTTCAAGGTAATTGTGTACTGGTTTAAAGTACCGGTAAACACTGCCTTGTAGTCAGCAGCAGCTTTGACTGTCTCAACCGTCTTGGTAGGATCTGCCGTATTCTGCCATACATACGTGTATGAATAGCCTTCAGCCGGATTTTGCTTTTCTACACCGCTTGTCGGAACGGTCGGCATTGCACCATAGGCCAACGACTGGGTTGTTCCGATCTGAGTAGTACCATCCTCTTGATAGAAGCGGATATTGAAAGTCTTTGCCACTTCACGATAAACAGCGGTGTACGATTTTGCACTGGTATCAGAAACAGCCTCAGGAGCTGGCGACCAATGATCAAACTCATAGGTAAACTCGTTGGTGGCAGGTTTGCCTCCAAATGACTCATCTTCTTTCTGCGGTTTTCCATTAACAATAGCAGGAGCTACAGGCATAGCACCGACAGCCACATCGCCTTGTTTGAGTACCGTAGTTCCGTTATAATCAAAGAATGTAACAGCATACTCCGTAGGAGGATCTTCTACGAAGGTAGCGGTATAGGTAGCATCTCCGGTAACTGCTGCCAAAGCAGGACTCCAAATAAGTGTATGACCTATTTTTGTCGGGGTGTTCTCACACTCAGGCCACTCATTATGGGTCAAGAACTGCGTTTCAATCAAAGAACCGCCTTCATTCCGGAAAGTAATGGTGTACATACGCGGTTTCTCGGTAAAGGTTGCCGTATAGGTCACATCACCTGTTACGCGTCCGGGAGTAGGTGACCAGCCCGTGAAATCATAGGTATAGTCGATATTGGACTCACGAGTGGGGTTCGTTCCCAAGAATTCAACTTCTGTACCGTAAGGAACTTCGTATTCATCTACCAAATCGCCAAATTTATCTGTCGTCTTAACGATTGTACCATCCCAGTTCTTCCATGTGATAGTACATGTCTTTTCTTTCCAGGACTTTGAATCATCATCCCAATAGTAATAGGTATCATTTTCGGGGTGGAGACAGTGGTAGAGATTATCCACATTTTCAACCTCCCACCATTGACAATCGTCCATCAGGATAAACAATCTTCCTGCACCGGCAGCATCGCTGAAGGTGTAATCCGCATTTCCGGATATGACACCCGCTGTTTTGGTCGCAGATACAGCCACATATCCTTGCGGTTTGGCATAATATACATCGCCTGTAGTTACATTGTGTTTAACCATGAAGCACTCATCCACCACCATGTCATCCCATTTGTCATTCTGATAGCAATATGCATCACCTTCATGGGCATAATTATCTTCATCTGTGTAGGACTCTTTATAGGTTCCGTCACCATTCCGCAGTTTAGCAGGATAGAATGTCCTGTTCTCGAAAGTCCCGCTTCCTTTTACATTGTAAACAGGTCTCTCGCCCGCTTCAGAAGCGTCATCGTTGAAGATAAAAGTACCGGCATCTTCGTTAGAAGAGAAGATATTTGCGCCACTCGCAGAGGTATAAACAAAACCGGAAGCCGTTGCGAATGTACCATGCACATTAATAGCAGCATCCTGAGGACAAACCTGCTCATTGCGTACATCAGGTTTACCCGGAGTGGTACCTTTGTCTTCCCAACTCGGAGCATAGCGTACTGTCTTGGTGTAAGCCTCACTCTTAACCATATTAAGACCGTCATACTCATTGCAGTATGCATATTTATCCCAATCCTCGGCATCATACACATAAAGCGCACCGGTGTAAGATACCGGTTCATCGTCCACTTTTCCTCCTTCTACCCACGCATCGTAAGCATCCTTTTCATCTTCATCCATTGCTACCGTAACCGTAGATTCTTTATCCACCTCCACTTCTGCTCCCGGCAGCAGACTCGTGTTTTGCAGGAAGTCCATCGTACCGGAAAGCAAATGAATCTTAAAGTTGCATGTGAGCGGCAAGTCAAAGTGCGCCGAATTGAGACGGACAGGAATTGAATATCCCATCAAAGATAAGTATCCTAAGTCAATTTCCATGGAGCCAATGTGTGCTGCACTATTGACATCATAAACTTGGATATCATTTTCTACATCATACCATTTGCGGATCCATGTATTGTCGGCATCCGCTCCGTTGTCCAGCAAGAATATAGCATCATCATTCACACCGGATGTTCTATTAGCCACGCCTACCACTTTAATATCCGGTGCCATCATAGATACACTCAAGCCATATGATGCAATACCCTCCGACACAGCTGCTGAGGTGGAAAGTACTGCTCCCGGGTGATACTTCACCGGAGACTCTACGTTCTGGATAAAGTATTGGGTTACCGGGAATATTTTCTTATCGCTATCATCTCCTATTTGCAGCGGGAAATCATCCGGAATCATACCTGTAATCTTGACCGAAGTCATAGCTCCTTTCCAATCGCCCATCTGGAACATCTCACGCACCTTTGCATCACGTCGGGCGTCTGTTTCGCCCTTACCGGTCATATATCCCCAAGCGCGTATTTCGGAATTTGCCATAAGCGTCATGTGACTTCCTTCTTCCAGCACCAGATGTCCGTACGCTCCGGTAGGTTGACCGGTATATGCCTCATTGCTGGCAAGTTGGGTACATGTCATTTCAATAGCACCGAAAACATCCATGTTCACACCCGAGGCAAATGTCAAACGTCTAAATTCGGTCGGTTGCACATAAGTATTTTGAGTATTTAAATCATTAAACACAATACGCGGCGGGAAATCATTAATCTCCTTAGCCTGCGTATCGCTCATCGGAACAACAATCGTTGCGTTTGCCGGTAAGGTATAATATCCGGCAGGCAAAGTATAATCATTCGTCATGAATATGACGATATTCTCTACAGATGGATTGTTGTTTGCATAAGCAATCGCGTCCTCCAATTTTGCATAAGACACTTCGCCAATACGACAAACACCTGCACCGTTAGCTACAGCAGCTTCCTCAGTACCGATAAAATAACGATAGCCCTCGTTATATTCCACACCGGCCGAAACAAGCATCTCGGTTAAGCCGGAGGTAGATATTCCGTAAGTATTCGTTTTGAAATATCCGGAAGTGAAGTTAATCGTTCCATACAACGGACCATCGAACTTACCGCATTCAACTTTTAGCGTACCTCCCGTACGCTGTGCGGAATAGGTCGCGCCCTTGATAGCCGCGAGTTTCTTTGTAGTTGCGGTACCGCCTTTGACTTCCAGACCGCAAGTGGTTCCTTCGATAGTTCCACGATTGATAGTCGCAGTACCGCCGGAAACAGTAACAGCCGTAGTTCCTTTAAACGTACCGCCTTTCATCACCAAGGTCTTGCTGGATGTCAAACCGCCATTAATCGTTCCCTGGATAGTGGTCAGCGAACCTTTATTGGTTGCTGCGCCGGTAATGGTTGCACCGTTCTGCTCTACCGTACCGCTTGCACCGATAGTGAGCGAACCAAATGTACCGCCATTAAGAATAGTTTTACCACCGTCCACGGTCAGAGCCGCTGCCGAACCGCCGAACGAACTATATGCGATAGTCACATTGCCGCTGGAAATAGTGATATCCTGTGCTATATTACCGTTCAAGTCCAGCGTAAAATCCTTTCCTGAGAATGTAAGGTCATCTGTAACAGGCTTGTTGATTTTCAGGATAGGATTGGTATAACTGCTAATATCCGTTCCAAGGATTTCAGCCAAAGTACCGCTTACCGGACTTGCATCATCTTTACCTTCCAACAAGAAAGCTTCCGGACGGGCTGGATCCAAAGCAACAACATTGAGCGAAATATTCAGCGATGAAGGACTATCACCTGCCATACTAACGGTCATGGTTGAATTTCTCGTACCATACCCGCCTCCTTTGTAGGTATAAGTCACAGGAATGGTAATTCTTACCTTTTGTGCAGAAATCTCTTCCTTGTCGGCTAAGGCAGCCGCCAAATTATAGGTCCATTCGCTGCTACCGTTATTAGTAAAGGTGAAAGTCGCGAAGTCCGCTGCATCCAACGAAGCAGGATCTCCTTCCACCTCTACTGTTACCGACAAATTAGCAGTAGCATTTACAACGGCTTCCACATTGGCACTCGTTGCCACTGGATTACCAAGCAGGTACTTATTGAATACGGCATAAAGATTATTCGGATTACCCACTGCACCGGCATATGCTTCTTCCAAACCCGTAACCGTAGCGGGAGGAACCATATACATCACATTAGCGGAGTTTGGCAACACTTTGAAGTATGCACTTTCAGGCGCTGACTTATCCATAGCGGTATCCTGTCTCCAAACTCGTGCATCATTGAAAGTCCAACCGTCGAAATAAGATCCGTCATCCCCTTGCGCATCGGCTTTAAAGTATGCAAATGGTGTCATAAAGAGATGGCTATCGTCAGCTCCGGCTTTTCTCATCATATTGCGTAAAATCGAGTTTACCTTGCTTGTTGGATTCGAATCTTCCACACTCTCCGTAGCCGTCAATGTCGCGCCAATCACCATTGCATCATCATCAAAAGTGTCACCATTGGTAGGGTTTCCTGTGCCATAGGGCATAGCCATAGGCGGGTTATTGTAATTCAACCAAGCCACTGCAGTATTGTCAAAAAGCTCTCCCTGTGCATCCACCCAAGTCAGCTTGACTGTTCCCGAGCCCGTGGATGCGGATGATGTTTGAGCCTTAAACGCTGCAAGATACACCGTCTGTCCCTCTTGCCCCCAAGTTGCACTCACGCCCATTGAGAGCACGAATAGGAGGGCTGATAATTTAAGAAATAATTTTCTCATGATTTTTTGTTTTTTAGTTAATATTTTTGTTAATTAATTTTCGTTCTTTAGTTGCGGTACACCGTACATGATGCGTTGAATGCCTCCAGCGCCAATAGGAACTCCTTCGTGTCCAGGAAGTAACTCGGATACGCCTCGCGCAACTCCTGCATCTTCTCAATCGACACCAGGATTACTGCCTCGTCCCCACTCAGGCTCTGCTCCGTCTGCGTAAACATAACCGATGCCTCATCCTCTTGCTCCAGCGTGTATGGACGTCCCGTCACTATCTGGTTCCGGAAGTTGATCAGCAGCACGCAGTACCCCGTGTTACTCTGCGCAAACGTCTTCTCGTCGTTCACCGTCACACGCAGCGCTTGCAACTGATCCAGCAGCTTATGCTTGTCCAAAAACTCAATATATTCGCGGCAGTACTGCTCATGCGTATAGTCCGCATAACGTGCATTCACAGCACAAGCTTCTTTCTGCGCAAAGATCGCACTCACCAGCCGGAAAAACTCCCTCCAGATGCTGTTGTCGTCAATGTTCGCCTTCAGCGATGTACGCGAAATCAGACTCGCTGTCTCCACGGCCATCGCCCAACTATGCTCCAAACGCGTACGGATCTGCAGTTCCACGCGCAGTCCGTCATAATCCGCATTCTCCGAGTGGTATTTATATACGTAATGAATGCTCCGGTAGCCGCTATCTTTCGGCGCAACAATATAGTTGTTCACCTTCTCCAACTCGAAATGCACCGGACTAAAAGTCGCCAATGCCGCTTCACAGGCATGCATATCCTCCAGCGTCTCAAATACAAACCGCGCACCACCTATATCCTGCAATCCACCCAGCCGCATACCGGTTGCCTCGTTATTGCGAAGCTTCTCAATGATCGATGTCATTCGCTTGACGCGCTGCGAGTAGAAAGCATATTTGACGTTTTGCTCAGCCAAATAGCCGGTCAGGCTCTCCACGAACTCACGAAGCACCGGCAAATGGGTCATTCGCCAATCACCTACCACCTTAACTGCTTCTGCGCGTTGGAAGGCATCCACACCGTCCGCATACAAGTAGGTTCCTATTCTATTTAGTTGACTCCGCGAGTATTTCATTACGCTTTACACTTTGAGCGTGCAAAGTTACAAATAAATTTTTAAATACACAAGTATTTATTAATAAAAGTACAAAAAATCCACAAATTGATACATAAATGTTGCAAAAAGGAGTTATCGAAACTGCGCGTTTACAACACTTCGCCTCTAACCAAATCCAATTGTTTCCGGATTGGTTGTTTCATCCAATCAGGAATAGTGTCACCGATGTACTCGCCAAAACGCCCGATTACATCCAATGTTCGGCCGATAATCTCATTGGCTTTGGCCGCTTTTATTCCCGCTTCTGCTGCTACAGCCAACAAATCGTTGCGCGTGATATGCAGGCGCTTCCCATTCACCGACATCTGATGCCTACGCGTATATCCTTGTCCCACCGCATACGATATATCGAATGCAGGAGATAATTTCCAAACACCATCCGTGTCCATCAGAAACTCCACATTTTTCGTATGGTCATCTTGGTTACACCCAATCACATTGAATACCATCCGCCGATACGCTTGCTCCATCTCCGGCTGTGTCAACCTAAGGCCTCGCATCACGCGGAACAGCTGCTCGTACGACCACGCATCGGGTTGGTTATAGTCATAGTGCGCCATGCCGCAAAGCGACACCATATGCACGCGATGACTGCCTCCTATCCGGTCGAAACGCTTGGTCATGAAATGATGCCGTTTCCCGTCTTCCAGCAGCCGCGACTCCATCATCTCTATCCCGCAATCCAACACCATCCGATAGTACGCATACTCCAGGCAGCCATAGTTCGTCGTCTCGCTATACGAACCAGGATTATTCTCATCCACGCCATCCAACTTCAACAGCCAATGCTCATATCCTTCCGGTGCGTTCACCTGCCCCGAACGCAAATCTCCCGTTTCTTTGTTGTACGCCACAACGGCTTTCGGTCTGGCACCACCGGCTGAGGTACCTACGCGCAAGATGGTCAACAACGCCTCTTCGTTTGTCTTGAGGTTCGTATCAAATTGAATTCGCTCTCCCAATACCTCCGCGGTTGCAGCAATCATTCCTTCCAAATCAATCGCCACCTGCTTGTTCAGATCCTTGCGCTCCTGTGGTTCAAAACGCAGCGCCCCCATTGCTCGCGAGCCCTGATAGAGCAAGCGTTCAATGGTGGTATAGCTGTCTTTCGAACGACCGGATTTCTCCAGCCAATGATTGATGATTGCCGTACCGAACTTATCCGGCAGACAGTCGGCGATGAAACCGGGCAGACCTTTGAACGTTCCGAACGGCAGTTGTGAGAACTCATAGACCTTATCTTTTTCCGGAGTCACAAAAAGAGGCGACGGGTTGTAGCCACTGCTGACAAACTCGGGCGTGTACGCCATTGTGATACGCCCGGACTCATCTTCCGAGAGGGATGCCATATGCAAATCCCAAAGATAAACATTCGCAAAATTAATCATGACGTGGGCGAATACGTTTAGGGGTCTTACCTTCCTGCTTGGCAATCAGCAACGGACTAACCAGTGCGTGCGTCTCGAAGTTATTGAGAATCTCCAGTTTGTTGAGCACACGCAGCATCGCCACTACGGACTCCAATTTCATTCCTTTTCCATTCTCCACTTGCGTGACCGTAGAGCGTGACAGGCCTGCGCGTTCCGCTAATTGCTGTTGGCTCAATCGCGCATTGATTCGCATCTGCCGCATCTGTTTGCCCACATACTGCAAGAGCGCTTCATTGGTCATAAAATAGTCTATCATAACGCCTACTTTTTAATGCATTAACAATCATTTTTACATTTAATGATTGCTATTTCAATCAAAAACCGCTGCAAATGTACTACAATTATTTGACATATGCAAATTTTTTGCACAAAAAAATCAAATTCATTTGAAGTTTTTGCCCATTTTCAGCCGATCCAGGGTACACAAACACGAAACGGGCGGCAAGAGCCACCCGTTTACGCGAGATAGGTATTCCGGATTAGAAGACAGGAGCTTCATCCGGTTTGCCAGGTCGTCTCGCAGGAGCACCGCCAGGGTTAGAGGCTCCGGTAGAAAAATCTTCAGAGAACATCAAATAACGAGTGTTCAAACAAGTTATTTCCACACTGGGGAATGTATATACTTTCTTTTCCATATTCACATCATTATTTAATGGTTTGACCTGTGATCGTATAAACCGCACCATTGCGGAAGATATACACTTTATCGTCTATCAACAACTTCTGTGCCGAAGATTGTTCCGTTGCCTGAACAGGATCAATGTCCGTAGGTACATTTCTGCGTACGAGCAACAAGCCATAGTGCTGCGTTGTACCCTTCTCCAGATTAGCCGTATACGGGCCATAATAGAGATTCCATATCGGACGGCCGTCGAAGGTCAGATAGAGCACCGCATCTTCTTCGGGACGCTCATTGATATAAATCTCATACTCACCTGCATTGGGAACAGAGATGCCTAACGGATAAACGGCTTGATTATTAATCATCGTAGCTGTGTTCTTACAGAGTTGCTCGCCGTACTTTTCCACCCACATCTGTGCGCGCACAGGACTGATGCCGGCCTTAGCGAGGTCGGCTACAATGATGTATTCCTCCGCTTTGTCCTCATCTGCGAGAATGAACAAACGGTCCGCCATCTCGCCATCCACAGGTGCAATCTGCACATCGTAACGCTCTGCGTTTGTTTGCGTTTTCGCACGACGTGGAGCAGTTTTGATAGCTATCTCACTTTCGTCATCAGCCTTGTTGACAACAACAGGATCTTGATGATTCGGCACCTGAACGAAGACGGCTTTGCCAACGATGAACTTCTTAGCATCCATATCATACGTCTGGTAGCCATCATTACCAAACGCTCCACCATCATGCACCTGACATTCCGTTACGCCTGCTCCAAGCAATGCATGGAAAGTCTTCGGGTTAGCGATACCATTCCAGTTATTATTGCCGCCTTTTTCGCCGGTGGTGATCAACTCGACATCTTCGTTATAGTCAATCGTTGCGCCGGAAGCTTTCGTAAAGCGGAGAACATTGACATGACCAACATGCTTGTCAAAGGCAATCATATACAACTTACCGGGGTATAACTTATGCTCAGACTGAGCATCAATATATTTCCAGCAGTTTTTGCTCGGTCCATTCGATGCCCGTTCTTCCGTATCGTAATAGATTATATCGTAATCATCCGAACCAAGGATATTAAGAGATGCTGTCTTTTCCTTGAGCGGAGCCACTTCATCCAAGTCAATCACGAACGGTACACCGAATGCATTCCAATGCCATGGATCGGTATTAAACTCATAATCGAAATAAGCATGACCATTGACTTTAAGTAGAACACGATTGACATCCAGAATATTTCCGGAATCGTCATTGGAAGCCTCCAAGATGAGATCCTCAGTGGTTAACATGCTACCCTCCTCAACCGTTAAATTTCCTTTTACCTTTACAATAGTAACATTAACAGTAGTGTTCTCCGTTATTTCAATCGGGTTCTCCGCTGTTGCCACCAATTCGGTAATGGACTCAAATTGGGCAGTAAAGGTAACCTCCTTGCCGGCTGCTATCGCCTCATCTTGATTATCCCATCCTATCCATCTGTACATTTGACCATCAGTGGTAGGACGAGTTGGTGCATCACCTCCATATTCAGGAAGCGGAGTATATCCATAGGTTCGTGTACTACTATCCAAGAGGTCTCCGTTCCAGTTTATCCATTTAATATCATACTCCACCTCTTCTTTACTATAACGAGCATAGAAAGTTTTGGTGCACGATTCAGAAGCCGTACCTAATGATGTGAGGACTTCGCCCTCCGCACCCGTAACTGCAGTTTCTGACCATCCGATAAACGTATATTCATATTGATTCGTAGAAGGACGTGTAGGCTCTGGACCATTATACACTATTTCTGCACCTTCTGCAAACGGTTCACTCCAGCACTCACTCCATTCTTCATTATCAAAATTCATGAAAGTTATAGTGTAAGTCTCTACCCACAAAGCCGTGATTGTCAAATCTTCATCAGGCATGGTCTCGGGATTACCACTCGGCGAGCTACTCCATCCACTGAGTTGATAACCATCCTTGGTTACTGTTGTCGGATAAGTGATTGTGCTGCCATATGCCAACGTATTGTTCGCCTCCGTGTAAGAGCCTGACGGGGTTCCACCATCAAAGTTCCATAATAACTTGTGAGTGTTAATAGCAAATATCGGAGTGTAAACATTACTTGTTCCAACCGTAATAGTACGCGGGTTATCAGTAATGTGGTCACTCCACTCTACAAAGTGATAATGTTCAGCAGGAACGGCCTCAATTGTCTGCTCTGAGCCTTCCGGATATGAATTACCGCTTACTACACCCGTTACGGTACCGCCTTCATCAGGGATGGTTATAGTAATAGGTTGCGTATTCCTTGTAAATGTAGCACTTATTGTTACATCAGCATCCGGCATTGTGAATTGATTATTGGTAACAGTCACTGCGTTTTCGCCGGCTGTAACACTCCAAGAAGTGAACGAATAATAAGAATCTGCCGTTGCTGACAAAGTAACTGTCTGACCAAATTTGCCACTTACTACTTCTACACCTCCAACTTTAACCGTGTACGAACCACCACTCGCAGGAGAAGAAGTAATATTATTGGTATTGCGGTCATAGTAGATATTAACTACCGTACCGCTAACAGCAATCGTTACTTGCTCAAACGACCGTGCCGTGAAGCCTTCGTAAGTCTTGGCTTCTGCAGCCGTTTGTTCACCAATCGTTCCGGAAGTGGTTTGCCTGTCAGCCTCTACTTCGTCATATCCGTCAGCAGTCAGGTTCTGCTGCCAGTGTTTAACCGTATAGTTTGCTATATCGGCCTCAAATGTAGCAGTATATGTTACACCTCCTACCGGAATCGTCACTTCACGCGAAGCGTTCGTGTTATCGTCATCCCACTTCACGAACTTGAAACCGGACTTCGGGGTAGCGGTAATAGTAACATTGGTACCATAATCATACAATCCATCACCGGTTACGGTACCCATAGTCTCATCAGCAGACAAGACAGTCAAAGTATATTGATCAATGGTCCAACTTGCCGTAATCGTCAAGTCTGCATCCGGCATAGAAGTTGCATCACTGCTCCAACCCGCAAATGTGTACCCCGTCTTACTTAAAGTCGGATAAGTAATCGCACTGCCATATGCCAACGCATTGTTCGCCTCCGTGTAAGAGCCGGAAGGTGTTCCGCCATCAAAGTTCCATGCAAACTTATGAGTGTTCACTGTCCACTTAGCATACAGCGTGATATCTTTTGTAAAGGCGGTTGCTCCGAGAGAAGTTACCTTTGATTCTGCCTTGCAATTCGAAAGCGTATGCCAGCCGTCAAATGTATATCCGGATTTATTATTAACGCCATTCAAGGTCGTAGTCGTACCATAGGTATGCTTCGTCGGGTGCGCATCCGGGGTGTCAATATGCGTGCTGGAGAATGCAGCCTTGCCTTGGTCCATATAAGTAATATCATACTGCTTTTGTGTCCAATGCGCATAATAGGTTGCATTAGCAGTTACTTTGGTAGTCTGGGTTATCTGCGTTCCTCCCGACTCCGTAGTAAACCAACCTGCTAATGTATAACCATCCCGATAAGCAGCAGGTAATTCTCCGATAAAGGCGTCTTGGGAATATGCCATAGTAGTTGCCTCCGTAGTACCACCATTCGCATTCCAAGTTACCGTCTTCGGATTCTTCATCCATTTATTCAAGTTCTTACTATAGATGAATTTATCTCCGGAGACAGCCCCTGCAGTCGCTAAATAACTGCCATCGCCATTGAGTAGTTGGGCAGGAGTCATGGGAACATTTACAGATGTACCCAATTTATTACTTGCATATTGGATATCATTAGAATTACCAGGTGCTGCTGCGGATAAATTGATGGTGCCAGTTCCATTAGATGAGATGATAGCAGCGCCATTACTGGTTGTGTATAACGAGCCACTAACGCTCATTGTACCATTCAGATCAACTTTTGCATCCACCAAATCTGCCTTTGTGCGAGTATAAGTACGTGTCGGAGTAAATGAAGAACGGCTCCAATTCGTCCCTCCGCTATAGAGGTTAAATTCAGCAAAACCTTTATCTATCCATTCATCTCGATCATAAATGATTAGTTTACTGGAAATATTTACAGTTACTCCCTCATCAACTATAAGTTCTGCTCCGGGTAAAAATGACACCGCATATGGGACACTAAATGTGGAAGCAGATCCGTTAAGAGTATGACATTTAACCGACATATTACTCGTTATAGGAAGGACATAGTTTCTCGTATCTATAGTCATTGTATATATGGTCATGCTTATGTAGTTCAACTTTGCATTACCGTAAATATCATAAGTAGTTCTATCCGTAGCAGGATTATATGTTCTTACTAAATAAGATCCGGATGAAGTCAGACCAAACAATCCCGTATCATTTGTTCCCACTAAAGCTGCATTGACATTTTTAATCGAACCAGAAGGTACCGTCATCTGGGCATACACAGTTTCGGTAGCACCATATTCAATTTTTAGCGGGGATTCAACATTCTGAACATAGTACTGATTTAAAAAGAATGCTTTTTCATTCCAACCAGATGCCGCAGAGCCACCAGGATTATTTTGATGTTGGAACACCTCATGAACTTTGCCACCATTCTTCACAGTAACAAGTCCCTGGATTCCCGTAACAAACCCCCAACAATAGAGATTAGCGCTATTATTGATTGTTATAGTACTATTTTTTGACATTTCAATACGTCCAAAGGCTGTTGCAGGAGCTCCGCTTCCCGCACCGCCACCATTCGGTGCGCATAAATCGGCCATCACATACAAACTGCCCGCTACGGTTATGTTTGCGCCAGAGCCAAGAGTAAGCAGTACATATTGACTTGCACTTGAATAAGCCTGATTTTTCTCATAGGTCGACGAAGGCGATGTGTATGTTGCGCCTGTTGATTCGTATGGTACAATCAATGACACCCCACTCGGAATGGTATAATCCCCGGCCTCAACATACGCATTCTGCACCACGGTGATTTTTCCACTGCTGCCTACTGCAGTCAATGCCTCTCTGAGTGTCGCATACTGCGTACTATTCGTGCTTACCAAGAATGGTTTAGCATCACCAAACGTAACACCTACCGTCTTTGCCGCAGTACCCGTTGTCTCGTATAGGCTGGATGGTGTAGTTTTGGGTGTGCTTCCGTCCGTCCATGATGTAACACCATAGCCAGTCTTTGGAGTTGCTTCCAAGCGAAGCACATCGGTCTTGTGTTGCGCTTGTGTCGTGTTAGCTGTTTTTCCAACTGAGGTAAATACTTCTGTGAACGTCCATACATACTCATCATCTACTTCAACTATATCCAACACAGAAGCGGTATATTCACCTTTCGTTTGATCAGGCTTATTATAGGTGATGTTTATGGTTGTAGCATCTTCCACAAACTTCGCGTAAAGCGTAATCGTATCAGGATTTAAAGGGTCGGTACTTGCCGTGCTCGAAGCCGTATATTTACCATCGGAAGCCACAGATGCTGCAACTGTGCATGCTGCATCCGTGTACCATCCGCTTAGTTTGTATCCATATTTAGGTTTGGCATATACATAGACATCCGTTGTATGCGTTACCCGATATGCATAGGCGAATTGCGACGACTCGCTTGAAAATTCCGTATATGCCGGTGATGTCAACTTCGTATCACTTACCAGCACCATACCCAATCCCGGTGTAGCCGGTTGAGCTTGTACCTCCATATAGTAGAGGTTGAAATCAAATGCTGCATAAACCGTTTTTGTCGTCGGGCTACCTTCTGCATGCGAACTAACCGCAAACGTATATGCCCAACTTGCATTAGTACTCAGCGGAGTGCCTGTACAGGTCGCATTATCATACCAGCCGCGGAACACATAGCGCTTATCATTAGGCTGGGCATACAGATAATACGTTTGATTAACACTTGCAGGAGGAGTAGCATCACTATTATACGTTGTAATCTTCGCCGTTTGTGGATTTTCCGAGAATGTTACACCGCTCGTTCCTTCAATATCGGAAATATAGATAGTTCCTCCACCCGGCATACTATACGGAACGGCTGCAATACTGGCATCCAGTTGACCAAAATATTTTGTTGCGGTTTTGAATTTGGCATATACAGATGTCTCGCCACTTACCGTAAATGTATACGATGAGTTAGTTTCAAGAGCCGTTCCTGTAAACGAAGCATTGTTGTACCACCCATCAAAATTGGATGCGTCGGACGAAACCGTAACCACATCACCCGCATAGGATGTTTGTTGACCGGATGCAGCAGTCGAACTCTCAGTCATGGAGAAATTATAACCTCCGGTGGTAAAAGCATTATTTTCAATAGTCGTATAGGAATACGATACCGTGTAAGAACCATCTACCGGTACACCGAACGTAACGGTAACAGTATTTGGATCTGTTTTCCATTTAGCAGTCGCCGTTCCGGTGTTAGTGTCATCTGCCTTATTTGAAGTAACCGTAATCTTGGCGCCAGCAGCTTTACTGGTATTGTCAATAGTCACACCTTCATAAGATCCACTTACTGTCCATCCGTCGAATGCATACCCACGAGCTGCCTTTGCCCATGCGTAATAGGAATTCGTCTTGGACGATCCTCCTGTATCACTGGATTGCCCAACGCTTCCAGATGCACCATATTGGCTATCTTCGGTTGGAGCAGTATTGTTATTGACCGTCGAAGGAGTATACACCAATCCCTTACCGGTGTCATTGGATGTAACATTAAAAGCTGTATAATAATTACTTCCAGCCCACATCTTCCCTACACCGAGAAGGATGATCATAGTAAGGATTAGGCTTCTCGTCACAAACTTGTTTTGCGTTGTGATCAATTTCTTTGCCACACTTGTGGCTTGTGTAAATGTTGTTTTCATATTCATTTTGTATCTTTAATATTTCTGCTATTTGGTTTATTTCTTTTCGTCTTTATTGCCACGGATTACTTTATGACGGATCTTTACCATCGCAAAATTCAATTCCACTTCCGTCTCTGTGCCCACAGTTTCGTATTGCGACCCCAAAATATCTCCAATCAATTCTCCGCTCTTTTGCATCAGGCTCTTCTTTTGTTTCTCATCCTCAGCTTGTACCGCAGACTGCATCGTCCTTGCCAACTCACGTATCTGCACAAAAGTTTCAATAATCGCCAAAGTCGTTTGCGTCGCCCGCGGACTCTTCAAAATCGTTGCCAACATATAGAGACCGCGCTCCGTAAAAGCAGTAGGGATCTTACGAGCACCGCCCCAACTTGAAGTCAAATTTTTCGACCGCAAGTCTGTAAGTTCCTGATTATCAGTCAATTGCGAACTTGATGTCAAAATTTTTGATTTCAAGTCTGCTACTTCTTGCTTATCAAGTTTAAACAAATATCCGACAGGGAACTTATCCGGATTATTCTTTACCGCTTGATTAACCACTCTGGTCTCTACACCATATAACTGAGCCACATCGGCATCCAACAATACCGGCTCGCCGCGCAGAACAATAATCCTATCCTTTACTTGTTCGTATTTAACGATTTCGTTTGTCATCTCGTTTCTCTTTCTTCGTTGTTGCTTTTTATGCCTCATTCACACGTGCAAGTACACACGAATCATAAAGCTTTGCACAAAAAGCGTGCAAAGTTACAAAAATGAAATGATATACACAATACTTTTATAAATAAAAGTGCAAAAAATCTTAAATTTGCTACTTATAAATATCAATTAGTAGCACTGCCGAACATTTCTGCTACAAAGGACATTTTTGCCGATTTTTCAATTTGAAATGAACTGATTTAACAGCATTCGCTAGTCTTTAGCAGGGACATGCTCAATAACCGAGTTCGGTAGAGGATTTATGACGGACATAATTGGACCGATGATGGTAGCCTTGACACTCGATTTCTCGAAGGCGCGATCAGCATCGGGTGCGAAGGTGCAATCTTCAAGGATGAGGTTTTGGCAATAGCAGAGCGGTTGCGTGCCGGAGATACGGCAGCGAACAAGACGAAGGTTGCGACTATACCAACCGAGGTACTCGCCGTTTATTTCAGAGTCATAAACGGTGCAGTTTTCACTCTCCCAGAACGCATCTTTGGTATCGAGTACGGCATTGTGGATCTCGATATTGCGGGCGTATTGAAAAACATACCTTCCAATCAACCATAATTGGCTGATTTTAAGGTCGTTAGAATGCATAAAGGCATAGATTCCCTGCTCTATTCGCAGGTCGGAGATTTGCCCGTCTCGGCATTGCCAGAAGGCCTCTTCGCCGTTCGTAATACGGATGCGTTCAAGCGTCAGATGATCCACTTCGCGGAAAGGTTTGGGGGCATCGATAAGACAATCGGAGAAACGGAGATTACGGCTATACCAAATCGGTGCCCTATTCGACTCTGCGAAATGGCTATTACGACAAACGACATCTTCGCACTCCCAAAGGGCATACTTGCCTTGGAAGTCGCTGTCGATGGCTTCTATCCGTCGAGATTCCTTGAGTCCCGATTCGCCTTCGCCGATGGTCACGCGCTCCAAACGCAAGTCGCGGCTCTCATACAAAGGCCGCTCGCCTTCGAAATATTGATTGGATATCGTGTTCATTTGTCAAAAAGTAACGAAACCACAATGTTAATCTAACTTAATATTAATCGTCATTTACACATTTCCCTATTTCCCTAATTCTTTAAACAAATCATCCATCGTTATCACATTCACGAAGTCTCCTGAATATTCATTGTATGTTAGACCATACGTGGTTACAAGTACGCTATGAATAGCCGTTTTACGGTTAACGTGCTCCACCAGCATATTAGTGCGGTGTACCAGTTTCATGTGATACGATTTCTTTACTGCAAAAGGCTCGCTGTAGAACTTCATTTCACACATATTGATCACATTATCTGCCCGTTCTATCAACATATCTATCTGTGTTCCATCTTGTTCATCATCACCAATAACAGCCCATGACGATTGGTTAGACGATATACCGCTTATGCCCAATGCACGCTTGATATTATCAACATGTCGCATACATAAGTCCTCAAACGCATATCCGCGCCATACCTTTATCTTGTCTGACTTCACATTGCTCATCCAGAACGAAGGATCTATCGCCTTCTGTTCGTCCACAAACCGCAGATAGAACAAGCAGAAAGGATCTGTCAACTTGTAGTAATCAGTACGTTTGCTTTCACCAAAAGGAGCATATCTCTCTATGAAATCACTTGCCACCAACGCATTCAGCCATTTTGACAAATCTCCATTATAGAACAAGCCTGTTCCTTTGGCAATCTCTTCTCGCGTGAACCCTTTCCGTCTTGTTGACAAAAACCGCACTATCTTCTCCAATTCCTCGGGCTGTGTGAACACCGACTCAAACAATCGCTTAAACTCGCCACGTAGTTTCCCGTTCGGATTGAAGAACATTGCATCTATATTCTGTGCCAGACTCCGCTCACGTGATATATAATTCATGTAATATGGTATCCCGCCAAGCATCATATACGCTTGCGCAATGTCGTAACGCGACATGACAACGCCCTTGCTCTTATAGAACAACTCACACTCTGCCAGCGTGAAAGGCGATAATTTGATTTCGTATGTTGTACGACCATACAAGCCTCCATGGTTGTTAACCAGATTATCCAACATCCAAGAATTGGCACTGCCACACACCACTAACATCATATTATGGCGATGACAAGCCCAGCCATTCCAGAATGCCTCCAGTGCCGTTACGAATCCGCTCCTCGGCGTATCTAACCAAGGTAACTCATCGATGAACACTACTTGACGTTTGCCATTATCTATCGTCTGTAAGTGCATTTCAAGCATAAAGAACGCCTCCAACCAGTTCTTCGGGCAGTGACTTTTCTTCACTCCATGAAGCAACAACGATTGGTAGAAATGCTGCAACTGCTTCTTAAGGTTGTTCGCCTTACCATTTGCATCCACAGGGC
Source organism: Paludibacteraceae bacterium (assembly GCA_017448985.1). Classification (GTDB taxonomy): domain Bacteria; phylum Bacteroidota; class Bacteroidia; order Bacteroidales; family Paludibacteraceae; genus Colicola. Next base: position 66,108 of record JAFSKL010000019.1, read on the forward strand.
TCAATCCTGCATGGCGAAACGTAATCTTACCATTCAGGGCTTCGTCCACAAGAAATGTCTTTCCGACGCGCCTACGTCCGTATATTGCTATGAACTCTGCTCTTCCACTTAAGTACTGCGTTTTCAGTTCATTGATTTCGTTTTTTCTTCCAATTATTGCTTCCATATTACACTTATATTTCTCCATAAACACCTAAATTTACTTGTTCGTGGAGGATTATCCAGTCGTTTTGACGCTGCAAAATTACTACAAATATTTGAATTATACAAGGATTTTATGGAAAAAATCAAATTTATTTGGTGTTTTTACAGAAAAGACTTGTTATTTGCACAACTGTGCGAACGTAATTTCGAGGTGGGATTGCTTGCAATGTCGGTGCCCTCGAAGTTACTATAAATATTTGTTTGTTTTTTTGATTTTTTTAGGCGATTTTGGGCGTAATTACTTATACAAATACCTTTTAATCATCTGTTTCTCAGTGCGGGCTACTTAGACTTTTGCTATTTCTTCGATTAGGCTTCTGCCAAGGATTGTTTCTGCTACTATAATTGAGGTTGTAGCTATTCCAGCAACACCTTGATTTTGAACTGCCTGACCCGTCATGAATAAATTTTTCACTCTCGTCTTTATAGGCACATATAGGCCTTGCTGTCCATAAACGGCCCCATGCGGATTTCCGTAGAAATCGCGAATAGTTAAAGGGGAAGCAACATAAAAAGAATCTATAGCATCTTTAATTTTAGGATAATATTTCGATACCAGTTCTATCATTTCGTTCGCAACTTTAAGTTTCATTTTATTATAATCATCCCCTCGGTGCTCAACAATAGTTCCAGCCCACTTTCTCACCCCATCAAAAGTTGCGGGGATGTATATATCCATCGTTTGAGCCCAGATTTGATTTTCTTCAAGAGGTTGAGTAAATAAAAATGCAATTGGTGGGAAATGGGTGTCATCAGAAGGCTTTGAAATATACACAGAGCTATTAATAAAAGGAAATTTCTTGTCCTTAAGTTTGCAGTTTATAATATAACCGGTAAATGGATTTACGTATTTACTTATTCGCTCCATCATAGAAGGACGAAATATTTTTTCCTCGCTTATGGACAAAAGAATTTGGGGCGAACATGCCCATACAAAACACTCGCCTTCCCACCTCCTGCCATCTTCTGAATACACACTACTTAAACTTCTATCATTTATCACAATTTTACATACTTTGGTATTATTAATAACAACTCCATTATTTTGATGTATGATCTCTACCAAAGCATCTACTAACTGCATTGACCCTCCCACAAATCTATGAGAATCTGTTATATACAATGTTAACATCATACAAAACTCTAATGCAGGCATCGTTTCCATACTATGACCAGACGTACCTCCTATGTAAGCAAAAAGCGATAATAATGTTTTATCCTTTATATATTGCGACATAAATTCATAAGCAGACATGTATGCGTATCGAACATTTTCTTCATGGCGTTGTATTTTATTTAAGAACAAATAATCGTAAGTATGTCCTATTTTAAAGACTTCATTAATCAAATCTTTTATTCCATCACTTTCATGAGGGAAATTTTTGATTAGATATTCTTCATACGCTTGTCGTCCTTTAGGTAAAAGATAGCAATGATCTCTGTCTAACCAAACTATTTCTTGTGCCTCGCTATCAGCGGATAATATCTTCAGTTTATCAATTATCTTTAGGTATTTAAAAAAATTGTATGTTATCATTTCTTTTTCATACCCAGTAAACACCTGCATTCCGGTATTAAAAACAGCATCACCTCGACGGAAAGACTGCAGTCCACCGCCTATGATATGGTTTTTCTCAAGGATGGTCACTTGATAGCCATTTTTTGCAAGGATCGCCCCTGTGAAGAGTCCACTCATTCCGCCGCCGATAATACAAACTGTATGTGGATTGGATTCACTCATTTGTTTGCTCAGGTTCGTTTAGTTTTTTCTCAATAAAATCATAGAAATCGCCCAATGTTACCACGAGGTTCATTTCTGACGGAGCAGGCATGATACCAAAGACTTTGTTCACCGTTACCATCAAATCCATATAGTCTAGACTATTTAAATCCAGATCTTCACGGAAACGTGCCTCAGGTTTGAGTAATGTCGGTTCTTTCTCATATTCATCGATGAGAAAAGCATTCGTTTTGTCAATAATTTCTTGCTTGGTCATATTGATGTAATATTTAATGTTTAACGAGTTAATGAGTTAAAGAATTAATGTATTAGGGAGTTAGATTTTTCTAAACACCAATACGCAGTTGGTACCGCCGAAGCCGAAGGAATTGGAGAGTGCGATGTTAATCTGTGCTTCTTGTGTTTCGCGAACAATATTGAGGTCTTTCGCCGCATCATCCAATTCTTCTATATTGATAGATGGAGCCAGAAATGAGTTCTGCATCATCAAAATCGAATACACCGCCTCACTCGCTCCTGCCATCCAACACTCGTGTCCGGTGAGCGATTTCGTGGACGAAATCATTGGAGATTGCAGATTACAGATTGAAGATTGAATAAACAACCGTTTTATTGCTTCTGCTTCAGCAATATCGCCGGAAACAGTAGAGGTCGCATGGGCATTGATATAGTCTATATCTTGCGGTTGAAGGTTCGCATTATGGAGTGCATTGAGCATCGCCTTGTACTCTCCGTCAGCAGAAGGTTGGCCGAGAGGCGTCTCATTCTGCGAAAAGCCGAAACCGGCAATCTCTGCATATATCATCGCTCCGCGAGCAACTGCATGTTCATATTCCTCCAACACCAAAACCGCAGCCCCACCACTTGGTACGAGTCCGTCACGGTTCTTATCAAAGGGTCGCGAAGCATGAGCAGGATTATCATTGCGTTTGGAGAGCGTATTGACTCCATCAAACGCAATCATCGATTTGTCATTCGTCTCTTGTGCTCCGCCTGCGATGATGATATCTTGTTGTCCGGATTGAATCAACATAGCGGCTAATGTTATAGATTGCGCTCCGGACGCACAAGCAGATGCGGTCGTAAAATTCGCTCCTCGTAGATGGAATATATTTGCCATATTCATCGCCACATTACAGGTAAGTGCCTGAAAGGCCATACCGGAACCCAGCATGAATGTATTACCAGCTTCCACTGCTCCCAGATATGAAGCCAATACTGCTTGATTGGAAGTATCATTACCGAATACCACACCTATTTCGTTTTGAAGGCAATAATCGTCATCTATATGTGCATTAATCAACGCCTCATGAGTTGCCATATAGGCATATTCTGCCTCTTCTGAAAGCGTATTACGCAAACGGCGATCCAGCAACGATTTCAAATCCGGACGAGGTACGATGCCGGACAATAAGGAGTGATAGCCCAAAGCCTTTCGTTCCGGGCGCATACCTATGCCCGAGTGCCCCAACTTAAGGCTCTCTGTCACGGACTGCAAGTCCTGCCCTATGCAGGACCAAATCCCCATTCCTGTAACTACTACACGTTTCATAATGCTGCCCCGTTTATGCCTATTACTTGCCCTGAGATATAGTCCGCGCGATTGCTGCAAAGGAATGATACCAAATACGCTACCTCTTCCGGTTTACAGAGTCTGCGCATGGGATAGTTTTTAACATCCAAAAGTTCAGGACGCGTATATTCTTTACTTTGTTTTAATATATCAGTATCTGTAAGTCCGGGAGACACAGCGTTAACAGTTATATGGCGAGGAGCCAACTCTGTGGCTAAAGCTTTAGTCACCCCTATCATTGCAGACTTAGCCGCAGAATAATTAACTTTACCGGGATAACCTGCTTGGCCACTTATTGACGAAATATTAATAATTCGGCCATGATGATTCTCTACCATACCTTCTATCACGCGGCGGGTGCAGTAGAAGAAACCGTTGAGGTTGACATCTATGACACGATGCCATTGTTCCGGTTCCATCATAAGCATGATCTCGTCATCCACAATACCGGCATTATTGACCAGCACATCGATATAGTCATTCGGATGGGCTGCGAACCATGTATCTAACGCTGCATTGATAGCATCCGGTTGGCTGACATCAAAGGGCATGAGTTCCGCTTCGCCGCCCACCTCTTCGATGAGGTGCTTTGCCTCTTCCGCCGCAACATGATTGCTCTTATAATTAAGCAATATAGAACATCCGTCTTTTGCCAACTCCACAGCAATTGCTCGTCCTATTCCCCGGCTTGCGCCGGTTACTAATGCATATCGTTTCATGTGATTATTGATTTTTGATTGTCGAATTAGGGAGTTAGTACATTTTCTGAATCCAATAGTCCATGAAGATATCATAAACAGAATAGACTCCTTTCTCCATCGTTACGAAGTCTTTTTCCAACAGCCCCTTCATAGCCGACTGCACCGTACTCGCCGATTGGAGGCTGTATTTCTCCACAAAAGCCGCAGAGGTAATGCTTTTAGTAGGTCCGTTTTTCGACAAAGCGATAAGCGTCATCGTCTGCTTCTCTGGCAAACGCGAGATGGTCTCCTCATAGACATAAGCCTGCGTCTTGAGGATATAGTCCAACGCTTCTTCTACATGCTCCACCTCACAAGTTGCTCCTTCGCGGGTAAAGCCATATAGCACATTGAAGAGTTTCTGCGTGTACCATGTCACACCGCGGCTTAATGCATAGACAGCCTCCGTCACGCCATCAGCCAAGGAACGATTACCTTCGGCAAAAAGCGCTTTAGCAAATGCATCATAGGTAATCATGTCGATACTATCTATATGCATCAACGATACGCTTTGGTAGAATGGTCTTGATGCGCTGGTAAACATCGTGCTCATCGTATGGCGTTGGCTGCCAGAGAAGATAAACTGCGCATTATGGCATCGTTGCACATAGGTACGTAGCGTTGCTTCAATGTTTTTCTCCGGAAACTTGTCGATTTGCTGGAACTCGTCTATCGCAACGATGCATGGCTTATCTGCCAATTCCAGATAGCGGAAAATTTCCTCCAGAGTAGCTTCCGGTTCCTTAATATCCCCTATTTGCACCATAAATGTAGGTTCGCCCAATGGAGAAAAACTCATTCCTGATTGAATAGAACGCATCGTCTGCCAGAAACGCTCCATAGCACGAATGCCGAACGGCTTCAAACGAATGAGGATCTCACGGCTCAGTTTGCGCACTAACTCACGCAACGACTTGGTATCATATATATCGATGAAGAACGTATAGTACCGCGCCTGTATCTCCGGCTGACTAAAATAATGCTCTATCAATCCGCTCTTGCCCATACGACGGGTAGCAATCAGTGCCACATTATTACCGTTCGCTATCTCATGACGCAGTTGCTCGGTCTCTGCTACACGGTCGCAAAAATAATGCGCTCCCTCGTAACCACTAATCACAAACGGATTATCCAATGTCCTCATAATTTTATCATTTTATAATTATTAAAAAGTAATAAAATTAAAATTCGCTGCAAAATTACTACAAATATTTGAATTATACAAGGATTTTGTGGAAAAAATCAAATTTATTTGGTGTTTTTACAGAAAAGACTTGTTATTTGCACAACTGTGCGAACGTAATTTCGAGGTGGGATTGCTTGCAATGTCGGTGCCCTCGAAGTTACTATAAATATTTGTTTGTATTTTTGCAATTTTAGGCGATTTTTTCGCCGACTTTGACGGATTTGGTAGAAAAATAAGGAGCACGACCTGGTTCGAAGAAGAGGACAACGTCGCTGCCTCCGAAGAGGAAATGGCCGAGTTCTGCTCCTTTGGGGAGCACCACTGGATTAGGGATTAGGGAATTAGGGATTAGAGATTTTTGATTAGTGAGCGCAGGGTGAGTCCATTGGACGGAACTGACTTGTTGGACTCCGACGGGAACAATAGCCATCTTGCCGAAAGCTGGTGTGTCCACAATGAGGACACCACGAGTTTCTAACATCTGGAAGTCCGTAACTCCAAGTCGGTCATACCGATAGCGGTTCTGCGACTCATCCCAGATGATGACACCGCCTCCGGCATGGATACCTTCAATGGTTTTGCACTCGAGCACAACGCCATCGCAGGGCATATGGAAACGATGATAATCAAAGACATCGAGGACGATGTGGGTAGTCTCCCCATCAGCAAAAACATCACGATAAGGACTTTCGCCAAGCAAGTCAAGCCAGTTGGTTATCGTCGCTGTCTTAATCAGTCCTTCATCAGCAATAACTCCATCGCAAGGACTTATAAAGGTGAAGGGTGAAAGGTGAAAGGTGAAAGGACTTCGCAATTTCCTTGTGAAAAAGTCATTCCACGAATGCCAGTTATCGGGCGACTCGTAGCGGTTGGTGTTGAGTTCGAAACGCGGGTCGGAGAGGGCGAGTTGATAATAAGTATCGTTCCAACTATCCGGACTACTGAGCCATTCGCCCCAAGCGGTATTATATGCTTTGAGCCACTCGGCAAAACGCGGTTCGTATTGAAGAGACGGATAGATATAACCTTTGTCGCGAAGAGCCTCTAAGGGCTGATCCAAGAGGAAATAGAAATAGCCTATATTTTGATCAATACGGCGAAAGAACGAAGCATCTTCACCAATATCCATCGTTTGCCACGGCATACTTTGCGCAAAGCGCTCCACATAGGCACACCACTGCTCTACCGTCCGCACGGGATTGGTCTCCACATGCGGATTAGCAAGGGCGGCTTGCGTAAGCGATTGCTCCAACAAATCGCGCAGGTCCGGATATTTAGTCAATAAGCCATTCAACATATTTTCGAACTAAGTCGGCGAAACGACGGATAGATTCGGGTTTATAATGGGACGCGGAATAGCGATAAGCAATTACCAGATCATCCTCATAAACATCCACATCCAACAGGGACATCGCCTGCCTTCTTTCTTCTATGTCCAATTGAACCGGAATAGGAGCATATTGAGTCAGCCTATCCTCCGTGATAGAAGTTAGCACATTGACCGCATAATTCCATATCTGATTCTGCGGAGCAAGAAGGGTGTATGGATATAAACTGTGCGCAATACTTTGTGTAAATTGTGTTTGTATCTGTTTTAACAAATCTTGCTTTTGAAGGCACACGGCCCCTCCCCTCCTAATCTGAATTGGCACATCGCGATGCAATGAACCAAAAATTGCCATTTCCTCCATACTTTCACGGCCAAGATATGCCCACGTAAGTGCTGCGGAATCTGTGTCATTGTAATCCATAATAGACAAGGTTACGCACAAAGATATAAATTGAGAAACAGAAAGTTTATATTGGTCGCAGACATGCTGAAATAAAGGTTTGAGTTCTGCTAAATCATCTATCAAAGTTGCTTCTTCCCCAAACTGACTTAATGGTTGATCCGTATCCACATTGGGACGCACAGAATAAGCGACTTCTCCAAAATTTTCTTCGTACCATTGTCGATCTTCTTCATACGGAGGAGTGGTCTTTAGTTGCTCATACTGTTTAAGAAACTCCAAATAATTATCCTCGAAAAGAGGCTTCCCTTTATAGGCACGGAAGATGTCCTGAAATAATAATCTAAAACTGAAGGAATCCCCTAATATGCGACTAACGTCAAACGACATGGTCAGTTTATTCTCTGCAAGTTGATATTCAACAGAGTGAAACTTTCCTTTTAAGATATTTTCGGAAGGTTGGTAATATTGCTCCCCTTGCTCTGTGATCATCATCGAAAAAACAGGATGATTCCGCAGCGCAATTTCTACTGACCCTTGCAAACGCGAGACATCAATCGTTGACCTATCAAAGATTAATGAAATTTTATCGTGATAAATCTCGGGAATATACTGCATTTGTTCCCAAATTAATCGGGAAAAAGGCAAGAGAGGATATTTTTTTATTTGATATTGGAGATTTGACATCGAAGATTTATGAATTACGTCTACATACGAATGCCCAAACACATCCTCCGGCACAAACCAACAATAGCAGTATTCCACATACTCGCGGTGTAAACCAAGGTTTTTGTACAATCACCGGCTCCGCTTCCACTAAATCACCCACGTAAGCAAGCATGGGTTCTCCGTCTATGGTAGCCGTTGACCACACCTCTAATAGATCCGTTGGAAAAATAACTTTCTCTTTTGGAGTTGTCAAGTTATTTATCTCCTTACCGGACCCCAAACGCAAGATAAAAATGGTCCACGGATAATTCTCCAAATGTTCTTCCATTATCTCCATTGCTGATTTGGTTAAGAATTTCTCCGGCCAGTTGTATTCAATCTGGGTAGGCGATAAAGCGCGTTCTACATAACGAAGTAATGAATTGGCGCATCCGAACTTGACCAGATCCATCTGCATTTCTTGTTCTGCCAACATACGATTATCCATCTGTTCCCACAAACGTTGTTCCGCTTCCGGCGGCATGTTGATACGATATTCATGCACAGCTCGTTTCCACACATGATAATCCTCTATATACTCTTCAGTAGGGAAAGCGAACATGCCCATTTTGAGTTTTCCCGTCAAATAGTCCCATAACTGTCCTTTGATTTTCTCACTCTCATAACTGAAGCAATAATCCAGGCCGAATGTCGGACACTGCAGACGCAAGAATGCATGTCCGGTCACTCCGAGGTAATCCTGCGTCATATCCGTAGGATCGGCGACACAGAGACTCACCAGGACAAAATCGTCAGCAAGGCGATCGATGGTATCGTTGAAGCCCTGTTGCGCATTGCGTTCGGCTACCGTCAACTCTTGTGCATGCATGGCAAAAGAGCACATAAGACCAATGCAAAGAAAGAACAATGTTTTTTTCATCGTTTCGTGAATTTGGATTTCTGCGGCAAAGGTACAACTTTTTTTTGACATATGCAAGAAAAACTAAAAAAAACGCCCTCTCGGACGTTTTTTTTAAGGAGCCACGCGATTGATGTCTCTTGGGAACATGGAGCATTCCTTGACGTTGGCGATGCCGAGGAAGCAGGCAGTGATGCGCTCGAGGCCGATGGCGAAGCCGCCGTGAGGGGGCATGCCGTTGCGGAAGGTGTCGAGGTAGAAACGGAAAGCATCCGGGTTCATGCCACGACGGAGCATCTTCTCGCGGTAGTCGGCTTCTTTATGGATACGCTGTCCGCCGGAGGTGATCTCGAGACCTCTCATGAGGAGGTCGAAGCTGAGTGTCAGACTCGGGTCCTCGGGGTCGTCCATTGCATAGAAAGCACGGTGCTCGGAGGGGAAGTGGGTGACGAAGACGAAATCACTTCCGTATTTGTCATATGCATATTTGCAAATTGCCCTTTCTTCCTCAGGAGCCAAGTCGTCCTCGCCGCGGTGGTCCGCCTCGCAGAGGTGGTTCTCGAAGAGGATCTCATGCACTTCGCTCAGTTTCCAAGCCGGTACTTGCTCGGGCAATACGGGGTTGACCGCATTGAGGAGCTGGAGTTCGTGGGCACAGTCGCGTTCTACGACAGCGATGATATGGCGGAGCAAAGCAGCCTCGAGGGTCATGACATCTTCCTGTCCTTTGATGAAGCCCATCTCGACATCAAGGGAGATGTACTCATTGAGGTGACGGGAGGTAGCATGTTTCTCTGCGCGGTAGGCGGGCGCAATCTCGAAGACGCGCTCATAGACGCCGACGCCGATCTGTTTGTAGAACTGCGGCGATTGCGCGAGGTACACCTGCTTGCCGAAATAATCCATCTTGAAGACGTTAGCGCCGCCTTCTGCGCCTTCGCTCACGATCTTCGGGGTGAAGATCTGGGTGAAGCCATTGGCGCTCAAGAACTCGCCGAAGGCACGTGCGATGGTCGATTGTACCTTGAGGATCGCCATATCCCGCGGGTTGCGGAGGGTGACCTGACGGTTGTCGAACTTATAGCGCAGGAGTGTCTCTTCGTCGCCGAACTTAAGGGCGTTCATGTCCACTACCTCGGCGGTTGTCGGGCGGGAGAGGACGCGGACCTCGGAGACAGCGATCTCAATGGTGTTGTAGAAGGCTGCGGGGTCTTTGATCTTCGCCTCGTTAACCGTACCGGTGAGGGTGATCGCCATCTCGCGGCAGAGGTCGTTCATCGCGATCTCTGCGCCCTTCTCGTCGAAGAACTTGGAGGTGTCATTGGAGACTACTGCTTGGAGCAGGCCACGACTCTTACGGAGTACAATAAATCCGCCCCACTTGGTGACGCGGACATTATGGATCATGCCGGAAACGGTGACTTGCTCACCGACTTTGCAGTTGTCGATAGTGATACCTTGTGGTTGATGATTATTGACATCTAAAAACATAGTTGACTGAATTTAGAAAAAAACATAAATGACACCTCATTTTCTGTAGCACCTTCGTGCTCTGTGTATTTGCTTGCTTGATCATCTATGTAAATAAATTTACCTATCTGCTCAATCAACCAAATCCACACTCCTTTGAGTACCAGAAAATGAGGATATAAACATACAAAACAATATTCACACAAGCAATCTCTACAGCAAGGTATTGAGGAGAAAATTGTTTTTTGTGTAAATTTCTGATTAATAATTTTAATCTCGCAAGAGATGAGAATTATTTTGATAAGGTACATCGCAAATTCATTTGTGGATGGACATTAGCAAAATAAGACTCAGAGGTACGCAGTACTTAAAATTATTAATCAGTGTTTTGTTTGTTTTTTTCTTTCAAAGATCAATTATTCTGCTGCGGGAGCCTCGGCTTCAGCTACTTCTTCTACGGCCTCTTTAACGGCTTTTTTGCCGGCACGGCGGGTAGCTTTCTTAGCAGCTTTCTTGGTCTCCTTGAGCATGTTCTCATTGTAGTCAACGAGCTCGATGATACACATCTCAGCAGCATCGCCCAGACGGAAGCCTGTGCGGAGGATACGGGTGTAACCACCGGGGCGGTTAGCGATCTTCTCGCCTACATTCTGGAAGAGTTCGGTAACGACCTCTTTCTGTTTGAGGAGGGAGAAAGCCAAACGACGGTTGTTCATGTTATCCTCTTTGGCACGTGTGAGGATCGGCTCCACGTAGATACGGAGCGCTTTAGCCTTAGCGAGGGTCGTGCTGATACGCTTGTGCATGATCAGCGAGCACGCCATGTTGGACAACATCGCTGCGCGATGGTTGGCCTTGCGGCTAAGGTGATTGAATTTTTTATTGTGTCTCATAATTTTGTTATTTTTTCTTTAGACAAAAACCTATAAAACCCCTCTTCGATTTTAAGCACCTTCGTGCTCTCGGGTCTTAGTATGGTAGATCATCTTCGTAAGCAAGCTTCCAAGCTGCTCTCCCATCCTAATCCCCCACTCTTTCAGAGTTTCAAACTCGAAGAGGAAATAAACCTAAAAAACATTCTTTCTCGTTGCGGATGATAAAATTGTTTTTATTGTTTATGTCCTTTGAAAAATTTAATCTCGTAGAGATGAGGATTTATTGTATCAGGCTATGTCAAATTTATTTGAAAATAGGATGATAGAATAAAGACTCATTAAACTGTAAGTTTTAATTTTTCAAAGGGGTTTTTAATGTTTTTTTCTTATTCAATTAATAATTAATCCAGCGCACGATAGCGCGAGATGTCCATACCGAAGGCGAGGCCGTTGCGCTCGAGCAGTTCGTCGAGTTCGGTGAGGGATTTCTTACCGAAGTTACGGAACTTGAGCAGGTCAGCGCGGTGGTACTTAACGAGTTCGCCAAGAGTCTCTACTTCAGCAGCCTTCAAGCAGTTGAGTGCACGCACGGAGAGGTCCATGTCTTGCAGTTTCTGGTTGAGGAGTTGACGCATGCGGAGGATCTCCTCGTCGAGTGCGTTGCTGTTCTTCTTGGTCTCCTCTTCGAGAACGATACGCTCGTCAGAGAAGAGCATGAAGTGGTAGATGAGAATCTTAGCGGCTTCGGTGAGTGCCTGTTGCGGGGCAATCGAGCCGTCCGTGGTAATCTCAATCGTCAGTTTCTCGTAGTCGGTACGTTGCTCGACACGGAACTGGTCAACCGAAATCATGACGTTACGGATAGGTGTGTAGATGGAGTCGATAGCGAGTGTGCCGATAGGCGCATCTTTCGCACGGGACTCATCACCGGGCACGTATCCGCGACCCTTGTTGATGGTGATCTCAATCTCAAAATCGGCGGAGTCGTCCATCTCTGCGAGTTGGAGTTCGGGGTTGAGCACCTCGAAGTTCTGCAGGACGGTATTGAACTCACCGGCGAGGAAGGCTTTCTGCTTGTGGACATGGAGTTTGACCGTTTCGGTGGTCTCGTCGATGCCCTCTTTGTGGAGGAAGCGAACCTGCTTGAGGTTGAGGATAAGGTTGGTAACGTCAGTGATTACACCGGGGATCGTAGCAAATTCATGATCAATACCACTGATCTTGACAGAGCAGATGGCGTAGCCTTCGAGGCTACCCAGCAGTACGCGACGGATCGCGTTGCCTATCGTGATTCCATACCCCGGCTCGAGTGGGCGAAACTCAAAGATACCTTTGTTCGCACTCGAATCCAACATTATCACCTTGTCAGGTTTGATGAAATTTAATATTGCCATGAATTTAATGATTATTTAGAGTACAACTCAACGATTAATTGCTCCTTGATGTTCTCCGGGATCTCAGCGCGAGCGGGAACATTGAGCAGCTTACCAGCCTTGTCGGCCTCGTTCCATTCGAGCCAACCGTACTTAGCGTGGTTGAAGCCCTGGAGGGACTCATTGATGACCTCAAGTGATTTAGCTTTTTCGCGAACAGCAACAACCTGGCCGGGTTTAACCTCGAAGGAAGGGATGTTCACTACTTTGCCGTCCACAGTGATGTGGCGGTGGCTAACGAGCTGACGCGCAGCAGCACGAGTAGGAGCCATACCGAGACGATAAACGATATTGTCCAGGCGGCACTCGAGAAGCTGGATCAGGATCTCACCGGTAATACCTTTGGTACGGGCAGCTTTCGCGAAGAGAAGACGGAACTGACGCTCGAGTACACCGTAGGTGTATTTAGCTTTCTGCTTCTCAGCGAGCTGAGTACCATACTCAGAGTTTTTCTTACGACGGTTAACGCCGTGTTGTCCGGGTGCGTACGGACGTTTTGCAAGCACCTTATCCTCGCCGAAGATAGCCTCGCCGAAACGGCGTGCGATGCGAGATTTTGGGCCAATATATCTTGCCATAACTTTATAAATTTACGATTTGTTCATTTACCATTTGGTCATTTATTTGTTCATTGAACCATTTGACCATTTGGATGGATTTACGTTAACTTAGACACGACGACGTTTCGGAGGACGGCAACCGTTGTGCGGCATGGGAGTAACGTCAACGATTTCAGTTACATCGATACCAGCGGCTACGCAAGCACGGATAGCCGACTCACGTCCTTGTCCGGGACCCTTAACGTATGCTTTAACTTTACGCAGACCGAGGTCGAATGCGACCTTGCAGCAGTCAGCTGCTGCCATTTGTGCTGCGTACGGAGTATTCTTTTTGCTGCCACGGAAGCCCTGTTTACCAGCCGAAGACCAGCTGATTACTTGGCCGTCACCGTTAGCAACCGTAACGATTACATTGTTGAAAGAAGACATCACGTGAAGCTGGCCAACGCCATCAATCTTCACTACGCGCTTCTTAGCTGCAATAGCTTTCTTTGCCATAATACTTGATGAATTTTAATTTTGTTGTTACAAAATGTTGCCTTCGTCTTAGCCCCAAGGGGCACGATTAAAGCAACTTCGTTATTACTTCGTTGCTTTTTTCTTGTTTGCAACAGTTTTCTTACGTCCCTTGCGCGTGCGGGCGTTGTTCTTGGTGCTCTGTCCACGAACGGGAAGACCGATACGGTGACGTACACCACGGTAACAACCGATATCCATCAAGCGTTTGATATTCAATTGTGTTTCCGAACGAAGATCACCTTCTACTTTGAATTTAGCACCGATGATCTCACGGACTTTAGCTGCTTGGTCATCCGTCCAATTCTCTACCTTGATGCTTGGGTCAATGCCTGCCTCTGCGAGAATTTTCTTTGCGCTTGAACGACCTATTCCGTAGATATAAGTCAGACTGACTTCGCCACATTTGTTCTGCGGTATATCTACACCGACAATTCTTATAGCCATAATTTAATACTAAGGATAATTTTGTTAAATAAATAATTGATTTTAGAAGTTGTTGATTCGAATTAAAGATTGCGCTTATCCTTGACGCATCTTCATTTTCGGATCCTTCTTGTTGATTACATACAAGTGCCCTTTGCGACGTACGATTTTGCAGTCTGCATTGCGCTTCTTGATAGATGCTCTAACTTTCATTGCTGAATAGAGTTTAAAAAGTTTGTTAATTTACTTGTAGCGGAAGGAGATACGTCCTTTCGTGAGGTCGTACGGACTCATTTCAACTTTGACACGGTCACCGGCGAGGATCTTGATGTAATGCATACGCATCTTGCCGGAGATATGGGCGATGATGAGCGGTCCGTTCTCGAGTTGCACGCGGAACATAGCGTTGGACAGTGCCTCAACTACGGTTCCATCTACTTCGATGCTGTCTTGTTTTGCCATAAGCTTAATGGGTTTACTATTTGTTAAACTTAGATGAATCTGTCTCCCAAAACCTGTTGGATGTAGTCAAAGGTGGATAAGATATCGGCTTTGCCGTTACGCACGCACACGGATAATTCATAATGTGCGGCGGGTTTGCGGTCGATGGTTCGAGCGGTCCAGCCGTCTTCCTCGATGAGGACGTTACGACGTCCGAGGGTGATCATCGGCTCGATAGCAAGCGTCATACCACTCTTGAGGACGATGCCGTTTCCGCGGCGACCATAGTTGCACACATCGGGTTCCTCGTGCATATCGCGTCCGATACCGTGTCCCACGAACTCGCGTACTACGCCGTAGCCA
>JAFSKL010000020.1 GCA_017448985.1 Paludibacteraceae bacterium
GTCAATTGGGATGAGAAGGTGCTCAAAACCCAGACCGTCGATTGGAACACCGCCGCTACGGCGCCCGAAGACCCCGAACGCGAAGGCTACACCTTCACCGGATGGGATCCCGCAGACTTTAGCCACATCACCTCCGACCTCACCGTTACGGCGCAATACAAAGAGAACCCGGGAACAGGAGTAGATGAAATCGTAAATCGTAAATCGTCAAATCGTAAATTGATCATTGACGGTGTGCTCTACATCGAGCGCAATGGCCGACGCTATGACGCTGCAGGAAGAATAGTAGACTAGTAGACTAGTTGACTAGTTGACTAGTTCCCATGAAAAAAGCGCCATGAGCGCTTTTTTGTTATCCGAAGAAGATCGGTGCGATAGCGAAGGCGGCTACGGCACCGGCGAGATCGGCCAACAGGCAGCAGGCTACGGCGTGACGCGTGTCTTTGATGTTGACGGACCCGAAATAGACGGCGAGCACATAGAACGTGGTGTCGGTCGTACCTTGCAGGATGCAGCAGAGGCGTCCGACGAGACTGTCCGCACCGTAATTGGTCATCGCCTCGAGCATCAGTCCGCGTGCTCCGCTACCGCTCAGCGGTTTCATCAGCGCTGTCGGAACGGCACCCGCGAGGTCGGGATTGATGCCGCACGCCGCAAAGCACCATGCTATAACCTGTTCCAGCAGGTGCATGGCGCCCGAAGCGCGAAACATACCTACCGCTACAAGTATCGCGATGAGGTAGGGTATGATGCCGACAGCCGTTTGGAAGCCGCCCTTGGCACCGTCGATGAACGCGTCATAGACATTGATCTTCTTCGCCATGGCCTGTATCACAAACCAGCAGATGACACCGAGCAGCAGGATGGCCGCTATGGCTGCCGAGACGAGGGACAGCGTGTTCGGGTCAAGCATCGTAGCGCCCCAAACGAGCAGTCCGACGAGTGCCGTCAGGCCGATGAGCGTTCCCAGCACGACCGGATCTTTCATCTTGATGCGTTGCGCGATGCAGACGCAGATCAGTCCCACTAAGGTCGCCACATATGTAGCAATCAGTATGGGCAGGAACACATCTGCGGGATTAGCGGCACCCAGTTGGGCACGGTAGGCCATGATAGTGGTCGGTATCAGCGTCAGACCGCTCGCACCCAAGACCACGAACATGATCATCGCATTCGAGGCTTTGGTCTTGTCCTCATTCAGTTCCTGCAGCTGGCCCATCGCTTTGAGTCCCATCGGCGTGGCGGCATTGTCCAGACCAAGCATGTTCGCTGCAAAATTCATTAGCATCGACCCATACACAGGATGACCCTTTGGTATCTCCGGAAAAATACGACTGAAGAACGGATTGATGGCTTTGCCCAGCGAATTGACCGCACCGGCTTTCTCGCCGATCTTCATGATGCCCATCCATAACGACAGTACGCCTGTCAGTCCCAAAGAGAGTTCAAAACCCGTCTTGGCACTGTCGAAAGTGGAGTTGAGAATATCCGTAAAAATACCTGCGTTGCCGAAACACAACGCTTGCACCAGGCCCATCAAAACGGCCAGTAAAATGAGCGAAATCCAAATATAATTCAAAATCATGCCGCAAAAGTACAAAAAAATTTGCATATGTGCAAAAAAAAAAGTAATTTTGCAGCCCAAAATGAATAAAAGCGCTGCTTTACATCGAATTTTGTCGTACATCAAGCATGTACTGACAGCATGGAACACGACCGGTGAAGGTATTCATTCGCCGTACCTGTTCCGCATTGTGCGCTTCATCTTGCGGGACGAGAACACCTTCTATTGCTTCGCTGATATAGAGCGCCGGCGGGAACAGCTGTTGGCCTGTCCGGATGTGTTGGACGTCCTCGATTTCGGCTCGCAGGGCGCACCCGAAGGCAAGCTGGTGCAACGCCGCGTGTGCGACATCGCCAAGAACCATCTCGAGAGCCCCAAAGTGGGACAGATCCTGTTCCATCTGCTCCATTTCATGGGACAGGAAGAGCATCGTCCGTTGCATATACTCGAATTAGGTACCTCGCTCGGTATCACTACCGCTTATCTGGCGAGTGTCAGCAGTCGCAACAAGGTCCTTACTTTCGAGGGCAGCGAAGCTGTGCTCCGCGTGGCGCAAGGCGTCTGGCGGACACTACGACTCGAGAATATCCAATGGCAGCAGGGCAATATAGATGACACCTTATATACTATATATAGCCAACAGCCAAAAGCTAAGAGCCAAGAGCCCATCGACCTCGCCTTCGTGGATGCCAACCACACTTACGAGGCAACGAAGCGGTATGTGGAATGGCTCATGCCCCGGATGACCGGAAAAGGTATCCTTGTGCTGGACGATATCCATTATTCGAAGGACATGGAGCGTGCCTGGCAGGAACTGAAAGCCGATGAGCGCGTCACGACCACGATGGACCTCTACCACATCGGCTTGCTCTTCTTTGATCCCCATTACCTCAAACGGCACTATAGAATACGAATATAATGAGCAATGAATAATGAATAATGAATAATGAATATTGATATGGCTATTTACACGAAAACAGGAGACCAAGGCACTACCTCGCTGGCGAGCGGCGAACGGGTGGCCAAGACCGATGCGCGCATCGAAGCGTACGGTACCGTAGATGAACTCAACAGTTTCGTCGGTGCACTGCGTCTGTCCTTGCAGGAACTGCAATCGAAAGACGAGTTATGCTGGGTGCAGAACAAGCTCTTCAACCTCGGTGCCGCCTTGAGTGACGCACCCGGTGAGTGGATTACAGACACGGATGTACACTGTCTGGAGTCATGGATTGATCGTATGCAGGCTGAGCTTCCCAAGATGAAAGGCTTTGTGTTGCCTTTCGGTGACGAAGCGGTCGTCCGTTGCCATATCTGCCGTACTGTTTGCCGTAGGGCAGAGCGTCGGATGATCGAATGTGATGCCACTCCCGCACAACGCCAATTCATCAATCGGCTTAGCGACTATTTGTTCGTTTTGGGACGCTATTGTGTCCACTCCCGTCACCTGGACGAAGAGGTGTGGAATAAGGATATAAATGTGTAAAAATTGACAGAAATCCTTAGGAATGTGTAAAAACTGACGAAAAATGCACATTTTAGGCAAAAATATTTATAAATATTTGCGTGAATGAACTATTTTTTGTACTTTTGCACGTTTTTTGAAAAAATGTGCCCTTTTTAGGGTAGGTTATTGAACGGAAATTATTTATAAAAAATAGAGGTGTAATACTATGTATTGGACGCTTGAATTAGCTTCGAAACTGGAGGATGCTCCCTGGCCGGCAACCAAAGATGAGTTGCTCGACTATGCGAACCGAATCGGTGCTCCGGCCGAAGTGATCGAGAACTTGCAAGAGTTGGAGGAGGATGACGAGGAGCAATATGAGAGTATATTGGATATATGGCCGGACTACCCCACACGAGATGAAGATTTCTTCTTTGATGAAGAGGAGTATTAATCTTTTGCTGGTGCTGATGGCTGTATGCGGTACTGCGAGTGCGCAGTTTGACCCGCAGATAGGACAATATATGTACTTGCCGGTGGCTTTCAATCCTGCAGCGGCGGGAGAAGGCGATCTGATGAAAGTGGCCGGCGCACACAGAATGCAATATGTGGACATCACCAACGCTCCGATGAGCACCTGGTTTAGTTTCAGTTCGCCGTTCGTTATCGGCAAGACCAGTCACGGAGCGGGAATACGTTTTCTGAACGACCGCTATGGATTGTTCACTACGCAAAGTCTTTACGCGCAATATGCGTACAGGCATAAAATCGGGAAAGGGTATCTGAGTGCCGGAGTGGATCTGGGATTCGTGAACGTGGGATTCAAAGGCGACTCGATTAACCTCAAGGACATGGGTGACGAGTATCACCAGACGACCGATCCGGCTGTGCCGACGGGCAGTAAGTCGGGAATGAAATTTGACATGGGAGTAGGTTTGTACTATTGGACACCGGTATGGTGGGTAGGAGCCAGTTACAGTCATCTGACACGTCCTGCCATCGACTGGAGTGACGGTACTACCGGTGCGGAACAAGTGGTAACGCTGTTCGGAACGCTCTATGTGACCGGCGGCTACCATTTCCGGCTGAAGAACTACCGAGAGTGGGTGCTGAGTCCGAGTTTGATGATGATGACCGACTTCTCGGGTTGGGACATCAACATGACGCTGATGTGCGACTACAAGGACCGATACCGTTGGGGACTCGGATACCGCATAGCCGGAAGCGTGAACATATTGCTGGGCATTGATATCATTTCGGGTCTGCAGTTGGGCTACAGTTGCGAACTGCCTACCAACAAACTGCTGCTGGAGAGCTACGGAAGCCACGAGATTTATCTGGCATACGGATTTGATATCCTCAAGCCCAAACGGACGAATAAGTACAAGAGTGTGAGATACTTGTAAAACGAAAATAAATCGATTTATGAAAAATATGAAAGTAACGAAACTTTTGCCATTAATCGCATTGGCGATGGTAATGGTAGGCTGTAACAAGCCCGCAGGTGAGTTAGTGGGAGCTAACAAGGCCGGCGTTTTCAAGGAGGCTAATCCTTATGGTATGTTGTTTATCAAGAAAGGATCGTTCATGATGGGAGCCAACACGCAATCCGCTGTCTTCGAGCAGCCGGACAACGTGGTAATGGTGACTGTTGACGCCTTCTGGATGGATGAGACGGAGATCACCAACAACGAGTATCATCAGTTCGTCAACTGGGTGCGTGACTCGATTGCATTCACCAACCTGATTGCTTCGGGTATGACCGATTATGCCGTACAGTCGAAGGACGAGGACTTTGATGAGGAGAACTTCCGCATCGACTGGAAGAAGAAAGTGCCTTGGAAGAGCAAAGAGGAGGACGTGATTGATGCCTTGTCCACGCTGTACTATTCGGACGGCAAGCTCAATACGAACAATCTCCACTACCGCTACAATTGGGTGAACATGGACGAAGCACTGCCGCAGCGTAACAAATTCGACGTGGCTACCAGTACCTATCCTCCCGGAGCGACGGCTCGTGTAGATACATTCTGGGTAAACGAGTACGGCGAGATCAAGGATTCGACCATCTTCCGTCCGTTGAAGGAGCCGAAAGACCTGTTGACCGAGAAGATCATTTGTATCTATCCGGATACCTTGGTTTGGGCGCGTGACTTCCAGTTCTCGTACAACGACCCGTTGCTGCATATGTACTTCAAGCACCCGGGTTATGCCGAGTATCCGGTAGTGGGTGTGACTTGGGAGCAGGCTCACGCTTTCTGCAACTGGCGTACCAAGCTGTTCAACATGTATTCGGATACCGAGGTGAACGAGTATCGTCTGCCGACGGAGTCGCAGTGGGAGTATGCCGCTCGTGGCGGTCGCAAGATGGCGATGTATCCGTGGGGTAGCAACTATGCCCGTGACGCCAAGGGCTGTTTCTTTGCCAACTTCAAGCCCTACCGCGGTGCATACAACGATGATACGGGTACCGTGACCATGAAAGTGGCGCAGTTCCGCCCCAACGACTTCGGTCTGTACGACATGGGCGGGAACGTGTCCGAGTGGACCAACTCGGCTTTCCAGAGCGCAGCCAATACGCATATCCACGACTTGAACCCGGACTACAGCTACATGGCTCGCAAGGCCGATCCGGACATCCTCAAGCGCAAAGTGGTGAAAGGCGGCAGCTGGAAGGATATCAGCTATTTCATGCAATGCGGTGTGCGTACCTATGAGTACCAATACGAGAGCCGTCCGTATATCGGCTTCCGTTGCGTTCGCGCTTACATCGGCGATTAATCAACATTTAACAGACAATTAATACTAAAAAGCAATAAAAATTATGGCTACTGAAAAACAAGGTTTTAGCGAAAGATTCATGCATTGGTATGAGTCTTATCAGGGAAAGAACGTTGTTAACATCGTTTATTCGGCAGGTGCGTCTGTCGTAATTATCGGTGCGTTGTTTAAGATTCTGCACTGGCCGGGTGCCAGTCAGGTGCTGATGATTGGTATGTTCACCGAGGCATTCCTGTTCCTCATCGGTACGTTGGAGCATCCGCATCCTGAGTTCCATTGGGAGAACGTGTTCCCGCAGTTGTTGGAGTTCGGTACGAAGCCCGAGTTGCTGGAGGAGAAATCGAAACAGGCTCGTCCTACGTTGTTGGGTGCCGGTGTAGCCGGTGGCTCTGCTGTTGCCGGTATGGGTGTACAGGGTCCCGCTTACGGTGCTGAACCTGCTGCTGCTGCGCCCAGTGCCAAAGTGCCGCAACTCAAAGAGGAAGACCTCAAGGCGCTCAAGGACGGTATCGCTGACTTGGCCAAGACGGCTACGCAGTTCAGCGAACTGAGCAAGGTGGCTCAGACCGGTGTCAAGCTGAATGAGAAACTGCTGGCTGCAGAGGCTGCTACTACCGATTATGCTTCCAAACTGGCTGCCGTAGGTTTTGCTACCGACAGTCTGACCCAGGCGTCACACGGCTTGACCGGTACGTACGCACAGATCGGTGAGGACCTGAAGAGTGTGGCTGAAGAGACGCGCGCGTATAAACAAGGAGTAGAGCAGGTGGGCAAGAACATCGCTTCGCTGAACTCTGTTTATGAGTTGCAACTCCAGGCTGTCAATGCACAGATGGATGCACAGAAGAATGCCGCTGCTGCTGCCAGGGAGTCCGCTGAGGCACAGATCGCCTTCGCTAACGGCGCTAAACAGCTGCAGAAGCAAGTGGCTGACCTCAATGCTATCTATGGTAACATGCTCAGCGCGCTCGCATAAGCCGTTGAATGGATTTCAAGCTATAAATCAAAATAAAACACTTCTGAAATGGGAGGCGCAAAAAACTGTCCGGAAACCCCGAGACAAAAAATGATAGGTATGATGTACTTGGTGCTCACCGCCATGTTGGCGTTGAACGTAAGTACGGATATCCTCAACGGTTTTACGTTAGTGGATAAGAGTCTGCACTCTTCTATCGATGCTTCTGACAAACGTAACGCACAACTCTACATGGATTTTAAGGCGGCTAATGCCGATAATCCCGAGAAGACGCAAGAGTGGTTTGCTAAGGCAGAAGAAGTGCGTAGGCGTGCAGATTCATTGTTTAACTATATTCAGGATTTCAAGGAGCATATCGTGATACTTTCCGACGGAAAGAAAGCGGTAGAGGAGCGCAAGGCTGCAGGCGAGGACCCGACACGGCATATTGTGGGTAACTCCAACCTGGACGTGACGGCTACTTATGCCATCAATCAGGGCAACGGTCTGATTCTCAAAGAGACGGTGGCTTACTACCGTGACTATGCCGCAGGTTTGGCAGAAGAAGATGCCGAATTGCGTAACTCGATCCTCCAGAACCTGGCTACCGACCGTGACTACAACGCGCACGAGAAAGACTCTTGCGACTGGGAAATTGCGGTGTTCGAAGGTATGCCGGTAGGTGCTACCATCACTATCCTGACCAAGATGCAGAATGACGTGCGTGCTACGGAGAGCCAGTTGATCCAGTACCTGATGGATCGTACGGACGCGGGCGACCTGCGCGTGAATAAACTGAACGCGTACGTGATACCGAACTCCAACTATGTCATTCGTGGCGGTAAGTATTCGGCACAGATCATCCTCGCAGCTATCGACTCGACGCAACGTCCGCAGTACTATATCGAGGGTCAACGCATCAATGATCAGGGTATATATGAGGTATCGGCTACGGGTGTAGGTTTGAAGAAATACTCAGGTTGGATCGCTTATCAGAATCCTTCTACGGGTGAGATAGAGAATCTGCCGTTCCATAGTGAGTACAGCGTCGGTGAGCCGGCTGTGACGATTTCGAATACCGACTTGAACATCATGTACCGCGGCTACGAGAACAAGTTCTCGATCTCGGTACCGGGTGTGTCGAACGATAAGGTGAAAGTGAACGTCAGCGGTGCAGCTGTTCATCAGAGCGGCGGTCTGTGGGTGATCAAACCCGGTGACGGCTCAAAGAAAGTGACTATCTCCGTAACGGCTGAGCTGGACGGCAAGATGCAACCGATGGGTAGCAAAGAGTACCGCGTGAAGGCTTTGCCCGATCCGCAAGCGTATTTCAACGCGCGTGACAAAGAGTACACCTCGGGTAACATAGCCCCGAGTACGCTGACCCACTCGTCCGGTGTCGTTACCGCTTCCTATGGACCTGACGGCTTGCTCGACCTGCCGTTCAAGGTAACGAGCTTCCGCGCCATCATCAACGGTATGACCTCACAGTCGGCCGGAAACAAGTTCACCAAGGACCAGTTGGCGCAGATCGGCAAACTGAAGAAAGGCGGTATGGTCGTGCTCCAGGATATTCGTGCCGTAGGCCCGGGTGGCCAGGAGAAGCGTCTGGCACCGCTCGTATTAACACTGAATTAATACATAACGATTATGATAAAGAAACTTAGTATTCTTGCTTGCCTGATGCTCGGTATTGTAACCGTGCAGGCACAGCACCAAGTTACCTCATTCTTTGATGAGATGGGTACCGCCCGTATTCAGACGGAGGAGTTCTCGGCGGCTCATGATACGATAGTAATGGTAGATCACCGTATTGACGATGTCATCTGGGCACGCTATGTGTACCGCATCATCGATATGCGTTACAAACAGAACTACCAGCTCTATTTCCCGACCAAAGTGGACGATCCCGACTACCGTAATCTGTTCAAGGTCATCGTGGATGCCGTAGTGGACGGCCTGGAGATTTATCCGCGTAATCCGGAGACCATCAAGCCGGACTTCAAGACTACGCCTGCGTTCACCAAAGCGCAGATCCCGACCGATGCTTTCATGGTAGTGGACAAGACCGAAGACCACTCGGACGACGAGGACTTCTGGAATATCTCCCGTTCTACCGCCATGCTCGTCAACTACGACAGTATCGCCGATGAGCTGCGTTCGCAGCCGTACTCGTTCGAGAGCGTGGTACGCAATCAGTTGAAGTACTTGATTCAGGAAGTGGTGTTCTTCGACAAGCACACCTCGCGTCTGCATACGAAGATCATGGCTATTGCTCCGCTGCATCCGGTGCTGATCAGCACGCAGGACAGTACGCGTATCATGGCGTCGCTCCGTGAGTCCATCATGTTTTGGATTCCGTTCGACCAGTTGCGTCCGTACATGGCTATGCAATATGCTATCCCCAACCGCAACGAAGTGAAGCGTGTCACCTTTGACGAGTTCTTCCAGAAGCGTCTGTTCTCCTCCTATATCGTAGGCGAAGGCAATATGTACAATCGCTGGATTCCGGATTATACCGGTTCGGAGGCTGAGATTCGGAAGGAGCAGGACCGTATTGCAACTGAGTTGCTTAATTTTGAACAAGATCTCTGGGAATATTAATGCGTAAACATCGATTTCGTAATTCCTACTTGACTTCCGCCGTCAGCGTAACGCTGGTGTTGTGTCTCATAGGCCTGGAATGTGTGCTCCTGCTGTCGGCAGGGGCACTTGTTACTCGTATGCGCGAGAACATGACCGTGACGGCTGTGCTGGCGCAGGACGTTGATAGCACCCAGTGTGCACGGCTGGAAACGATACTGGCAGGAAGTGGACATTGCAGCAGTTTTATCTATATATCCGAAGAGCAGGCCCTCGAGGAACATATCCGTTCGTTGGGCGAGGACCCGACCAAATTCCTGGGTTACAATCCGCTGTCGGCGAGTTATGAGATTCATCCTACTGATGCTTACAGCGCGCCGGACAGTCTGGCGCAATTGGCTGCTTCGTTAGAGGCTTTGCCGTATGTGACCGAGGTCTTGTATCCGCGTGACTTGGCGGACATCATGAGCAGCAATGTGCATCAGTTCTCGCTCATCCTGCTGGTCGTAGCCTTGGCGTTGCTCCTGGTGTCGATGGTGCTCATTGTCAATACGATTCGCCTGCAGATCTACGCCAAACGCTTCATCATCAATACGATGACCTTAGTGGGCGCTACCTCGTGGGTGACACGCCGGCCGTTCGTGGGACGCAATCTGCTCAATGGCTTCCTGTCCGGACTCGCTGCGCTGGCTATTCTGAGCGGAGTGGTTTATTACGTGGAGATCAAAATGGGTATTATGCTCTTCCCGTTGACATGGCAGAACATAGCGTTCGTCTCCGCGGTCGTCCTTTGTTCGGGTCTGCTGATCACGCTCTTTGCCTCGCTCATAGCTACCGGACGGTATATACGAATGGACAATAACTCGCTATACGAGATCTGATAACTGAAATCTGAAAACTGAAAATTGCAAAGCAATAATCGTTCGAGTGAAACGAGATAAGAATCTGAATACTGAATACTGCTTATGAAACATACATTACCAAAACTCAACCTCATCCTCATTGCCGTTTCATTTGCCATCATTGTGCTCGGTTTTGCGCTGATGGTAGGCGAGCCGTCGGGAGAGGTCTATAATCCCGATATCTTCTCCTTCCGCCGGATTACCGTGGGACCGATGATCTCCCTGTTCGGCTTTGTGTGCATGATTTTTGGCATCCTTTTCCGCGGTAAGAAGAAATGAGTTGGTGGGAAGCACTCATATTAGGTATCGTGCAGGGCTTGACGGAGTTCCTGCCGGTCTCTTCGTCCGGCCATCTGGAGATAGGTCACGCTTTGTTGGGTACCTCTGGTGAAGAGAATCTGACTTTCGCCATCATCGTACATGCAGCTACGGTCCTGTCCACGCTGGTCATCCTCTGGCGGGAAGTGGCGCAGCTGTTCAAAGGAACTTTCACCACGCTCCAGTGGAACGCGGAGAAAGACTATGTTGCCAAACTGCTCGTGTCGATGATTCCTGTCTTTATCGTGGGTATGTTCTTCAAAGACCAAGTGGAAGCCTTCTTCGGCAACGGCTTGCTGCTGGTCGGTATATGCCTGCTGATCACGGCTGTGTTGCTGGCTTTGAGCGAGTGGCTGCAGAAGAAACGGCAGGCGGTCGGACACGAGGTGACATATAAGGACGCCTTCATCATCGGTATAGCGCAAGCGTGCGCCGTACTGCCCGGACTGAGCCGTTCCGGCACGACTATCGCTACCGGACTGCTCTGCGGCGTCAAGAAAGAGAGTGTGGCGCAGTTCTCCTTCCTCATGGTGCTCATCCCTATCTTAGGCGAAGCGCTGCTGGACGGGATGAAACTGCTGAGTGGAGAGATGGTCAGCGAACTGAGTGCTTCGGCTGCTATAGTCGGTTTTCTGGCTGCTTTCCTGACCGGCTGTTTCGCATGCCGCTTCATGCTCGAAGTGGTGCGCAGGCAACGCCTTGTGTGGTTTGCCCTTTATTGCGCCATCATAGGAACCGCAGCTATTATCTCTACCCTTTGCTGAGATGTGGGATTTTGAAGAAGGAGAAGTACTGGCGTTCGACAAACCGCTGCGTTGGACATCGTTCGACCTCGTAGCCAAAGTGCGCTATAACTTGTGCCGCAAACTGGGTAAGAAGAAACTGAAAGTGGGTCATTCGGGCACTTTGGATCCGTTGGCCACCGGTGTGGTGATGATATGTACAGGCAAGAAGACGAAGCTCATTGACCAGCTGCAATACGATGTGAAGGAGTATGTGGCTACGCTCCAGTTAGGTGCCACGACACCCTCTTACGACATGGAGAAAGAGGTAGATGCCACCTATCCGACTGAGCATGTAACGCGCGAACTGATCGACCGTACCATCCCGCTTTTCCTCGGCGAACAATGGCAGATACCGCCTATGTTCTCCGCCGTACAGATCAACGGCAAAAGGGCTTATGAGTTGGCTCGAAAGGGCGAAACGGTCGAACTCAAACCCAAGCTCTTGCTCATCGATGAGATCGAGGTCCTGGCTTTTGATGCGGCAACGATGCAACTGACCATCCGTGTCGTCTGCTCGAAAGGAACATATATCCGCGCACTGGCACGCGACATAGGCGAACGGCTCGGATCCGGCGCTTATCTGACGGCCCTGCGCCGCACCAGAGTCGGGAATACCCGCGTGGAAGACTGTATGACCATTGAACAATTTTTGGAACAACTGAATAATTAGATATGTATAAGTCAAATGATATGCGGCTCAGCCAGTTTAAGTTTAAACTGCCGGAGGAGTTAATTGCCCAGTTCCCTGCATCCTATCGCGACGAGGCACGACTGTTAGTCTTGCACCGTAAGTCAGGAGAAGTGGAGCATAAATTGTTGCCCGAGTTGGTACAGTATTTCGACGAGGGTGACTTGTTCGTGTTTAATGACAGCAAGGTCTTTCCTGCCCGTCTTTGGGGCCATAAGGAAAAAACGAATGCGCTGATCGAAGTGTTCCTGCTGCGCGAGTTGAATCATAAAACGCGTTACTGGGACGTGCTGGTCGATCCTGCCCGTAAGATTCGTATCGGCAACAAGATCACGTTCGATGACGATCCCGCTATCGTAGCCGAAGTGATTGATAACACCACCAGCCGCGGACGTACCTTCCGTTTCCTCACGGACTATGACAACGAGGAGTTCGTGCCTCGGCTCTACGCTTTGGGAAGCGCGCCGCTGCCCAAGTACATCCGTCGTCCGATGGACGAACAGACGCAGGCCAAGTACGAAGAGGTCTTCCACGAGCAGCCTGTCAAGGACATGGATACGGAACGCTATCAGACCATCTTCGCTGACAAGATCGGAGCTGTGGCAGCACCGGCATCGGGTATGCATTTCTCCAAACAGCTGCTCAAGCGGATGGAGATTCACGGCATCGACACCACTTGTCTCACCAGCCATGTCTCGCTGGGCATCTTCAAGGAGATAGATGTGGAGGACCTGTCGAAGAACAAGATGGAATCTGAGCAAATCATCCTGTCCGATACAATGGCCAAAACGGTCAACAAGGCTCACGAGGGTCAGCATCGTATCTGTGCCGTAGGTACCGAGGTCATGCGGGCTATGGAGCATGTGGCGGGTACCAACGGACTGCTCAAAGCATATGACGGATGGACAAACAAGTTCATCTTCCCGCCCTATAACTTCTCCGTCGCCAACAGTTTCTTCGTTAATTTCTATATGCCGTGTTCAAGCCAACTGCTGATGGTAGCTGCTTTCGCCGGTTATGAAGAGACCATGCACGCTTACGAAGTGGCAGTCAAAGAGGGCTATCGTTTCGGTGACTACGGAGATGCCATGTTAATAGTGGACTGATATGCATGTCCGAATCGACCCATCTTGGCAACGCGTATTGCAGACGGAGTTTGACAAGCCTTATTTCGAACTCCTCACCCAGTATGTGCGCCAGCAATACCAGACCCGTCGGTGTTTTCCTCCGGCAGGTCTGATTTTTAATGCCTTCGATTCCTGTCCGTTCGAGCAAGTGCGTGTGGTCATCATTGGCCAGGACCCGTATCACGAGCCCGGACAGGCTATGGGACTCAGTTTCTCCGTGCCTGAAGGAACGCAGATCCCGCCGTCGCTGATGAATATCTACAAGGAGATTAACCGCGATCTGGGTACGCCTATTCCTTCGTCCGGGGACTTGCGCCGATGGGCGGAGCAGGGTGTCCTGTTGCTCAACGCCACGCTCACGGTCGAAGCGCATAAAGCCGGCAGCCATCAGGGCAAAGGATGGGAAGAGCTGACCGATGCGGCTATTGCGGCCTTGAATGCCGAACGCGAGCACCTCGTTTTTATGCTTTGGGGCTCCTATGCCCAGCGCAAAGGGCAGTTCATCGACCGGCGCAAACACCTGGTACTGCAAACATCGCACCCCTCGCCCCTCTCCGTCTATCGCGGATTCGACGGCTGCGGTCATTTCTCCGCAGCCAATAACTATCTGATTAAAAACGGCCTGCAACCCATACAATGGTAACCCTCGAGGTCTCGACGTCTCGACATCTCGAGATCTCGAAAAAATCGGAATTTTTAATTCTTAATTTTTAATTTTAAATTTGAAAAAATGACGAAGTCATTACTCTTAATAGATGCTTACGCGATGATTTTTCGCGCATACTATGCCTTCATCCGGGCTCCGCGCATGAATAGCAAAGGTGAGAACACCTCCGCTATCTTCGGTTTTTGTGTGACGCTGGACGATCTGATTCGCAAAATCAATCCTACGCATCTCGGTGTCGCTTTTGACCCTGCAGGCGGCACATTCCGCCATGAGGCTTACGAGCAGTACAAGGCGCAACGGCCCGAGACGCCGGAGGACATACGCAAAGCCGTGCCGGTCATCAAAGATATCTTGCAGGCGATGAACATACCTGTGCTCGAAGTGCCCGGATTCGAAGCGGACGATGTCATCGGAACGCTCTCCGTGCAAGGCGAACAAGCCGGTTTTGAGGTCTATATGGCCACGCCGGACAAGGACTACGGACAACTCGTCACCGACCATGTCTTCATGTATCGTCCTCGCCACACAGGAGGATTCGAACTGATGGGCCCCAAGGAAGTGTGCGACAAGTACGGCTTGCAGAACAAGGACCAGGTCATTGACCTGCTCGGACTCATGGGCGATGCGTCCGATAATATCCCGGGTTGCAAAGGAGTAGGGGAGAAAACCGCCGTCGCTTTGCTGCAGCAGTTCGGCTCAATTGATAACATGCTCGCCCATACGGATGAAATCAAAGGTGCCTTGCGCCAGAAAGTGGAGAGCCAGGTGGAAGAAATCAAGTTCTCCCGTTTCCTCGCCACTATCCGTACCGACGTGCCCATCACGCTGGACGAAGCCATGCTCGCCAAGAAAGAGCCCAACACCGAAGCGCTTGCCGCCATCTATCGCGACCTCGAGTTTAATACGCTTCTCCGCAAACTGCCGACACCCGCTTCGCTTGGCGTTCCCGCTTCGCCTGTCAATCCACCAATTTTGGCGGATAAACCGTCCTCGAAAAAGTCCAAACCCGCCGATCCTGCCCAGCTTGACCTCTTCGCCTCCCCCGATGAACAACCCGTAACCGGTAACCCGTCACCCGTAACCCATGATACCATCGAAAACCGATTGTGTCAATACCTCCTCAATCCCGAAGTGGCCTTTAATCCTTACAAGGAACCTGATTGGGAAGCGCTCAAAGCGGATGCGGACCTGTGGAATCTCTACAACGAAGTGGAACTGCCGCTGGTGCCTGTCTTGCGAGAGATGGAAGCGGCAGGCGTGCGCTTTGACGTCGATAAACTCCGGCAGGCCGAAGCCTCGCTCACGGCCGAACTGAACGAGCTGGAGCAGCGCATCTACACGCTCGCCGGCGAGACTTTCAACATCAACAGCCCGCGGCAAGTAGGCGAGATCCTCTTCGACAAACTCAAACTGGATACCAAGGCCAAAAAGTCCAAATCGGGACAGTACTCCACATCCGAAGAAATACTGCTCGGACTGAAGGAACGCCATGCTATTGTCGGGTTAATCCTAGACTTTAGAGCTTTGAGCAAGCTGATCACAACCTATATAGCGGCTCTTCCGTCTTATATCGCCGAGGACGGCAAGATTCACACGACCTATAACCAAACGGTCACGGCTACCGGGCGTCTCAGCAGTTCGAATCCCAACTTGCAGAACCTTCCCATTCGTTCGGAGCGTGGGCGCTTCATCCGCGAAGCGGTCATTCCCGACGACGGATGTCTCTTCCTTAGTGCCGATTACAGTCAGATCGAGCTCCGGCTCATGGCGCATTTCAGTCAGGACGAGCATATGTTAGCGGCTTTCCGCTCCGGACAGGATATTCATGCGGCTACGGCGGCGCGTATATTCAAACTGCCTATTGAGCAGATCACCAAGGACCAGCGCCGGCAAGCCAAAACGGCCAATTTCGGTATCATTTACGGCATCTCGGCTTTCGGACTCGCGCAGCAGCTCGAATGCAGCCGAACGGAGGCCAAACAGCTCATCGACGACTATTTTGCAGCGTTTCCGCGCGTTATTCAGTATATCGAATCGCAAAAAGAGCTGGCGCGTCAGAAAGGCTACGCCGAGACGCTCTTCGGACGCAAACGCTACCTGCCGGACATCAATTCGCATAACGCTACCGTCCGTTCGTTCGCCGAACGCAATGCCGTCAATGCGCCTATCCAGGGCACTGCGGCCGACATCATCAAGATGGCCATGGTCTCTATCCATCGGCGTCTCCAACAGGAGCATCTCAAGGCGCAAATGATTATGCAGGTGCACGACGAACTGAACTTCAATGTGCCCAAGAACGAGGTGGATCGAGTCCGCGAGATCGTCGTTTCCGAGATGCAGAACGCCGTTCATCTCTCTATCCCTCTCATCGCCGAGTGTGGCGTAGGAGAAAACTGGCTCGAAGCCCACTAACGGTTTAACAACTTAACGGTTTAACAATTTAACGATGATTAAATTATCTATAATTTTACTCATCCGCGTCCTCTGCATAGGCAACTCCTTCTCTTGGGACGCTGTGGAACAGGAACTCGTACCGCTTTGCGATGCGAAAGGTGTCCAAGTGGAGATTCATAACCTCTACTACGGCGGCTGTTCGTTGCAGCAGCATGCTGAGTTTATGCTCAAAGATACTGCTGCTTACTCGCATCGGGTGTGTATGAATAACACATCGCCTATCCCTCATCGGCAGACACGGGAAATGCGCGGAGCCATCTCTCTGAAGGATGCGCTCCGAGAAGGCCGGTATGATTTCATCTCCTTCCAGCAGGCGAGTCACGACAGCGGTATTCGTGCTTCGTACGAGCCTTGGCTCTCGCTTCTCATCGATACCGTCCGTGCTTACCAGCCTAACGCACAGCTCTGTTGGATGCAGACCTGGGCGTACAGCCAAGACGCCAAACATCCGGCTTTCCCGCGCTACCAATCGAATCAGCAGGTCATGTGGGATAGTATCCAGGCATGTACACGCTATGTGAAAGAGATCGTCAACCGGCATCCTTCTCATGGCAAGTGGCTTCTCATACCATGCGGTGAAGCTATTCAAAACGCCAGAGCTACTAAACTTGGCGATACACTCTGCCGGGACGGCTATCATCTCAATTACACCTATGGACGCTATACGGCCGCATGTGTCTGGTATGAGATTATCACGAAGAAAGATGTCCGTCGCAACGCGCAATGCAATCCGCAGATGACCGGACGGCAACGCCGATTAACACAGAAAGCCGCCCATAAGGCGACTTCCAATATCAAGTGATCCATGCAGGATTCAAACCTGCAACCCCCACATCCGTAGTGTGGTACTCTATTCAGTTGAGCTAATGGACCCCGGAGGTGTCCCCGTTAATCGGGAGAAAGATCACATCCGCTCCGCCGGAAGGGGAATTTGTACCCCCTTACTCAAAAGAGCGTGCAAAGGTACTGCTTTTTTTTGATATGACCAAATTTTTTTGAAAAAAAATGACGTTTTTTTGAAAAAAACCTCCATTTTCCATTTTCCATTTTCAATTTTCAATTAATTATACAACTTTTTCAGCCATGATTCGACACATTTATTAACCCTAAAAATTCCCTGTTATTCCGGCAAAGAATGCATAAAAAACGCATTATTTTGCCCTAAAACTTGCCGGTATCGGAAAATTTTTGTACCTTTGCACCGAATTTCATAATAAAACTTGCCGGTAATGGAATATATATCCGTCATACAGTTTGCCGAAAAGTACGGCATTAGTGAACGAACTGCACGTAATTATTGTGCTGCAGGAAAGATTGATGGCGCCTTTCTGACGGGCAAAACATGGAACATTCCCGCATACGCTGAACTGCCCAAAAAAGGAAAGAAGAAACTCTCTCCGCTCTTAACTCGTCTGCGCGAAGAGAAGGCATCCAAACTAAAGGGCGGTATCTACCATCGTACGCAAATAGATCTGACGTACAACTCTAACCATATAGAAGGCAGCAAACTGACCAAGGAACAGACGCGCTATATCTTCGAGACCAACACGCTTGGAATCACGACCGAGAACACTTCCGTCGATGATATCATGGAAACGGTGAACCACTTCCGCTGTATCGATTATGTCATCGACCATGCAACGGACAAGATTACCGAAGCGCATATCAAGCAGCTGCACGCAATCCTCAAGACCAACACGTCAGATAGCCGCAAGGATTGGTTCGCTGTCGGCGATTACAAACGCCTTTCCAACGAAGTGGGCGAACAGGAAACGGTTGCTCCCAAAGATGTTCACCGCCACATGAAAGCCCTGCTTTCGGACTATTATGCGCTCAAACAAGTGACGTTTGATGACATCTTGGATTTCCATGTGCGTTTCGAACGTATCCATCCTTTTCAGGACGGGAATGGTCGTGTCGGCCGCTTGCTGCTTTTCTGGCAATGCCTGCAAAACACGCATGTGCCGTTTATCATCACCGAAGAATTACGTCTTTTCTATTATCGCGGTCTTCAGAACTGGGGCACCACCAACGGCTATCTCCGAGATACCTGCCTCACCGCGCAAGACAATTTTAAAGCCCTCTTGGACTATTTCAAAATCAAATATTGAATTCCACTTTCCTTACTTTTCCATCCTACAAAAATTTGCATATCTTTGAGGACTCGTGCGGCAAGGTCAAAATAGTGGAGCACTTCGAGGACGTCAAAGTCAAAATCGTTGACAACTTCGAAGACATCAAAATCAAAATAGTAGAACATTTTGAAGGCGTAAAGAAATAATATGGAAACACAAATTAAATCATTGGAAGATCTAAGTATTTCTAAGATACTTAAAGAGAATCCAAAGAATTCTTCTGGCGAGTATGATTTCAAATCACTAGCCAACGAAATTATGAACAAAATTTATATTGACAATGGGAATTATAAATACCATCCCATTGAAATAGAGTTCTATATTTACGACAAAGAGAATCACGCAGATATTCATGTTTATCCGCGAGACAATAAGGAGGCAGGAGAACTCTTCTTTCATTTAAGTGGAATGGATATTTGTTTTGAGAGTTCTATGGAAGAAGGGCGCTTTGGTGGCATACTAATTCGCGCACTTGAAAGAGTAAAGGATGGAGAAACAATACGTATCGGCGGACCTCTTACGTGTGTCAATGAAGTCCTCAATACAGCAAAAAGCCATACAGGCATTCAAGTCGTACATTGTTGTAATCATATGTCTCGCCCAACGAAATGTATCGGCAAACGAAAAGGTATAAATCAATCTACTACACTTAAAGATGAATATTGGAATAAAAAATATCGTTTTCTAAGAGATGATCTTAATCTCGGTGATAAAATCACGATGAAAGATGATACTTTTGATTTTAAGCTTCACGCTATAAAAAAGGATAGAACTAGAACATATAAAATAGAAGATTAAGAGGACTTAGTCCTCTTTTTTTATTATTAATATCTTCTTCAGCACTTTTAACAACTTTTAACAGAAAATTTTGGGAATTGCGCCAAAAAACATATACCTTTGCCAACGAAAGTTATTAACTAAAACTGCAAAGATATATGAAATTAAATCCAGTAATTATTCAGCGCAAGAATCTGCACAAAAAGTTATGGGATGATGTTCGTCCTCAAGATGTTAATGATTTAGAGTGGGAAATCGGAGCATATAGCTATGACTTCTTCGAAGAATGTGGCTTTAATTTTCCAATAGAGGTTAACACCGCTCCAGAACTCTATAAACTTTGTCAATCGGTTAAGGAGAAACTGAACGTGCAAGAAGATGTTTGGTTTCAGATAAAAAATCGCATTGGGATTCGGGGTAATGCCATAGTTTCAGGGAACAACATATATCCATCTATTGTTCGCCTCTCTGCAACTGCTATCGATCAACTTAATGAAGATGAATTGTCTTTCTTGATTGGGCATGAACTGGGACATGTTATCAATAAAGATGTCGTCATCAGATTTTATTATGATTTGAAGTATGGGAAAGACGGAGCTTCAAATAAACTCGCTCATAGTATGAAAGCTTACACACTATTTTCAGAATTAGAAGCTGATAGATATGGTTATCTCGCTTGCGGCAGTATGGAATCATATATATCATTCCTATATAAGTGTAGATGCGGTTTCGATTTTAGTAAAAGTGGAGTTTCTTTTCAGCAGTTCATGAAAGGTAATCACAATCGTGTGCAGTTTTTTATTAAAGGAGAGCACATGGGAAGCGACACACATCCTTATGATGCCATAAGAATAGAGGCGTTACACATCTTTTCCACGTCAAAAGACTCACGCGAATTATCTTCGCGGATGTACCCGATTTTGTATCACCTTGATCATAATACAAAATAATTCAGGAGGGTATGCTATGACTAATACTATTTATTTTCTTAACTTTATCGAGCATATATCAAGCGTGAAATTACATTAAATATGCAATCTTAAAAAAATAAATTATGTTACACGATTCACAAACTGATTTAGTATGTTTGCCAATGGCTATTCGGTGTCAATTTCCTCGTTTGTTTAAGAGCCTATCGGATGCTTTTGTAAAGGCAGGTGTTAGGTGTGGAGAAATTCCATACACGTTTGAAAAAACGCGCCTCTGGGTACGCGACTGGATGCCCATTACTGTTGACGGGAAAGGCGATCTTGCGCAGTTCCGCTATGCCCCGGATTATTTACGCGCACCTCGTTATAAGAAATATATACCCGAAATGATTCCAATTTGGATTAAGAGGAATATAACGCCATTCCGTTACGAGGACATCATTCTTGATGGTGGAAATGTGCTTACTGATAATAAAGGTAATGTGTACATGACGGATAAGATTTTCTTGGAGAATCCAAACTATCCGCGTAGGTTGCTTCTTGCAAATCTCAAGAAAGCACTTAATGCACGATCTATTAAGATAATGCATTGGGATAAGTCCGACATCTATGGTCACGTGGACGGAATGATGGCTATCGCGGATGATGGCTCGCTGATTACCGACCTTAGTTGGGAATACCTCAATTTCATTCGTGTTGGTAATAAGATTTTTATGGCACAACTTGGCGAACCGTCTGACGGACCTGCGTTAAATCGCATTCGAGAGGCATTCCCGAACTGTGATGTATATCCCATAAAGCACGCACAAACGCTCACTCGGTTAGGTGGAGGATTGCATTGCGCCTCTTGGAACACCTTACTGCACGGCGGTTATAAGGACAACGCAAAATACTTTGTTCCATCCAAGCGACATCCTTTCAATCCTTTCGATGAGGAGGCGTTTACCGAAAAACGTTTGCGTGCTGTCTTGGAGCACGATATGAAACGCAAATTGGACGAGAAGGAGTTGGAAGCATTTAATGAGGCTTTCTCTGTGTATTGGAATAACTTATACGACTCAGACGGACAATTCTCTCCAAATGAAATGTTTGATTCGATAAAGGAAGGACTAAGGAAGAAAGACTGCCCATATTTCTGCTCAGACAAAGAACTAGCTAAAGTTGTAAATATCCTTATAACATATATGATGCATATTCCAAAACTCATTCTTCCAGATAATGTTAGCGATTCCATCGTAGATTACTTTAGATATATTGATTGCAGGCGTTAATTTCTTTGATTATTATCGCGAAGGCAATGGTGTTTTCTATGATGAGACCAACGAGCCCTTTTAGTCTCAAACCCGAATACGTCGATGAGATGACTGTCGATGCCGAAACTGAAATCAAACACAAAGTTATTTGCGTGCGACAGCTTCTTGGCTCTAAATACACGCAACAAGAATTAGAGCAGTATTGTGCTTTATATAAAATTACTATAGAACAATTTTATAAAAGTGAATAGTTATGGCTAAGCAAAAAAATTTTTTATCAAGAGTGGATCTTTTCAAAGCCAAGATTGACCAAATCTTTATTAGGAGCGGCTTAAAACCTTCTGTATGGGAATATAAAAATGGTTACATTTGTTATCTCCCCCAAAGAAGGACAATAATTCGCTCTGACCAAGCAGCTGTGCCCTTCTAAATCCTAACGCGGGTGAAAGTTGTTATAGGTGACCCCTTCGAAAGCCCGTTAATTATCCTGCAAATGGCAAATTTATGCAAGAAAATTTGCATATATCAAAAAAAGCAGTACCTTTGCACTCGCTTTTGGATGGAAAGGGAATCGACCCAAAATCTGCCCAAACCGTCCTAACGCAAAACGCTTTTGAAATTGCTAACTAACTGATTGATAGTCTTTTTCGCAATTCCCGAGTCTCGTCCGCACCGCAGAAAAGTCCACAGCAATGTGGATTTTTTTGTGTGATGATTTGGTAGTTTATAGGTAATAGTAAATAATCGCAGCTGTCATCGAGATCTGGGCGATGAGGATAGCCGGGACGCCATATCTGAATTTCTTATGCAAGGTTTTATGATACCAAGCTTTCATTCCTAATAGCGCACCGATACTGCCTCCGAACGCAGCCCACCAGAGCAATGTTGCTTCCGGCACTCGCCATTTCGTTCGCTTGGCTTTCCACTTATCGATGCCGTACAGGAAGAAGGTCACAATGTTGATTACAGCCCAATAGATCAACACGATAGACAGCCAATTCAACTCAAAACGCATCATTTACTTTATTGTTATTTCGAACCAGTCGACATCGAGCCAACCCGCATCGTTGATGGATTTGCTTCGAGTGCAGAAGAGACCTATTTGTGCGCCGGTCCAGTAACCTTTTTCCGCTTGGAAGACGTCACCGGATTTGGTCCAATGTTGGCCGTCCAAAGAGGTATAGAACTGTCCTTGTTGGTGGTCGTTCATGGTGAGGCGCAAGTACGTCCATTCATCTGAAACGGGGGCTTGAAGCGTGAATATCTTGCGTCCGAAAACAATCATTCCGGCTTGTTCCGCGCCTGCCAGTTTCTTGTCAGGACAAGGTTTGAACCGTACACGCGCTGTGGCCGTAAATGCAACGGAAGGGATCTTTTGCAGGATCATGTTCGGCATAAAACCATCTTCTTTCTGAGGAGCGCTATAAAGCCGCAAGAGGCCATTTTGGGCATCGCAGTAGTACCATTTGGGGTCGATGTATCCTCCGGCCCATTGCCAGTCTAAGGCTAAAGCCGTGCTATCGAACTCATCCCGACGTGCGAAATTAATCCACGTGTATTCGCTTTTATTAGGCTTGCCGTACTCAGCTACCGGTTCGCCGTCTTTTCCCATCTCGGGCCAGTCTTCGATCCAGCGTACGGGTTGTAGATGAACGATTCGACCGGCTGCGCCGACATCTTGAAAATGCACGAACCAGTTCTCTCCTTCCGGCGTTTCTACCCAGCCTCCCTGATGAGGACCGTTAACGGCTGTATGGCCTTGCGACAAAGTTATTTTCCATTCATACGGACCGTATATGTCCTTACTTCGTTGCACCACTTGCCAGCCGGTAGAAACGCCTCCGGCCGGGTGCATGATATAATAGTATCCGTTCCGTTTATACAGTTTCGGACCTTCGCAGGTAGGATGTTCTGCGTGCCCGTCAAAGATGATACGACTTGGTGTTTTGACACTTAGTGCGTCTTCGTTCAGTTCCGCCATCAGCAGCACACTCTTCAGGCCTGCCCGACTTCCTGCCAAAGCATGAACCAACCACACACGGCCGTCCTCGTCCCATAGCGGACACGGGTCGATCAGTCCTTTGCCGGGAATCACCAAGACAGGTTCTTCCCAAGCGTGCAGTTGACCGCGTATACAGTAAATGCCGCGGTCCGGATCCCCGTAGAAAATATACAATTGTCCGTTGTGCTCGCGGATGGAAGGTGCCCAGACGAAATTACCAAGCACCGGATATCCTTCTTTATATCCTGGCAAGCGGTTCGGAATAGCGGCATCTTCGATAGACCAGTGGACGAGGTCTTTCGAGACTAAGATCTGCAAGCCCGGCACGTTGCTAAACGACGAAGAAGTCATGAGATAGGTATCGCCTGCACAAATGATATCCGGGTCGGAATAATCGTACGGAAGGATTGGATTGACATACCCGGGTACAGCTGCTATCAGCGAATATGCCCATAGCAAAAACAATATAGCAGCGGATTTTCTCATATTTCGTTGCTGTTTGCGACAATCTTGCCGCAAAGGTACAACTTTTTTATGAATTGTGCAAATTTTTTGGAGTATAATCCGAAATTTTATATTATTTTTTGCGGTATTGTTTTGTTCTGCCATTACCGCAGCGGCGAACAGTGCCAAAGGATATTCACCGCCTCCCCTTGCCGGAGAACGTCTGCCACGGCGTTACGTCTTGGGGTGTCAAAGACCTCTTGGCGGCAAACCAATCAAGCTTTGAGCCATTCATATTTGGCTACGGAATAAATAGGCAGTAACGGTATCAGTATAGGCGTTTTCTTTACATACGCCTGATATTCGGGGTCGTTGCCGTAGGCGGCGTTCTGACGCAACTCCAGTCGGCGGGCGCCACTGAACATCACAAACACGATGCCTGCGTACCCTATTCCCACTATCAGCCATTGCCACCATGACAGTCCTGCGCCTATCGCGCTGAGCAACGCACCCGTCCAGATGGTCACTTCGCCCAAATAGTTCGGGCAGCGGACGATACGGTACAGACCGGTATCCACAAACCGCTTCGGGTCCTTTTTCTTGGCGGCACTCTTCTGCGCGTCGCTGATGCTCTCCAGCAATATGCCGCAAGCCACAACCGCAGCACCAATCCATGCCCATAACTCGCTATCGTGCGGTCCGTTCGCCAACCGGAAAGCCACAGGGCTCACCTGCGCCACGTACAGCAGCGCGCAGAACAGCCATATCATGATCATCACGCCTGCCGGCTTCTTGTCAGAATGACCCTCGCCATACAGAATCTTACGGTACCCAACCGCCTTGCGTTCGCGCACCAGCAGGTACGTTCCCAGCCGCACGCCGAAGATGAACAGCAGTACCAACATCGCAATTGTCGGCACCGTGAGATTCGCATGGTACATTACACCCATCGCCACCGCCAGAGCGGCAATGCCGTACCCGTAACCGAGACTGAAGAAATACACGAAGTATTTCCACCCCACTGCGGAAACCGCCATCGCCACCGCAAATAGAATCAATAAATCTGTCATAGTATTTTTGTTTTATGTTAATTTGTACTAATTAGGCTGCTGCGTGTTTTTTTCTGCACGCAAGTTGCGTGCAAAGATACTGCTTTTTTTTGACATATGCAAGAAAAATCCGAGATTTTTAGTTGAAGGTTGAAAGTTTAAGGTTTAAAGACACTAAAATGCGACCGAAATGCGATAATCAAGCCACACAGATGTGCAATTTTGCAACCCCTCTTGTCAACAAGAAATAGAATGGGAGGATTGAGTAAAAATTTAACAAGATTTAAGAAAAAATCTGCAACTTTGAGAATTTTTTCGATGTAGATTAAGCATTTTCTTGCATATATTAAGAATTTTTTGTACCTTTGCAGCGTTTTTAATGAATACCGCTATGCGTAAACCATTCTTACTCTTGGCATTGGCGTCCGTTCTGTTGCTCTCGTGCCAAAAACAACAACCCGCTCCCGAGCCGGAGAAAGACAGCAGTGCGTTTGTCAATCTGACAGACATCATCCCCGATGCGGTTTTGGAGATCCGCTACTACAGCACGTATAATTTTGTGGGTGAACGCATCGACGGCTACGAGCAGCCGGTAGCGCTCATGACACGCCAGGCGGCAGACTCGCTCAAAGCCGTCAGCGACGAACTGAAGTCGTATGGCTACCGCCTTAAGATTTGGGATGCCTACCGTCCGCAGACCGCCGTCAACCATTTCATCCGCTGGGCGGAGAACGTGCAGGACACGGCGATGAAGAAGATTTTCTACCCCATGGTGGACAAGTCGGTGCTCTTTGAGCAGGGCTATATCTATGCGCGCTCTTCCCATTCGCGCGGTTCGACGGTCGATCTGACACTCATTGATGCGGCTACAGGCAAGGAGTTGGACATGGGGAGCCCGTTCGATTGGTTCGGCGAGGAGAGCCATCCTTCTTACCCCTGCAAGCTCTACCGTCAGTCCGAGAACCGCCTCATCTTGCGCAAAGCGATGCTCCGTCACGGCTTCGAGCCGATGGACAGCGAGTGGTGGCATTTCACCCTCCGCAACGAGCCTTTCCCAGATACCTATTTTGATTTTCCAGTAAAGCAATTATGAAAAATCCACTGTTTTACCTGCTTATTATGCTATATGCCCTCACCGCTTGTTCCGGCGGGGGAGACTATCGGGAGCCCAAATCGGAAGAGGATCTCTCCGGCCTTGTACTGGCAGCCTCCAACGGCAGTTATTACCAGCAGAAGTACGAAAAACGCACCGATGTGCAACTTTTTCTCACCTCCAGCGAAGCAGATGGCGTGCAGGCTGTACGGCAAGGGCACGCCGATGTCTATGTAAGCGACGAAGTGATGCTCACTAAGGCGGACCTGAAGCGTCTGGGCATGAAGAAAGCCTTTGTCGGCGAGGAGTGTTTCGATGTGGCTTTTGCCATCCGCAAAGGCAACACCGAGATAGCCGAGCAACTCAACGCCTTCCTTGCCTCGGCTCCGCTGGAAGACATCACCAACTATTGGATCAACGGCGGACCCTATGTGGAGGAGCCTGCCTATACCATTCCCGAAGGAGCCAAGCCCCTGTATTGTGTCTGCGCTGTGAATATAGCCCCTATCAGTTATGTGGGCGAAGGCGGCAAGTGGCAAGGCTTGGATGCTGACATTCTCCGGCGTTTCGCGCATTCCATCGGGCGGACCTTTGAGATGCAGTTTATGGATGTCGGTTCGGCTATCATGGCAATCAACACCGGTAAGGCGGATGTGTTCTCCGGCTGTCTTTTTATCACGGAGGAACGTCAGAAATCGATGGATTTCTCTGTCCCCTACTATAAATGCCACCCGGGCTATTTCATTGTGGACCACTCACGTGACGCACGTATGGGGCTGGGTGAGCGCATTCACATGAACCTTATCAAAGAGAACCGTATCAAACTCATCTGGGACGGTCTGGTTGAGACCATCAAGATTACGTTCTTCGCCATTCTTTTAGGTACTATTCTCGGCATTGGTGTTTGTGCCTGCCGCCGCAGCAAGCACAGATGGGTACGCGGACTGGCAGACCTCTACGGCGATTTCATCAACGGCATACCGACACTCGTCTTGCTGCTCATCCTGTTCTATGTAGTATTCGCCAACTCCGGCATGAGTGCCACTTTGGTGGCTATCGTGGCGTTCGCCATGTGCTTTGCGTCCTCGGCGGGAAGTATCTTCGACACCTCTATCTCGGCGGTACCCAAAGGACAGACCGAAGCCGGACTGAGTCTCGGTTTCACGCCCTTCAAGACCTTCATGGGTATCGTCTTCCCGCAGGCGCTGCGCAAAGGTCTGCCGCTCTACAC
The DNA here is from genome assembly GCA_017448985.1 of Paludibacteraceae bacterium. Lineage (GTDB taxonomy): Bacteria > Bacteroidota > Bacteroidia > Bacteroidales > Paludibacteraceae > Colicola. Next base: position 27,182 of record JAFSKL010000020.1, read on the forward strand.
AGGCGAATGTATCTCGCTGCTGAAGAACACCTCCATCGTGGGATATATCGCTATCGCCGACCTGACGCGTGCCAGTGACCTCATCCGTTCCCGTACGTTCGATGCGCTCATCCCGCTGCTCGTCATCACGATTATCTATTTCATCCTCGCCTGGCTCATCCGCAAGACCCTGAGCCTCTGCCTCCTTCGTAAATAAATCGTACATCGTACATTCGTAAATCGTAAATCCTATGATAACCATCCAGCATTTGAGCAAAACATTCATCAATCCGGACGGATCGTCTCTGACCGTCCTCAAGGATGTGAACTGCACTATAGAAAAAGGCGAAGTAATCTCCATCATCGGTCCTTCGGGCACCGGCAAGAGTACGCTTCTCAGGGCAATCAACATGCTCGAACCGCCCACCTCGGGCGAGATCATCGTCAACGGCGAGAACATCACCGCTCCCGGCTATCCGCTGGACAAGCTGCGCCGTAAGATGGGCATGGTCTTCCAGTCCTTCAACCTCTTCGAGCACATGACCGTGCTGGAGAACATCACCTACGCCCCGACGCGGCTGCTGAAACTGCCTGAGGCACAAGCCAGGGAGGAAGCGATGGAGTTGCTCAAGAAAGTAAGCATGGCGCAGAAGGCGGATGTCTATCCGTCCTCCCTCTCTGGCGGACAGAAACAGCGTGTAGCCATCGCCCGTTCGCTTGCCATGCACCCGGATGTCATCCTCTTCGACGAACCCACCTCGGCGCTTGACCCGACGATGGTAGGCGAAGTGCTCTCCGTCATCCGCCAGTTGGCGAAAAGCGGTCTGACCATGCTGATTGTCACCCACGAGATGCGTTTCGCACGCGACGTGAGCACACGTATCTTCTTCATGAACGAAGGTATCATCTACGAGGACGGCACGCCCGAACAGATATTCGAACACCCCGTCCATTCGGCCACCAAGGCGTTCGTCAACCGCATCCAGAAACTCGTCTATGAGATTGACTCGGACGACTTCGATTACCTGCAGATCCACACCGGGCTCAACCGGTTCTGCCTCAAGTACAACATCACCGAGAAAGCCGACCGCGCTTATTCGCTCATCAAGGAGATGCTCTTCACCCACATGCCGTCTTTCCGTCCGCTCACGCTGCGCCTGACGCACACTGAACTCTCCGGCGTGACGGCATTGGATTTCATGGTAGAGCACCTCAGCGCCTCGCCTCTGACCGATGCCGCCCGCGAGAGCCTCCGTCCGCAGGTGAAGGAACTCATCGAAGAACCCACCACCCGCGGCTTCCGCATCAAACTGATTGTATGACCCATAGAAACAATAACATCTATGAACCTGAAAGAAAAGTTTAACAAGCACTCCTTGCGGTCACATGCAGGACTGTGGCTGATGCTCGTCGCCATACTGGCGATGGAGTCGATTGCCTGCGTACAGTATTTCTACACGCGTGCCACCATCAAAGCGGATGCCGTCTATCGTGCACAATCCGAGTTGCGGTCGGCGGAACAGGAGATCAACACCGCCGCCGTGGAGCTCGAAGCCGCTGCCAAGATGCTTGCCAAGATGGCGGAGTTCTGCCTGAACAACCCCGACGCCATGCCGGGATGCGTGAACATGCTGTTCGAGACGCTGGAGAACGTAGAGGGAGCCGGAATAGCTTTCGTGCCGGATTATTACCCGCAGAAGGGACACTGGTACGAGGTCTATGGCACCCGCAACGAACGGACCGGGAAGGGCTTTGCCATCCGTCAGATAGGCGGAGCTGACCACGACTACACCCGGTCGGAGTGGTTCAACAACGGTCTGACAAAAGACCATGCCTATTGGTCGAACCCGTACGCGGACAACGAGGGCGCGCATGCTATCGTCGTCACCTGTTCCTATCCCGTCTATGATGCCGACAAACGTATCGTGGGAGTCGTTTGTATCGACATTTCGCTCAGCAAACTGAAGTTCATCTTCGATTACCTGCAGGTCTATCCGGACAGTTATTACTCCATCTACACGGCTTCCGGCAAAGATATCGTCACGCCGGACACCATACCCGGACGCAAATACCTCGTCTTCGACGAAGAGATTGACGCTACGGGATGGAAACTGTCCATCATCATCCCCGAGGATATCCTGTATGCCGACCTAAAGCGCGTCGGACTGATTGTGAACATCCTGATGCTGCTCAGCCTTGCTCTGTTAGTATTCATCATGTACCGCAGCACCAAGAACGCCTACAAGATGATTGAGATCAACAATCAGAAAGAGCGTATGGAAGGCGAACTGGAGATCGCGCAGACCATCCAGAGCGCCATGCTGCCCAAGGTGTTCCCGCCCTTCGTGGACCGTCCGGATCTGAATATATACGGAGTGGTGCATCCCGCCAAAGAGGTAGGCGGCGACCTGTATGATTTCTATGTCCGCCACGACAAACTCTTCTTCTGCGTGGGCGACGTGAGCGGCAAGGGAGTGCCTGCGTCGCTGGTGATGGCGATGATCCGTTCGCTCTTCCGCAGCGTCACAGCGCATGAGGAACATGCCGACCAAATCATGCGCCAGATGAACGACCCGCTCACCGAGCAGAACGAACAGGACATGTTCGCCACCCTCTTTATCGGCGTGCTCGACATGGAGACCGGCGTGCTCGATTACTGCAACGGCGGACACAATGCCCCGGTGCTGGTACACAAGCAGGAGAGCCGCCAATTGGAGGTGCTGCCGAACCTGCCGATAGGTATCATGGGCGGCTTCGAGTATGTCGGCCAGACTACGCAGATACAACGCGGCGACACGCTCTTCCTCTACACCGACGGACTCACCGAGGCGGAGAACAAAGTGCATGCCCAATACGGCGAGGAGCGGATGCTGAACCTGCTCGCCACCACCGACGGCATGCCGCCGAGAGACCTCGTAGAGACTTTCCAGAAAGATGTCGATGCCTTCGTCAACGGAGCGCCGCAGAGCGACGACCTCACCATGCTTGCCATCCGTTACCAGATATCGGCGATCGTCATGCGCAACGACATACAGCAGATTCCAACCCTCTCCGAATGGGTGGACGGATTGCATGTGCCCGAGGAACTGAACATGCCTATCAACCTCGCCTTGGAGGAGGTGGTCTGCAATGTCATGCTCTATGCCTACCCGGGACGCAAGGACGGCAAAGTGTTTGTCGAATATACCGAGACTGAAGACGAACACGGCAAGCAACTGATCTTCACCGTCTCCGACTCCGGCATACCTTTCGACCCGACGAAGCAGAAAGAGGCGGACACATCGCTCGCGGCGGAGGACCGGGAGATAGGCGGCTTGGGCATACACCTTGTGCGCCAACTCATGGACGAAATCCGCTACGAACGCGTGGAGGGCAAGAATATCCTCACGCTGGTAAAGAAAGTATCATGTTAGAAGATATCATCCTTTCAGATTCCATCCGCTATGAGGCGCATACGCTTATTGCGGATATGCCGTCGGCAGAACCCATTCGTATAAAAGGCGCTTTTGGAGCGGCATTGTTGTGTGCCCTGCTCGTTGATTCCGAAGAAGGTAACCGCCGCGCGATTGCCATCGACTCGGATGAGGACAAACTGGTATGGATCAAGCGCTATGAACGGGAGGTGCGACGCGATGAGTGGGGACTACTGCCGGTGGAGGTCGATATGCTCTGTGATGCGTATCTGGCGCTTTCAGCAGATGAGACCATCCTGCCGGCGATATGCCCCAATATTCTTCTCTCTCAACTCGCTTTTGACTTGCTGACCTTCTACATGCGTTACCTCGTTTTCGAGACCTTCAGACCTACGATCTTCGAGGCGGTTCCGTTCCGAGAACCCTTTGCGGCATGGCTCCTCGAAGCGGCGCGTATCGAGACTCGTCGCCAACGATTTCTCGCTATCGACTGGACAGACCCCGCTATCGTATATGCTTTGGTGCATGAAATCTCTAACGACCAACGACTAACGACCAACGACTCATCCCCCACCTTCATCTTCTCCGGTCATAGTGCGGACGATGTCATGGACCGTTACTGGTCGTGGCTGTGGCAGCAAGTCCAACAACTCGCCTCTCAGGAACCCAATTCCAAAGCAGCACTCGCGCGGTACTCCAAACTCGTGCTTGGTCAGGAAACCGACATCGCCTTCCTCCAAAACGAGATGGATGCTCTCAGCCCCGAAGACCAAAAATGCTTTGGTCAATGGATCGAGAAGTGGAATACCTTCGTCACGCGCCGGCTCAAACCGCAACGCGAAGTGCGCTTCTGGGTCGAAGGCGTTCCGCAAAAGACGCAGACACAACTCATCGAGTATCTGCGTCTTCAGGAACAGAGCGAGTACCATTATAAACGCCTCGCCTCGGCCGTATATGCGCTTCGTTACTTAGGATACGTCCGTCGCAAAATAACCGACAAAGACATGCGTCAGTGGCTCTCCGAGTACCTCAATATCGACTATACCCTTCGCAACACTTCTTCGCAATACATGCGGGCATGGCGCGAGAATAGCCGATACGCGCGCTTCGTGCAAGACCATATCCTTCTCCTCGCGAACTACGGCATCAACCACTTTGCTTCTCCCGAAGAAGAACAGCACAAACGAAATTGATAAATCGCGCGATATACCTTCTGCC
>JAFSKL010000021.1 GCA_017448985.1 Paludibacteraceae bacterium
CGTGCACCCATTTACCACCCAATCCCGCATCATCCCCGCACCATTTTCGCACCATTTTCGAGTCATTTACAATACCACTCCGTTACCACTACGTACCGTCATAGCACCATCGCAACCAAAAGTCTTCGTTAATTAGCGTCGTATCTTATCCGACAATAATGATTTAACGATTTAACAGTTTAACAATTTAACCCTTTTTATTATGAAAGTAAAACTCATTTTACCGATCGCCACCTTACATGGCAAACTGAATGGCAAAGCCAATTTCTATTTCAAAACCGTCAACGGCAAGACCTACGTCCAGCGTTGTCCCAACCGCTCCAACGTCCCGCCTACTGCCGCACAAACGGCTGCACGACAGCGATTCACCGAAATGGTCGCCATCGTCAACCGATTGCACGAACAACAACCCATTCTGTCCAAGAAACAGCTCTGGAAAATCGCTAAGGAGCAGTATGAATCAGCGCATTGAGAAGAGTGAGTTGGCGGAGCGGCTGGATGCCGCGATCGCCTATCCGGCGGGTATGGAAGGGCTCGGTACGCTGCTGTACGGCTGGACGCGGACGGACCTGCAGTTGCGGGTGAACATCCGTCACCGGACCTGGCTGTACGACTATGAGGTGGCGGCTCTGAGCGAATACGCAGGGGTGCAACTATTAAAAACGGAATTGTGATTCCGCAGAAGCCGGAGAAGAGTTGCACAAGTCGGAAAATTTTCGTACCTTTGCATTGTCTTTCGGATAGATAGGATAATGGTTGTTCGGGGCGTCTATCGCCTTATCCTCAGTCTCGAACAGCCATAAAGGGATAACCCGAAAGACAGCGCGCGTTTTAACAATTAAAACCATTAAACCAAACCTTAAAAAAATGGCACAGATTAAACCGATGGTGCTCATAGAGAGCATGAAAAAGAAAGTGTGCATGCACAGCGATGTGTATTTCCGCACGAATCGCCAGACCGGGGCGACGTACACCGGCAAGTTGTGCAACCCGAGTACGAAGGCGCCGAGCGCGGCGCAGACAGCAGCCAAAGCGCGTTTTGCGAAGGTTGTGGCGGCGGTCCGTACGATCCTGAACGACCCGACGGAGAAGGCCAAACTGCTGGTCGAGTACAAACGCCAGACCAAGATCGGTTCGCTCTTCGGCTATGCGATGCACAAGCTGAACGGCAACTACGACCAGAACGGAGACCTGATTGGGGATTAATTCAAAATTCAAAATTAAAAATTAAGAATTATGAGCAAGAAACAAATCATCAAGATCATCGTATCGGTACTCATTGCGGCGTTGTCGGCGCTCGGAGCGGCGTTCGGATTGACGAGCTGCAATGTGACGCGGACGGTGACGACCAAGAGCGAGTACTGGCAGAAAGGTGACACGAGCGCCGTGATTCAGACCCGGACGGTGGAGTCGTATGACGCGACCAAGAAATTTTTCACCAATTAACCTAATTAACCTAACCCTTATCCCCTCTGACGGCATAGAGGGTCCCCAACTTAAACCAAGCTATAGGCTGTTTGCGGTGGGGAGAGCGGTGGAGAAGTGCCTTGACTTGGCACTTCGAAAAGGGAAGGCGGGCGGGGAGCCCAAGCCGACCGAGAAAAAGGTCGCCCTTCCAATGCGAGCCGATTGCCGAACGCGAATGGCAAAAGTAGGATGGAGTGCCGGAATTGACTATGTATCCGGCGCATTGAGTAAGCCCTCAAAGGGCGGTCAACACAGTTGCGAGAAGATGTTGCTGGGTACGCACCGCGTGGCAGCGACGATGAGCAGCGATTGTAACCGATTGTATCTCCGCAAGAAAGTGCAACGCAGCACGCCGGTGACGGCTCGCGAGATGCAAGCGCGAACCCGTTTCGCCGCTGTACGGCAGGCCGTTTGGGACCGTGCGCATGATCTGAACAAGATCTCGCAGGACCAGGCTGCGTTCATCGCGCAGAAAGACACGGCAGGTGGTATCCGTACCATGAATGCGTGGCTCTGGAAGCAGGAAGGCGATTTGTATGATGCAAATCACTAAACAAACCCCTCTCCGGCTCTCCCCTCAAGGGAGAGTGAAGGAAGGGTAGGAAGGACGAAATCAGGAAAAAAGCGCAAATTCTGCGCTTTTTTCTTTTTGTTGCTTGCATATAACAAAAAAAGTTGTACCGTCGGCACGCCCTTATTTGCACGGCAAACAAGGAATCTTCCGAAGGTCCTGTCGCACACTTGTGCGAATAACAAGTCTTTTATACAAAATCCTCAAATAAATTTGACTTTTTGCACAAAATCCTTGTATATTCCAAATTTTTGTAGTAAATTTGCAGGCGATTTTGAAAGAAAGGATCAATTATGGAAGCAACAATGAGAACTTTGCAGGTCAATGATTAATGAATAATGGATAATGATTAATGAATAATGAATAATGAAATAATCGTGCCTTTTGGCTAAGAATATCTCGTAGATTACGAATAAATAGACATATGTACCAGATTGAATTAGAACGTTATTGGAACAACGACAAGACCCTGATTGAAGTGCCGGAAGACATGCTGTTAGAGGATTTCGCGGCGGAGATACGGAATCACATGCGGCTGTCGGAGGAAGATTACATTGTGCGCTACCACTACTTCATTAGCGGTCACGACAAACAAGTGTATATGGAGGAAGATTCGATTGCTTCTTTCGTGGACATGTTGTGGGAAGGCGGTGACGACGATAACGATCCCGACAAAGAGGCGCCTCAGTACCAAGAGAATTTTTATCATGCGGAGGAAGGAGTGCGCGTCAAGGACATCTTCGGGGAAGTCGGTTCCCTCATCCTGTATGACCAGTCGGATGACAAAGTGTACGGCGAATTGAAGGCCATCGTAGAAGTGGATCCTAAAGAAGAGCTGGCGGAAGAAATCGAACGGAAGTTTGAACAAAAAAAGTAGATCAATATGTTTTCAGAACGAGACACCAAAGGTCCGGTGCAACGCCGTGGCGCCATTGAAGTAGTATGCGGTTCCATGTTCAGCGGCAAGACCGAGGAACTGATTCGCCGTATGAAACGTGCTAAGTTTGCCAAGCAGCGTGTGGAGATATACAAACCCGCCTTGGATGTGCGCTACAGCGAGGAAGACGTTGTTTCGCATGACCGCAATGTGATCCAATCGACGCCGGTGGACAGCAGCCAGAACATCCTGCTGATGGTAGAGGACATCGATGTGGTGGGTATCGACGAGGCACAGTTCTTCGACATGGGTATCGTAGAAGTATGCCAGCAGTTGGCCAATCGCGGCATACGTGTTATATGCGCCGGTTTGGACATGGACTTCCGCGGTGTGCCTTTCGGTCCGATGCCGGCGCTGATGGCCATCGCCGACGATGTGTACAAGACCCACGCCATCTGCGTTCACTGCGGCGATCTGGCCTATGTGAGCCATCGTCTCGTAGCCTCCGACAAGCGCGTTTTGCTCGGAGAGACCGACAGTTACGAACCTCTCTGCCGTGTTTGTTACAACAAAGCGATCGCGGGTGAGACTTCTTGACATCATATTACCTTTAGCCATCCGAGATTGTTACACCTACAGCGTTCCGGATGATTGGGCTGTGCCTGCTCCGGGTACACGCGTCGTCGTGCCGCTGATGAAAAAGGAGTTGCGCGGAGTGGTTCTGCGTACGCATACGGAAGCCGTTGAACCGGCGCTGATGAGTAAGATTCGCCCGGTTTCATCGGTAGTGGACACCGCTCCGGTAGTCTCGCACGAGCAGTTGGCGCTATGGCAATGGATGAGCGCCTATTACATGTGTACCTTAGGCGAGGTGATGGCTGCGGCGCTGCCCGGAGGATTGGACAAAAGGCTGGTCAGTCCTCCCAAACGGCGCAGAGCTACGCTTGCTCCCTATACGGGACCCATCGAACCGATGCACGACTTATCGCCCGCACAAGCCAAAAGTGCCGATGGAATCGAGACTTTATGGTCCTCCGGCAAAGAGATAGTGCTGCTGCACGGTGTCACTTCCAGCGGTAAAACCGATATTTATATTCATCTGATACAAAAGCAGTTGGCGCAAGGAAAAAACGTGCTCTATCTCGTTCCGGAAATAGCCTTGACGACCCAACTGACCTCCCGTTTGCAGCGCATCTTCGGCAATCAGCTGATGGTCTATCACAGCCGTTTTACCGATGCCGAACGCGAACAGCTCTACCATGCGTCTGCCAAATCCGAACCGCATGTGGTCATCGGTGCCCGTAGTGCAATCTTTCTTCCTATTCCCGATTTGGGATTGGTGATTGTGGACGAGGAGAACGAACCGAGTTACAAGCAAGCCGAACCGGCTCCGCGTTATCACGCCCGTGCTGCAGCCATCGTGCTGGCCAGAGAGCATCATGCCAAGGTCTTGCTCGGCACGGCTACACCTTCGATGGAATCGTACTATCTGGCACATAAAGGCGTCTATGGATTGGTGTCGTTGAAGGAACGTTTCGGAGGGGTGCAACTGCCTGCTATCCAACTGATCGACCTCAAACGCCAGTATGAACGCAAAGAGATGTACGGCCATTTCAGCGACCCGCTGGTAGAACGCATCCGGCAGACATTGGCGGAGCACAAGCAGGTCATTCTTTTTCAGAACCGCCGCGGCTATGCACCGCAGCTCCAATGCACATCCTGCGGTCAGCCTCCCCGGTGTGTGCAATGCGACGTGCCCATGACACTGCATAAGCGCGCGAATGAGTTGCGTTGCCATTATTGCGGGTACAGCATGCCGGTTCCGCCCGTCTGTCCGCAATGCGGAGGCGAGTTGAAGGCCATCGGTTTCGGTACGGAGCGTATCGAAGATGAGATACAGACGCTCTTCCCCGATGCCCGTGTGCTGCGTATGGATCTGGACACGACCCGCAACAAATCCGCCTATCAGGACATCATCAATGCCTTTGGCAGTCACGAATGTGACATCCTGGTCGGCACGCAGATGGTAACCAAGGGACTGCATTTCGACGATGTGCGTCTGGTGGCGGTTCTCAATGCCGATCCGCTCTTCAACCAACCGGACTTCCGGGCCTACGAGCGGGCCTTTCAGATGCTGGAGCAGGTAGCAGGACGGGCAGGACGCAAAGGTAACCAGGGTGAGGTATGGATCCAGACCTTTGACCCCACGAACAAAGTGCTGCAGATGGTGCAGAACCATGACTACGAAGCACTCTACCGGCAACAGATTGCGGAACGCCAAACATTCCAATATCCCCCGTTTCATCGGCTTATCCGAGTGCAGATGCGGGACCATAACAGCAGCCGCGTGGCGGCTTTTGCGCTACAGCTGCAGCAGCACTTGACCCGAATTTTCGGGAAGCGCGTCTCGGCAGTGATCGTTCCGTCCGTAGAGCGTGTACAAGCCTATACGCTACGCGAGCTGACACTCCGAATCGAACAGGGCGCCAATATGGTGGAAGCCAAGCGCCGAATCAAAGAGGGAATCGACTATATTGGCTCGATGAAATCGAATAAAAACGTGAAAATTATAATAGATATAGATCCGATATGATACCTGAAGAGAAACGCCGCGTGGCGTATATCAACGAGATGATCGAGACAGGCCATGCCAATGAGTTGGTGGCCGAAGGCGAGAATTACCATACGAAGCAGTTGGCATCGATTGCGCATGATATCTGTTCCCGACCGGAAGTACGCGTGGTGCTGATAGCCGGTCCTTCCTCCAGCGGTAAAACGAGTACCAGTCATAAACTGTGCCTCGAACTGTTGGCGCAAGGCAAGCAACCGGTGGCGCTGTCCTTGGACAACTGGTATGTGGATGGGTCGCTTACGCCGCTCAAGGACGATGGCACCAAAGACTACGAATCGGTTTATGCTATTGACCTGCAGCAATTGGAGAGTGACCTGAAGGCGTTGATAGCCGGTAAAGAGATAGTGCTACCGACATTCAATTTTGCGGAAGAGAAGCGCGAGTACTTAGGCGATACCTTGCAATTAGAACCGGATACGATCATGGTGATTGAAGGCATCCATGCGCTCAATCCCATTCTGACGGAACATATCGATGCCGCCTGCAAATACAAGATCTATGCTGCTCCGATGAGTCCTGTGTCGTTGGACGGAGAGACGTGGATTCCTACTTATGTGCATCGTCTCTTACGCCGCATGAGCCGCGATTTGCGTACACGGGGCAAGAGCCCGCAGACCACTATCGCCAACTGGCCTTCCGTACGGGAAGGAGAGGATCAATGGATCGAACCTTTCCGCAGTGAAGCAGATGCCGAATTTGACTCCTCCATGACCTATGAACTGCCTGCCATCCGTTATACCGTGGAAACGGCGCTGCAAACGGTACCTGCCGTGGCAGAGGAATACAAGATAGCGGAGAAGCTGCTGTTTTACCTCAGTTTCTTTGAAGGATTGGAGGCTTCTTTCATTCCTCGAACCTCTATTTTGCGCGAATTCATCGGAGGTAGTCAGTTCAATGTAGGGTGATTTATGGCATCGGTTCTGCGAAACGCGTTGTTCAGTCTTTTTTATCCGCATAACTGTCCGACATGCGATAATTACATTGGTGACTTGTCCAAAGTAGTGTGCGATGAGTGCTTGGCCAGCTTGCCGCGCACCGAACAGGCGCAGATACAGGACAACGGTACGGAAATGGTGCTCTGGGGCAAGGCCGATTCCAGGGCGGCAGCCAAAAAGACGATGCATATGGAGCGAGCCGCTGCGTACCTGTTCTATGAGAAAGAAAACCCGATCCAGGACATGATCCATCTGATGAAATACAAAGACCAGCCGATGATCGGTTACAAGCTCGGGCGACAAGCGGCGATGGAGATGCAATATGCAGGTTTCTTCGATTCCATCGATATAATTGTGCCCATGCCGTTGCATCCGAAACGCCTGCGTGAACGGGGATACAACCAATCGGAATACATAGCCAAAGGCATCAGCGACATCACGGGAATACCGGTGGATACGACGCATGTGATGCGTATTAAGAATACACCCCAACAGGCCTTGCAACGAGGCGAGGCGCGTAAACAGAATGTGGCGGATGCGTTTGAAGTGAATCATCCCGAGCAGATGTACTACAAGCACATACTTATAGTGGACGATTTGATTACCACGGGCGAGACCATGCGCAGCTGTCTGCGTGCCATGAAACGGTTTAGAGGGGCTACATTTAGTGTTTTTGCATTGTGCAAGGCACAATAAATGCGAAAAAAATCATTTTTTATTTGCATATTTCAAAAAAATGTAGTAATTTTGCGCCCACTAAATTATTACCATGGTAAAAAAGTATGATTTTCTCATTATCGGCGGGGGCGTAGCCGGAATGAGTTTTGCCCTGAAAGTGGCAAGAAGCGGCAAGTACAACATTGCCTTATGTTGCAAGACAACGCTGGAAGAAGCCAACACCGCCAAGGCGCAAGGCGGTATCGCATCCGTGACCAATCTGCTGGTCGATGATTTTGACAAGCACATCCATGACACGATGGTGGCCGGCGATTGGCTCAGTGACCCTGCGGCGGTGGAGCAAGTGGTGAAGAATGCGCCACACGCCATCGAAGAACTGGTGCATTGGGGCGTTAACTTCGACAAGAAAGAAGACGGTTCGTTCGACCTCCATCGTGAAGGCGGGCACTCGGAGTTCCGTATTCTGCACCATGCCGATGACACCGGAGCGGAGATTCAACGCGGGCTGATGGCTGCGGTGCGCAATAATCCTTTCATCGATGTGCTCGAGCGCCATTTTGCTGTAGAAATCATCACCCAGCACCATTTGGGAGTACGCGTCACACGCCGCACTCCTGATATCGAGTGCTACGGTGCCTATATCCTCAATCCCGAGACACAGAAGATTGATACCTATCTGAGTCGTATCACCCTGATGGCTACCGGCGGAACGGGAGCTGTCTATGCTACCACAACGAATCCGGAGATAGCTACGGGAGACGGCATCGCGATGGTGTATCGCGCGAAGGGACTGGTCAAAGATATGGAGTTTGTGCAGTTCCATCCGACGAGTTTGTTCAATCCAAAAGAGACCCATCCTGCCTATCTGATTACCGAAGCCATGCGCGGTTACGGAGGCATATTGCGGTTGCCCAACGGCGAAGAGTTCATGCAGAAATACGACCCGAGGTTGAGTCTCGCTCCTCGGGATATTGTCGCGCGCGCGATTGACAATGAGATGAAAATCCATGCTATCGACCATGTGTGCCTGGATGTGACGCACAAAGATCCCGAAGAGACCAAGCATCATTTCCCGAATATCTTTGCGAAGTGCCTGAGTATCGGCATTGACATCACGAAGCAGTATATCCCCGTAGCACCTTGTGCGCACTATATGTGCGGCGGTATCAAGGTGGATCTGGACGGGCAATCCACTATCCGTCGTCTCTATGCAGTAGGCGAGTGTTCGTGTACCGGTTTGCACGGCGGCAACCGTCTGGCGTCGAACTCGCTCATTGAGGCAGTGGTATATGCCGATGCTGCAGCCAAACATAGCTTGAGCGTGATAGAAAGTTACGATTTCAACGGACAAATTCCGGCATGGAACGACGAAGGAACATTGAGTAACGAGGAGCGCGTGCTTATTGCGCAAGACGTGAAAGAGGTGGGTCAGATTATGTCCACATATGTCGGTATCGTCCGTTCGGACTTACGTTTACACCGCGCGTGGGAACGACTCGACTTGCTGTACGAAGAGACCGAAGCGCTCTTCAAACGCGTCAAAGCCGATAAGGAGATTTGTGAGTTGCGTAATATGATTAACGTAGGCTACCTCATCACCCGCCAGGCTCTCGAACGCAAAGAATCCCGCGGACTGCACTATTCCATCGACTACCCCAAAACCGACAATCATCATCCGCAAGAAGTGTGGTAAGAAAGTATGTAAAACATATTGCCCTATTGCTCTGTACGCTGCTATTTTCGCCGGTGTACATTGATGCGCGTGTGTTTGAAGCGGGGGAAGTGATCTATGTCAAGAAAAGTCCTGCTAATTGGAGTTGGTACGGAAATGACGACGCCGGTCGATTTGCGTATTTCTACAAAGAGGGGACACCATTATTTGCATGGAGTGAAAAAGCGCAATACGTGCCCTATTGTGGTGATGTCCTTCAAGTAAGGGTTCCTGCAGGCGAGTGGACTCATGTCATCATGACGCGCAATAGTGTCGATAGCGATCCTGATTGGAGCAATGTTCACTATAATGGTGATGATAACAATGTTCAAAAGAGTGCAGACATAGAAATACCTGCTAACCAAAACTACTTGGACAATTTCCGCCAATATAAGGACGCCCAAAATAATCCTTATGACAAATGGCATTGGAGCAACTGCTATTTCTATCGTCCGTCCGAGGATCCTACTTCAAATGGAAAAATCAACAATGTTGATAAACAAGTGGTAGAAGTCTGCACTCAATCATCGGGTGATCCGTTGTCCTTACAGCCTCGTCTAATCAACGAGACAGATGGCTATGATTATGGTCAAGCACGGACTTGGTTCAAATGGGACGGTGAGAAATGGAAAGAACTTCCATACGCCAGCACTGATTGGGGATTTGGCGGTCCGGGCAGTTTGAACGAAACGATTGGGGCAGCCAATAGTCACACGTATTATTTTCTTTCTTCGAAAGACCAACACAGACAGCGATTCATTGAGATTTCTGTTACCAAAGACTGTTCTCCTACTTGCGAGATTACGGATTTTGGTGTTGTGACATCTAGCGTAAATGTCCATGACAGCACGTATGTTTTGGAGGGAGTTGTGGCCTTTGGAGAGTCTTTGGGCAAGACACTTCGTATCAGCGTCACCGATGCCAAAGGCGAACATCATGTAGATTATAACGCCCCCACTACGCCTTTTATTTTCAGCCTTCCGGAGCTATACGCCGATGGTGCCACCTTGACGGCAACAGCGAGTTTCATCGGCGGTGGTAGTGACTGCTCCCGTAATTCTGATCCTTATCCGGCTCCCAACGCGATAGACGGAATCAAAACCTCTACCATTAACATAACACACGGTGAAACTCCCACACTTACTCCTTCCACTCCGGGAACAGACGGATTCAAATGGCATGACGGAAACACGACTGATCATGAACGCATCGTACCTGCCTATTGTTTTGATACCACAGTCATTTATACATATTATGAGTACGAACCTAAGCCTACGTTTGCGGGCAATTTGATTGATAACGGAGATTTTTCCGCGGACGAGACGTATTATGGAGATATAAAACGAAGCAATGATGTTACAGGTTGCGACATCAGCGATTACAACTTCTGGGGTAAGGAAGTGACTACAGAAAGTAATTTCTACGACAAATACATGGATGGAAGCAGCAGTTTATTCGGCGGTTTCTCCATCGTAACGGATGCCAATAGTTTTTGGAAGCGCTATACAAAGAAAATTGATGCAAAAGCTGGTACTTATTACGCTCTATTCGATGCTGACAACAGAGGTTCGAAGAGGGCCTGGTATGCTAATACAGGCAAAAGTTCAAAATTGAAATTAGTCAAAGGAACCAACTATATGTTCTCTTTTTGGGTGGCTAACATCAATAACTACGGTGAGATGAACAACGCTGCCATTCTGCAGTTCGCCATCCGTTACAAACAAGACGGAGCGTGGAGCGAAGAGGAACTGTTAGGTAACCCTATTGACTTAAATGAGTACAAGGATAATATCTGGCACCAGAACTCCCATGTTTATACTTCTCCGGCAGATGCCGATGAAGTGGAAATAATGGTGCGCGACCTCAATATCAGTAAGAACCCGGGAGGAAATGACTTCGCATTGGACGACATCCAATTCCAGGCCATTTCAGTTCATTCACAAGCGATAAAAAACTGCGAGCGGTTTGTCGTGAATATAAAGGAGCCGGACATTACGGTTAACAAACCCAAAATAACTATCCTCAAGACTCCTGCTTGCGGCAAAACAGATTTCGAGATGCAGGTACATGTGAGCTATTCGAAGTTAAGCGATAAATGTCCTGCTAACACCATTACTCTCCAACTGACAGACGATATATATGGCGATATATTTACAACACCTATCACCATTGATCCGACTGTCAATCCGGAAGGCATCACTCTCACGCTTTCATCGGCCACTTACGCGATGTTGGTGGCAGATGGCAAGGTGCACAAACTGACTGCCACTATAACCCGTAAAGATGGTCAAGGCAAGGAAAAGAACTGGCAAAGCTCCGGCATCTACACCGCTCCGGGCGTGCCGGCTTTAACGGTAACAGAACCTATTGTTTCCAAGCCAGATTGTGACCAAACAACATTTGATCTTGAGGTCGAAGTAACCTATGCTTATCAATCCGGCACTGAATTGCTGTTCTATTGGGATGGCGATTTGCACACGGAAGCCTCAAAGAATATTTCCTATGGTTCATCCAGTACTATAACAACCAAACTGACCGGTCTTACCTATGATGGCAATAAACATACGCTTTTGATTCGTACCGACAACACGACCCTTGACTGTCAAGACTCTAAAGACGTTGATGCCCCGTTCTCACCGTATATATACGATTATGTTGCCACACCCAAACAGATGGGGTGCGACATCGATGAGTATGATGTGGTTGTTACATTCTATGTTACCAACGGACAAGGCAAAGAGGTGACGGTTTGGGGTAAGGAAGATCAAAATACGACCTTTGCTGCAAAAGAGGGCGAGAATACAGTTAAGTTCGAGGGAGTGGCAATCGATGCGGCAGATGACTACTTTGATATTTGGTTTGTGGAAGCAGAGTCAAACTGTGAAAAAAAGAAAACAGCTAAATACGATGAGCCCGTGACACCGCATATATCCGTTACTCCAAGACCGGAAGTCGGTGATATGGATTGTAACCTTACAACTTATACTGTCAAATTTGATATTACACATACGAACCAAAGCGGCAAGCTATACGGTTGGATAGACGATGACATCGCCAACAAGAAAGAGTTCGATTACGAGAAAAATCCCGCAACTGTCACCTTTACGGAGGTCCCCGGCGACGGACTCGAGCACACGCTACACGCCGCGTTTGACGGAGAAAACAGTTGTTCCATTGAAATCAAGTCCTTCAAGGCTCCTTTTACTCCGGTGATCAGCGATGTCCTGATTAAGCGTAGCGAGATGAAGTGCGGCGAGAAGACATTCCAAGTAACGGTTGAAGCGACTCTGTCCGACAATGCCATAGGCCACAAGCTTACCATCAAGGGTGATACGGGTAAAGACGACCCCATTACATATGACATTACTGATACGAAGTTCAGCGAGGTGTTTACTCTTGACAGAGACAAAGCTACCGGCAAATTCCTCATCTATTTCGCGGATGCCAATAATTGCGAACCTCAAGAGCACACATATGACCCACCGAATGTACCGGCACTCTCCGTTGATCCGGTGGATATCCCTGCGCCGAATTGTGACCAGACAACCTTTGATTTGATTATTTCAGGCTCCTACACATATCTGCGTGGTACGGAATTGCATTTCCTGTGGGATGGAGTCGAGAAAGCAAAAAAAGACATTACTTCTCTCTCCGATGTAGAAACATTTTCCGCTACTTTGAAGGACCTCGCTTATGATGGTCAAAAGCATGTTCTTACTGTTCAAAGCAACGAAACAACCTTTGACATCTGTCCGTTCGAGCAGACAGATATAGAAGTGTCTTTCTCGCCGGATATTAAGTCTACAGTTGCAAAAGTTTTACCATATGTTTGTGATGCTCCTAATTATCAGGTGACAATAACCGTGACATACGAAAAAACGCAAGGCCACAACCTTATCATTACCGATGAGGCAGGACACGAGAAGACGTTGAAAGCCACCGATGCGGAATATGGCGAGACTTCAGCATCATGGACCTTTGATATGCCATGGGAGAATCCTGTCGTGGAACATACGTTCAAAGCCTATTTCGAGGGAGCAGAGGGATGTAAAGACGAAGATTCACATAAAGACTCTTATATTGCTCCGAAATACTGGTCGTCCTATACATGGGAGGATGATTCATCGTTGGAAGAGACATTCTATATTTGTCCGGATGGCAGCAAATACTGGAATGGAGAAACCTATTCTGTTGCGGGCGACTATGAGAAGAAGCTCCAGACAGTGCATGGATGTGACAGTATTGTGATGCTGCATCTATTATATTGGCCAACTTATACATGGGAGACGGATTCGAAATTGGAAGAGACGTTCTATATTTGTCCGAATGGTAGCAAAGAATGGAATGGAAAAATCTATACGGAAGAGGGAGACTACGAACTGAGTCTTAAGACGGTGCATGAATGTGATAGTATTGTCATGCTACATCTTAGATACTATTCTATTCCGTCCTTGGAAGACCGGACCACGGACGATGTGGTATTTAAAGAGAATTTACCCTATATATGGGAGGGCGAAGAATATACGGTGTCAGGCAACTATGAAGCGACAAAAACTACTGACGACGGATGTGAGTATTCTGTTTATCTCCATCTAACTGTAACTGACAAGCCGGTAGAGAATCTTGATCCTGAATATATGACAATATGTCCGGGAGCTACGATTGCTGCATGGAGAGACTTGACGAATTTGACTCCGACGGTAGATAATTACAAATTCACAACAACAATTACAGATGAGGATAAGAACTATATAGCTACTTTGATAGTGAATTTCTATCCTATACCTTCTTTGATAGACCGGACAAAGGAGGATGTGGTGTTTACGGAGAATTTGCCTTATATATGGGAGGGAAATGAATACACGGTATCAGGTAACTATGAAGCCACAAAAACCACTGAAGACGAATGCGAGTATTCAGTTTATCTCCATCTAACTGTAACCGACAAGCCGGTAGAGAATCTTGATCCTGAATATATGACGATATGTCCGGGCGCTACGATTGAGGCATGGAGAGACTTGACGGATTTGACTCCGACGGCTGAGAACAACGTTTTCACTACCACCATCCATGAAGCAGACAAAGACTATAAAGCTACACTAATCGTCAATTTCCACCCCATACCATCCATGACAGAACGGACTACGGAGGTTACTGTGTTCACAGAGAATTTGCCTTATATATGGGAGGGCGAAGAATATACGGTGTCAGGCAACTATGAAGCGACAAAAACCACTGAAGACGGATGTGAATATTCTGTTTATCTGCATCTAACTGTAACCGACAAGCCGGTAGAGAATCTTGATCCTGAATACATGACGATATGTCCGGGCGCTACGATTGAGGCATGGCATGACTTGACGAATCTGACTCCAACGGCAGAGAACAACGTTTTCACTACCACCATCCATGAAGCAGACAAAGACTATGATGCAACGCTGATTGTTGATTTCTATCCCATACCCTCTTTGACAGACCGCACAACGGAGGATGTAGTGTTTAAAGAGAATTTGCCTTATATATGGGAGGGCGAAGAATATACGGAGTCAGGTTCTTATCAGAAAACCGTGACATCGGCAGATGGCTGCACTTATACTATTTATCTGAATCTCGAAGTAGTAGACAAGCCGGTAGAGAATCTTGAACCTGAGAATATGACAATATGTCCGGGGACTACGATTGATGCATGGAGAGACTTGACAAATCTGACTCCGACGGCAGAGAATAACATTTTCACAACAACCATCCATGAAGCAGACAAAGACTATAAGGCTAAACTCATTGTTGATTTCTATCCCATACCTTCTTTGATAGACCGCACAACGGATGTTGTGGTGTTCACAGAGAATTTGCCTTATATATGGGAAGGCGAAGAATATACGGTGTCAGGTAACTACGAAACGACCAAAACAACTGAAGATGGATGCGAGTATTCTGTTTATCTCCATCTGACTGTAACTAACAAACCGGTAGAGAATCTTGAACCTGAAAATATGACGATATGTCCGGGTGCTACGATTGAGGCATGGAGAGACTTGACGGATTTGACTCCGACGGCTGAGAACAATGTTTTCACGACTACCATCCATGAAGCAGACAAAGACTATAGAGCAAAACTGATTGTTGATTTCTATCCTATACCCTCTTTGGTAGACCGTACAACGGATGCTGTGGTGTTTACAGAGAATTTACCCTATATATGGGAGGGCGAAGAATATACGGTGTCAGGCAACTATGAAGCGACAAAAACTACTGACGACGGATGTGAGTATTCTGTTTATCTCCATCTAACTGTAACCGACAAGCCGGTAGAGATTCTTGATCCTGACCACATGACTATCTGTCCGGGAACTACGATTGATGCATGGCATGACTTGACGGATTTGACTCCGACGGCTGAGAACAATGTTTTCACGACCACCATCCATGAAGCAGATAAAGACTATAAAGCAACGCTAATCGTCGATTTCCACCCCATACCATCCATAACTGAACGGACTAAGGTGGATGCTGTGTTCACGGAGAATTTACCCTATATATGGGAGGGAAATGAGTATAACGAATCCGGT
Source organism: Paludibacteraceae bacterium (assembly GCA_017448985.1). Lineage (GTDB taxonomy): Bacteria > Bacteroidota > Bacteroidia > Bacteroidales > Paludibacteraceae > Colicola. The sequence continues at coordinate 15,441 of JAFSKL010000021.1, forward strand.
AACTACGAAGCCACAAAAACTACTGACGACGGATGCGAGTACAAGATTTATCTCAACCTCACGGTTTCCGACAAAATTATTGAGATTCTTGATCCTGACCACATGACTATCTGTCCGGGAACTACGATTGATGCATGGCATGATTTGACAAATTTGACTCCGACGGCAGAGAACAATGTTTTCACGACTACCATCCACGACATAGACAAAGATTATTTCGCTACACTAATCGTCGATTTCCACCCCATACCATCCATGACTGAACGGACTACGGTGGACGCTGTGTTCACAGAGAATTTGCCCTATATATGGGAGGGAAACGAATACAACGAATCCGGAAACTACGAAACGACAAAAACTACTGACGACGGATGCGAGTACAAGGTTTATCTCCATCTGACTGTAACTGAAAAGCCGGTAGAAACTCTTGAACCTCCTGACTACATGACTATCTGTCCGGGAACTACGATTGATGCATGGCATGATTTGACAAATTTGACTCCGACACCAGAGAATAACATTTTCACAACTACCATCCATGAAGCGGACAAAGACTATATAGCTAAACTCATTGTTGATTTCTATCCTATACCCTCTTTGTCAGACCGCACAACGGATGTAGTGGTGTTTACGGATGATTTGCCATACCGTTGGGAAGGGCAAGATTGTATGGTATCTGACACCTATGAAGCGACAAAAACTACTGATGATGGGTGCAAGTACAAGATTTATCTCAACCTCACGGTTTCCGACAAGCCGGTAGAGAATCTTGATCCTGAATACATGACGATCTGTCCGGGAACGACGATTGATGCATGGCATGACTTGACGAATTTGACTCCGACGGCAGAGAACAATGTTTTCACAACTACCATCCATGAAGCAGACAAAGACTATAAAGCAACACTCATTGTTGATTTCTATCCTATACCCTCTTTGTCAGACCGTACAACGGATGTTGTGGTGTTTACGGAGGATTTGCCATACCATTGGGAAGGGCAAGATTGTATGGTATCTGACACCTATGAAGCAACAAAAACTACTGACGACGGATGTGAGTACAAGATTTATCTCAACCTCACTGTTACGGACAAACCTATTGAGATTCTTGATCCAGACCACATCACTATTTGTCCGGGTGCTACGATTGATGCATGGCATGACTTGACAAATTTGACTCCGACGGCAGAGAACAATATTTTCACAACTACCATCCATGAAGCAGACAAAGACTATAAAGCTAAACTCATTGTTGATTTCTATCCAGTACCTACTATAGCCGAAGCGACCACCAATGTCACTGTCTTCAAGGATGAACTTCCCTACGAATGGAACGATGAATGGTTCACCACGGAGCAGACCGGCTATACCAAGGAATTAACAACCGACGACGGATGTACCTATACGGCAACACTCAACCTGACCATCGTATCAGATCCGATTGTACCGAAACCCGAAATTACGGCCACCGCCTCCGTCATGCCATACGCGTGCGGAGACCATACGTACAGCGTCAAAGTGGAAGTAGAATTCGCTAACGGTCAGGGACGAGATCTCATTTTCGAGGACTGGAAAGGGAACAAGCGAGTCTTCCCAACCACACCTGCCGATACAAAGATTGATGATCCTCCCGTTTTCGAGTATCAAAAGTACACTCCGGGCGGAAAACATGGGTTCAAAGTCTATTTCGATGGGTATGAAGATTGTGCGGAATATGCTGACTACATCGAACCGGCGCAACCCAAGATAGACATCGTACATACCGACATTGGATCTGTCACGAGCTGCGGTGCTACATACGACTTGTCCGTCACTTTCGACTATTACAACCAGGATGGTACGCTTTCGGTTGATCTCGACGGAAGACCTGCGGACTACATTACACCGGATTTCGTAAAGGATGAATTCGACAAACAAACGGCCACCGCCACCTTCATCGGACTCACAGCCGACGGACAAAAGCACGCACTCACTGTCCAAACTACCGGCGGTGTGCATAACTGCCACAAATCCGTCACCGTCGATGCTCCTGAGGCAGAGGACATAATCACATCCGTTGAGGTTACTGATGTTCCGGAGAATATCCGCTGCGACCAGACGGAATATGATGTCACCGTTACCGTTACAATGTCGTCCGACAACGCTATCGGTAAGAAGATTATTATTGCTCACGAAGGCCAAACCGACGATTTCATTGCAACGGCTAACCCGATGGAGACTACCGTCAAGATGACGACTGCGGATGCAGCAGGTCTGACTGTGGATGCTTACTTCGATGGACGGCCCGAGTGCAAAGTAACGAGCAAAACCTTCGATGCTCCCCAACGCTTGAAGTGTATAAAGGATTACGCGCAGACATGCGAAGGAGAAAGGTACACCTGGTCTGTCACGGGGCTCACATACGGACCATTCGCAAAGGCCGGAACGGATACCATTGTCAATGAGTTCAATGTTCTCGACACGCTGATCGTTACCGTCTATCCCACCTATAACATGCCCGAGGAACAAGTGACGATCATCGATGGTGAGACATACACCTGGAACGGCAAAGACTATGAAACGGAAGGCATATACAAAGAGACGCTCCTGTCGGAACATGACTGTGACAGCATCGTCACGCTCAACCTGACTGTCAAGGAGAACATCGTCGAAGAGGTGGCTGTCACCATCGCCGAGCAATGCGCGGGTGAAGGACTCCTGGAGATAGCGGTGCAACACACCGGCCTCTTGACGGACGCGCGATTGACCTTCTCCCCGGAGGCTGTAGCCGCGGGATTTGTGAACGACACCTATCCGCTGGACGATCAGGACATCGTTTCGGTTCCGTACAATGTCAAAGCGGGTATCTTCTCGGTTCATATCGACCTCCTCTTCCATAGCCGGCTCAAGCACAGCGCCGACGAGCCCTTCACGCTTCTCTTCCCGCGTACGGTTTTGGAGCAAGGATGGATGGATGCCATCTTCGTGCTGACGCATGACTATAACGGCGGATATGATTTCACGGACTTCCAGTGGTATAAGAAAGGCCAAATGCTGGTAGGCGAAACGGGCCCGTACCTGTACCAGCCGCTCGAAGTAGGCGCCGAATACAGCGCCATGTTGACGGAAGTGAGCGGCCTCAAGCTCATGACCTGCCCGCTTATTGTTGAAGATCCTAACATCGATCCCAATATATATCCGACCGCTGTGGAACGCAATAATATCATACATGTCAACGTTTCGCAAGATGCCATCCTCAATATTTATACGCCGACGGGAAACAGATTCTGTAGCCACTCCATCCTCTCCGGCGATACGCAGATCAACGCACCGGGCACGCAAGGCATCTACTTGGCGGAGATTGTATTGGAATCCGGCCAGCGGAAAGTGTTTAAAATCATGGTAAGATGAAACGGATAGTTGCCTTCATAGCGGTTTTGTTGATGGCCTCAATGGCCTTCGCGCAGCACTATATCGGTGTTGGCGCCTCGCTGTCTTCTCCGTTCCAGTTGGATAAGTCCGATGCCACTAAACCGCTCTTCGGATGGGGCGAAGGAGTCTCGCTCCAGTACCAATTCCGTCGTAATCATTTCTTGCTGAGCATCGGAGCTGCCATGTCCGGTGAACACCCGCGCGTAGGTGTGGCAGACGAAAACTTCTCCGCACATATGATTGATACCCGCGGAATCGAATTCAACTATCTCGGTCACCTGATCAGCCGTAGAGACCTGAGTTCCAACTTGTGGTTCCATACGCCGGTGATGGTCGGCTTCGAGACCTATCCGTTCTATATGTTGGTAGGCGCGCAGTATAGCCTCTTCATCGCTTCGTGGACACATCAAAAAGGACTCATGGCTTCCGCTGCGGACTATTATGGCCGGTATTACGACGATTATATCGATGACATGTTCACGCATGGCTACCATGACTATGAACCCGTTTCCACCAAAGGACAGATGCGCTACAAAAACGATATCCGCTTGCTCGTCGAGTTAGGTGGCACCCTGCCCATCGGCCCAAGCAAGAATGGTTTGGACCAGCTCTTGCGTATCGGTGCTTTTGCCGAAGTCGGACTATTGGATGTGCTGGACCAACCTTCCGCACCCGACAAAACGGAATGGGATGTGTCCCAATATATGAATGTATCGATGAATCACCTCTACTCGGCCGCCAATGCCAACACCGGTGCGTTGCGCAACATCGTGGTAGGAGTCAAAGTTACCTGCCTCTTCCCTGTCGGCGGCCAACCGGATAGAAACAAAAACAAGCACAAATACTACAGAACCCACTTCAAACGGACAAAACACAAATGCCATTGCCTCGGCCTACCTGTCCCATACTTCCTCAATTAATATGAACGCTATCTCATTACACAGTGTCGTTCCGGTGCGGGCTGAAGCACGGGAAGGAAGTGAACAGCTGACACAAATGCTGTTTGGTGAAACATGTGCCGTTCTGGAAGAAAAACCTCGATGGAATCGGATAAAATTGCACTCGGACAGCCAGGAGGGATGGGTCGATTCCAAGATGATTTATCCGATGAAACCGAAGGAATTCGCACTTTACAAGCAAACATATCAGTCTGCAGCACTCGTCGTTTTCCCGATGGCCTATGCTGTAAGTGAGAACAACAGTCAAACGATTCCTCTAACCGCCGGAACACGCTTGACGAACTACAAAAACGGACGATTCGAACTATTAGGTGTAGGTTTCCGCATTGACCCGATGTATGTCTCGGAGAAACCCTACGAAATGAGTCAGCAAAAACTATTCGAGGTGGTCCGTTTCTGGCTCAATGTGCCATATCTATGGGGCGGTAAGAATGCAATGGGCATCGATTGCTCGGGCTTTACACAAGTCATCATGAGCCTTTTCGGCAAGCACTTGCTTCGCAACGCTTCCGAGCAAGCCACACATGGGCGCAAGATCTCCGACCTGTCAAAAGCGCAAGCCGGAGACCTGGTGTTCTTTGACCATCAAGGTCTCAATGACGGAGTTTCCAATCCCTCGCACATATCCCATGTCGGCATAGTCATTGATAGCGAACGCGTGATTCATTGTTCCGGCCGCGTAAAAGTAGAAAAGCTCGATGAAATCGGCATTTTTTGCGCAGAAACAGGTCTCCATACACACCATTTAGCATCCATCCGCCGCCTGTAAGTAAACCTATAATCATCCCCAAAATCCGACTTCAATAATTCCCTCACAAAATCCTTCTCCAATAATCGCCCTCATATTAACCAAAAAACAGCAGCGTTTCCGTTGCTGTTTTTCGTACCGCGAGCCGGGGTCGAACCGGCACGCTCATCACTGAGCAAAAGATTTTAAGTCTTTCTTGTCTACCAATTCCAACATCGCGGCGCGCTTGAACTAAAATTCGCGTGACTCGCGTCAATGCCGCTCGATTACGCTACATTTTGTTCTACGCTTCTCGGTCTGCAAAACTATGTTTTACATCCCGATAATTTGAAAAAAATCTTCAAATCGGCTGCAAAAGTACTGCTTTTTTTCGATATACACAAATATTTTTGCGAAAAAATGCGTTTTTATTCATTTTATTTGCGTACATCATTTTTTTTTCGTACCTTTGCAGCCGTTTTTGTCCTGACGGACATGAAACCGTTAATTTATTATAAATTATTAAGTATATATGGCAAAGGAAAAATACATTGCATCTTGGGGCTATAGGATTTTCAAGACCTATGTGCGTTTTTTGAATGAGCACCTGATGTACAAGATGATTTACCAAGGTCGGGAAAACATCCCTGCGCAGGGTGAACTTTGTATGTTGGTGTCTAATCACGAAAACTGCGCCAATGATCCCTTGAACCTGCTGTTGGGCTTGGAGAACGAGACCCATCCGTATGTGTTGGCACGGGCTGATGCCTTTGAATTGGTTGGACCTGTTCTGTCGAAGTTCTTCTTGTGGCTGGGCATGTTACCTACTTTCCGCGCAGAGTTCGGCACATCGCCCGAAGACATGAAGAAAAACGAAGAAACGATGAACACCATGTACGGTAAGATTATGGACGGTAACCGTCTGATCATCTACCCTGCCGGCATCCATACGCCGAAGCATTGGTTCAATGACTTCACTTTCGGCTATACGCACATGGCCTTCACCGCCGCCAAGATGACGGGTTTCACCAAAGACTTCAAGATTGTGCCTTGCGCGAACCATTACGAGGACTATTTTGAAGTCGGAACCCAATGCATCATCCGTTACGGCGAGCCGTTGTCGTTGCAACCGTGGTACGAGATGTACCAGACCAAACCCCGTACGGCCCAGCGCGAAGTGAACAAGATCATCCGTGAGCGGATTGAGGCTATGATGCTCGACATCCGCGACCTTGACCACTACGAGCAAATCGAGTGGTTGCGCAAGAGTGCTTTTGGTCAGAACTATTGCCGTCAGAACGGAGGCAATCCTGCTTTCCTGCCTGACAAACTGGCTTCCGACCGCAAGCTGGTGGAGGGTCTGAAGTCCAAAGCCGAAGACGAACCCTTCTGGCAGCCCATCAACGAGATAATGGAGGAAGAGAAGCAGTTGGGTATCACCGAACGCGATATCATCGGCAAGAAGAATTGGGCGCAGACGATTATTGCTATGCTCGTTCAGTTAGCATTGCTGCCGTTGTGGATTGTGTCGCTGTACCCGAATATTTTCCATTATCTCATTCCGTACCCGTTTGTCAAACCTGATCCGATGTACACCAACAGCGTACGCTTCATCGTACCGACAGTCTTCGGCATTCCGTTGTTCTTCTTGTTCACGGTACTGATCTGCGGACTGGTTTGGGGTCTCTGGTGGCAGTCCGCCGCTTTTATGTTACTCGCTACATGGCCGCTCTCATGGTTCGCATTGCACAACGGCAAATGGATGAAAGCTACATGGCGCAATGCAAAATTGCTGATAGCCAAGAGCCAAGATCTCATGGCCAAACGAGAAACTTTATTTGAAAATTTGAGAAACGAATTATAATGAGAAGAGTTGTTATTACGGGCATGGGCATCTGGTCCTGCCTTGGTACATCATTAGACGAAGTGCGTGACTCGCTCTATACGGGCAAGTCTGGCATCATCCTTGACCCCGTCCGCAAAGAGATGGGATTCCGTTCCGGTCTGACAGCTAAAGTGGAGTTACCGGACTTGAAGAAAGAACTCAGCCGTTCCCAGCGTGCATACATGCCGGAGCAAGCCAAGTACGCTTACTGCGCAACCGTCGAGGCTTTGCGCAATGCGAAACTGGATCAGGACTACCTGGATAAATACGATGTAGGTCTGTTGTACGGCAATGACTCGTCGGCAGATCCGACGGTTCGTGCGGTGGACACGATGCGCGAGAAACATGACACGATGCTTTGCGGTAGCGGTGCCATCTTCCAGTCGATGAACTCGACCGTGACGATGAACCTCGGTACGATCTTCCATCTGCGCGGAATCAACCTGACCATCAGCGGTGCTTGCGCGAGTGGTGCGCATGCCATCGGTCTCGGCGCTTTGCTGATCCAAACAGGTCTGCAGGACCTCATCGTCTGCGGTGGCGCACAGGAAGTCAATCCGTTCTCTATCGGTTCGTTCGACGGCATATCGGCTTTTTCTACGCGCGAGGATGCACCCGAAAAAGCGTCCCGTCCTTTCGACCGTGACCGTGACGGACTTGTGCCCGGAGGCGGTGCGGCAACGGTGATCATCGAGGAATACGAGCATGCTGTCAAACGCGGTGCGCCTATTATCGCCGAGGTGTTGGGATACGGTTTCTCCGCTAATGGCGAACATATATCCTCGCCGAATGTGGAAGGTCCGAGTAAGTCCCTGCGCATGGCCATTGAGCGTGCGGGTGTGACGATAGACGAGATAGGTTACATCAACGCTCACGCCACCTCCACGCATGTGGGTGACACGAACGAAGCGAAAGCTATCTACAATGTCATTGGCGACCATCGTATCGAAGTGACTTCCACCAAATCCCAGACAGGACACGAGATGTGGATGGCGGGTGCAAGCGAAATCATCTACTCAATGCTGATGATGAAGAATGACTTCATCGCGGCGAACATCAACTTCGAGAATCCGGACGAGGACAGCGCCAAACTGCTGATTCCTGCCAAGCGTATCGAGAAGCATTTCGATACTTTCATGAGCAACAGTTTCGGTTTCGGCGGAACAAACGCTACATTAATCGTAAGAAATCTTTAAAAATTATACAAAATCATGGACAAAAATGAATTAATTGCCAAAGTAAATGCATGTTTGGCAGAAGAGTTTGAAGTAGAAGAGTCAATCATCACCCCCGAAGCTCCTATCAAACAGACACTTCAACTGGACAGTCTCAGTCTGGTCGATATGGTAGCTCTGATTGAGAATGAGTTTGGTGTAAAAATCCCGACAGCTGATTTGGGTAAGATTTTGACCTTCCAGGCCTTGTACGACTATCTGGCAGAGCGCGCGTGATCATCCGAGGCGAACATATCTTTCAGTTGATACCACAGCGTCCTCCTATTGTGATGGTGGATGTTGTGTACTCCGCCGACGAGACCTGTGCAGAGACCGGTTTGACTGTTCATGAAGATAATATCTTCGTGCGTGACGGCCGGTTTCGGGAACCCGGACTGATAGAGCATATCGCCCAGTCGGCAGCTGCTTTTGCAGGCTACGGATCCTTTGCTCGTGGCGAGGAACCCAAATTAGGCTACATCGGCGAAATCAAAGACTGTAACCTGTTTGCCTTGCCCTCAATAGGCGAAGAATTGCTGACAACGATTCGGCTGGTAACGGAAGTAGCCGGAATCCGGCTCATCAGCGCAGAAACAAAGGTGAACGATGAGATCGTTGCAGCGTGTCTCATGAAGATTTTTCTAAAGGAGTGAAAAATTATTATGCCATAGTGAATAAGACGATTGACGGTTTATCCGGGCATTTTGTTGTTCGGCTGAATCCGGAATGCAAGGTCTATGAGGGACACTTCCCCGGTGAACCCGTTTCTCCCGGTGTGTGCAATATCGAGATGTTGCTCGAATGTGCCGCACAGGTGATGGGTTTTCCATTGCGGGCACGCAAGATCAGCCGCTGTCGTCTTACCACGCTTATCACGCCGCTCTCTCATCCGGAATTGGAATTGCATATCGATCTCAAAGAGAAAGAACCTGCCCTTTTTGTTCTCAACGCCGAGATAGGGAAAGATGCCGATAATTATATGTCACTCAAAGCGGAAGTAACCCGAGATGAATAATCGCGTAGTGGTCATAGGAGCCGGTTTGGGCGGATTGCAATGTGCGTACATGCTCGCTAAGAACGGCATGGATGTCACGGTGCTCGAGCAAAACGCTGTGACAGGCGGTTGCTTGCAGTCCTTCCGACGAGGCGACATCCTCTTCGATACCGGTTTTCACTATGTAGGAGGCCTGCGTGAAGGCGAGTCCCTATACCCGCTTTTCCGTTATTTCAATCTTCTCGACCTGCCTTGGCTGCAACTGGACGAAGACTGCTTTGACGAAGTGGTATTGGGCAACCGCAGTTTTGCCTTGGCTTCCGGTCATGAGCGTTTTGCTGAGACTCTTACCTCCTATTTCCCGCATGAGAAAGAAGGGATCAGGCGTTATACGGATTTCTTGCGCAGCGTAGGCGAACATATCTTTGATGCTTTCCAGCCTCGTGAAGCGGAGGATTTTTATTCCACCTCTCTCTTTGCCCGTTCAGCGTACGAGTTTCTGTGCGAAACCGTTAGCGACCCCGTATTGCGGGATGTACTGTCAGGTTCGAGCCTCAAGTTGGAACTGAACCGGGATACGCTCCCTCTCTATATCTACGCACAGATCAACAACTCGTTCATTCAGAGTGCCTGGCGACTTCGTGGTGGCGGACAACAGATAGCAGACCATTTGGCAACGGACATCACGCGCATGGGCGGACTCGTTCGTACGCGCGCGAGCGTCACGCGCATCGAAGATAAAAAAGGACGAGCTACAGGCGTATGGGTGAATAATGACGAGTTCATCGAAGCGGACTATATCATCTGCGATATTCATCCCAAAGAGGTGATGCGTTTATTGGCGGATAGTCCGAGTGTGCGCAAGATCTATCGGAAGCGAATAGATTCACTTGAAGAGACTTTTGGTATGTTTACCGCTAACATACGCCTCAAAGCGAACGCTCTCCCGTATCTCAACCGCAATATCTACATCCACCGCAAAGGAACGGACCTGTGGTCTAATGACCAACTACTAACGACCAACGACCCAAGGGTAAATAGTCTGATGGTCAGTTTTTATCCGGATCAGCCGGCCTTGGATTTATTGACACCTGTTCGCGGAAGTCAGGTCTCAGGCCTGCAAGGCGAAGCCTACGAGACCTTCAAAGCCCAGAAAGCTGAGGAGTGTATCCGACTGGCAGAACAACGCCTACCGGTTTTGCGTGGAGCGATAGACCGAGTCTATACCTCATCTCCGCTGACCTACCAGCGCTACACACACACAGCCGAAGGTTCCGCTTATGGAATTCGCAAGGATTGGCGCTCGCCCCTCACCACCGTTCTGACGCCCAAGACGCCCATTGAGAATGTGTTCCTAACAGGACAGAATCTCAACTTGCACGGAGTGCTCGGCGTATCCATGACATCCGTTATCACCGCTGCACAACTCATCGGAATGGACTCTATACTTGAACAAATAAATGGTAAATGATAAAATGAATAAATTTGCACTCGTAACTGGCGGAAGTCGCGGTATTGGCAGGGCCGTTGCGCTGCGGCTCGCCAAACAAGGATATAACATCCTTATCAATTATCAGTCGAATGACGCGGCGGCAGAAGAGACTTTGTCTCTTGTTCGCGAAGCAGGGACCGACGGTGAACTGCTGAAGTTCGATGTCAGCAACCGCGAAGAGACAACGGCTGCTTTGGAGAACTGGCAAGCGCAGCATCCCGATGATTATATCGAAGTGCTGGTGAACAACGCCGGTATCCGTCGTGACAACCTCCTTATCTGGATGGAGTCCGAAGACTTTGAGCGGGTCGTATCCACCAACCTCTTCTCGTTTTACAATGTGACACGACCGTTGCTCCAGCCGATGATTCGTCATAAATACGGTCGCATCATCAACATGGCCTCCTTGTCGGGCGAGAAAGGTCTGCCCGGGCAGTGTAACTACTCCGCTGCCAAAGGTGGTCTGATTGCAGCTACCAAGGCGCTGGCGCAAGAACTCGGAAGGAAGAACATCACTGTCAATGCGGTGGCTCCGGGCTTTGTGAAGACCGATATGGTTGAAGGGCTGGACGAGGCGGAACTCAAGAAACAGATCCCTCTCAACCGTTTTGCAGAACCCGACGAGGTGGCTGCTGTAGTAGCTTTCCTCGCGTCCCAAGATGCCAGTTATATAACCGGTGAATGTATAGGTATCAACGGTGGCTTATATACGTAATACCATATTAGTGCTCTGCGTAGCGGCACTGGCTTGGCTCGGTGCGCACTGCGTGTTTGAAGAGAACATCTTCCAGCTTCTCCCGCAGACGGGCGATGAGGCTTTCCGCGTCACTTTCCTCAACCTCAAGTTGAAGGACAAGATTTTCGTGCAAGCCGCGCCTATCGATGAGGCAGCAACGCCTTCGCCCGAAGAGCTGGCGGAGGCATTGGATGCGTTCATGTCCTCCGTGACGGAAGCTACCGCTGAGCGACAAGCAATCCTGTACACCCTTTCGGACATCGACCCGATGCTCATCATCGATGCGGCCGATTATGCGATGTCTCATACACCGGCGTATATCGATTTCACGCCGCAGCAGATGGACTCTCTCTGCTCCACGGACCACATCACGCGACAACTGCTCTTCTATCAGGACTTCTTGGACACGGATCTCGGGCAGAATCTCTATGATGCCATCTCCTATGATCCGTGCGGAATAGCGATGGGCACAATCGGTCAACTCTTACCGATGGACGGCGCAGACGAGGCACAGACGCGTTTTCAGAATAACCACCTCTATGGGCGTGACGGACATACCTGTGTCGGTTTCATCACACCTGCTTTCGGCACGGATAACTCCCGCGAGGCCAAACGGCTGGTTCGAACCATGAACCGGGTGCGTGATGATATTCGCGCACAGTATCCGGGTGTCGATATCCTCTATCATGGAACGATCATTCTGGCAGGCAATAACAGCGAACGGATGAGCGGAGACATCTATATCACCGTCTCCATCGCCATGCTCATCATCATCATTCTGCTGTTCATCTGCCTCAAACGACCGATGTACCTTCTCCTCACGGTGGCAGCTCTGACTTTCGGTTCGCTCCTTGCCCTCGCCGGACTCTATCTCTACCAAGGCGGCGTGTCGATCATGAGCATGGGTATCGGAGCCATCGTCCTCGGTGTGGCATTCAGTTATGTGCTGCATGTGCTGGTTCATTATATCTACACCGGCGATGTCAAGCAGACGATGAAAGAGCAGACCAAACCTGTTCTTCTCGGTTCATTGACCACGGTTGGCGCCTTTGCCGGACTGTTGTTCACACAATCCCGACTGCTGAGTGATTTCGGACTGTTTGCCTTGCTGGCCATCCTCGGCACAACGATCTTCAGTCTGGTCTTTATGCCTTCGTTCCTGCCGAAGAACTATACGCCTAATCTTAAGGCCTTCCGTTTCCTGGAGCGTATCAACGCTTATCCTATCGACCGCAATAAGGTCATCGTGACGGTAACCATCCTGTGGGTTGTCCTTTGTGTCGCTTTCTCTGGACGCTATCAGTTTGACAGCGACCTGCTCCATATAGGCTACACCTCGGACGACTGTGCCAAGGCGGAAGCTTCATGGGCACAATGGATGAATGACGGGCAGACCGAATTGTACTTTGCATCCGTAGCCCCGACCGTTGATGAGGCTCTCGAAGCCTTACCGCGTATCGAAACCGTCAGTGGAACGAAGACGCATCTGCTGATGCCGTCACTGGCCCTGCAGAAAACAAGGATCGAGGCATGGGAGAACTATTTCACGCGGGAGAAACAGGCTGAAATAAGTAGAAACATCGCCAAGGCTTGCCATGAGACGGGCATCGACCCCTCTATGTTCCTGCCTTTCCAACAGATGATGGCCCATCCGCTGCAACCCGAACTGTTGACGGAAAGCGGACTGTTGCCGCAACCTATCCTCGATAACTTGTATGAACAGGTGGAGAATCAGGCGCTCGTTTATTTCTCCGTCAAGTGCGCTCCAGATCAGGCACAAGCGGTGAAGGACCGGCTTACCACCCAAGAGGGTTGCATGCTGATGGATCCGTATTACTACTGCACGGACCTCGTGGAACTGCTGCACGACGATTTCAACCTCATCCTCTGGATCAGTTCGGCCTTCGTGTTCTTGCTCCTGCTCGTCTCGTATCGTAACTTATGGCTTGCTCTCATCGCCCTTTGTCCGATGATGCTCTCCTGGTACACCGTGCTCGGCGCCATGGCGCTCTTCGGTCAGCCTTTTAACCTCGTGAACATCATCGTCTCGTCCTTCGTCTTCGGTATCGGTGTGGACTACTCAATCTTCATCCTCGAAGGACTGCTCAAAGGCGACAGCGACCCCGCAATGAAATACCACAAGACAGCCATTACCCTCTCGGCGGTCATTCTCGTCATCTGTATGTTCATTGTCGGCTTTGCCAAACATCCGGCCGTGCAGAGCATCAGTTTCGCCTCCCTCGTCGGCATGATCACAACCATCATGCTCTCCTATACACTGGAGCCCAATTTATACCGCTTGTATATGAAGATTAAAAACAGAAAGAAATGATAAAACTGATTTTATTGATAGCAACTACTATCCTCTCGTTGCACCAACCCAACGAAACCCGCGAGTTCGCATTCACCGAGACGCGCGTGATGCCCAAAATGAACAAGACTACCGTTTGTGAAGGAACGATGCTGTTTCAGGCTCCCGATAACTTGCGGATGAACTATACGCAACCCGCAGGCGAGTACACGCTCATTGAGAAAGACAAGTTCGAGGTCTTCAAGGCCGGCAAACTGCAGAAACTCAATGTCAAGGACCCCAAGCAGAAAATGGCCGTTTATCGGGCTACGCTCCTCGCTTGTTTGGGCGGAGATGTAGAGAAGGCAGCCACGCTCAATAACGCTAAAGCGAACTACCAGACCGTTGGGAACACCTATGTCTGCACCCTCAAAGCGGATAACGCTGCACCACGGGACATTGCAGGCGTCGAACTCATCTATGACAAGAAAAACGGACAATTGCTCAAGATGACCCTTACTGAAGGAAACGGCAACTTTACCACCTACGAAGTAAAAAAATAAACTATGCCCAATAAACGTAAAATAATCAATGACCCTGTCTTCGGATTCTTGTCTATTCCGAACGAACTGATTTACGATGTCCTGCAGCATCCGTATGTGCAGCGCCTCAACCGTATCCGTCAACTGGGACTTTCCTATCTCGTTTATCCGGGAGCCATGCACAGCCGTTTCGGTCACTCGATAGGCGCTATGCACCTGATGCGCGAAGCCATTCTGTCCTTGCGCCTCAAAGGCGTGGAGATAACCGAAGATGAAGAGACATCGGCCATGATTGCCATACTGCTCCATGACATAGGTCACGGACCTTTCTCCCATGTGTTGGAGCACACGATAGTAGATGGCGTCACCCACGAGGACATATCGCTCCTGATGATGGAGCGTATCAATATGGATCTCAACGGACAACTCGACATGGCCATCTCCATTTTCAAGAACGAGTATCCAAAGCATTTTTTGCACCAGCTCATCTCCAGTCAGTTGGATGTCGATCGTATGGACTATCTCTGCCGTGACAGTTTCTTCACGGGTGTTCAGGAAGGCCGTGTGGCGAGTGAACGATTGCTCAAGATGCTCGATGTCCGCGATGACAAACTGGTCGTGCAGGTCAAAGGCATCTATTCGGTGGAGAAGTTTCTGGTGGCACGCCGGTTGATGTACTGGCAAGTTTATCTGCACAAGACATCCGTAGCCGCCGAGCAACACCTGATCAAGATTCTCTGCCGTGCCAAAGAGTTGGCGCGTAGCGGCAAGGACTTGTTCTGTTCGCCTGCCTTGCGGTATTTCCTCTATCAGCCGGTTACATTCGATATGTTCAGTCCCACTAGTGAGGCCTTGGAGCAATACGCTCTGTTGGATGACAACGATGTGCTGTCTGCCATCAAGTCCTGGATTGCCGGTCCGGACAAAGTGCTGAGTCTGCTCAGTCGTTCGTTCATCAACCGTCAACTTTTCCGCGGACAACTGTTGGAAGCACCCTTGACGGAAGCACAAAAGAACGAACTGAACCGGCAGTACGCTGAGGCCTTGAGCATCGATGAAAAAGAAGCCGAATATTGCTGGTCAGAGCATGTGTCCACTAGCAACACATACTCAGAAAAAGCCGATTCCATCGATATTTTATACTCCGACGGCACCGTTCGTGACATCGCTTCCGCGAGCGAGATTCTCGACCTTGCTGCACTAACCCGCAAACCCATTAAACGCTACTTGTTTAAGTATCGCCTGGACTAAATGAGAAAATATGTAAATGAGTAAATAAATGAGAAAATGAATTTCAGCGCACAGCAAATAGCAGCCTTGTTAGGTGGTCAACTGATAGGCAACGCCAATGCCTTGGTCTCTGATGTAGCTCCGATAGAATCGGCACAATCGCACCATCTGGCGTTTATCACCGATGCCAAATACCTGCCGTTTTTGGATACTACGCAAGCGGGTGTCATTCTGGTTTCTAAAGACCTGAAGGACGCGAACGGCCTCACTGCCTCCCAGGACCGCGCCATCATTCTTGTCGAGAACGCCCGCGGGGCGATGGGACAGTTGCTGCAACTGGTATCGAAAGCGATGAATCCGGCAAAAGTCGGCATGGAACAGCCTTCTTTCATCAGTGAAGGCGTGTCCGTACCCGACGATGCGTATGTAGGTGCGTTTGCATATATCGGTCGCAATGTGCACTTGGGCAAGGGCGTGCAGATCTATCCACATGTTTTCATCGGAGATAATGTAACTATTGGCGATTTCACCGTACTTTTTCCCGGTGCTAAAATCTATTCGCATAGCCAAATTGGTGCCCGTTGCATCTTGCATGCCGGTGTGGTAGTGGGCTCGGACGGTTTTGGTTTCGAACCCGATGCGCAAGGTGTCAATCAGAAGATACCACAGATAGGCAATGTGATCATTGAGGATGATGTGGAAATAGGCGCGAACACGACGATTGACCGTGCGATGATGGGGTCGACCCTTATCCACCGCAATGTGAAAATAGACAACCTCGTTCAGATAGCGCATAATGTGGAGATCGGCGAATCGACCATCCTCTGTGCACAGGTAGGAATAGCCGGCAGCACCAAAGTCGGCAAACATTGTATCTTGGCTGGGCAGGTAGGCGTAGCGGGACATATAGAGATAGCGGACAACTGCATCTTTGGTGCACAAACCGGCATCGCGGGCAATATCCGCAAGTCAGGTACATACATGGGGTCTCCCGCCATTGACGCTTCTATCTGGCGTCGCGCTGCAGTACGATTCAAACAATCAGGACAACAATGAAACAACATACTTTAAAAGACAGTTTTACCCTCAGTTCAGTAGGGTTGCACACGGGCCTTTTCGTCACCGCCACTTTCCATCCGGCATCGGAGAACACAGGCTTGTGCCTGCGTCGTGTGGACCTACCGGGACAGCCATGCCATCAGGCTTTGGCGGAATATGTATCCGCTACGGAACGAGGCACGGTGCTCGAACGCGGGAAATGGAAAGTATCGACGGTAGAGCATGCGTTGAGTGCCCTCTATGCTCTCGGAGTGGATAATTGCATCATCGATGTCGATGCACCGGAAATGCCTATTCTCGACGGCAGTGCACGCTTGTTCGTCAAAGAGATACAACGTGTCGGTCTGGTGGAGCAGAACGCCGAACAGACCGTTTATGTGGTGCAGGAACCCGTGGAGTACATCTCCGAGCATGGGCACCGCATGCGTATCGAACCTTGCGATCATTATGAGGTGGATGTGACCATCGCTTTCCAGAGTAACATCCTGCGCGAGCAACATGCCACCTTGACTAACTTGGCGGACTATCCCCGTGAAGTGGCTTCCGCGCGTACCTTCTGCTTCGTGCGCGAGATAGAACCGCTTTTGCGTGTGGGACTGATTAAAGGTGGGGACCTCAAGAATGCACTCGTCATCTACGAGACCGAGTTATCGCAGGAAGGAATGGATTATTTCTGCGACAAGCTGGGGCAGCCCCGTCTCGATGCCACCAAACTCGGCTACCTCTCGCCGCTCAACTATCCCAATGAGCCTGCACGGCACAAACTGCTCGATGTCATCGGCGATCTGACGCTACTCGGATTGCGCCTGCAGGGACGCGTCATAGCCTTCAAACCCGGACATACCTTCAATACGCAATGTGTCCGCCGATTCAGAAATCAGATTTTAAGTGAATAATTCGTAAATCGTACATCATATGATTTCTCCTTTAGCATATGTCAGTCCCGATGCCCAAGTAGGCAAGGATGTAGAGATAGGTCCGTTCGCAGTCATTCATCCGAATGTCATCATCGGTGACGGTTGCCGCATCGGCTCCAATGCCACCATCTGCGAATATACGCAATTGGGCAAGAACTGTCAGGTATTCCCGTCGGCCGTCATAGGTGCCATTCCGCAGGACCTCAAGTTCAAAGGCGAAGAATCGTGGGCCATCATCGGCGATAACTGCGTGCTGCGCGAGTTCGTCACTATCCATCGCGGAACGGCCAGTAAGGGCAAGACTGTCGTGGGCAATGACAACCTCATCATGGCGTACTGCCATATAGCGCACGACTGCATCTTGGGCAGTAATATCATCATGTCCAATGTCACGCAGTTGGCCGGCGAAGTGGAGATCGACGATTTTGCCATCATCGGAGGAGGAACACTCGTGCATCAGTTCAGCCATATAGGTTCGCATGTGATGATTCAAGGCGGTTCGAAAGTGAACAAGGATATCCCGCCTTTCGCCATCGTGGCGCGTGAACCGATTGCTTTCTGCGGCATCAACTCCGTCGGACTCAATCGTCGTGGCTTCACGCCCGAACAGATCCATACGATCCAGGAGGTCTACCGCCTGCTGTACAACAACGGCATGAATACCACGCAGGCACTCGCGCACATAGAAGCCACCATGCCGCAGACACCGGAACGCGACATCATCGTGTCGTTCGTCCGTGCCTCCTCTCGTGGCATCGTCAAAGCATAAAAATGGTTAAATAACAAAATAAATGAAAAAATGGTAAATGATCAAATGGTAAATGAGCCGGAGGCTCGGAGTCTCAATTTCATTGAGCAAATCGTAGAGCAAGACTTGGCAGAAGGTAAGAATGACGGACGCATCCAGACGCGTTTCCCGCCGGAGCCGAACGGATACCTGCATATAGGACATGTCAAGGCTATCTGTCTCGATTTCGGTATTGCCGAGCGATATAACGGTGTTTGTAACCTGCGTTTTGATGATACCAATCCCGCCAAGGAAGATACGGAATATGTCGATTCCATCGAGCGTGACATCAAGTGGTTGGGATTCAAATGGGGGCAGATCTACTATGCTTCCGACTATTTCCAACAGCTCTATGACCTCGCCATCCGTTTCATCAAAGAGGGCAAGGCGTATGTCGATGAGCAGACGGCGGAACAAATAGCCGAGCAGAAAGGAACGCCCACCGAACCGGGTGTGGCTTCGCCGTATCGCGACAGACCCATTGAGGAGAACCTGCGGCTCTTCGAGGCCATGCAGCGCGGTGAGATAGAGGAGGGCAAGATGGTGCTTCGCGCCAAGATCGACATGGCTAATCCGAACATGCATTTCCGTGACCCCATCATCTACCGTATCATCACCAGCCACCCGCATCACCGGACGGGACATACATGGAATGTCTATCCGATGTATGACTTTGCGCACGGTCAATCCGACTATTTTGAGGGTGTGACCCACTCTATCTGTACGCTCGAGTTCGTGGTACACCGCCCGTTGTACGATTGGTTCATCGACCAGTTCAGCGGTCCTAATTTCTGCGGTCTCTCACCCTACGGACCTGATTATAGACCCAAACAGCGTGAATTCAACCGGCTCAACATCACCTATACCGTCATGTCCAAGCGCAAGATGCTGCAGCTCGTCAAAGAAGGTCTGGTAGCCGGTTGGGACGACCCCCGTATGCCGACGGTCTGCGGTCTGCGCAGGAGAGGATATACACCGACCGCCATCCGCAATTTTATGGACCGTATCGGTTATACCAAAGTGGAGGGAATGATCGACCAGGGACTGCTGGAACATACGATCCGGGAGGACCTCAAAGAGTCCGCGCCGCGTGTATGCGCCATCTTCGATCCCGTCAAATTGGTCATCTCCAATTATGAGGGAGAAGGCGAGACGATTGTGGCAGAAAACATCGATGGAATCGAGAGTTTAGGCACTCGTGAGGTCAAGTTTGGCCGTGAATTATGGATTGAACGCGGTGATTTCCTCGAGGAGGCAGACAATAAGTTCTATCGCCTCAGCCCGGGTGGACGCGAGGTGCGTCTCAAGAGCAGTTATATCATTCAGGCTACGGGTTGCGACAAAGATGCGGAAGGCCGTATCACCACCGTCTATGCCACCTATGACCCGAACTCCAAGTCGGGCACCGAAGGTGGTAACCGCAAGACCAAAGCGACCATCAACTGGGTCGAATGCCAAAGTGCGCTTGATGCCGAAGCACGGCTCTATGACCGCCTCTTTGCGTGCGAGAACCCGTCTGCAGAGGAAGGTGATTTCCGGGATCTGCTTAATCTCGACAGCCTCATCGTCAAGAATATCAAGGTCGAGGGCTCGTTACGCAACGAACTGCATGCACCGAAAATCATCGATGGAATCGAGCAGGAAAACCACTATCAGCTCTTGAAACAAGGCTATTTCGTGGTCGATCCCGATACCACTGCCGAGCACCTCGTTCTCAATCGTACCTGCTCCCTCAAGGATAACTATCTTAAATGAGAACGCGCGTTTTCAACGGCAAAGAGCAGATATTCTGTGAATGGCGTCACCGTTGGGTGCGCCTGACGCCCGAGGAATGGGTTCGCCAACAGTTGCTTCACCGCTTGGTGGAGCAACTTGGCTATCCCGCTTCCCTCATCGCAGTGGAAGTGTCTCTTGAGAAAATCATCAATGACAAATTACCAATTACCAACAAAAAGCTCCGTGCCGACGCGGTGGTCTATAACCGCGCCATGAAGCCGCTCATGCTCATCGAGTGCAAAGCCGAGACGGTACCTCTGACGCAGAAGACATTGGATCAGGCGGTCATTTACAACCGTCGGCTCAATGTTCCCTACCTTCTTCTGTACAATGGTCCGCAGACGATTTTCGTCGATTTGACCGAAGAAAATCTCCGTTTCTCAGATTCCATTCCGCAGCTAACGATAGAATAGGTAAAAAGCACCCGTTTTTTGTGTAAAAATGCATTTTTTTGCAAAAAAATTTGGTCATATCAAAAAAAAGCAGTACCTTTGCACCCGCTTTTCGTTTTGGCGGGATAGCTCAGCTGGTTAGAGCGCATGATTCATAATCATGAGGTCCCCGGTTCAATCCCGGGTCCCGCTACAAAAAAACCACTCACGCGAGTGGTTTTTTTATTATCCTATCTGACAGCCGTTTTTGACGGGAGCGGAGACGGTAGTGAGGACGAGACGGCCGTCGGCGTCCTCGGCGGAGAGGATCATGCCCTGGCTCTCGATACCCATCATCTTGCGCGGCGGGAAATTGGCGATGAATAGCACTTGTTTGCCAATCAGTACCGACGGGTCCGGATACGACTTCGCGATACCGCTTAGGATTGTTCGTCCGCCCATTCCGTCATCGAGCGTAAACTGCAACAGCCGTTCGGATTTCTTGACAGGCTGACAGTCTAAAACTGTAGCTACGCGGATGTCATTCTTGGCGAATTCATCGATGTTTGTGAGCTCTTTGACGGGTTCGGGGCGCCAGTTCTTCAGCGCCTCCGCCTCTGCCGCCGCTTCGTTCTCCGCTTTGATGTGCGCCAGCTTGTCGAGTTGCGCCTGAATGGCGGCATCTTCTATCTTCTCAAACAGCAACGATACCTCGCCTAACTGATGGCCTTCGGCTAACAGGTCGATGCGGCCGATAGCGTCCCATCCGATTGTCTTGTCGAGCTGCAGCATATTGCGTAATTTATCCGATGAAATCGGCAAAAACGGCTCAAAAGCGATCGCCAAATTGGCTGCAATCTGGAGCGACAAATGGAGCACGGTAGCCGTACGCTCCATATCCGTTTTGGCCAGTTTCCAAGGCTCGGTATCTGCCAGATACTTATTGCCGATACGGGCCAGGTTCATTGCTTCTTTGAGGGCATCGCGGAAACGGAAAGCATCTAATAGATTTTCGATTTGTGATTTGTAATTGGCTATTTGCGCGATCACTTCTTTGTCATATTCGGTCAGTTCTCCGCACGCGGGTACGCGTCCGTCGAAATATTTGTTCGTGAGTACGAGCGCGCGGTTGACGAAGTTGCCGTAGATGGCCACGAGCTCGTTGTTGTTGCGTGCCTGGAAGTCTGCCCAGGTAAAGTCGTTGTCCTTGGTCTCGGGTGCATTGGCGGTCAGCACATAGCGCAGCACATCCTGTTTGCCCGGAAAATCGTCGAGGTACTCATTGAGCCAAACCGCCCAGTTACGCGATGTGGAAATCTTGTCGCCTTCGAGGTTCAGAAACTCGTTACTCGGTACATTGTCCGGCAGGTTATAGCCCTGCGCTTTGAGCATGGCGGGGAAGACGATGCAGTGGAAAACGATGTTGTCTTTCCCGATGAAATGGAGCATTCTTGTATCTTGCTGCTTCCACCATTGTTCCCAGTTGCCGAATTTCTCCGGCTGTGCTTGACACAACTCAATCGTGTTGGAAATATACCCGATGGGCGCGTCGAACCATACATAGAGCACCTTGCCTTCGGCGCCTTCCAAGGGCACGGGAATACCCCAATCGAGGTCACGCGTCACGGCGCGGGGTTTGAGTCCGCTGTCGAGCCACGACTTGCATTGCCCATAGACATTCGGACGCCATTCTTTGTGTTGGTTCAATATCCAATCCTCGAGCCAGGACTGATATTGGTCGAGCGGCAAATACCAGTGTTTGGTCGCTTTCTTGGTGAGCGGATTGCCGGTTTCGGCATTGTACGGATTGATCAGTTCGTCGGGCGAAAGAGTAGCACCGCATTTCTCACATTGGTCACCGTAAGCACCGAGGCTGTGACAACGCGGACACTCACCGCGTATGTTGCGGTCCGTCAGGAAATGGCCTGTAGCTTCGTCGTAGAACTGCTCGGATGTCTCTTCGATGAACTGCCCTGCCTCGTACATTGCCTTGAAATAGTCCGCGGCAAACTTGTGATGAATGTCGGAAGTGGTCCGCGAATAGATGTCGAACGACACGCCGAAGTCGGCAAACGAACGCTTGATGAGCTCATGATAACGGTCTACGACCTGTTGCGTTGTCACGCCCTCTTTGCGGGCACGGATAGTGACGGGCACGCCATGTTCGTCCGAACCGCAAACAAAGAGCACTTTCTGCCCTTTCAAGCGGAGATAGCGGGCGTAAATGTCCGCGGGAACATACACTCCGGCGAGGTGGCCGATATGCACCGGACCGTTCGCATAAGGGAGCGCTGCTGTAATTAAAGTGCGATTATATGCCATATTTTGTGTAATTTTTGTGCAAAAAGCAAAAAAACTTTGTTTTTTCTTGCATATGTCAAAAAAAAGTTGTACTTTTGCGCCGCATTTTGCAAAATCGGCTGCAAAGGTACTACAAATTTTTGAAAAATACAAATTATTTGGTGAAAAAACGTCTAACATATTTGGTTTTGTTGCTGATGCTGCTGTTTAGCGGCAGTTTGATGGCAGAAATCAATCATTTTGCAGGAATCAGTTTGAATGCAGGCGAGTGGTCGTTGTTGCCGTTGCAGAAGAGTGGCGCGAATGTTGTCGGTACTCCTTCTCCTACAGGTAACACTGCAGCCGGTTCTGTAAAGTATAAACCCAGTCTGGGCGCTGCAGGCGGTTTGGCTTTCCAATACGAATTGCAATACAAGGCTCATGCGTACAGTCCCGCAGCGTTGCTGTTTGATATCGGTCTGGGTGCTGAAGGCGGTTGGACCAGTTATCTTGAGAGCACGAACATGCTGGATTCGGTGACGGGTGTGGATTTTGACGGCAGTCCGTTGTGGTACTTCTACGATGTGCAGAACCGTCATGACCAATACATTAATGTGGCGGTGCAAATTCCGATCATGATAGGTGTGCAGTACCGTCATTTCTATGGTTTGGCGGGTGTCAAAGTGTATGCCAACACCTTCACCAAGACCCGTTCGACGGGTGAATTGACTACTTTTGCGCGTTTCGATGATGTCACGCTGCCGGAGCCTTATACCCATCTGAGCGATTTTCGCGATATGCCGGAGTATCAGTTCGTGACGGGCTATCCGATTCCTGAATCTGGACTCGTTACCCGTGGTTTGGTGACTGATCCTACGACGGGCAAGAAGAGTTTCTCGATGGATATAGACATCGCCGCCAGCCTTGAGTTGGGCTACCGGTTGGGTTTTATCACGGATGAGAAAGGTTTTGATATTCCCAAGCGCAAGACCGAGTACCGCATCGCGGCTTTTGCCGATTTCGGTATCTTCGATTGGCACAAGGCGGGTAACGAGAAAGCGGTGATCATCCCGGGTGGCTCGTATGATGCCCAAACGGCCTATAGTGCCGACGGCAGCAACAAGTCGATGTTGGAGGGCGTCGTGCTGAACGACATCATGCAGACGCCTGTTTTCGCAGACAAGATAGTGCACAACCTCATAGCCGGTATCAAGTTCACCATTCTGTTCGAACTGCCGAAACCGGGTGAGTGCGTCATCTGTCGTGACTCCTATCAGTCCACGGCCAAGTTAGGCGGCAGAGGACGAGGAGTGAAGTATGAGGAGGAATAACTCGTCTTCTTTCACTTCGCGAATCTGGCTTTCTTTCGCAATGGAAATGAGTCCGGTCTCTTCCGATACCACAATACATGTGGCGTCGGATTTTTCTGTTAGGCCCAACGCGGCACGGTGCCTGAGGCCGTAGTGCTGCGGGATATCTAAGTTCTTGCTCACCGGCAATATGCAGGCTGCGGCTACCATCTTGCCATCCTTGATGACCAGTGCTCCGTCGTGAAGCGGCGTATTCTTGAAGAAGATGTTCTCTATCAGTCGGGCGGAGACCTGCGCGTCCAGCTTCTCGCCCGTATCCACTATCTCTTTGAGGTTACTGTCTCCGGCGAGCACGATGAGCGCACCCGTCTTGGTCGAAGCCATGTGACGGCAGGCCTGGACGATCTCCATCACCTGTTGGCGGGAGGCGGTGTCTTCCGGATTCCGCGCACGGAACAGTTGTACGGACGAGAAACGGGACCCGACGCGGTTGAAGAACATGCGTATCTCTTCCTGGAAGATGACGATTAGCGCTATCGCTCCGACCGAGATGATACGGTCGAAGAGGGCACCGGTGAGGTCGAGTTGGAACACATAAGTCACGAGAAACCACACGACGATGAACGCCAGAATACCCCAGAAGAGGTTGGAAGCACCCGTTTTGCGGAGCAGGCGGTACATCTCATACATGATACCGGCTACGAGCAGGATATCGATTATATCCTTGAATCCGAAAGAGAACGCGAGAAAATGCATATCATTTAATCATTTTATCATTACAACATTCCATCATTATTCTACCATATATTTCTATAGTATCGCGCGTGGCGCGCGTATCGTGCGTGCGCAAGATGGTGGCGCCGTGTTCAAGGGCGTACAGTTGCAGCGCTTGCGTGGCGCTGAGGCAGGTGTCCGGCGTGAGTCCTAACGGTTTATAGACCATCGACTTGCGGCTGATGCCCACAAGCACAGGCTTGTTGTACACGCTCAGCTTGTCCAAATTGTGCAAGGCTTCATAGTCCCGCTCCGTACTGCCGAGAAAGCCGAAACCCGGGTCGAGAATACAATCTATGCCGCTCATCAATTCACTCTTTGCGGGCAGGTCATAATCCCCTAACACGGTCCACACATACGGTACACGGTAGTGCCGAACGACCTCGTACATGGCTTCCGAACCGCCTGAAATATCATTGATGATCATTGGTCCGAACTGCTCCAGCGCACGACGGGCTATCTCCGGTCGGAAAGTGTCGAGCGAGAGTTGCACCTCCGGCAGTTCGGCTCTGAGCGCTGCGAAGGCGGGTTCGAGACGAGACCACTCTTCCTCTTCGCTCGCGGCTTGGCTACACGGTCGGGTCGAGCAACCGCCGATGTCCAGGATATCCGCTCCGGAGGCAATGGATTCGCGTGCCCATGCTATCACTTCGGACGGACCGTTCAGCCTCGAAGAAGCATAAAAACTGTCCGGCGTGACATTACCTATGGCCATAATTTGCGCTTTCACGCTGCAAAATTACAAAAAATAATACAAATATGCAAAAAAAAGTAACAAAAATTTGCATATATCGGAAAAAAGCAGTACATTTGCAGGCTGAAACGTGTGTGCGTATGTGTATATGCGCGTAAATAAGGAAATTTTTTATACTAAAAATCATATGAAAAACGTAGTTAAGTATCTATTGATTGTTGCCGTAGTAATGGGCGTATCGTCCTGCAATCAGCGTGAGTTGAATACCCGCGTGAGCAACACGACCGGTTGGAACTATTTTGACCAGAAGACGACCAATTTCCAGGCCAATGAAGGTGTAGGAAATGTGAATCCCGTTGGTATGGTACCTATTCAAGGTGGTACCTTCACCGTAGGTGAAAAAGATGAGTTCCTCACCGCTCCTCGCAACAACGAGACCCGTAGTCTGACCGTTAGTTCGTTCTACATGGACAAGTACGAGATCACCAACCTGAACTGGAATGAGTACCTGCACTGGCTGGACTTTGTGTTTGGCGCGGTAGCTCCGGAGCTGGTGGATCAGGCGCGTCCGGATCATAAGGTTTGGCGTGAGGACTTGGCCTACAACGACCCGTATGAGGACAATTATTTCGAGCACCCGGCTTTCTCTTTCTATCCTATCGTAGGTGTGACCTGGGAGCAGGCTATGGCTTACTGCCAGTGGCGTACCGACCGTGTGAACGAGATGGCGCTGATCAATGCCGGTGCGATAGTCGTTCCGCCGTTCGCTGATTTGCAGCCGACGGACGACGAGGCATACAAGGACGAATGGGAGCAGCAGACAGGTTACGAGATGTATTCGTACGAGGAAGTCAGCCCCGAAGATCCCGAGCAGACAGTGACGATGTACCGTCCGAGCTTCGAGTGGATTCGTGATAAGTTTGTATTCAATACCGATAAATATCTGATGGATGACAGTTATGTGCCCGAGTATGGCCGTCGTCCGCTGCGTGACAGCTACGGCGAGGACCGCAAGGTGAAGATCTCCGACGGAATCTTCGTGACGGGATATCGTCTGCCGACCGAGGCTGAGTGGGAGTTTGCCGCTTATGCACCCGTTGCCGGTGAGGACGGTTTGACCATCGAAGGCAAGGTTTATCCGTGGAGCGGCTATCACCCTCGTGACATGTCGAAAAAGAACCTCGGGCAGATGAGTGCCAACTTCGTGCGTGGACGAGGCGATATGATGGGTGTCAGCGGTGCGCTCAACGACCGTCGTGTGATCACCAATCCCGTGGATGAGTTTGCGCCCAACGATTTCGGTCTGTATAACATGGCCGGTAATGTGAACGAGTGGGTGATGGATGTATATCGTGAGACCACCTATCAGGAGGTAACCGAGTACAACTCCTATCGTGGTAACATCTACAGCCATCCGATACTCGACGAGAATGGCAATTTCCAAATGGACAGCGTAGGTTGCATCAAGATCAGCTGGGGTAAAGAGGACGATAAGCGTGATGCTATGGACGGCGATTTCGCCAGCCTGATCGATACCGACTATCCCTTGGATACCGCTGGTATCGAGAACCTCGAGGCGGTTAAGTTCGACCCGACGGATGTGCTTGCTCCGCGTATCACCAAGAAGAGCCGCGTCTACAAAGGCGGTTCGTGGGCTGACCGTATCTATTGGCTGAACCCGTCCACGCGTCGTTATCTGGATCAGGACAAGGCTTCGTCCAAGATCGGCTTCCGCTGCGCTATGAGTACGCTGGGTGACCAGATTCCCGGAACACCGGTGATAAAGTAAATTTGAGATTTGACATTTTAAATTTGAAATTTATATGAATTTTCCTGGAGATATTCGCTATACGAGCGAGCATGAATGGATTCGCGTAGAGGGCGATGAGGCTTATGTTGGCATCACGGACTATGCGCAGAGTGAGTTGGGTGAGATTGTGTTTGTCGATGTGCCGACCGAAGGTGAGACCGTAGGCCAAGGTGAGGTGTTCGGTTCGATTGAAGCCGTGAAAACGGTAAGCGACCTGAATATGCCTGTTACCGGCGAGGTGCTGGAGGTGAACGGTGCGCTCGACGCGCAGCCTGAGTTGGTGAACAACGACCCGTATGGCGAAGGCTGGATCATCCGCATCGCCGTGAAGGACGCTTCCGAACTCGACAGCCTCATGGACGCCGCTGCCTACGAAGCAAGCCTGTAATCGAAGATTGATTATCGATGACCGATAAGGCGGTGTGTCAAAAAAGACACATCGCTTTTTTGTGTGTCCTAGTCCTCTAGTCTCCTAGTTTCCTACTCCCTTAGTCCCTTAGTCCACTAGTCCCCTTAGTTTCTTAGTTTCCTAGTCTCCTATTCTCCCGTGTAGATTCTCTCTATTATTTTATATATAAGGTACGCGTGTACGCGTAACGCGCGCGATAAGCCTCCTTTTATCGCAGAAACAGCCATTTTGCAAAGTAAATATAGCAAAAATGGTGATATGTGTGCATCTTCCGTCAATTTTTCCACATTTATGTCGCAAAAAAGCAGTAATTTTGCAGCCAAATTTTGTGCGCACCCGCGCCCCGCGCCTATATGCGTGCGAGATAAATAAACCTAGGGCTCTAGGGCACTAGAAAAAATTGAATAATAATAAATGAAATATCATGAATAAAACAAAAGACTTCACTTTTAAAGAGGCGCAGAAGATTTTTTCGCCGGCACGAATGCAGAAATATCTGCGTGCTTGTGGAGGAGATGAGGAGAAAGCAATGCAGTTATATGCATTCAATGCGAGCTTGTCGCAAGCGTTCTTTGGAGTGGTTAGTTTGTTCGAAGTAGTGTTGCGAAATGCGATAAATGAGCATTATCTGCTGAGGCTTGGAGGAGATTGGATTGTTAAACAAGCGGTTCCGAATGGCTTGCTGGAACATGAGGCAGATGAGGTAGCTTTTACAAAGAATGCGTATGATAAAGAGGGCGTCTATAGTCATGATAAGATGGTTGGTTCGTTTACATTCGGTTTTTGTACATACCTATTCACCAAGCGCAATTACAAGATAGGCGGAAAAACACTATTACAGATTTTTCCGAATCGGGCAAAGGGGACAACTCAAAAAATGGTGTACGCCGATATAACGGCTATGCGTGAGTTTAGAAATCGCATTGCTCACCATGAACCGATATGTTTTGATGCAAAAGGAGCTGTAAGTCGGGATTACATGGAGCGGCATTATGCGATAATTAAAGAATATCTACGCTACATGGCTGTTGATGCTGAGCAGGTAGAGTCGCTGATTATGTGCCCGGAAAAGTGGCTTGATGAGATCGATAAATTGAGGAAAGGCTTATAGAAAGCACAAACCCGGAAGTATGCCGTAGCAGGGACTTTCGGGTCTTACGGTTGCAAAATTACAACAAATATTTGAATTGACCAAATAATTTGACAAAAAAATGCAAATTTTTTGCAAAATTATCGAAAATGGTAGAAAATATATACGAAAATAATTAAAACGAAATATCATGAAAGATTTTACCTTTTTGATGAAAAACACTAATCTTGAATCAGCAGTGTGGAACGACATCGAACGTGAAGCGATTGAGCCGCACCGATTGAATGCCGATGGCATGAATGAGGAGCAAGTGCGGCGCGCGAGCCGGAGCAATCCCCATTGCGCAGGCATAGAACTCCTTAAAGCCCGGTCAACCGACGGTCAAAGCCAACGACAGTACTCAGTCGGTACTATTGCACGCCCCTTACCCGATTCTGTGTCGAATCCGTGTCGAGTCCGTGTTTTGGACTACCCCCAGGGTATCTCTGGCCTCTTTCCCAGCCTATTCTCCGGCATTTCTTTCGCGCGCGTATGGAAGCATGTGGCCATGATTTTTGCTGTACTTGTGATGAGTATGGCTAATGTTGGTATGGCGTGGGGAGCGGACTATACGATTTATCAAGCTACTTCTTCTGGTGTCAATACCTCCAATGTAGAAGAAACAGGAATAAGTGTGACATTTAACTCCATGAAGACAGTTACAAATGGACCAATAACTTCTGTGGCAAATGCAGGCTACGGAATAGAGGCGGGTTTGAAAAGCCCACGTTGGGGTGGTAGTGGCAACGGAAATAATATTCAAATCGTGGTAGCAGAAAATTATACAGCTACGATAACCGCTTATGTTCAAGTAAAATCAGCTAGTCAAACTGTTACGGTAAAACAGACCACTGAATCTGGCACTAATATAACAAGTGTTTCTTGTAGTGCAACGGAAACTGTATATCAGGTGCAAGCTTCTGATTTGGCAGCAGGAACTTATTATATCAAAGCAAACGATAATGTTGGTTTGATTAAACTAGTCGCGTCAGTAACTGCCGCTGGAGGTGGTGGAGGAGGATCTGGCACAGGAACGGGGAAAATATCTTGGGCTATTACTACAAATACCTTGACTCTAACACCTACGATTTCAGGCGCAGGTTCTTCTAATTTATCAGGTGCTTCAACTACACTCTCTTTGAAAGGATTAAGCACCACGAGTAGTTCAAAATCTGGCTACTGTAAACCATTTTACGGAACAGTAGTAGATTGTCCGGCCGATGATGATTATGCCTCAGTAACATTTACAGTGGCAAGTGGATACACATTCACACCTTCGAATTTGTCTCTTACCTGTTTTTCAAATAATAGTGGGAATTTTAAATATAAGGCCGTTATTTCAGATGCAACTTATACAATTACCTCCAATGAAATACAACCTTCATCTGGAGGAGAAGGCGCTATTACTTTTGCTTCTGGGGCATTTACTGGTAAGGCGTTAACTGGAACGGTTGCTATCAAGTTATTCACTTATGGCTTGTCAAATAGTAGTAGTGGAACTCGTTCGTATATAAAATCTCCTATTGAAATTACTGGAACTGTCGCTTCAGCTGCAGCGGGTACTTGTACGGATAAATATTCGTTCCACTATGGACCTCATACGGGCGATTGGGAGACGCCGATTTGCTTTGAGAAGGTAGGCGCAACGCATGAATGGCAAATTACAGATTTTGTGATACCCAGCCATGCCAGCGGAGAGTTCTATGTCGGTTACGAGGGAAGTACGAACGGTCAGTCGGTGACAAGGGCTTGGACCTATGGTTATTCGGATGGTAATGGTGCCATGAAACTGTTACCGACAAGCAGTTCTATTGTTGGCCAGGCCACAGGAGCAAAGGGTACAATCAGTATTTGGGATGATTCGGGCTGGCAGAACCAGAATGTAGGCTTTACCCCTGATGGTTATGGTATCACGTATGGTGGTGTAGGCCATGCTTTCAATACAACCGCTACGGCGAACATGTTGGAAACGGATGTGGTAACGCTTCCGGATGTAAGTACCACTTATACGATGGGTCTGGCAACTTCAAGTGCCGGTACATATGTCACTTGTGCGCATTCTTCTGCGGCTGAGGCTATCAGCGCTATGGGTGTCTCAATACTTGATGCAGGCAAAAAGAAAATATTGTTGGATCCGGGTAGTTTCAATACCGCAAATGCAGTATATGCTGTTTGGGATGTTACCAATAGTACGTGGGGAGACGGTACAACCAAACTCTTCACGGACGCAGATGGTGACGGAGTATGGGAATGTCCTGTGGCTTCCACTTGTACGAACATTATTCTTGTCCGTTTGAGCGAGGGAACGACAGCAAGCAATATTAACTGGTCTCGCAAATGGAATCAAACGAGCGGAAGTTCTACTATCGCAGTAGGCGATTTGTTGCAAAAATATACAATTACAAGTTTAGAAGGCGATAATTGTACGTACACTACCACAGCCATTCATCCTGCAACTGGAGACAAGGGTAAGTTCCGTATGTGGGCGAATAGCGCAGACAATAACTGGTATGTCCATTGGATTCCATATTATGTGCTGAGTTATGATGGAAATGGCGGAACAGGAACAACGGCTGCGACGGAGCGAAACAGCGAATCCGTTACATTGACTGTCAATACTGCTGCTAACGGTTTTACGGCTCCGACAGGTTATCAATTTGCCGGCTGGGCGAATAGTGATGCCCGTGCCGATGCCGGAACAGTGGATTATGCCGCGGGTGCAAGTTATACATTGACAAGTAACGCGACGTTATATGCAGTTTGGCAAGCCAAGAATTATACCATTACCCTGAATAATCAGTCGGCGACAGTGGCGGGAACAACGAGTGTAAGTGCGACGTATAATTCGAACACGAATATTGTAGCAACGATTATTTGTCCGACCAAAACCGGTTATTATTTTGATGGATATTATACCGAAACGGGAGGAAACGGAACACAGTTGATAGACAGAAACGGCAACTTCATAGCCAGCGTGAGCGGTTACACGGATGCAAGTAAGAATTGGATCCATGACGGAGATGTGACACTTTATGCCAAATGGACAGCTTTGACTCTCACTCTGACATTATCTCCGACTACTATCGCTCCAAGTACGGCCACCAATGTAACTTACACCATTACGACCAATGCTCCGACAAACACAACCGTTCCATATTACTATGCCGTATATAATTTTGGAAATCCCGATCCGGCTGGCGGATATATTGATGGCGATCATGCTGTAAGCGGAGGTTTGTCGCAGACGGTATCAGTAACCAAAACAGCCGGTACTTGGTACACGCAGGCTGTTATTATCTGGGGCGGAGCTGTAGTGCAGACCAGCGCAAAGGTTTCGTTGGTGGCAGGTACTTTATATACGGTGACCTATAATGCCAACGGCGGTTCTGTCGAACCTTCGAGTGTCACTCAGGCTTCGGAAGGCGCAAGTGTTACTTTGGCAACTCCGACTCGTTCCGGTTATACTTTCCAAAATTGGGTCATTGGCGGTGCGACTTATGCAGCCAGTGCAAGTTATACTCCGACGGCTGACATTACGGCCTATGCAACTTGGAAAGAGAATTGTGCCGGAGGAGGTGGAAGTACGACGCTGATTACTATTACTCCGACTATTACCAGTGACAACAAGAACAATGCTTCTGCATCTGCTTCCGGTACTCCTGGAGGAACTGCTTATTGGACTAATATGAGCACGTCAAGTCCATACAAACTAAGTTCTAGTGGAGCATATTTTGCTCTAAAATTGTCGAGTGGCTATTATCAAGCAACAGATGTGCTTGTTATCAATGGAGCAGATAAAGCACATCATGTGTATTATGGCGCTCATGGCTCTGGAACTGCATTGGGAATAACAGGATCTCCTTCTTCTGGAACTATCAACTTTACATTAACGGGATTGCCCTCTAATATTGATGAGATTTATGTTTATCGTTCATCTGATACTTATAATGGAAAATTATCCTCGATCTCTGTCACTCGTACAGGTAGCACATGCTACTACGTGACGTATAATGGTAATGGCGCGGATGGTGGATATGTCAATGATCCGGAGGCATATTCAGCCAATGATGATCCGACAGTTTTGGCTAACGGATTTACCAAGGCGGGATATGAGTTTACCGGTTGGAATACACAAGCTGGAGGTGGTGGGACTTCGTATGCTGAAGGGGCAACTATAACGGATATCAATGCCAATATTACCCTCTACGCACAATGGGCATTGCCTTGTTCGACCGTTCCGACTGTTTCGGCAGGATCGAATAGCGCTGTAGCAA
Source organism: Paludibacteraceae bacterium (assembly GCA_017448985.1). Taxonomy (GTDB): domain Bacteria; phylum Bacteroidota; class Bacteroidia; order Bacteroidales; family Paludibacteraceae; genus Colicola. The sequence goes on from JAFSKL010000021.1 coordinate 48,511, forward strand.
GTACAACGGCAACGGTAAGTTGTACCGGCGGTATTACTTCATTGGGAACAGGCGGGTGTATCATAACAAGTTATGGATTTGTTCTTGGTACGAGTGCTAATCCGACTTTAAGCAACACAGTTCACGAAGTAGGTACATCTATTGCTGCGAGTACAGGCTTTAGTAAGAATCTTACAGGTCTGACACCATCGACGACATATTACGTTCGTCCATACGCCACTAACGGTCAAGGAACGGCTTATGGTACACAGACAAGCTTCACGACAAGTGCTGCGGCTTTGGTACATTGGACGATGAACCTCAATACGAGTACTTGGGGCGCAGCAAGCACAGAAACTACAGATGGAACGAATATTACATCTATTGCAACCTCTCGTACAAATGGAAGTGATGGCACAAGGAGTGGGGCAACGGCAAAGGTGACGATGGCTTCTGCGGAGGTAAGCGATAATAGTTCGCCATCTAATAGTGCGAACTTTACCTTTACCGTTAATAGCGCGAAGAAAGTTGTTCCGGAGAAAGTGACATGCGAAGTATTTAATGTAAGTAGCGGAAGCCGTACATACAAGGCACAGATTTCTGATAACAACGGACATGTGTATAATAGCACTAACACTCTTGCTGTGTCCTCAGAAGCCACATTGACCGATGCAACATTTAACTTTGCAGCCGGAGGAGTATTAGTTGGCAATGTGACATTGAAGATTTATGCTTGGGGATCCGGTTCAGAGTTCCGTATGGGACAACATGTGAAGTTGTACGGCGAAGTGCAAAATGCTGCTAATTATACCGTAACGCATACCTTGAGCAATGTTACCAAATCTGCCGGTGAAACGTCTGTTAAGGAAGGCAATAACTATACGGCTACCTACGAAGCCGCAATTGGATATGAATTACCGGCAACGATAAGTGTGACGATAGGAGGTACGCCTGCTACAGCCGGTACAGACTACACTTGGACGCAAGGAACAGGGGTGATAAGTATTCCGGGTAACAAAGTGACGGGCAATATTGTTATTACCGTTAACGGCGAGGTGGTTACTTCGCACAGCGTGACTTATAATGGAAACAGCAACACTGGCGGTAGTGTACCTACGGATGCAAACACTTATGAAGAGAACGATATTGTTACCGTTCTTGGTAATAGTGGCAGTCTGACTAAGACGGGTTATGTATTCCGTGGATGGAATACTGCGAGCGATTATTCCGGTACCTTCTATCCGGCAGATTATCAATTCGAAATGCCAAATAGCAATGTGACGCTCTATGCCGTTTGGGGAACAGGACGAGTGTGCTACAAGATAACTGATTTTGAGACAAGTCAACACAATAGTTCCAGCAATAAACCGGATTCTCAAGGTAAGTACATATATGGATACATGGGAACGACAGATGCCGCTCATGCTTTGACAATTACCACGGACAATACCAATAATAAAGGCGAAAATAGTGGAGCGAACATGAAAGTATATTGCGGAACGAGTATATATGTTTACGCAGACAATACAACTACCGGCGGAACACCTGCTACATTTAGTAGTGTATCAGCTGTGTCATTAAAGATAAAAATGCTTAATAGTTCGTACCACACTACATTTACTATAAAAGTGGGAAGTACAACTATTGCCAACAGTGTTTCTTTGGAAGGAGATCCTCAGTCAGGATATACTTTATTCTCTTATGAAGACTTAGCCAACTTGAGTGGTAAGATAACTATTACCAATAATGGTAGTGGTAGTAGCAGTTATAATTTCTCTGTTGACGACATCGAGATTTGTACAGGTTCCGGTTCTTCGGGGTATACCGTTACCTTTGATAATAACGGAGAGGGATCTTACAGCAAGACGATAGAGAATGTGCCGAGTGGTAGTAAGATTGGTAAGCCGATTCCAGATCCGACAGCTGCCGGTTCGACCTTCGACGGATGGTATAAAGAAGCCGGTTGCAGCAATGCATGGAACTTTGCCAGCGATGTGGTAAGTTCGGATGTAACGATTTACGCTAAATGGTTAAATTGTCGGCCGGTTATTACTACGCAACCCTCGGGAGCAGTATATGTACTGGGCAATGTGCCGGCGGCATTGAATGTGGTAGCAACCGGCGATGTGACAGGGTATCAGTGGTACTCCAATGATGAAAACAATGCTACTTCCGGAACTCTTATTGCGGGAGCGACAACTGCCGGTTATACACCTGAGCTGTCCATTATCGGAACGACCTATTATTACTGCGTTGTGACCAATGCTTGCGGAAGTACTACAACCAATGTGGTGGCTATTGTATGTAATGATAGTCGTGCCAATCCGACGGCTACATGGACGGTGGCAGAACCGACTCATGGTGGCCAAGGATTCTCATTCTCCGTTACGGCATACCAGAATGATAATATTTCGCTTTGGGACGGAACGCTTACGGTAGCTATGTTGACTGCTTCTGAAGGCGTGGTATTAGGAGAAGTGACGGTAGATAACACCACCAAGACGATTAGCGGTACATACGGAGTAGAAGCGTCAGCAACCAGTCCTGTGACATTCTATCTTTCCTTGCCGGGAACTACCAACTGCTGTGCGGCTACATTAGACTACAATCGTACATTCACTGCTTGCGCAGGAGGTGCAGGCGATAGTTACAATGTGCGAGTTCGCAAGGATTATGAAAAAGATGCCAGCAATAATTATCGTTGGGTAACAGCCGGTGCGGGTGAAATAACCTATGCCGTAGGTTCTTCGATTAGTTCAGCAAAAGCATCATCGGCAGTAGGCGTCTTTGATTCCATTATGTCCAATGATAAGCAATATTTATGGATAAAGACATATGAGGCAAACACGAAGACGGTTCGCATTCATGTGTTAACCGGAGGAAAGAATATTTCTGTAAGCACAATTTATCAGAATACCAATTATGCAGCGGTAGCCGATAAAGATATTGTTTCTTCCGATGATTATTCCGTAACCTATGACGGAAGTGGTTCAGCGGAGAACTTCGGCGCGAAGGGAATACACTATGTAGATATTGAGTTTGATAGTCCTTTAGAGGCCAATGATATTATTTGTGTGAAATTCTCCACAAGCAATGTAAAGGCTTACGGCGCAGTATTAACAACGGTAGGTGACGGCGGAACACAAACGACAACTCTTGCTTGGAGTAATAGTCAAGCGAGTGGTGCGACGTTGACGAAGCAAGAAGATGATATTGACTTTGCCGTAACGGCCACACGCAATAATCCAGCGGCTATTGCTTCGTTGGGAGCTATCAGTTATACGAGCAGTAATACGGCTATTGCAACCATCAACTCCTCTACCGGATTAGTACATATAGCAGATGACATCGATTTCGGTGAAGCGGCTTACAAGACGACAACTATTACCGCCACATTGGCTGCGAGCGGTTGCTACAAGAAAGCAACTATCACCTATACTCTGCAAGTGAACAAGCATGTTTGCGAAGAAGCAGCAGGAACCATTTCGTATGTAGATAACGGATGTTCGGGAATGACATTATCGGTCAGCGGTTATGAAGATGGTGCCACTATCCAATGGTATAAAGACAATTCTCCTGTTGGCACAAATAGTGCGACTTACAATGCCACGACGGCAGGTGAGTACCATGTTGTCACCACCAAGACCTGTTCTATGACTTCGACGAATAGTATAGTGTTGGCGTTGGCTTCCGCTTCGGCAGAAAAGATTGTAGATGAATGGTACGTGAAGAACGGCCGCCGAACACCGGATATTGCCTTGGTACAGACAACGGACGCAAGGAGTTTCACAGTAACAAGCGGAGGTTCGACGATAACGGAGATAGGCGGTTGTACATTCGAACTGAAAGACGATGGTATCATCTATTTGCATGGTTCCAAGCCGGATGGTAGTGCTCCGAGCGGTTTGTCTGCCGGAGATATGACGATTACTATTACCGTTTCCGGTTGTGGAGGCGCCTTGAGCGGTTTGGATATTGTTATTCATAAACAGGATGCGACCACTCGTCCGAGCATAGCGTTTGTGGTGGATGGAACTGAAGGCGGTAGTTTTGATGCCGAGAATGAGTCTCACTCCATCAACACGGCTTTGTATCAATTCTTGGATCATGGTTCCGACAACTTGGGCGCTTTTGACTTAACGGGACAAAATATCTATAGCACTGTTGATGAGAAAGCGATACGCCAACATTATTCACAATTCGATGCGATTGTTATCACCGACGACCCGAACACAGGAACAAAGAGTGGTTCGACGAGTTATGTGGATGCGTTCGGAACGATGATTGATATCCGTCCGATATTGTCGATGGAGGCGTATGTGAGCAAGTTGAAGAACTGGGGCTCTAAGGGTGTAGCAGGTAGTCCTTCGTCTCCAAATCCGCGACAGTACGAGATGCGTCTGCAATGTAAAGACCATGAGATTTATTCGGATCTTCCCGCTCCGGCTCCCGGAACGCATGTCTGGTCCGAAATCATAGATGGTGAAGAATATCGACATGTAATCATGGTGGATAGTACCCAATCTCCATATGCAGGAGTGGCATATAATGAGCAGACGGCCGGCGATAAATTACCTGCATTGCAAGGTTTCGCGAGTGAAGATATGGGTCATTTATTGGGTCTTGGCCTGATTCTGAACGGAACACTTCATGCAGGCGTAGAGCGACAGGAAGAACCGGCTGCGCGTATGATGATTCTCGGTATCCAAAGCAAGGCGTTGCCTAATGCGCTGACCGATGAAGGAAAGAAAGTGATAGAAAATGCCATCACTTACCTGCTCAAGACGAACATGGAGGAAGTGGACGACTGCTCGAACTTCTTCAAAGGCGGTGATTCAAGCAAGCCTCGTGACTGGCAGACGGTTGCCAACTGGTATAAAGGTACATTGCCGACCTATGAGACAAAAGTGCGTATTCTTGCACCGTGTGAATTAAGTGGTGCAACAGTTCGTGTGGCACAAGTGGATATTGTTTCCAGCGGAACAAGCAGCAAGATGCCGGGCGGTACCTGTTCCGGTAGTTTGACTATTGCATCGGATGCGGCACTTATCGTAACAGGAAAAGTACGGTCAGCTGAGGCTCCGCATTTTGCATCCAATGATCTCAAACCGACCGAATTGGGCGATTTGACGATCAAAGCAGACGAAACAAACGGTAACGGTACGCTGATCTTTGATAATAAGGACGGAAATACACAGGCTGTTGTGGAAATGTATAGCAAGGCACAAAATAGTGTGGGTAGCTGGAGTTGGCAGTATGTGGCCGTGCCTTTCAATGACAATTCGAGTGCGTATAGAAATTATTATGGCAGCTGGCTCTATCGATGGGCAGAAGATAATAGCGGATGGGAAGTGGTGCCTAACAGGGGTGCGGTTTATCCGTGGATAGGTTACTGCTTGACGCAGGAAACGGCCAAACAGTATGTGATGGACGGAACGCTTGTAGAGACCACGGAACAGGAGTTTACTGTTGGTAGTAATCAAGATATGGTCATTGGAAATAGCTGGACAGCGCCGATTCAAGTTAAGCAGTTTACGGATGACGATTTCGGAGGTTTAACTAAGAATATTTATCTGTTTAACACCGGATTGGATGTGAAAAAGGAAGGTACAATTAATCCTGTTGGAACTGACGGAGATGCTCGTTATGAGGCCGGTACATATGTGGTTGTTCCTATTCATTCGGCAGAATACACGGGCGATAGTTTAATTAGTTCGTTGCAGGCGTTTACCATCAACAATTCCAGCGGTAGTGATGCTACGTTGACGCTGGATTACGATCGTCATATTCGTCCGACTCGTTCTACTGATAAAGTAAATGCCGGACCAATGCATGCTCCGAAGCGGATGGCAGAGGAGAGTGATAAGCCAGTTGTGCTGAAGATTTTGGTAAGCGGCGACCGTTATGACGATCGATTGGTACTACTTGAACGGGAAGATTTCAGTCGTGGTTATGATGCCGGTTGGGACGGAGAGAAGATATTGATAGGCGGCAATTCGCAAGAAATATTCAGTGTGATGGAAAGTGGTCAAGAGTCCGTGACGGCTACGCCGGATATGGACGGAACAGTGATTGGTTTCCGTGCCGGAGAAGACGATATATACACCTTCCATTTCGAATATGACGGCTACGATGAACCGCTCTATCTGTTGGATACAGATACCAAGATCTTCACGCGTGTGGTGACGGGCAACATCTATACTTTTATGTGCACCGATAAGAGGGAAAGCAATCGCTTCCTGTTGACGCGCAAGAATGCTCAGGATGCACCGACAGACAATGCGAATATCCGTGACGAGTATAGCAAGCCGCTGAAATTCCTTAACAACGACAAGATTTATATCTATGTCCGAGGCGTGCTATATGATATAACCGGCAAGGTAGTTAAGTAATGTTTATTGTTTAATGATTAGAGAAAGGAGAAACATTATGAAAACTACAGGTATAAAGGTGAACGGTTATCGTTTAGCGGTGATAGGATTGGTGCTTGGCTTGGCTATGACAATGCAGGCGGTGGATTATAAAAATGTGTACAAGCATTCCGTTGTCAGTCATCAGTATTCAGATAACGGTATAGAGGCTGCTGCGCCGTCAACGGTTTTCCGGTCTACGAGTGCTTATTCGGGGCAGTGGAATCAGGATGCGCAACAGTCAATGCTGAATGCGGACGGAACGGTGAACGCAGACGCGTATGGTATAGGACAGAGAAATGCTCCCGGTCCAAGGCGCGTTGGCCAAACAGGAACGCCAGGAGAAGGAGGCGAACAACAACCTCTCGGGGATGTCCTCTGGCCGTTGATGTTGATGGCCATGATGTATGCGGCGATGCGGGTGTTGCGCCTCCGCCGTATGCAGCGGAAATAAGAAGGGCATTAATCGAAATACTGTTGAACATAAGAAACAAACATATCATGAGAAAGATATCCTTCATTGTTGCAATCATATTCGCCAGTTTGGCTTGGGGAGCGGATATTTCCAATTTTGCCTCCGGCATAGAGAACGGAACAACCGGACTGAACAAAGGAGACTGCGGTTCTATTGCAGCCTCTACGGATAAACCGCGAACGGGCGCACAATGTCTCTCGACCGCATATACTGGCGGTACAGGTTTGAAAAAGTGGTATCCGGATGTTACATTTGCCGTGCCCAAGAATTCCTATTTTCATGTTATCGGCTATGCTAAGTTGCTCTCTACCGATGGAACGACACCTGGTGCCGGTACGCAGGCGTATGCGAATGCATACGTAGGTGGTGACAAAGGGGGAGATGCCGTTAATTTAACCACATCATGGCAACGCATAACAGCATCATCCGGTAAGGCCGGTTCGGATAAGACTGGAGCAAAAGCCTATTTTCATCGTAAGCACGCCAGCAAGAAAGAGGTGCTGTTTGATGATGTTATCGCGTATGTATCGACCCAATCAACTGTGGACTTAACGGCTCCGAGTGCAGCAACTTCGGCCTCCGCTACAGAAACGGAAATCACATGGACTTGCGGAACGGATGGCAACACGGGCGTGCAAGCCACGTTAATCTGGAAGCGGACCTCCGGTACGGCCGAAGATTTGACACTGAATAATCAGGGTATCTATGCATTGGCAGCGACCGAAGGACCGAATGTTGATCAAAGCGGACATTGGGAGTTGGTACGCGTGTTAGCCGCGGATGTTACGTCGTTTAGCGCCGTTGGTTCGTTTGCCAGCAATGAGAAGTATGCGATTGTTCACCGTGACTTGGCGTATAACTATTCGAATCCGACCTATGTAACCACGCCAGACCTCTCCGTCAGAACGCTTTACTTGAAGCCGGGCACAAACTGGAAGAAAGATGGTGCACGTTTTTCAATATATTGCTTTGGTGGCGGCGCTGAGGATAAATGGTATGACATGGAACTCGTGGATGCCGGATGTGGTTCGGGTACGGTATATAAGGCCGAAGTTAGCAAGAGTTATACCGGTTTGAAATTCTGCCGTATGAAAGGTGATGATCCAAGCCATGGTTGGAGCGATCCTCCTTTGTGGAATCAGACGAATGACTTGACCATGCCGAGCACCGATGCGGCTGTATATGAAGTGCCGGATGGTCAATGGGATGGCGGTACGAGTTCCCAATGGAGAACAACACCGCTGAGTATTTGTATATCAGGATCAGAACTTTGCTTTGCTGGCGAACAACTGACATTGACAGCGACCAGTACCGGCGCAACGCACTATCAATGGTACAAAGATGGCACGGCTATATCGGGCGCTACAACGGCTACCTATATTAACTATAACTTCGCTTATGAGAACGCTGGTAACTACTATTGCAAATCGCGTTTGGGAACCTCTGGCACAGAGATTCAGAGCAATACAATCACCGTGAAGACACTGCGTATGTATTTCAAAAATGGTCGAGATGGCGGAGATTATGGTTATGTCGATTTACGAAATACTGATCCGGATCATCATAAGGCGACAGGAATGATCTTCCTTGGTCAAGAATGGACCTATGGTTTTAGTATAAAGGATGGTGTCGGTCATGAGTACGGATGCAATAACCCCGAATCCAGTAAGATGTGGAGTGGAGATTGTACTAATTGGTATATGAATGCGCCGAATATTAAATGTCTTATGTGGACTGAGAACGGTGCTACTTATACTTTCACAGTAGACTACTCCAATTTTACTGTTCCAGTTGTTTCTGCTGCTTATCCTCCTGATAACCAAGCGGCAGATTATAAGATTTATTTTGATAATAGTTTGGTAAATTGGGAAGAACCCTTGTATTACCGTGTAGGCCGCGGTGAACGTGGAAGTGCAGATCACACCAAAGCAGATTTAATTGAGAAAGTACCCGGCACCGTGAACTTATATCAATATAAAACAAAAGAGTATAATGATTTGGATGCTTGGCACATTGCAGACAACTGCGGTTATACAGGTAATGGCTATTCTATCTATCAAACCAATGCCAGTTCCGAGTATGAAATTCATAACGCTGTTACTTACGAAGGAGGTGCTACTAAGCAGGATATCACGATTGTACCGATAGGCACTCATTCAACAGGAAATAAATCATATAATGATCACTGCGAGTTCTACGACTACACGATGCTGCAAGGGATGAAGACGCAGAATGTGATGATTGATGATACGGAGAATGGAACGATTACAGTTACATACACGGATGTGAATGATGCCTCACAGTCCTTCACCAGCGGTGACCGTGACTTGGCGCACACTTGCATATTGACTATCGAGACTACAGCTGATTGCGGTTATCAGTTATCGTCTTTGATGGTAAACGGTTCTCCCTTTACAAACAGTGACAATCCCTATATTCTGGATACACGCACCACGATTGATGCGGAGTTTGAGCCTGCTACCTATAGCGTGACGCTGCATCCAAACGGTGGATTGATTTTAGCGGGCGACGTGACGAGTTACACCTTCGGCATTGGTGCAACCTTGCCGACCCATATGTCGCTGATAGGTATGGACTTCAAGGGGTGGTACGCTAACTCTGAGTTGACAGGCGAGCCAGTGACGGAGATCTCTACTACTGACTGCGGTGACAAAGAATACTGGGCGAAATGGGAGAATGAGAAGTTGAAAGTGACCTATATCATCGGTAGGTGTCAAGTGACGGGCGAAGAATGGATACAGGGACAAGACGGTGGTTACAGCGCATGGCTATTCAAAGGCGGAGCTACCCCGGCTGAGAATACACTTAAAGCTACTTCGGACATCAAGATTCCTTCACTTAACGCAGTTAACGAGTGGTTCTTAACCAAGGATGTTACCAAACTTCCTGTGAATAGCATGTGGAGTTATGAAAAAGATGATGCTACCACGAAGACCGATAAATCTATCCAAGCCTTCAAGGTAGGAAGCAGCAGTACGGTGGAGTTTGACTTGAAGGAATTAGAAGCCAGCAGCATCATGTTCTATGTTTTCCCGAGTAGTGATAATGCGTATTCAGTAGATCTAAAGGTGAACGGCACAACAACGAATCAACCGATTGCAGGTGACGAACAATATCAAATACATCGCTTTGACTATTTCGAAGGCCCTTATACAGGTAAGTTCTCTATCAAAAGTATCGGCAAGGAAAGTCGTGTCGTAGTGATTGTGGAAGTGCCTGTAGTGACGATTACTTTTGACAAGAATGCCGCAGAAGCGACCGGTACGATGGAAGCATTGGTCGTTCCGAAGGGCACCACGGTGACTTTGCCTGAAAATAGTTTTGCATGGACCGATCATGAGTTCCAATGCTGGACAGAGGGTTCGACAACCGGTCTGGAGATAGCCGATGAAGCAGCATATACCGCAACGGCCAACGTGACGCTCTATGCTAAATGGGTAGAGCATAAGGAGACGACAGTGACATTGAGTGCACAGGAGGCAGACAACAAAGATGATTATACGAAATCCGTGACAGCCGTTTATGTCAAACCCATGCCGGAAATAGCGGTGCTGCCGACGCGTGAGTGGTACACTTTCGAGGGTTATTTCGAAAATCCGGATGGTACGGGTACGCAGTATTATTCTTCGACGGGCGAGAGTACTCATGTGTGGGACAAGACGACTGATGCTATTATCTATGCGAAATGGACAGAAATCAAGCATGCTACTATTACCTTGGTGGCTACCGGCGCGTATAACCATTATACCTCTTCGGTGGTAGCTACCTATGAAAAGCCGATGCCAACTATTCCTAATCTGCCTCTAAGCGAAACCCATGTGTTTGCCGGTTATTTTGTGAATCCGGATGGAACCGGTACGCAGTACTACACCGGAACAGGAACAAGTGCCAAGGATTGGGATCAGGATGTATCTACCGCTACGCTATACGCCAAATGGGTAGAGCATTGCGATGTTGTGCCAACACTCACGCCGGCTGCTTCGGTTGTAACGATTTGGAATGAAAAGAAAGTAGATTTGACTTTGGTAACACTTTCCTGTTCGATAGATACAACGACACTCAAGTATTCGTATGTATCGGCATCGGAGAATATTACCGGATGTGAATACAAGTACTTTGACTCGCGCGTTCACATCATCGGCACGCCGACGGGTTATACAACTACTACAAACAAGACGATTACTTTCACCTTCAAGAACAACTGCGACCCGGAAAAATCCTTTACCGTGGATCAAACCATTCGGATCTATCCGACAGACAAGAAAGCACGCATTGCTCTTATTCTAACCGGTGAAGAAAAAGGAGATTTTAATGAGTACACTGCCGACGACTCAATCAGTTGTGCGGAATTGATAGCGTATTTGAACAAGAAATATGATGTGACATGCGTGAACGGCTATGCAAGCAAAAAAGCATCAGACCTCGCTGCTTATTACGACCAATATGACCTGCTGATTGTAACGGACTTTTTGAATACAGGAAAGGGTTACACGAATGTTATCGGTACGCTGATTGATAAGAAACCTATTTTGAGTTTTGAGGCCTATGTGGCTAACTTATCGAATTGGCATATAGGTTCCAATCCGAAAGACCCAAGTCCAAAAGTGCAAGACATGAAGGTACTTTGTGCCGGTCATGCAGTCTTTATGGATGCCAAATATGACGAGGAAGATGCTTTACCGGTAGATGTGGTTAATGATGCAGACACAACCGTACATGTATTGGATGCTTTGAGTTCTGCAAAAGATGCAAAAGGTTTGCAAGGTTTCACTATCAACGAAGCACCGGACTTTATCTTCCTCGCTACGATACGCGATGCGAATAATAAACGCGACTTGATTGTGTGCTGCGAGCGACAAGTGGTTTTCTCTGCCCGCTTGATGTTGTATGGTATCAATTACTACGAGATGGGTAATTTGTCCAAGGCAGGACGCATCATCATTCGTCAGATGATAGACTATCTGCTGATGACCGATGAGACGAAAGTGGCGGACTGCTCGCTCGTATTCGATAATGGAGCAGGGAATCCGGATAAGAGTACATGCGGAGACAACTTATGGTCCAATCCTGCAAACTGGGCTCCGGGATATAATATCATTCCAACTCCGTATCAACCGGCTCGTATCATTGCCGAGTGCCATGTGAATTATGATGCAGCCCACGCTGGAAGTGTGAAAGTAAACAAAGGTCGTGATGAACATAATAATCCCGTGGATGGTAAACTAATTATTGAACCATCCGGTGGCCTGACGATAGCCGGTGTAGTAACCACTGTTCATGACACGCGTTATGCATCGCCTATCACGATTAAAGCCGAAGACTTGCTCATTATGTCTAATGAGACCGGAAATGGAGCTCTTGTGTATGGCAATAAGGAATCGGATGTGCGCGCAACAGTGCAGTACTATAGCCGAGGTGAAAACGCCAATGTATCTGGAAAAAAACCTGTTTGGCAGTATATGGGTATTCCATTCCAGTCCGGACAAACCGCTATCCAGATGTACTATGAAGCATGGATGTGCCGGTGGGCTACAGAATCGGGCTTAGGTGGACTTTGGCAGTGGGTCGAGAACGAAGATATGTTGCTGCCGTTCGAGGGATATTGTATCACGCAGAAGGACAAGAAGACATACCAGTTTGCCGGCAAACTCAATCCTCCGATAACAACTACCGTGGAATTGGACAACCGTGACGATGACGGCTATGCGTTTGCTGCCAATAGTTGGACTGCACCTATTAAGATTTCCCAGATGCAGGATGCAGACTTTAAGAATGCGGAAAAGTCTATATATATTTACCATACTGGTACATATGCCGATTGGGACATAAAAAAGGATGAAGTAATCAATACACAGACAAGCAGTAGTTCTATCGAACCAGGGCAGTATGCTACTATTCCTATTCACTCGTCGCCATATATTGGAGTGGATTCTGTTATTCCGTCAATGCAGGGATTCTTCGTGAGAGTGCTTGATAAATCGAAAGAAGCCAATATTAAACTGGTGTATAATCGCACCGTGTATGACGCTACTTATTTCAAGACATCCACACAGCCTATGCGGGCACCGCGCCGTTTGCCGACGGAGGAACCGGACGTGATGCAACTAATGGTTAGCGGAGACAACTATGGCGACCGTGTATATTTACTCGCTCGCAATGACTTCTCTGAGGAATTCGAAGACGGATGGGATGGCCGTAAGATAGCAGGCGACGAGGATGCTCCAATGTTATCGGTGATGAAAGAAGCAGGCGAAATGGCTGTAGCAGCTATTGAGACAGCCGATGAACGCGAGTTACTCTTCCGCGCGGGAGAGGATACGGAATATACTTTCTCGTTCGCGTACGAGGGCGAGCGGATCTATCTGTACGACCGGCTGGCGGGGAAGGCTACGGAGATAAAGACGGGTAATACCTATTCGTTTACAGCGGATAACGAGACGGCTATGCCGCGCTTCCTGATCACAAAGAACCCGCCGCAAGTGCCAACGGATATCGAGCAATTGGACAATGGTCAATGGACAATGGACAATGCCCGGAAGCTAATCATCGACGGCGTGCTGTATATCCTTCGCGACAACAGGTTCTACGATGCGCGTGGAGTGCGGGTGACTGAACTAAGGAGAAAGGAGGTGACGCCATGAAACGCTTCCGAATCCAATTGGTGATCGCGGGCATCGTGCTGGTGTGCGGAGTGTCGCTGATGGGATTGGTGTATATCGTTTTCAACAAACCGGAAACATACATCACACCGGGTATCGTGACATCCAATACCCCTGCTTCAGAGAGCCCACTCTCTAATCCCAACGCGAGTGTAACGCAACAAACCTATCCGCCTCGTGCGACGGTTCATTACCCGACGAAAACATACAAGGGGACCAAACCGGTATCGCCATCATCGGTGCGCGGAGTGTATCTGACGAGCAGTGCGCAGGTACAGACGGTAGGCGGCGGATTTGCGCATAACACTTCGGCGGAGACCTCACAGAGTTCTTCTTCGCGAGGAATAGTCTATAGTACATCCGGTGCAGGTATGCCGACTACCAATTTCCTGGCCTTGGCTTCCCAGCGTCAGGTGGCCGAACCCGAGTCACAAGAGGCGCCGCAGATGGCTCATTTGGCATCGTCTGACCCTCGTCATGCGCCCGGACCTCCGGATCCGGGAGAACTTCCCGGGGACCATCAGTTGGTGGAGCATCCGATTGGAGACGGGATGTGGTGCCTATTGTTGTTGGCGATAGGGTATGCAGCGATGAGGCTGAGAAGAAAAAAAGTTTAACCCGAAAGCGGACAAAAATGCGACTATGACGTCCGTAATGCAAACGAAATGGTAACGAGATGGTAACGAGAATGACCCGCAAAATCCTGCTAATTGGCATGGCAATGATGTTCTTTTCGGCGTGCGCGCCGGCACAGACATCGGACGATGTGGAACGGCCGGAGTTCACCGGCGAGCCGTCAGAACCGGCGCTGGTGTATAGCCGCGAGTTGATCAATGCGCGAATGAGCGATTGGCACAACAAGGATGTGCTGACTGCTTTTCCGCGGGTGTATTATGCCCAGGAGATACCTGAAGGCGCCCAGGAGGCTCAATGGGACTATGTCTCGGGCGTGGTGGCCAAAGGAATCTTGGATGCATGGGAGTACTATCAGAAAGAAGTTTGGGCTGATGCGTGGTACAAGAGCCTTTGCAAGTGGGCATTAAAGCAGCAGGCTGTGGACCAAGGCGGCATCCTGGACGACCTGAATTGCACCAAGGTGTTCCTCGGTTTGTACGAAGGCGCCAAGCCGGGCGGTAAGTTCGCCAACGAGAAGAACGCTGCCTATTTCATGGAGCAGTTACGTCGCGGGGCGCGGGGTTTGGCGGACCACAAAGCGCGTTTCTCGATAGCCGAAGGCGGTGCCAAAGGCGGTTGGATGCACAAAGCCTCGGAGGATCCGACGAAGCTGTATCACGGTCAGATGTGGTGCGACGGCGCGTATATGGGTCCGGCTTTGCTGGCGCAGTTGATAGCCGTCGGCGCTACCGAAGGCTTGGACCTCGGTTGGGACGATGTGGTGCTGCAGTTCACCGCTTGCTGGCCGTACCTGTGGGACGAGAAAGAGAAGTTGCTGTATCATGTCATTTTCACGGACATCAAAACGAATAAGAACGCGCGCGCGTTGTACGAGGCGGGGCACTTGCATCCTTGTGCGGCGGATCCGAAAATCTACCGCTCGGAGGAGTTCTGGGGCCGTGCCAACGGGTGGTTTATCCTGGCGCTTGTCGATGTGTTGGAATCGATGGACAAAGCCGGTTACACGGGCGCAGGGCGTGAGACGCTGTTGGGCTACCTGCGTCAGTTGTCAGACGGTCTGGTGGCGCGTCAAGACCCCAAGAGTGGTTGCTGGTACCAGCTGTTAGCGTACGGTTCGGACAAGTGTGCCACGCAGGGCAAGGACGATACGGGTTCAGCCAAATTCACGAATGTCGAAGCCGGCGGAACCCAATGCAACTACCTCGAGTCGTCGGCATCGTGTCTGATCATGGCAGCTCTGCTCAAGGGCACGCGGTTGGGCTATATCGACCATGCGGAGGCAGTACGCCATGCTATCTGGAACATCGATCGCACTTTCATCGAGTTTAATCAAGTCATGTACAGTTGTCAGTCGGCGGGGCTGAGTGCCGACAGAAACGGTACATCCGCCTACTACCTGATAGGCAAGGATGTACCGATACAGAATAACACCGAAGGCAAGGCCTTAGGCGCTTGCATCATGGCGTTCTTAGAAGCGGAACGTTAGTCCGACAAGGCAGTTGATGCCTTGCGAACGGTATCCGTAGTACAGTTCGTTCTTCCGGTGCAACCAGTTGTTGAGCTGGAAGAAGAGTGTGAGGTTCGGTTTTGGCTCGGGGCGCAGAACCGAACTTGCTGAATGCTGACGGCTTGTTGCGGCTTGTTTTCCTACCCACATGTTGTATTCAACTCCGAGTCCGAGATCGATCGTCGGCGCGAGTTTGTGTGCACCGTCGGCAGCCAAAGCGAGTCGGCTTCCCTCGAAACGATTGTTCGAATAGAGCGACCAGTGCTTGTCGATCTTGCCGTCGATGCGCAGACCTGCCTGCCAATTGGCACGGTCATAGACGGTGGTGTCGCCGCTCCAGAAATAATAGTCGCCGTAGAGGTTGATGCGCACCGCGTCACGGAAATGGTAGTTCATCTGTCCTCCCACTTTGCCGCGCGAGTAGTTGGCATAGAAATAGTCGAAATCGCCTAAGTTGTCGGCCTTAAGCACGGTCTGGTTCAGCATCAGCGCATAGCCTCCGTGGAGCTCAAAGAGCAGGTCCCGATGAGGCCGTATATGGAAACCTATCTCCCCATCGACGGGTGTATAAGCGCAGGCGTGATGATCTTTTATGCCATCCGGCACACGCCGATAGCGATTCTCCTCCATGAACTCCTGCAGACTACCCATGCCGTGAAAACCGATGACATCCATGTAGAGCGTGAGCCACTGTTTGGCTATTTGTGCCTCCATGTTGACATGCGGAGACGGAGCAAAACTGAGGTTTTCGACACCCGACAGGGCATTCTGTCCGTGCCCGAGGTTGAGGTCGAGGTTCACACCCAAATGCAGGCGAAAACGCTTACCCTCGTATGCATAATAAGGCTCAAGACGGAAACTATGCCGGCTGTTGGACAGCGAGTCGGGGATAGCTGCAGCCAGCGAACCGAGTTGGAGGAAATTGTTCTGCACATTGAGCACGGCGCCGATATGATGGGCATCGCTATGCCAGTCAAACGAGGCGTGCGTCCGGATCTGATGCTCGCTCACCGCACCCGGTTTGGAGAACAGGTTATAGCCTGTCTGAATGCGGTACTGCACATCCTGCTTGGCATTGGCTTTGACGCCGAAGAACGCCTCTGCAGTCCACAAGGATGTGCGATCGGCGTCGGTCACCGGCATACGGTTCGCATAAAGCACCTTGTTTTTCTCCCACATGTTGACGGGCTCGGCGAGCGTGTAATCGTACCAATGTCCGTACTTATGGTAGTAGATATTGCCACCGTTGAATCCGAAAAAGAGGTCGCAGGTACTGTATGTATGCGTGAAGTCGAGACCCAGTTTGGACTTGCTCAGTGTTGCCAGACCCCATTCTGCCTTATGATGCGCATAGACATCGAGGATGGAGTTCTTGCTGTCATCGAGGTGGTAGCCGAAATCGAACAGCGTGTTCGGGTGTCCGAGTGCAGCACGGAGATAGCCGTTGTAGGGTGGCTGTGCCTCGAAACGCGTAGGTTGCGAGAGCAGCGGGTTGAAGGACACTCCGGGCGTGACGGGCGATGTATAGTCGGAGTACTCGACCGGAGTTGGGTCGATAGTAGTCTCCATCACCGCCGGCTTGGTCGAAATCTTTCCCGCCGCCTGAATGACCGGCTGAAAATCCCGCTCCACAGTCACACTGCGATGCAGCACACTGTCGTTCTGAGCTTGGCAAATGGAAAATGGAAAATGGAAAATGGAAAGGAAGCATAGAACGAGAAATCCTTTCACCTTTAACCTTTCGCCTTTCACCTTTATATTAATCCTCTTCATATGACTCCTCCTTGTTTACGGGTTTTTCTAAGTTGTCCAGTGTCTCGAGCCGTTTGCTGATGAGCGACGCGATGTCGTCCTTCGCCACATAGTTCTGCTGGAGTACCAACAGGTACTGCCTTGCCTGGAAGTACTCGCCGCGATCACGGTTGATGTCGCTGAGCAGGATGAGCGCGCGCGCCAGCCAATACTGCTGCGTGGTGTTCATCCGCGTGAACTCCATCACTTGCTCTTCGGCGGTGTCGAGGTCCTTGAGCTCATAATAGCTCTGCGCCAACAGGTACTTGGCTTCGGCACCTTGCGCCGTACGCACTTCGGTGGCCAGCACCTTGAGATCCGGCTGCGCCTTGCGCCATTGGTTCATCGCCACATACGCCTTGGCTCGTCCGTAGAGCGCCTCCGCCTTGGTCTCATCGCTCACCGGCGTGTCGCTGAGGATCTGGTCCGCTATGTCGATAGCCGCCTGATGCCTTCCGAGCGCCTGGCTGCAACGCAGGATGCCGAGTCGGGCCACGGTCGCATTCTCACGCGTGGAAGCCAACGCATGCATCCGGTAGAAGCCGTCGAGCGCACACGAGTAGTCGCCTTTGTCGTAACAAATCTCCGCCACACGCATCGCCGCTTCCTCCTGATAGGGGTTAGCCGCCATCTCCGCCAGCACCACATACTGACCCAGCGCCTCGGTCGTCTTGCCCAAACGGTAATACGAATCCGCCAGGTAATAACGCGCCGTGGTGCAATAGCGTCCGCCGGCACAGTACTGCGCGATATAATTGTTCAGCGAGACGGTCGCTTTCTGGTACGATGCCTGCATATACTGCATCTCGGCTGCGGCGTACAAGAGCGAATCCTCCGCCGTGGACACGGTCATGTTCATCTTCGCGAGGTTCTTGGTGTAAGCGAGATACTCGTCCACATTACCTTGCTCCACATACAGCGCCTGCAGTGCTTCCAAGGCCGTATAAGCCTCTTCGGTAGCCGGATACTTCTCAATGGTCTTTTTGTATGCAGCTATAGCTTGGTCGTTCTGCCCGAGGTTGCGGTACAGCATCGCGCGCTCCAGCGAAGCCTTGCGGGCCAGGTTCGAGTGCGGATAGTTGTTGAGCAGCTGCTCGTAAGTCACTATCGCACCCCGCTCATCGTCCTGCTGCAATTGCGCACGGGCTATCTCATACACGCCGTCGTCGGCATAGTCGGACTTGGGATAACGCTTCACCAGTTCGCGTAGTACATTGATTTTCTCCGCGTACTTATGCTGCAGTCCCAAGGCATAGCCACGCTGGAACAGGGCATAGTCGGCACCCGAAGCCTGCAGATTGCTCACCTGCGAATAATAGGTGATGGCCTGCTGGAACTGACGGTTGTTGAAATAGCAGTCTCCGATTCGGTTCAGCGCATCCGCGTAGGTCGGTTCGGTGGCCAACGCCGCATCGATATAGGTCGAGAACGCATTGCGGGCCTTGTCGTACTCTTTCTGCGAGAAGAAGCAGTAGCCCTGCAGGTACCGCGCGATCACATAGTTGGACGACTGCTTCACGTCCCTGCGCGCGAAGAACTTGTTCAGGTCCTGCTCGCAGGCCGTGTAGTTGCGCAAGCGGTAGTTGGCCTCCGCACGCACATAGTAAGCCTCCGTCGTATATTTGTCCGACTCGCTCGCGTGACTGATCACCTCGCTCGCCCAATCGGCCGATTGCTGCATCTTGCCTTGCAGGAAATGGTCTGCGCTCAATTGATAACGCAGGTACTGCTTGGTCTCACGCATCTTGGGCGAGGGATTGGGTATCGAATCGAGCGTGTTGATGGCTGCGGCGTAGTTCTTGCTCTGCATCAGCGCATCGCTCAGCAAACGGTATATGTTGGCCTCGTATTTGGAGTCCGGAAAACGGTGCAGGAAGTCATTGAACGCCCGCACCGACTCGCCTAACGCACTGGAACTCTGATAGGTACAGAGCGTGTAGTTATAGCTGGCTTCTTCGGTCACTTCGGGCGTCAGACCGTATCCGGCAGCAGCCTGGTAGGACAGCATGGCCTGTTCAGGTTGTTTGAGCTTGACATAGGCGTGACCCATCGTCAGACAGGTGGCCTCGGACAGTGTATCTTTCTCCTGCTTCACCTGTTTGAACGACTTGATGGCCTCTTCGTAGTCACCCAATCGGTACTGCGCCGAACCGAGCATGTACATGTCGTTGCGCACCGGCTCTAACTTCTGCTCATTGGCGGAAGTCTGATAGCGCTGCAAGTGCTCCACGGCCTGCGCATAGTCCTCTTTCATGTAGTACATCTCGCCCAACACACGGTGCAGCTCGCCGTTATTGGGACTGTCCGGATGCTCCCTAAGCAGGGTGTTCGCACGCGTCTCCACTTCCTCGTAATTGCCCTGCGCGTAGTACAGCTGTACCAGATAATAGGGCACGGTCTTCGAGTAGGCAGGCTCGTTCTCGAGTCGGAGAAAAGCAGGCAAGGCCTTGTCGTACTTCTCCTGCTTGTACATGCAGTAGGCGTAGTAATAGGTCGCGCGAGTCGCATAACGGCTGTCACCCTTACTCAGTTGCCCGAAATAGATAGATGCCCGTTGGTACTCCTGCATCATTAGGTAGGCGTATCCGCGGTAGAATGAATAGTCGGTCTGGTGCTGCTTGGTCAGCGCCTGTACTTCTATCGGTTCGAGGATCTTGAGACCCTGTTTGTAATGGCCTTTCTCCACCTGCAGCACACCTTGCATAAACTTGACCTCATCGGCAAAAGTGGTGTAGGGGAAGGCCTCGAGATAGGTCTTGAGGTCCCGCTGCAACAGCTTGTCACGCCCGTCGAAACGCGCGGACAGCTCATTGTAGCGCTGCTCCATCTCCGTCGTCTGGGCATATAAAGGTGAGCGGTGAGCGGTGAGAGGTGAGAGTAAAATCAGACCTAATATGATGAGAAGTCTTCTCATTAAATTTTTAATTTTTAATTCTTAATTTTTAATTAAAAGTTAGCGCGCTAACTTAATTTCATTCCACATCTCGAGCAGCATCTCCTGGCTCTCGCCGGCATCGTGCATGAGGGCACAACGGTCGATGATGCTTTTGTCGGCATAGTAAACGGGGTTGAGGTGCAGTTTGTGCGGGTCGAGCCACTCGCCGTCCACTTCTATCGGGTCCTCGCCGAAGAAATAACTGGCGTCCACGGTCTCCGGCCACTCTTCCGCGTCGTTCTGAGCCTCCAGAATCACCTCGGCTGCTTTCTCACCGCCGGCGCAGGATACATAGCCTATCTCGTCCATGTTAGCCAGCGCATTGTCTGCACGGCACATATAGTCGATGAAATAGGTAGCAGCCTTCACGTTCTTGGCATACTTGGGGATCACCCAACCGTCGAACCATACATTCGAGCCCTCCTGCGGCACGATATAATCGAGCATCACGCCCATCTCGGCTGCCTCTTCGATAGCGAACTGCGCATCGCCGGACCAGCTCAGGTTAAGCCATGCTTTGCCTTTGGTCATCTCCTCCTTGCCGAAATCCACTTCCCATCCGCAGATCTGCTTCTTGGCCTCTAACAGGATATCCTTCACCTTGGCCACACGGGCACGGCTGATGTTGCGCACCAGCTCGTCGCGGTTCACCAGACCTTTCTCGATATCGTCGGCATAAGCATAGAGCACGAGTACCGAATAGACATCGCGGAACGCATCTTTCATCAGGATGCGGTTTTCGAACTTAGGATTGAGGATAGCGCCCCAACTAACCAGGTCCTCACGGTTAACGAACTGCGGGTTGAAGATGAAACCCGTGGTGCCCCACATGTATCCCACCGTGTAGTCGCTCACTTGCAAGTCGGCGTTCGGTGCCATCTGCTGGAACTTGTTGAGCACAAACGGCGAGATGTTGTCGAAATACCAGATCGAATCGGGAATCAGGTCCTTCTGAATCGGCAGAATCAAGTCTTTTTTCAGCATCCGCTCGATGATGTACTCCGACGGGCAGAACACATCGTAGTCCTCGTGACCCACTTCGATCTTCGTCAAAGCGGTCTCGTTGATGTCGAAGGTCTCGTAAACCAACTGTACTTTTTCGCCCGTTTGGTCGAAATACCACTGCTCAAAATTGGCCTTGACATCCTCGTCAATATAGTCGGCCCAGTTAAGCACTTTCAGCTGATGTGCGCGGTCTACGCGGTTACACGAACTGAACACAATGGCTGCAATAGCCAGCACGGAGAGAAGAATCTTTTTCATAATTTTAATCTTTTTGATGTTTATTATTGCGAACATTGATAACTATCAAAGCCACTAACATCACCAGCAGGATGAGGGTGAACAGCGGACGCAGTTCCGGAGTCAAACCGCCTTTGCGGGCATCCGAATAGATGAATGTGCTCAGCGTCTCCAGTCCGCCGCTGCCTTTGGTGAAGAATGTCACGCCGAAGTCGTCCACACTCAGCGTCAGCGCCAGGATGAATCCCGACAGCATACCCGGCCATAACTCCGGCAGCATGACCATACGCAAGGCCTGCGCAGGCGTAGCGCCCAAGTCCAGCGCCGCTTCGTAGGTGTTCGGGTTCATACGGCTCAGACGAGGCAGCACACTCAGTACCACATACGGCGTACAGAACACTACATGCGCGATGCACACCGTCGCCAGGCCCTGACTCATGCCCAAGGCCACGAACAGCAGGAACAGCGATATACCCGTGATGATATCGGGATTGATCATCGGTACCGAGTTGAGCAGGCTGACCATCTTGCGGCTCCGGGCACGCATGTTGTAGATGCCGATAGCGGCCAAGGTACCGAGGATAGTGGACACCACTGCGGCTATCAGCGCGATCACCACCGTGTACCAGATAGCGCTGTTCAGACCCGCATCCGCTTTGCCCGTGAACAGGTTCACATACAGGTCCATCGAGAAGCCTGTCCAGTTACCGAGTATCTTGCTCTTGGTGAACGAGAACACGGCTATCAGCGCTATCGGCGCATATAGAACAAGCAGCAGCAGCCATAGGTACAGCTGCGAACCGTAGTGACGGCGGTTGCCCATCCGTTTGCGGCGCAGTATCTCCTGTTCTACGGGCGTCAGCAGCTTCTCCTTGCGACGGCTGTAGATGATGTAACCGCCGTACGCAGCCGTGCCTGCCAACAGCAGACCTGCAAACAGCCACCATATCCAGCCGCTACCCCGTTTCTTGGCTGCCGTATGCGACACCACATACTCCTCAAAGGTCTTGTATGCGTTCGCCACCAACACCCGTTGCCCGCGGTTCTTGATCTCCTTGTTGCTCCGCCAAACGGTCCACGCCACCTCCGCCTCATCCGTGTAGCTGTAGATGCTGTCAAATCTATCAGCCAATCTTGGCTGATCCTCGCTTGCAAACACGAAGTCCAATGCCTCTATGTCCCGTAACCCGTAACCCGTAACCTGTAACCCGTAACCCGTAACCTGTAACCCGTAACCCGTAACCGTTATATTCACCTTCTCCCCCGCATAGCTCTCCGGGAACTCTTCCAGCAGCTTCACCTCTCCCGTCGTCCCCACCTTCAGCTCGTAAGTCAAGTTCGACTGGGCGAAAGCGCTGAGGCAAATGACCAATGACAAATGACCAATGACCAATAGCCTTCTCATACCAGCCCTCCTTTCTCTCCGCCGGCGGAGTCACTGTCCCCGAGGAACGAGGTCAGACCGATGATCACCAGCAGCACGAGACTCAGCGTCGCGCCGTAGTTGAGCAGGTCGGTCGTCGTTATATAGTCCTGAATCAGGCTACCGAACAGTTTGATGTTGTTGTGCGTCAACAGTTCCGCCACGGCAAACGTACTCACCGTCGGCATAAACACCATCACGATGCCGCTATAGACACCGGGCAGACTGAGCGGCACGATCACTTTCCAGAAGCAGGTCCATTTGTTCGCGCCGAGGTCCTGCGCCGCCTCCACGAGCGAGTTATCCATCTTCTGCAGGGTGTTGTATATCGGGTAGATCATGAACGGCAGGAAGTCGTAGCACAGACCGAACAGCAGCGCTCCTTCGCCCAACGGCAAACCGCACATGTTGAACAGCTCGACCGTCGCCACCGTACGCAGCAGGAAGTTGATCCACATCGGCAGGATGAACAGCATAGCCATCACTTTGGGCGTGCGGAAATCTTCCTGCGCCATGATGTACGCCGCCGGATAGCCGATCAGCAGACAGATCGTCGTGTTGAAGAGCGCTATCACGAGTGAATAGATGAAGGTCTGAATCGCCTCGCTGTGCGTGAAGAACTTCGCAAAATTGCGTAAGGTGAAATGGCCCTCTATGTCCGTGAACGCATACACGCCCACCAGGATGAGCGGCAACACCACGAACATCGCCATGAACGCTATATACGGCCACGCCCATGTCCTCCGCGAAGAAAATATCTGTACGAGTCTACTCACTTTTCAATTTTCCATTTTCAATTTTCCATTTTCAATTTGTCAATCCGAATATGTTTCGGATTGATAACAATTCCGACGCGGTCGCCGTCGTCCCACACATCATTCGTGTTCACATACAGGTCGTGCCCCTCGTCCGTACGGATCGTCAGGTGGTAGTGGTTGCCCTTGAACAGGATGAAATGTACCTCGCCGGACAACTTGCCTTCCTCTTCGTAGTCCTGCAGGTCGATGTCGCGGAACTTGACGCGCACTTGCACTTTCTCGCCGGCCTCCAGGCCCTCCAACTGCTTCTCATCCACTTCCCATTCGGCATCCAGGAACCACACCTTGCCGTTTTTGAGCACCTCGCCCTCGAAATAATTCCAGATATAGTGCTCTTTTTTCATGATCTGTATATCTTCGGGTCGGACTAACATACCCACTTCCGTTCCGGGCAGGAACTCGTGGTAGTCCTGAATCAGGAACTCGTACTTGTCCGGCGTCAGCACGCGCATCTCGTAGTGCACACCCTTGAAGATACAACTCTGTACCTCCCCGTACCACTTCGTGAACTTACCCTTGGGTATTCGATCCTCCGGATCCACATCTTCTTGCTCGGAAAGGCCATTCCCCCTCTCTTGAGGAGAGGGTTGGGGAGAGGTTCTCCAAATATAGATATCCTCCGGCCTTATCACCACATCCACGGGGTTGTCCTCGCCGAAACCGGCGTCGATACAGTCGAACTCCTGTCCGCAGAACTCCACGCGGTAGTCACGGATCATCGTTCCGCTCAAGATGTTGCTCTCGCCGATAAAATCTGCCACAAAGCAGTTCTGCGGCTCGTTGTATATGTCTGTCGGCGTGCCTATCTGTTGAATCTTTCCCTCGTTCATCACCACTACGCGGTCGCTCAGCGTCAGCGCCTCTTCCTGGTCGTGCGTCACATAGATGAAGGTGATACCGAGTTTCTCGTGCAGCTCCTTCAACTCGATCTGCATGTCGTGCCGCATCTTCAGGTCCAGCGCACTTAGCGGCTCGTCCAACAGCAGCACTTCCGGCTTGTTCACTATCGCACGCGCTATCGCCACGCGTTGCTGCTGCCCGCCGCTCAGGGTGTCCACCTTGCGCTCCTCGTAGCCCGTCAGGTTCGCCATCTTCAACGCCTGACGCACTTTCTTCTTGATCACCTCCGGGGCCTCTTTCTTCAGCTTCAAACCGAAGGCCACGTTGTTGAAGACATTCAAATGGGGGAACAGCGCATATTTCTGAAACACCGTGTTCACGGGACGCTGGTAGGGAGGAGTCTTCGTCACGT
Source organism: Paludibacteraceae bacterium (assembly GCA_017448985.1). Lineage (GTDB taxonomy): Bacteria > Bacteroidota > Bacteroidia > Bacteroidales > Paludibacteraceae > Colicola. The sequence goes on from JAFSKL010000021.1 coordinate 73,659, forward strand.
CCTCGCCTTTGAGCAGGATGTCGCCTGAACTCGCCACCTGAAACCCTGCTATGCAACGCAGCAATGTCGTCTTACCGCAGCCCGAAGGACCCAAAATGGTCACAAATTCGCCCTTCTTCACCTGAAGACTCACATCGTCCAATGCAAACTTACCGTCCTCGAACTGCTTCGAGACATGATTCACTTCAATAATAAATTCCGATTTTGCCATTTCCTTATTTTGTATCCGCCAAGTTTGGCGGATTGCTCGTCTCTTGTCCTTTTTATTTCATTTTTAACGCGCACGTCAGTGCGCATACGTGCACATTTACGCAATTTGGGCACAAAAGTACTACAATTTTTGCATATATGCAAGCATTCGGGCATTTTTTTGCCAAATAAAATGAAATTTTATCTATTTGGCACGCTATATAGCATCTATGCTTGCATAAGATGGTATCTGAACGGACTATATATGGTATCTGAAAGGACTATATAGGTTAGCCTTTAGGCTTGCCAAAAAATGCCCGCCTTTGTATATATCCCGCACAATGCGACCGTACTTTCGAAGGGGTCCCCATCTTGATGGGGGAGAAGGTCGAAGTACAACAAATAGTTACGAAAAAAAGAGTCCTTGCGTGTAATGAACCCCAAAAGTTGAACAAAAAACTTTTGGGGTTTTATTATGAAACATTCTTATGAAAAAAGGTTACAAGCTGTTAAAAAATGTCTTAAAGGTTTTCCTCCTGATAGCGTAGGACGAGAATTAGGAATTCATCC
>JAFSKL010000022.1 GCA_017448985.1 Paludibacteraceae bacterium
TTCATTTTTCAATTTTCAATTTGTTGAAAACAAGTATCTCATTCAGTCCGATCAGGACAAGGTTCTTCTCATACCGCATCTCGCGTTGTTCGTTGCGGGAACTGCGCACATTCTTGAGCACATACGGTGCGTGTCCGCCGGTGAGGAATGTCCGGAAATGCGGTGTCTTCTCCTGCAGTGTCCGCATGTATCCTTTCACTTCGTATGCCACGCCTCTTACCACGCCTGCCGCTATCGCGTCGCGGGTGTTCTTGCCGAACAACGGTATCAGTTCGTTCTCGTCCGCATCCACCTGCGGCAGTTTCTTCGTCATCCGGTGCAGCATGGTGAACCGCATCTTCATGCCCGGAGCTATGTTGCCGCCCAAGTACTCGCCTTGCTCCGTCACGAAGTCGTAGGTGATGGCCGAACCGACATCGATGATGAGCAGGTTCTCGTTCGGACAGAGGCTCTTGGCTCCTACTGCCGCCGCCAGCCGGTCCTGACCCAGCGTCTGCGGTGTCTCGTAGCGGTTGATGATCGGCACCGGTGTGTTATGGTCAAACAGCACGAAATGCTGCGAGTGCCGATGAAGCGCATTGACCACGGCCGCCTCGATGTTCACCACCGAACTGATGATCGAATCGCTGATGTCGTACAGTTCGAACAGACGCTCCACATCTGCCGACGAGAACTGCTTGTAGATAAAATCCTTGATGATCTTACCCTCGTCCGTCATCAACGCCACTTTCGTCCGGCTATTTCCCTGGTCAATACAGAGGTTCATACCATATTCGTATACAGGAACCGCTTGATCGACTTCTTCGGTGTCTTCTCAAACTCATGCGGGTAGAGCTTGACGATGGCTATCTGTTCGTACGACGCCAGCTCGGAGTTCACCTGCTTGCGTGCCTCCTCCATGTATTCGGTCAGCTGTTCGCGGGTCAGTCCGCTGGCGTCCACTTCGTTGTAGTCCGGACAGATGAGCGCCACCAGCCTGTTGTCCTCATGTTGCAGCACGAGCGACTCGAGTACGAACGGCATATTGTTGATCCTGGCCTCTATCTCTTCAGGGTATATGTTCTGCCCGCTCGGACCCAAGAGCATGGTCTTGCAGCGGCCTTTGATATAGAGGAATCCGTCTTGGTCCAGCAGCCCGAGATCGCCCGTTCGGAGCCAGCCGTCTTCGGTGAACGACTCCTTGGTCAGGTCGGGTTTCTTGTAATAGCCGCTCATCGTGTTCTCGCCGCGCACCACCACTTCGCCTATACCCTCTTCGTTCGGGTCGTCGATACGCACCTCCATGATGCCCTTCAGCGGCTTACCGCACGAATAGAGCTTACTGCCCTCGTCGTACGGCGTGAAGCATATCAGCGGCGCACACTCGGTCATGCCGTAACCAACCGACATCGGGAACTTGATACGATAGAGGAATGCCTCCACTTCGGGGTTCAACGGCGCACCGCCGATGATCATCTGCCGGAACTCGCCGCCGAAAGCCTGTATCAACTGTTCGCGTATCTTCGTACATATCACCTCGTCCAGGAACGGCACTTTGAGCACCCAGCTCACAGGCGGTTTCTGGATCTGCGGTACGATCATCTTCTTGTATATCTTCTCGAGGATCAAAGGCACCGAGAGTATCGTCGTCGGCTTGATCTCCGAGAAGGCCTGGAGCAGTATCTTCGGCGACGGCGTACGGCCTATCAGGTGCGTATGTCCGCCTGCGGCCAGGCAAGCCAGGAAGTCGAACGCACAGCCGTAAGCGTGTGCCAGCGGCAGGAAGGTCACATGGCGGCAGCCCGGATAGACGAGTCCTACCTCAAACGCATAGCGTATGTTGCCTGCCAGACCGTTCAACGGCATCAGCACGCCTTTGCTGAAACCGGTCGTGCCGCTCGTGTAGTTGATCGAGCCTATCTCTTCGTTCGAGCGCTCGTCGAAATGCACATCCTTCGCCCAGTAGCCCTCAGGGTGCTTCTGCTTGAACAGCTGCGCTATCGCCTCGTAGTTGAATTTCTCCGGATCCAGGGCCATCGAGATGGCGTGCCAGTCGTTCAGGCTGACGGACATCAGCACATGCGGTATCTGGTCCAGGTCGATGCCTTCCCAGTTGATATCGCTGATGAAGAGCAGCTTGGCGCCGGAGTGGTTGATGATATGGATCGCGTCGTTCGCACGAAAATCCTGCAGGATGGGCACAATGATCGCGCCGTAGGTCACTGTCGCCAGATAGACGGCCACCCAGTTGCTGTTGTTCTTGCCCATCACGGCTATCTTGTCATTCTTCTTGATGCCGCTCTCTTTGAACAGGATATGCAGCTTCTCGATGTTGATAGCCAGTTGTCCGTATGTGAGTGTCACATTCGTGCCATAGTCGGTCACCGCCGGCAACTCCCAATGCTCCTTGAACGAACGCTCAAAATACTTGACAAAATTATATTTCTCTTCGGTCATCATAAAACCATTTACGATTTAGTCATTTACGATTTACCATTTATTTTTTCATTGAGTCATTTAGTCAAAATGGCTAAATAGCCAAATGATACATAAATGGTACATGGTACGTGAACAAATGGTACATTGACTATTGTTCCACTATTGGCACGGGCGTCACAATATGTGACTCTCCGCTCGCGCTATAGACGCTGTCCACGATGAACTGGCTGTTCCCGCGCCAGGGCAATGTACCGAGATAGCGCTTCCAGTGCAGCTTCACGCCGGCACTCGTGCCTTCGTTGATCTGCTTGGCCACGCTCTCGCTTACTACCGAGAACTTGAACTCGTTCGACTGGATCGAGCCTTGCACTTTGGTGTTTTTCAGTCCGGTCTGGATCATCTTGCCCTCGTAGGTCTTGAAGATGAATCCTTCTTTCTGGAAATAGTTGATATCTCCCTCGTTCACACCCTCGCTATAGACGAAGCAGAACTTGATGAAGATAAACGCTGCCAATGCCAACACGACTATCACCGATATCCATGTTGCTACTTTTCCACCTGTACTCATATGCTGTTTGTCATTTAATTTTCCTCGTTTTACCTTATTTATACGCGTGTTCCACGCGCACCGTATGCACACACGCACACATTTCGGCTGCAAAGTTACTGCTTTTTTTTGACATATGCAAATAAAAAATGATTTTTTTGGAATAAAATAGAAAGTTTAAAGCAAAAAGTCGCACAATTCCCATCTCCACATCGCGTAGTCATCGCCTACCTGTCGACCTCTATTATCTCGTACTTACTGCGCACTTACGACGCACTTATCACGCACTAAATTGAAACAATTGCGCTTATATAGTATATATACATAGTATATATACTGTTTTCGAATGTGTTTTTAGCGGAAAAAGTGTAAAATATTATTGGATTTTATCGGAAAATCACCAGAATTTTTCAGAAATTATCGGAAATATTTGCATATATGCAAAAAATTTTGTAATTTTGCAGCGCAAAATGGATTTACTACGAAACTTACTATGAAATTTGCTATGAAAAGGACACAAATGAGGACAAGGATTTTCAGATGTCTGGCAGTGGTAGGGCTATTGGCTATCACGCTGTGGACACAGGCGGGAACGGTTTATACACCGGCGTCGGTGCCTGATCCCAAAGTGAACGGACAGCACTGCTACGTATCCAATCCGGACGCATTGTTAGCGGACTCGGATGTGGTGTGGCTCAACAACTGCGCTTATCAGTTGGACCAGCAGACCCATGTGGAGCTATGCGTGGCAGCGCTGTGGTCGATAGGCGACATGGATGCGTTTGAGTTTGCATACGAGCTGTTCCAGCGCTGGGGCATCGGGCGCGTGAACCAGAACACGGGCGTGCTGATGCTGTTCGTCTATGAATCCCACGACATACGTATCATGACCGGCACCGGCATCGAAGGTGTGCTGACTGACGGACGCTGTTCGGACATCATCCACGACGACATGATACCGGCCTTCCGTGCCGGCGACTACGGCGGCGGCCTATGCCTCGGTGCACTCCGCATCTACGATATATGCAGCAAAGGCGAGACACCGGAAGAGCTGTTAGCCATGCGTTCGACCACTTACCGCGGCAAGTACGCGGAAGCGAGCAGCAACGACAATGACGAGAACGACGACTGGCCCATCTTGATTTGGATAGCCGTCATCGTAGCGGCGATCATCGGTTGGGTGAAGTCCATCCTCTGGCTGGACGAGCACCCCAAATGTCCGATATGCAAGAAGCGCAAGAAAAGCAAAGTGCTCAAGAAAGTGACGCTCGTCAATGCCAACTACGACCACGGCGGGAACGGCTACAACGAGTGCTTCTGCGCGGCCTGCAACCATAACTGGACAGCGAAGTGGGAAACAGCTAAACTGACCCGTTCGTCTTCATCATCGTCGTCCTCGTCGTCAAGCCGCAGTTACAGAAGTTCGTCCTCCAGCCGTGGCTCATGGGGCGGAGGCTCCACCTCCGGAGGAGGAGCAGGAGCGAAATGGTGAGAAAGAGTGAAAGAGTGAAAGTTGAAAGGTGAAAGGTGAAAGGACGCTTCGCTACAGGACGGCGCAAGCGCCTATAGTTTAAATCGAAAGGTGAATGATTGATAAGCGCTATCTACAATTACTAAGCGAGAAGTTTCCGAACTCGCAAGCGGTGATAACGGAGATCATCAACCTCCGCGCCATCCTCTCGTTGCCCAAAGGTACCGAGCATTTCGTGAGTGACCTGCACGGCAACTCGTTGGCGTTCATCCATATGATCAAGAATGCGTCCGGCGTAGTGCGCAAGAAAGTGGATGAAGTGTATGGCGACACGCTCACAGAGGACGAGAAACGGGCGTTGTGCGCGCTCATCTATTATCCCGACGAGCGCATCGAGTACGAACGTACCGTGCAGCCGGACATGGAGGCGTGGTACCGCAAACGGCTGCACCAGGTGGTGGACATAGCCCGCGCCGTGACCATCAAATATAGCCGGTCGAAAGTGCACAAACTGCTGCCGCCTGACTACGCGTATATCATCAAAGAATTGCTCCACGAGACCAACCTGGAACAGCACGACCGGCAGACCTACTACAACGCCATCATCGATGCCATCATCGAGACAGGCTGCGCCGAACAGCTGCTCATCGTCATCAGTTATCTCATTCATTCGCTCACCATCGACACGCTGCATATAGTAGGCGACATCTTTGACCGCGGTCCGGGTGCGAGCAAGATACTCGACGTGCTCTCCACAGTGCGAGACTACGATATCCAATGGGGCAATCACGACATCGAATGGATGGGCGCCATGAACGGCAACCTGGCACTGTTAGCCACGGTACTGCGTGTCAGCATACGGTACGCGAACATAGAGACGCTCGAAGAGGGCTACGGCATCAACCTGCTGCCGCTCGCCAATTTTGCGATGACCTTGTACGGCGATGACCCGTGTACCATATGGCAGACCAAGGACTTTGAGAACAACCCGCGGCTCACCCGTTCGGCACAACTGATGGCAAAGATGCACAAGGCGATCTCCATCATTCAGTTCAAGTTAGAAGGCCAGACGGTCCTTCGTCACCCTGAGTGGCACATGGACGACAGAGCGATATTGCATAAATTGAAAATTAAAAATGGACAATGGACAATGGACGGCTGGCCTTTGTTGGACACTAATCTGCCGACGATTAACCCTGAGGATCCGTATGCGTTGAGTCAGGAAGAGGCAGACTTGATGAGCCAGCTGGCCCGTTCGTTCCGTAAGTCCGAGAAGATGCAGCGACACCTGCGTATGCTCTACGAGCACGGTTCGCTCTACCTTGTCCGCAACGGTTTCCTGCTCTACCATGCCGCTATCCCGCTCAATGCCGACGGATCGTTCACTGAGGCAGATGTCTGCGGCCAACGCGTCAGCGGCAAGGCTCTGATGGATCGCACCGACGCCATCATACGGCAGGCCTACTACGGCTCGGGCAAGGAGAAAGAGGATGCGCTGGACTACATGCTCTATCTATGGGAAGGCGCCAACTCGCCTCTTTACAACAAAGATAAGATGACGACTTTCGAGCGGTATTTCATTGAATCAGGATGTGCTTCCGAGCACTCCGGTAAAAGTCAAGAGTCAAGACATCCGCACGACGAGGTGAAGGGCGCATATTTCTCCCTCGCGGACGATGAGCAGATATGCCGGCAGATACTTACGGAGTTCGGTCTGGATCCCGAGACAGGACGCATCATCAACGGGCATGTGCCGGTACGGACGATCAAAGGCGAGACACCCATCCGCGCCAACGGCAAACGCTTCGTCATCGACGGCGGTTTCAGCAAGCCCTACCAGGAGAAGACAGGCATAGCCGGATACACGCTTATCTACAATAGTCACGGCATCCAACTCGTCGAGCACGAGTCGTTCGAGAGCCGTGAACAGGCTGTGCTCTCCGGCTCGGATATACACAACAGGACCCTGTTGCAGGACTTTTCCGGTCAGCGTATGCGGATCCGCAACACCGACAAGGGTAAAGAACTGCTCGAACAGATCGACTCGCTCGAACAACTGCTCGAGGCCTACAGATCCGGCGAAATCCGAGAAGGGTGAGAGGATGAGAGGATGAGAGGATGAGAGGATGAAAGGATGAAAAGGTATTAGCCTATATAAGGTATGAAAATGGAAAGGAAAGAAGGCATAGCTCCGATGTGGGAACTGAATGCCTTATGGAGTTCGCTGACCGTAGGGGAACGGCAGTATGTGGAGCAACATGTGGAACTGGTGCGTTACGCCAAGAACGAGATCATCCATCATGACGGCGACGACTCGCAGTACATGTGGATGCTGCTCCACGGCAAAGTGCGTATCTACAAGGAAGGTATCGGCCAACGGCAGCAGATCATCCGTTTGCTCAAGCCCTACGACATATTCGGCTACCGTGCCTGCATCGCCAACGAACCGTACAACTCCAGCGCCAGCGCCTTTGAAGAGAGCGTCGTCTTTCGTTTGGAACGCGAACACTTCAACCAACTCGTCCGCTCCAACGGCAAACTGTGCTACGATGTGATGCTGATGATGGCCAAGGACCTGGCTATCTCGGAGATTCAGACCGTTAACCTCACGCAGAAACATATCCGCGGCCGTTTGGCAGAGAGCCTCTTGCTACTGCTCAAGAACTACGGTTACGAAGAGGATGGCCGTACGATAGCCATGCTACTGCCCCGTGAGGATCTGGCCAATATGAGCAATATGACCACGAGCAACGCGATCCGTACGCTCAGTCAGTTCGCACAGGAAGGACTCATAGCCATCAACGGACGACACATACAAATCCTTGCCGAAAAAGAATTAGAGCATATATCCCGCTTGGGATAAATGGTACATCGTAAATGACCAAATCGTAAATGATTCAGTCCATCATCTTGCCCATATTGGACGACAGCTGCACCATGCGGTCGTAGTCCTCGGGACTGAGGTCATAGAAATAGAAATTGCGCGGGTCGATGGGCCTGCCGCCGTAATGAACCTCATAGTGCACATGGGGACCGGTCGATTTACCGGTATTACCCACCAGCGCTATCACATCGCCTCTCTTCACTTTCTGCCCTACCCTGACGAGCCGTTTCGAGCAGTGGGCATAGAGCGTCTCATAATTGAATCCGTGGTCGATCACGATGGTCTCGCCGTAGCCCTGACGCCAGCCTGAATAAGTGACAGTACCGTTTCCTGTAGCAAAAATATCCGTACCTACCGGCGCCGAGAAGTCCATTCCTTCGTGGAAGCGCCTAATCTGATAGACCGGATCAATACGCCATCCGTAGCCCGAAGCCATATGCTTGAGGTCCTTGTTGAGCACAGGCTGGATAGCCGGTATATTCTCCATACGCACCTCCTGGTTCTTGGCCATCTCCAATATCTCATCGTACGACCGCGCCTGGACATACAGCTCTTTCTCGAGGATGTCCACCTTGCGCTGCATATCCGCTGCCAGCTGCGTGTTGGTCATACGCGCCAACGAGTCGTAGTACGAGATCTGCTGCGTGGCACCCATGCGCACACTTAGCGGAATGGGTTCGGCACCTAACATGGCACGATAGAGGTTATCGTCACGCTGCGAGAGGTCGGACAGCACAATCTGCATCTGGTCCACCTGCCGGTCCAGCACCGCCATTTGTGCCTGCAAGTTGCGGTTGTATTGTATCAACGAGGCCTCGCGCGGAGAGGGGAAGAAATAGAGCAACGCATAGAAAAGGATGACACCCAAACTGATGCCTCCGATGATATAGACACCCGAACGGCGCAGCCAGTACATGAAACCGTGCTCAATGCGCTCCAGCTGAAGCGTGTCGGGATTAACCAAGTAATGTCGTTTGCGTGTTGATTTCATTTATACCAAAAAAAGTATTTGTTTTGTTGTTTTTTCTCTTCGGGTGTGCGCGCACAATAAATAGGTTCGCGCGTGTACGGGTTGATGCCGGTGTAGAACATCGTAGTCGAGAGAGTCATCGGCGTCGGCGTGAAGTCCTGCACCTGCTCGGGACGATAGTGCATCTTCTTCGTCTCGTCCGCCAGCTGCTTCATGTCCTTGTTGGTACACGCCGGATGGGACGAGATGAAGTACGGGATGAGCTGCTGGTTCAGTCCCGCCTCTTTGTTGATACGCAGGAACAGTTCGCGGAAACGCAGGTAATGGCTCCACTGCGGCTTGCGCATCACTTTGAGCACGGCATCCGAACAATGCTCCGGCGCCACTTTCAGGCGTCCCGATACATGGCGCGTGATCAGCTGACGGGCATAGGCTTCGCTCATCAGGTCGTAACGGATGCCCGACCCCACGAAGGCGTGCTTGACATACGGCAATTGGTCCACGGTGCGGTAGATATCCAACAACGGCCCGAAGTCCTGAATGAGGTTCTTGCAGATGGCCGGTTGCAGGCAACTGGGCCGTGCACACTGCTCGCAGAGCGACTTATCTTTGCCCTGCATGCCGTACATATTGGCCGAAGGACCACCCAAGTCGCTTATCACGCCGTGCCAGTCAGGCAGTTGGCTCAGACGCTCTATCTGACGCAGGATAGATGCCTTGCTGCGACTCACTATCTGCTTGCCCTGATGCGCCGATATGGTGCAGAACGAACAGCCTCCGAAGCAGCCGCGGTGCATACACACCGACCATTTGATCATGTCGTACGCCGGGATCCGTTTGTCCTTGTATTTGGGGTGCGGCGCGTATTGGTACGGCAAGTCGTAGATGGCGTCCAGCTGCTCGGTCGTGATCGGCTCGTAAGTCGGATTTACCACCACAAACTGCCTGCCCACGCGTTGCACCAGCGTCTTGGGATGAATCTTGTTCGACTCCACCTCCATCAGCCGGAAGTTCTCCGCGTGCTTGCGTTTGTCCTTCACCGCCTCTTCGTGACTCGCTAAACGGATAGCATCCGCAGGTATCGAAGCTTCGTCACTCGTCAGGTACGCCGTTTGGGGAATGGAATGACATTTGTCATTTGCCATTGGCCATTTGCCATTGTCCCTTATCGCCTTGGCGATCTCTGTCATTGCCTGCTCTCCCATACCATAGACCAACAGGTCCGCACCCGAATCGACTAAGATAGAGGGCATCAGCCGGTCCTGCCAGTAGTCATAGTGCGTCAGCCGCCGCATCGAAGCCTCTATACCGCCGATGACAATGGGCACATCGGGATAAAGCTGCTTCAAAATGCGGCAATAGGTGATCGTACAGTAGTCGGGCCGCGCTCCTGCCCTGCCTTCAGGCGTATAGGCATCATCCGAACGCTTGCGCTTGGCTGCCGTATAATGGTTCACCATGGAGTCCATGCTGCCTGCCGACACCGCAAAATAGATACGCGGCTTGCCGAACTTGGTGAAGTCACGATAGTCCCCGTGCCAGTCCGGTTGTGGCACGATAGCCACCCGAAAACCTGCCGCTTCCAGTACCCTGCCCAGCACCGCTGCACCGAACGAAGGATGGTCGATATACGCGTCGCCCGTGAAGAAGACGATATCCACTTCATCCCAGCCGCGTAACTCTGTCTCTTTGCGGGTCGTCGGCAAGTATTTGAGCAGGTCTGCCACAGTATTCAGTTTTCAGTATTCTTAGCCGCAAGGGCACGATTATTGCTTTGCAATTTTCAGTTTTCAGTATTCAGTCGATTTGAAGATCGAGCCGTTCTTTCAGTTGTGCCAAAGCAGGGTTCTGCTCCACCATCAGGGCATATTTCTCTTCGGCGGTGAACGCCATTTGTTCTCTCTTGTACTCCGCCTGCGTCACATGGATGGTCAACTGACTGTTGTGCAGCGTTTTGCGTAACTGCACGATCAGTTTGGGCATCGCCTTGCGCATCTCGTCCATCTGCCAAGGGTTGGGCATCTGGATCTCCGCCGTGCTCTCATCCGTCAGATGCGGGATATAGTTCTCAATCAACTCTTTCAGACGCAATTCCTCTTTATGGGTAGATGCCAGACCAACCCACGCGTCTCTGAGTTGGTCAGCCGTAAAAGGGCGATTGGTCTCCTCTTGCGTAGCCTGTGCGACAGGTGCCTGATCGTTGCCGTACGACTCTTTCTTCGGTCCCAGTCCCAAGCCCAACTTGGGAATTTTGGGAGCACTTGCCGCGGGTTTCGGAGCCCCGGCTTGCGGTGCCGCAGGTTCAGCAGCCTTAGGAGCCTCAGGCTTCGGTGCCGCCGTTGGTGCTGCAGGCTTGGCAGCAGGCTGTGCCGTTTGTGGAACCGTTGCTTGAACGCCCAATTGGCACAACTTGACCAGCGCCAATTCGACTGTCAGACGTTTGTTCCGTGCTGTACGGTAATTGATATCGCAGGTATTGAGGATATCCAGCGCCATAAAGAGCCATACCGGATGACAACGCTTGGCCTGCTCGGCGTACCGTGCACGAATACTGTCACCCGTCTCCAGGAGCGGCAACGTGATCGGGTCCTTGCTCACTAACACATCACGCAAATGCTGTGCAAAACCCGTGACGAAATGTCCGGCATCGAAACCGTGGTTCAGCACATCGTTAAAGAGCATCAGTGCCCCTGCCACGTTATGCGCCAATGCATTATCGACCAGCGAGAAGTAATAGTCGGCATTGAGCACATTCAGTACCTCTATCGTCCGTTCGTAAGTGATCTCGCTGCCGCAGAAGGCCACCAATTGGTCAAAGATCGACAAGGCGTCACGCATACCTCCGTCGGCTTTCTGTGCTACCACGTTCAGTGCTTCTTCACTCACCGTGATGCCCTCATTAGCTGCCACTTTCTGCAGATAAGCTATCGTATCCGGCACCGTAATACGGTTGAAGTCATACACCTGACAACGGCTCAGGATAGTCGGAAGCACTTTGTGCTTCTCGGTGGTCGCCAGGATGAAGATGGCGTATGAAGGCGGTTCTTCTAAGGTCTTCAACAATGCATTGAAAGCACCTGCAGAGAGCATATGAACCTCATCGATGATATACACCGAATACTTGCCTATCTGCGGCGGGACACGGACCTGGTCGATCAAGTTACGGATGTCCTCTACCGAGTTATTCGACGCCGCGTCCAGTTCGTGAATGTTGAACGAGCGCTGTTCGTTAAAGGCCTTGCACGACTCGCACTCGTTGCAGGCGTCGTGCCCGTTCTGCGGATTGAGACAGTTGATTGTCTTCGCAAAAATCCGCGCACAAGTGGTCTTACCTACCCCTCGAGGCCCGCAAAACAGGTACGCATGCGCCAAACGGTCCTGACGAATCGCATTCTGCAGCGTCTGCGTCAATGCCTGCTGGCCTACTACCGACTCAAAGGTCTGAGGCCGGTACTTACGCGCCGATACAATGTAATCATTCATAATGAATATCTATTCTTTTGTTGCTATGCTGTAAATATATTTCTCTTTTTCAAAGGTCTGAGTCCTGATTCCTGACTCCTGACTCCTTATTCCCTGCAGCTGTTCAAACGACTCGATACCTGTGCCCAGGCACTTGACGATGGCCTCTTTCTGCGTCCAGAAGCGTGTGAACGCCCGGTCTCTTTCCTTCGCTGCAAAGATCTCCGCCTGTTCCTCCTCATTCATCGTTCGCCAGATGAGTTCGTCATCCGCGTGCCGTACGCCCTCGATATCCACGCCCACAGGTTGCTCGTCCACGGCTACGGCTATACTCTCTTTGCAATGACTGATGGAGAAAAACGGTCCGTTCTCGATATATGGCTTCCCGTGCTCGTTATAGAGCCAATTTGCCATTTGCCATTGTCCATTTTCCATTAGTTCCTGGAGCATCAGCCAGCTCTTGAGGCAGCAGAACTGCCCGAAGGTGTGCTTGAACTGCAACGCCTGTTCGCGCCGTTGTGCACTGACCAGCGGTAACAAACGTGCTACCTCCGCCTCCGTACACTCCTCCATCCTGTCAAAAATCGCGACCTTCACCTTTCGCCTTTCGCCTTTCACCTTTCAATGAGGTCCTTATATCGTTTCGTTTGCACCCGATAGGCTATCTTGGCGTCCGTCAGTTCAGCTTTGGCCTGCGTCAGAGTGGTCTGTGCCTGTAGCAGTTCGGCGATGGTAGCCAGACCTGCCTCGTAGTTGACCGACGCCTGTTCATAGGCCTCCTGTGTGTGCGTCAGCACTCGTTGCTGCAGTTGAACCAGCGCCGCCGCTTCTACCATTTGGTCATACGCCTGCTTGGTGCGCAAGTCCAATTGTGCACCGAGAAAATCGGCATCTATCTTGGCCTGCTCGATGGCATACTGCTTCTCGCGCAGCTTATGACTCGTCTCCCACCAGCCGGTGAGCGGCACATTGAGCGTGACGAACAGCGCTCCGTTGCCGGTCTTGCTGCCCAGATCGTTCCGCAGCACATTGGTCTGCAACCGTCCGTACGAGTAATTGGCGCCTACCGCCAACTGCGGCAAGGCATCCGCCAAGGCCATTCGTTTCTCCAGTTCCGCAGCCCTGATCTGCAGCGCCAGCAGCTGCTGCTCGGGCGTTTGTGCCGTGGTGTCTTCGGGTAACAGGCTCTCCGTCTCTACCTCCTGCTCCGCCAACTGCCACCCGTCGTCATCGATGCCTATCGACAAGGCCAAGGCCTGTCTCGCCAACCTCTGCCCGCTCTGCAGTTGTATCTCTCGCCGCTGCAGCTCGTCCCGCTTCATCTCCACTTGCGTCCAATCCGACGGTAACACCAAACCTGCCTCTACGGCTGCCTGCACCGCTTCATAGAGCGTGTCCAGCAACGCTTGTGCGTCGTCGAGGATCGCCTGTTTCTCCTGCAATCCGTACACGAGCCAATAAGTCTGCTCAATCTGCTCCAGCTGCTCCCGTTGGGCTATATCCGCCTGCAACCGAGCAGCCTCGACGCCTACTTGCGCCAACCTGTTTCCTGCCACTATCTTGCCTCCCATGAACACCGGCTGAATAGCGGTCACGCCTGCCAGGTAGCCGTGCTGGAAGAGGTTGAGCGTGTTGTCCAGGCCCAACGCCGCACCGTAATTGCCGTAGAGCGTGGTCAGCAGGTCCCGCACCGAAGCGTTACCGATGTCGTCGATACCCACTTCGATGATCGGATGCAAGGCGTGGTAGCCGAAAGCCGTACCCTGCACCTGCGGGAAGTACTTGGTGAAAGCCTGCGCCTTCACTTCCTGCGCCCGTTTCACACTCAGTTCGGCTTTGCGCAACTCCGGATTGTTCTGCCGTGCCAGCGACAAGCACGAGTCAAGCGTCAGGCCTTGCGCCCACGCTCCGCCGAACCACAAGCCCAGCACGAACAACAGTATGTATCTTCTACTTTTCAACTTCATCCTTCTTATGATAGACTTTCCAATACACGACCGGCAGAATCGTCACTGTCAGCGGCAGCGTAAAGATCGTACCGAAACAGATGACCACTCCCATAGGCATCCACAGACTGGTATGCGCAATGATCATCGGTAGCACACCGAGCGCTGTGGTAGCACTGGTCAGGAACACGGGCCGCATACGCCGCAAGCCTGCCTGGAACGCCGCTTCCCGATAAGTCAGCTGTTTGTACTTGCGCGCGTCCTCGGCGTACTCGTACATCATGATGGCGTTACGGACGATGATACCGATCAGACTGACCACTCCGAGCACTGCCGTGATGGATATATCCAGTCCGAAGATAGACAAACCGAGCATGGCTCCGAAGACGCATAGCAACGAACTGGACAAGGCCAGCAGCGCCAGGCCCAACTTGCCGAAATGGTAGATGAGCAGGGCTAACATCACTGCCAATGCCGCTACTACCGACCAAAGAATCTGCGGTATCATCAGGTCGTTGATCTCGGTCAATCCGCCGTAGTTGATGCTCACGCCTTCGGGCAAGTCCGTTATATGCGCGTTAATCCATTGCTTCACTTTTCGTTCGGCATCCACCTGACTGGTCGTACCGCGCAGGTCGGCACCTACGGTGATCGTCCGCACCGCGTTACGCCGTTCGAGCAGCGTGTGATGCCATGCGGGTTCGATATTAGCCACCTGCCGCAACGGGACCCACACACCGGGCACGGCCGTAGGCACCTGAATGGCACCCAACTCATCGGCTTGCAGCTGTTCGTGTCCGGCCGTGTAGAGCACTACCGGCACCGCATAACTGCCTTCGTACAAGGTCGTGATAGTAGCTCCGTGGGTAGCCTGACGCAAATAGAGCGACAGCATGGTCTCGGTAATACCGAGCCGCGTCGCCTCATCGGGCTTGAGCACAATACGCGTTGATGCTGTCACGTTATCATACTCGCAGTGCGTCCATTGCAACTCCGGCTGCGCCACCATGAAATGCAGAATACTGTCGGCATACGGCTCCAGTTCTGCCCAGTTCTCCCCTTGCACACGGACTTCCAGCGGGTTCTTCACCGCCTGATAGTCCAGCTGCTTGAAGCGTGCATACGCGTTCGGGAAATAGTTCTCGTACCGGCCGTTATAGTCTTTGAGCACCTGCGAGGTCGCCTTGCCGGAACGGGTGTTGACGATCAGCTGTGCATAATTGGTATGAGGCGTCTGTGGTGTATAGGTAGCGTGGAAACGCGGTGAGGACTGACCGATGAAAGCCGTGACGCTCGTCACCCGTTTGTCCTTCCTGAGGATAGACGCCAGCGAATCGGCCACCTGCGCACTCTCCTCCAACGGAGCACCGTCCCGCAGGTGTATCTCCACGGCAAAGAACTCGCGTTCAGCTTTGGGCAAGAGCTGCAGGTTGCGGTTCATCAGCAGCACCACGCCCACTATGAGCGAGCCTGCCAACATGCACCATACGATGACCGGCCGGTCGAAACAACGCTGCAGGATACGCTTGTAACTGTTCTGCAGCCAGGTGAAGAATCGGTTCTGCACACGCTCCACGGCGTTCAGTTCCTCCTCTTTGCGCAACTTGACGAAGCGGAACGACAGGTACGGCGTCACCCACGAGGCATAGAAGATACTCGCCGTCAATGCAAAGAGCACGGCCCACGGGAAGAGCTGCACGAACTCGCCCAGCGGGCCCGTGATGATACGCGTCATAGGGAAGAACATACCGCTGATGGCCGTTGTGGCCAAGGACATCGGCACGAACAGCAGACTGGTGCTCACCACGGCTGCGTACCAACGGGAGTGACGACGCGCCAGCAGGTTGGTGTAGCCGTCGATCACAATCACGCTGTCATCGACTATCATTCCAAGCACAAAGATGAGCGCCGCCAAGGTCACGGTGTTCAGTTCGATGCCCGTGAGGTACATCAGTCCTACGCATATCGCCGTACAAACGGGCACGCCTGTCGAGGCCACCAGCGCTGTCCGCAACGGGAACAGTAGCAGCATCACGGCAATGACCACAAGAATCGAAATGACGATATCGCGGAGGAATGACCGCACCGAATCGTCCACTACTTTCGGCTGGTCAGTGATACGATGGAACTGTATGTCCGGCGGTAAGAGCTGCGCCGCCTCCGCCAACTGCTTGTCCACCTCCGCGCCGAAGGCCACGATGTTGTTGCCCGGCACCATTTCCATATTTAGGATGAGGCACGCTGCTCCGTCAAACTCCACATACTGCGTGGGCTTTTGATAGCGCCTTTCGACGGTAGCTATGTCCTTGAGCCGTATGGTAGCCCCGGTCACGGGATCGGACCATACGATCTGTTCCTGCATCTCGTATTCGGACTGATAAGGGATGACTACTTGCAGCGAACCGTGCAAATCGCTCTCGCCGCCTACTGTTCGCAGACCTTGAAGCGCCATCTGTGCCTGCAGCACCGACGGGTTGATGCCGTACATAGACAGCCGTTCGGGATCGATTGTGACCGCTATCTCCTCTGTCTGCTGGCCCATTATGCGCAGCTTGCCCATCTCGGGTATCGTACGCAAACGGCTGCACACCTGCTTGGCGTATTGCTCCAGTTCACGCGGACTGCGTTGCGAACTCTCGACCGCAATGAGCAGCGACGAGGTGTTACCGAAATCGTCAATGACGAGCGTCTGGAGCACGCCTGCCGGCAACTGCGTTCGTTGCAGTAACGGCAAGCCGGCACGGATCTTCGTCCAAGCTGTCGCATTGTCTCGCACTTCCATACGGAGCATCACATACAGATAGACGATGCCGTCCTCGGTGCGGCTGAACGTCAACTTCTTATCCACCGCTTCGAACGAGTTGATATAGTCCTCCAGCGGCATCGTCACTTGTTCCTCCACCTCCTGCGCCGTAGCACCCGGATACACCGCCACCACGAGTCCCTGCCGCATAGTGAACTGCGGGAACTCGTCTTTGTTCATGCGGGGCAAGGACCATATGCCGAAACCCATCAGCAGCAGGAACAGCGTTATCACTATCCAGTGCCGCCGCATCGCGCCTTCTATGTGTTTACTCGTTTGCACTTTTCACTTTTCACCTTTCACTTTTCAATTACTTTACATCCCATGTAAAGCTTCTGGTATCCTTCAATGATGAGCGAGTCTCCGGCATTGAGTCCGCTCTTCACGCGTACCCCGTCTGCCTGGTATCCGTCGATCGTTATCTCGCGCCGTACGGCCTGTCCGTTCTCTTTGAGCCACACCGTAGGGCCTTCGGGCTTGAGCAATATGCAGTTGGCCGGGATAACGATATCGTCCGTCCTTTCACCATTCACCTCTAACCTTTCCTCATTAATCCTCACTTTCCCCACCATTCCGGTCATGAGCACATCCGCACCGCCTATGATACGCGCTTTCACTTCGTAGGTGTGGGTCACGGGGTTCGCTTTGAGGTTTTTCTCGGTAATGCGTATCGGCAACACGGTATCCGCCGCCGCGCACTCGATCTCACCGCTGACCGCTGACGACTGACGGCTGAAAACGAAATCACGTATCTCCGTCTCCGGCACGGTGAACTTGACGCTGAAAGCCGTGAGGTCGAGCACCGAGCACAGCCGTACACCGGGTGCTACCATTTGCCCAATCTCTATGTCGAGTCCGTTCAGCACGCCTGCACACGGCGCGAAGAGTGTACACTCCTTCACCTGCTGACGAGCCGCCTCGTACAACGACCGGGCCCGCGCCAGCTGACTCTCTATCTCCACCATCTTCTGGTCGGTGACGGCTCCCTTGCCGTGCACTTGCTTCACGCGCTCGAAGCCATCTTCCGCCTGATGCAGCGCAGCCTCAGCACTGAGCAGGGCATTCACCGCCTGCGTACTGTCCACACGCAGAATGACCTGCCCTTGACGAACACGCTCGCCGTTCCGGGCATGGATACTGAGCACGCGACCGGCAGTCTGCAGACTGAGCGGTGTCTCGTGTACGGGTTCAATAGTCCCCACATAGCGCGAACGGGCACTACCTGCCTGCGAAGCCACCTCCATCGTCTTCACGCGAAGCGCCGGCAGCTCTTTCGCCGAGTTCTCCCGATGTGCACAAGCACAACAGAGCAACAGCGACAAACCTATGATTAGTTCTTTTTGCATAACAATGTCAATGAATCAGCTTTCACATCGTCGCCCGTATAACGCAAGCGTACCAGCATAGTGCCGTCGTACAGGTCGCCTTGCCCGGTAGCGGTCACCGTATAGTCACGCGACAGACGGGAGATGTTCCTCTCGTAGGGCACCAGTTCAATCGTCTTGCCTTCCACTTTGGCCTTGGTGGCATAAACGGGTCCGCGCAAGGCATTGAAGGTGAGCAACGCACTGTCCGCACTGAGACGAATCAGTTCCAGCGCACCGATCTCTTCGGAGATGGACACGGTATCGTTACCGAAAACAGCCGTACCGCTGATCTTGTACGAATAACTGCCGGACAGTTGTTCCACTTGGTCCTTACAGCTCATCAGAGCCGTCAGGGCTAACAGTATTACCAATAATTTTTTCATATCTACATGATAAATATATAACTCTTGCTGCCAAATGGGCAAAGTACGCTATGTACAAAGCCTGTGCGCCTACGAAGCGGTACGTTGCCGCATAGAACGCCACGAAACCTATTGCAGCCCAGATCATCGCATTGCGTATCTCCTTGCCTGCCGTGGCTCCCACATAGACGCCGTCCCACATGAACGCCAGCGCACTGACTATAGGCATCGCTATGAGCCAGCCCATGTAGCGCGTCGAGGCTTCGAGCACCGTGCCGTCCGAAGTCATCAGGCCTATGCACTCGCTGCCACGGAGCCAATAGACGACCGTGAACACAATCCCTACCCCGATACTCCAGTTGAACAGCAGACGGACGATCTCTCGTATTTTCCATTTTCCATTGTCCATTGTCCATTCTCCTATCGCTTTCCCCACCAACGCGGCGCCTGCATAAGCAAAGCCGTCAATGAAGAACGAGAAGAACATAAACAGTTTCATCAGGATGCTGCTGACGGCCAGTTCCGTGTCGCCGAACCGGCTTGCCAGGGACGTGTAGCCCACATAAACGACCATGAAGCACAGCGACCGGACAAACAGGTTTCCGTTGAACGCCATCATCTGTCGCAACTCGGACCAACGCATAGCCTCTTTCGTCTCCTGCAGGCCTATATGCACAATGCCGTACTTGAAGGTGAGAATGAGTATTCCCGTCAGCAGGCCGGTGTATTGCGCGATGAAAGTGCCCCAAGCCACGCCGACCACGCCTAACGGCGTATGAACGGCCAGCGCATAACTCGCGCCCATATTGACCACATTGACCAGTATATCGACTATCATCGCACTCTTGGTGTCCTGCATCCCGATGAACCAGCCCTTAAATGCCATGAGCATCAGCGTAGCCGGAGCCGCCCATATACGCACGAAGAAGTACTGCCGCGCCACGTTTGCCACTTCCGCCGAACAGGGCACTACCGCCAGCACGCCCGTGACGAACAGCCACTGGATAGCCCATACGAACAGCGCCGCTATCAGGGCTATCGTCACGCTCTGCGTCAGTATCTTCCGGCATTCACCGTTAACCGGTAACCGCTCACCGCTCACCGTTCGTCCGAACGCCTGTGCCGTCAGGCCGCTCGTCCCGACACGCAAAAAACCGAAGTTCCAATACAGCAAATCAAAGAGCATTGTGCCAATGGCTATACCGCCGATAGCCGCAGCGTCACTCAGGTGCCCCACTATGGCCGTATCGACGATTCCCACCAACGGAATGGTGATGTTCGCCAAGATACTCGGCACCGCGAGTTTTAATATGTCTTTGTTAATGTTGTTCAACTACCAATGACCCATTACAAACGCGCGCCCAGCGCCGTGTATTCAATGCCGTTACGGACGATGATCACCTGTCCGTCACGGATGATTTTCTCAATTTGGCAATTACACGCGGTGTTGTCGAGTGCCTGATGTGGTTCTTCACCGGCACGCCATCCGAAACCACCGCGGGCGTTAGCCTTGCGGACTGTGAACGGGATACCTGCCCCGCTCTGCATAAAATCGCTTCCGGTCATAATGGCGCAACCATTCTCTGTTTCGACCAGATAGATGCCCTCATCCTCGATATTATTCAGGTCGCAAACAGCCTGCGCAGCCTCTTCCCGTGCCGTAGCAGCCCAGTCGCCCAAGGTCGATTCCATCGTCACGGCCGCAGCCTGTTCTGCACTCAGCACCGTTTCTATCTCCTGCGTAGCGTTACCGCTCTTCTCGTCGATGAACGTCACCACATTACTGGTCGGCGTCAGCACCGTGCCATCCTCCAAGTGCGTGTTATACTCGCCGAAACGCGGCCACGCGTTCTGGTTCATCAACTTCTTCGTCCAACGGGGTGCTTCGTCGCTGACGAGACTGAACTCACCGGCACTGTAATCGACCAGCGTGTTGAGGAAAGTGGTGGTAGGCACGTTGTTCCATGCACGACCGAACGATACCAGCGGGCACTCGCTCTTCAGCGTACAGCTCTCGAACACGTAGCCGCGGTCGGACTCGATGCCGTTGTTGGCCGTCACGGGATCCACACCGCCGGAGATACGCTTCTCGCAGTACAGCAGGTTCCTCAGGAAATAGACGCTTCCGTCGCCGCATATATAATCGACTGTACCGTGAATCTCGCAGTCCTCGAAGTACTTGACGGCTCCTTGCAGGTTGCTGTAATAAGTATCCTGATAACTGAGTAGCCGCACATTCTTGCAGATGGTGCGCGTGCCCTGGTCCTGCAGGCAAACGGCACGGCCTGCCGCACCCGAATTATAATAGTCGAGCGCGTTCTGCAGCGTCAGGTCCTGCAGGTAGGTATCTTTCACATTCTTCTTGATGAGCAGCGTAGCCGTGGTGCTGATGCCTTCATCCCGGATGTCGGGCGCATTGCGGATGATCGTTCCTTCCATCGACTCGCCGATGATGGAGATGCCGTTGGCGGTGACGGGTGTCAGCACCGTCTGACCTATGTCGTACAGTCCGTTCGGCAGGTATATCTTCGCATTGCCGGTCTTGTTCGCCTCGACGAGCGCCATGAGGAACGACGCTCCGTCACCTTTGGGCACGATGAAATAGCCGGTCTTGTCGTCCTTGCTCACATAGTCGAGCACATTATATACGACGAGCGACTGCACGGTGCTTCCGGCTACGTCCAGGCTCACCGACCGCATCGATTCGTAGCGCAGCTCTTCCTCCGAGCCGTTCTTCTTGAGCATGATCACGGTCTTGGCGCTGCCGGTAGTGATGTGTATCACGCCGTTCTCGCCGAACTCCCAGCCTTTGCTTGCGTTCACATACTCGCCGTCGGTCACTATTATCAGGTCGTGGTCCTCGGGATAGAAGATGGGGCTGGTGAAATCGTACCGCCATACGCTGCCCGGCTCTGCCGACTCCATAGGCGTCACCTTGGCCTGAATGGTGGTGTTGCCTTCGATGATGTCGCCGACGAACGCTTTCTTGCCGCTGGTGTAGAACCATCCGCGGAACAGTTCGTTGGCCGGATGGGGAGCCAAATCGTCCTCCGTGTAAGGGATAGCCTCCAGTACGGAACCTTCGTAGGTCTGCACGCGGCCCAACTCCTTGCCGTTCTGGTCTTTGAAGATGATCTCGCACTCGTCAGGCGTGTCGTCCTGCCCTTCTTTGAACTGTATCTTCTGCAAGGCTGTCTCGGTGCCGTTGTCTGCACCTCGCCAGAGGTATATGTCGTTCTGCTCGGCCGTCAGTTCGACGGTCTGTGTGGCGTACTCGGTCTGCTTGCCGGTCACGGCTATCTTCGTGTCGCCTTTGACGGGTTGCCCTTTGTCGTCCCAGGTGCAGTTCCAAACCTCTATGTATGTCTCTTTGGTGCCGCTTCGCGGACCGAAACTGAGTTTGAGCCTGCCTGCCACTGCCGCTTTCTTGAACGCACAGTAACCCGAACTGTTCAACTTGATACCTTTCAAGCCGTTGTTCGTTCCGGCGGGGTCATTCACTTTGTTGTTGAAATACAAACCGTTGTCGGGACTGCCGGAGGGAGCAGCTTCCGTATAGTCCCAGAGGAGGTCGTTCTCCCCAGCCGTAGCAGCGAGGCTCATGAGCGCCGCCACCATCAAAAAGAGGTACTTTTTCATATGATATACATTGTTTATTTGCGTACGCGCACACTTATGCAAATTAAATCGGCCGCAAAATTACAAAAAAAATTTGATATGTGCAAATTATTTTGTATTTTTATACAAAAATGTGCATATCCAGCGAAGTCTGTGTTATCTATTCTTCTATAATGAAATTTATTGTATATATACAAAGTATATATACTGTCGTTAGCACTATTTTTCCGCGTGTTTTTGCGTTATCCTACTGCTATCCTACTGCTATCTTACTGCTATCCTACGGCATGACCTGCCGACGGATAGCTAAATACTCCAAGACGGTATCAGCCATGTAGCGAGCATCGATGAGGAAATGTGATTTTTGGACTCATTGCGAATGTTGAAAAGTTCTATTTTTCTCTTGATTTTAATGTGTTAAAAAATTTTCAAAACGCCAATACGAAATTTTCTAGCTTCTACGGCCATAAAATCGCCAATTCTTTAAAAAGCCGACAATTTAATCCTAATTAATGATAATTAATTTTTAGCAGTGTTCAAATTATCGAGACACAAAAACCATACAATGCAAGTGGTCTTTGCTTTGTCAAAAATGTTCTATATTGCGCAAAGAAAATAAGGCTCTTGAAGACATTTTTTCATGGTTATTACTTTTTTACACCTTCGAAGGAGTCGACGATTTTGATTTTGATGTCCTCGAACGAATCGACGATCTTGACCTTGACATCTTCGAACGAATCGACAATCTTGACCTTGCCGCAGAGAGGTAGGGCTGCCATCGAGCACAGGGCGGCGGCAACACAGAAGAAGAGGAGAAAAATTCGTTTCATATGCCAAAAAGTTTGATTTTCGGCCGCAAAGGTACTGCATTTTTTGCAGATATGCAAATAAATTATATTTTATTTGAAAAAAAATGCCCGAACGCTTGCATATATGCAAAATTTGTTGTATCTTTGCACGCTCAAATGATTATAGAGTAGAAAGAATATACAAAAAAATATATGGATATTACACATGAGGAATTAGTGAATGCGTTGCAGACCTATTTCGGTTTTGACACATTCAAAGGGAATCAGGAAGCCATCATCCGTAATGTGATGGAAGGCAAAGACACATTCGTTCTGATGCCGACAGGCGGCGGTAAAAGCCTCTGCTTTCAGTTGCCGTCGCTGCTGATGGACGGTATGGCCATTGTCATCTCTCCGCTGATAGCGCTGATGAAGAACCAGGTGGATGCGATGCGCAACTACTCGGAAGAGGAAGGCGTGGCGCATTTCATCAACTCGAGCCTGAGCCGTCCGGAGATAGCGGCCGTCAAAGCCGATGTGCTGTCCGGCAAGACCAAGCTGCTCTATCTCGCGCCGGAGAGCCTGCAGAAGAACGAGAACGTGGATTTTCTCCAGGGCGTGAAGATATCGTTCTACGCCGTGGACGAGGCGCATTGTATATCCGAATGGGGTCACGACTTCCGTCCGGAGTACAGTCAGATACGCAGTATGGTGCAACGTGTGGGCGTGGCGCCTATCATCGCCCTCACCGCTACCGCTACGCCGAAAGTGCAGAAAGATATACAGAAGAACCTCGACATGGTGGATGCTACCGTATTCAAGTCCAGCTTCAATCGTCCGAACCTGTACTACGAAGTGCGTCCTAAGACGGAGGAGGTGGACAAAGACCTGGTGCGCTTCATCCGGAGCATGGAAGGCAAGTCGGGCATCGTCTATTGTCTGGCGCGGAAGGAAGTGGAGGACCTGGCGCAAGTGCTGCAAGTGAACGGCATCAGTGCGCGTCCGTACCATGCCGGCATGGATGCACCGACGCGTACCGCCAATCAGGACGCATTCCTGATGGAGGAGTGCCAGGTGATAGTGGCGACGATAGCCTTCGGTATGGGTATCGACAAACCCGATGTGCGGTTCGTGGTGCACTACGACATACCCAAGTCGCTCGAGGGCTACTACCAGGAGACAGGCCGTGCCGGTCGTGACGGAGGCGAAGGCATTTGTCTCTGCTTCTACTCGCCCGACGACATAGAGCGTCTGCGGCGCTTCCAGCAAGGCAAGACACCCAAAGAGATAGGTATCGGCAACCAGCTGCTTTTCGAGACGCAGAGTTATGCCGAATCGACGCTGTGCCGGCGCAAGCTGCTGCTCCATTACTTCGGCGAGGAATATACGGAAGAGAAATGCGGCAACTGCGACAACTGCCGCAAGACCTACAAGATGATCGACGCCAGCGAGCTGCTACAGATAACGCTCGAGACCATTCAGCAGGTGAGCGAGAAGCAGAAAGCCGAACATATAGTCGATATCCTGCACGGCAATCAGTCGGCGGAGGTGATGAGTTATCACCACGACGACCTGGAGAACTTCGGTGCGGCAAGCGATGTGGAAGAGAGCACGCTGCACGCCATCATCCGGCAGGCGCTGCTCGACGGGTTCATCAAGAAAGATGTGGATTCGTACGGCGACCTCAAACTGACGAAGAGCGGAAACAAGTTCATCCACAAACCCGGCAAGTTCGAAGTGCCGATCGAGATACACGACGACGAGGACGAGATCATGGAAGGCGCCGCCACCTGTGCCGCAGCCGACGAGGTGCTGTTCTCCATCCTCAAAGACATACGCCGTAAGACAGCCAAGAAGAACGATGTGCCTCCGTTCGTCATATTCCAGGACCCGAGCCTCGAAGCGATGGCCACCACCTACCCCATCACGATGGAGGAGCTGCTGACGATACCGGGCGTGGGTATAGCCAAAGCCAAACGGTACGGCGACGAGTTCCTGCGCGTGATCAAAGAGTATGTGGAGGAGAACGAGATCATTCGTCCGGACGATATGCGGATCCGTACCGTGGCCAAGAAATCGACCCGGAAGAAACAGATCATACAGGCCATCGACAGGCGTGTGGACCTGGACGACCTGGCGGAGAGCTGCGGAATGTCGATGGAAGAGATGATGGACGAACTCGAGGCGATAGTCTTCTCCGGCACGAAAATCAACATCAACTACTTCATCAAAGAAGTGGTCGATCCCGACGAAGAGGAAGAGATATACGACTACTTCAAGAATGCCGAGAACGACAACATCAAATTGGCGATGGAGGAGCTGGGCGAGGATTATTACGACGAGATGCATGTAAGGCTCGTAAGGTTGAAGTTCCACTGTGACCTTGGAAATTAATGAATAATGATTAATGAATAATGAATATCTCGTTGGTCGTTAGTCGTTGGTTGTTGGTATGGTGAAAGGGCAAGTGGATTTTATCTCATTGGGCTGCTCGAAGAACTTAGTGGATACAGAGCGGGTAATGCGGCAGTTGGAAGCGGCAGGATGGACCTGTGTGCACGATCCCGAGAAGCCGAACGGCGAGATATGCGTGATCAACACCTGCGGATTCATCGGCGACGCCAAAGAAGAGAGCATCCATATGATCCTGCAGATGGCCGAACGCAAGAAGCGGGGACAGTTGCGGCAACTGATCGTGATGGGCTGCCTGAGCGAACGCTACCGCGCCGAACTGGAAGAGGAGATACCGGAGGTGGACAGGTACTTTGGTAAGTTTGACTTCCTCGAACTGACCAAAGAATTGAAAATGGAAAATGGAAAATGTAAAATCGGCTGCGCTCCTTTTGAGCGGAAGCTGACGACGCCGAAGCACTATGCGTATCTGAAGATAAGTGAGGGCTGCAACCGGATGTGCTCGTACTGCGCCATACCGCTCATCACGGGACGGCACACAAGCCGACCCAAAGCGGAGATACTGGACGAGGTGCGGTGGCTGGTGAGTCAGGGCGTCAAGGAGTTGAATGTGATTGCACAGGACCTCAGCAGTTACGGGGTGGATCTCAAAACGGGTGAAGGGTTACAGGTTACGGGTTACGGGAAGCATTTGTTGCCGGAACTGATCGACGAGATGGCGCAGATAGAGGGTGTGGATTGGATACGGTTGCACTATGCCTACCCGACGGATTTTCCGGAGGAGCTGTTAGAGGTGATGGCCAAGCGACCAAACGTGTGCAAGTATCTCGACATAGCCTTGCAGCATTGTACCGACCATATGCTGGGCCTGATGCGGAGGCATATCACACGGGCAGAACAGGATGCCTTGATCCGCAAGATACGCGAACGGGTACCCGGTATTTGTATCCGTACGACGCTGTTGGTAGGCCATCCGGGCGAGACAGAGGAAGACTTTGAGGCGCTAAAGGAATGGGTGCGCGAGATGCGGTTCGAACGAATGGGATGCTTCGCGTACTCGGACGAAGAAGGCACCTACGCGAACAGACATTATCGCGACGACATACCGCCAGAGGTGAAGGAGCAACGCGCGGCCGAACTGATGGCCATTCAGCAGCAGATAAGCGGCGAGCTGATGCAACAGCTTGTAGGCACGACCCAACGCGTGATCATCGACCGCAAGGAAGGCGACTGGTGGATCGGACGCACCCAGTACGACAGCCCCGAGGTGGATTGTGAGGTCCTTATTGAAATTAAAAATGAAAAATTAAAAATTAAAAATGGCGAATTCGTCGATGTACGGATTACCAAGGCGGAGGAATTTGACCTATATGGGGAGATAGGTTAAAGGACGCTTCGCTACAGGACGGCGCAAGCGCCTACAGGAGTAAGGAAAGATAAATTTAAACAATTAATAGTATGCTAACAAAAGACTTAATCAGCCTGATAGCCAATGCGTCAGGCCTGAGCAAAAAGGACACGGAGGAGTTGCTGTCAACTACCAATGCCATTTTGCGCGAGAACCTGATGGCCGGGAAAGCCATTCAACTGCAGGGACTCGGAACCTTGGAGATCAAGGAGCGAAGCGAGCGCGTCATTGTTCATCCCAAAACAGGCGACCGAGCAATCGTGCCAAGTAAAAACCAACTGGTATTCAGACCGGTGGCAAACCTGAAAGAAGAACTCAAAAAACTCTAAATCATGGCAGAAAACAAACTTATTTGGAGTGAGTTGCGCCGTACTTTGGCCGAGCGCAGCAACATGAGCGAGAAAGATGCAACGAGTTTCCTCAATGCCTTTCAGTCGCAAATAGTAGAGGCCCTCAAGCAGGACAAACAAGTGAAAATCAACGGTTTGGGCACCTTCCGTCTGCAACCCGTAGCGGCACGCAAGAGCGTGGATGTGAACAGCGGCGAGGAGATCACCATTGAGGGTTACAACAAAATCGTCTTTGCGCCCGAAGCAGGCGTGAAGGAGCTGGTGGAGAAAGTGAATCCGCTCAGTATTCAGTCTTCGGACGACGACGAGCCTGCGGAGATCGACCCCATTCAGAAACTGGGCGTTCAGGCCGAGGAGATAGTAGGTATTCTGGACGAGCTCGGACAGAGTCCCGTAGAGCCAGCTCCGGAACCCGAACCGGAGCCCGAGCCACAACCCGAACCCGAACCCGAGCCGGAGCCCGTGGCTGCAGAACCTGAGCCGGAGCCCGAGCCACAACCCGAAGTGAAGGTAGAGCCGGTAGTGATCATCGAGAAAGAGCCGGTGTTCATTCCCGAACCTTCGTTCGTGCGTGAGCCCGAACCCGAGCCCGAACCCGAAGAGCCGGAGAAAAAGAGTCATTGGGGTCGTGCTTTGCTCATCATCCTGCTTATCCTACTCGTTTTGGCCGTTTTGGCCTATTTCTTCCTGCCGCGTCCTCTCATGCACGAGTGGAAAGACAAAGGCCTCAATTGGTGGAAGAACACCTTCCAGAAAGAGCAAGTGGCTGCACCGACAGAACCCGAGGACCCGAACGCCATTCCCGACAGTATCTTGGCGGAGTTTGAGGCTATTTGCGGTGATGAAGAAGAGGTATGGGACGATATCCAATACAATCAGTTCATCAAGACCGAGCCGATGCACGAGGCCAGCCGTCTATGCTGGATGGCGTACCGTTTCTACGGCAACAAGGAATATTGGCCGTACCTCTACGACGCCAACAAAGATCGTATCGACGACCCGAATGTGATCGATACAGGAACGCCGATTCGTGTGCCCAAACTGACGAAGGAACAGTTGGACCTGAGCAACGACCGGACGCGTCGTCATTTAGAGTATCTGCGTCGTCAGGCGGAGAAGAAGATGAGGTGAAAGGTTAAAGGGGAAAGTTTATCGGAGATTTCATCCATATAGTAGGTGCGGATACCCACAATTTGAAGCATGTGTCGGTAGACATACCGCGCAATAAATTGGTGGTAGTGACGGGTGTGAGCGGCAGCGGAAAGAGTTCGCTGGCGTTTGACACCCTCTATGCCGAAGGGCAACGTCGTTACGTGGAGAGCCTGAGTGCGTACGCGCGACAGTTCATGGGACGGATGCAGAAACCGGAGGTGGAGAAGATAGAAGGTATCCCGCCTGCCATCGCCATTCAGCAGAAGACGAGCAGCCGAAACCCGCGTTCGACGGTAGGTACCGTGACGGAGATCTACGACTACCTGAAACTGTTATACGCGCGCGTGGGCAAGACCTACTCGCCCGTGAGCGGTGAAGAGGTACGCAAGAACACGATACGCGACGTGGTGCAGTACATGGAGTCGCAGCCCAAAGGTACGCGTCTCTACCTGCTCAGTCCCATCATCCTGCCGGAAGGACGGACGCTGCAGGAACAGCTGGCGCTTTGGCAGAGCCAGGGTTTCAGCCGTTTGCTCATTGACGGCGACACGGTGCGTCTGGACGCTGCCACATGGCAACAGGTGAAAGAGCACGAAGCGTTCCTGCTGGTCGACCGTATCATCGTGGATCACGAACAGGCCACCTCGAACCGCTTTGCCGATTCGGTACAAACGGCGTTCTTCGAAGGGCAGGGCGAGTGCCAAGTCAATGTGCAAATAGGCAATGTACCAAGGACAAAGGTGTTCTCCGAGCGCTTCGAAGCCGACGGTATCCGGTTCATCGAACCGAGCGAGCACCTGTTCGACTTCAACAATCCCGTAGGAGCCTGCCCCGAATGCAAGGGCGTGGGTACCGTGATGGGCATCGACGAGGATCTGGTCATTCCCGACAAGTCCAAGTCCATCTACGAGCAGGCTATCGTGTGCTGGCAAGGGCCCAAGATGAAAGAAGAGTGGCTCGAACCGCTCATCATGAAAGCGCCCAAGTTCGGTTTCCCCATTCATACACCGTTCTATGCGCTTAGTCCCGAGCAGAAAAGGCTACTCTGGACGGGCAACGAGTATTTCCGCGGCTTGCACGATTTCTTCCGCGAATTGGAGGAGAAGCAGTACTCGAAGATCCAGTACCGCGTTATGCTGGCGCGTTTCAAGGGTAAGACTTCCTGTCCTCTCTGTCACGGTTTTCACTTGCGGCAGGAGGCGAATTATGTACTCATCAACGGGACGAGTATCCAGCAGCTCTGCGCCATGCCGCTGACTGAACTGGACGAGTGGTTTGAGCATTTGACACTGACGGAGACAGAACAGAAAACAGCCGAACTGCTGCTCATAGAGATCCGCAGCCGGATACAGTTCATGAAGGATGTGGGTCTCAGTTACCTGACCTTGAACCGGCAGAGCAACACCCTGTCCGGAGGTGAGAGCCAGCGTATCAACTTGGCCAAATCGCTCGGTAGCAGTCTGGTCGGTTCGCTGTATGTGCTGGACGAGCCGTCGGTGGGTCTTCACCCGCGCGATACGCAACGGCTGATACACGTCCTCAAAGAGCTGCGCGACTTGGGCAACACGATCGTGGTGGTGGAGCATGACGAGGATATCATCGAAGCCGCAGACCATATCATCGAGATAGGCCCTGCCGCGGGTCAGCACGGCGGCGAGATCGTCTATGAAGGCAAGCCGAGACCCGAACTCATTCATTACGACATACCTGCCCTGAGGCGGCATTGGAACAATTATATCGAGGTGGAAGGCGCTTGCGAGAACAACCTGCAGAACCTCACCGTTCGTTTCCCGCTGCATGTGATGACTTGTGTGACGGGTGTGAGCGGCAGCGGCAAGAGTTCACTCGTCAGCCGGGTGCTTTACCCTGCCCTTAAGAAACATTACGGTGGCGCGTTGGCGGAGCACACGGGCGACTTCGGGCACATACACGGCAGTACCCATCTGATGCACGACATCGAGTTTGTGGACCAGAACCCGCTGAGCCGTTCCAGCCGTTCGAATCCCGTCACCTATCTGAAGGCCTACGACGAGATACGGCGGCTCTACGCCGAACAGCCTCTGGCACAACAGTTGGGCCTGACACCGGCGCATTTCTCGTTCAACACGCCCGGAGGACGTTGCGAGGCCTGCCAGGGAGAGGGAACGATCACCATTGAGATGCAGTTCATGGCGGATCTCGTGTTAGAGTGCGAACAGTGCCACGGACGGCGTTTCAAACAGGACATACTGGATGTTCGGTATCGCGACAAGTCGATCTACGATATCCTCTGCATGACGGTGAACCAGGCGGTGGAGTTCTTCAGCCAGGACCCCAAGTGCGCAAAGATCGTCAAACGCCTCAAACCGCTGCAGGATGTCGGCATCGGCTATGTGCAGTTGGGCCAGAGCAGCAGTACCCTCTCCGGCGGTGAGAGCCAGCGTGTCAAGTTGGCGTCCTTCATCGCTCAGGAAGAGTGTCCGGCGACCATTTTCGTGTTCGACGAACCGACCACGGGCCTGCACCACAAAGATATCGACGTGCTCCTCAAAGCGCTGAACCGGCTGATCAGCAAAGGGCACACGGTCATCATCATTGAACATAATCCGGCCGTCATCCTGGCTGCAGATCATGTGATCGATCTCGGTCCCGAAGGCGGCAAAAACGGCGGACGCATCGTCTGTGAAGGCACGCCCGAACAGATAGCCGCCTGCCCGGACAGTTACACGGGCCGACACCTTGCCCGAATAATAGAAACAAACCATGAAAAGTCCGTTCGAAATGAAGAATAAGATGAGTTACATGCCTCGTTGGGGCGTGTTGTTGATGGATTTGACGCTATGTAGCGTCGCGTTTTGGCTGAGTGCCTGGATCGCCAGCGGTTCGTTCCACTACCCGCTTTGGGCGGATTTTGTCACGCCGCTCGGGGTGCAGTATGTCATCGTCATGGTCGTGCAGTTCATCATGTTCTGGGCCTTCCATACCTATTCGGGCATGCTGCGTTACTCCACTTTTATCGACACCATCAAAGTGCTCCTGTCCAACATTGCGACAGGCCTCATCCTTTTTGCCTTCAATATACTGATGGACTACACGATCGGCCAACACCCGTTGTTGAACACGGTTCTCGCCATCTACGTGCCTATGGCGTTCGTGCTCCTTTTCTCGCTGCGTGTGGGTGTGAAGACGCTCAATGAGACGATGGAGCGTGGGCAGGGCAGTCCGCGCGTGATGATCTACGGTACGCAAACGGCAGGTCTGGCCATCGCCAAGATGCTTCGCTCAGCAGGTAACACGCCCTATCGGCCCATGGGCTTCATCGCCGATGCCAACGAACGGCACGGGTACGAATTGGCGGGACTGCCCGTCAAGGCGCTGAACGACAAGCTGTTCGATTGGATGGCGAACCGGCGAATTCGTCATGTAATCATCTCGCCCCTCAAAATGCGGACGCTGAACCCGGCCAAGGACCTGCAGGTGTTCATCGACCATAATGTCCGAATCCTCACCACGCCGTATTTCAAGCAGTGGGACAACATCGACGAGATCGACATGCAGCGTATCGGTCGCATCGATTCGATACGCATCGAGGACCTGCTGGAGCGTCCGGCCATCGAGATCAACACCGACAATGTACGGCAGTGTCTGCGCAAACGGGTCGTGCTGGTCAGCGGTGCCGCAGGCAGTATAGGTAGCGAACTGGTACGCCAGGTACAGAAATACAAACCGCAGGTGACCATCCTGCTCGACCTCGCCGAATCGCCGCTGCACGATTTGCTGCTTGACCTCAAGCAACAGTTCCCCACCTCGCGGTTCATCCCCATCATCGCGGATATACGAAACCGCGAACGGATAGAGCATGTCTTCAGCGAGATGCGCCCGGACATCGTCTATCACGCCGCCGCCTACAAGCACGTGCCGCTGATGGAGAGTTTCCCCAACGAAGCAATCCAGACCAACGTCCTCGGAACGAAGAACATGGCGGACATGGCCGTCAAATACGGCGTGCAGCGCTTCGTGATGATCTCCACCGACAAGGCCGTGAACCCGACCAATATCATGGGAGCGAGCAAGCGTATCGCGGAGATCTACGTCCAATCGCTCTTCCGCAAACTGCACGAGACTGACCCCAAATGCACCAAGTTCATCACCACCCGTTTCGGCAACGTGCTGGGCAGTAACGGTTCGGTCATTCCCTATTTCCGCAAACAGATTGCCGCCGGAGGCCCCGTCACGGTGACCCATCCGGATATCATCCGCTATTTCATGACGATCCCCGAAGCTTGCTGCCTGGTGATGGAAGCCGGCACGCTCGGTGACGGAGGCGAGATCTTCGTCTTCGACATGGGCGAGCCCGTCAAGATTCTCGACCTGGCACGGAATATGATCCGTCTCGCCGGATTCACGCCGGAGAAAGATATCCCGATCGTGTTCACGGGCTTGCGTCCCGGCGAGAAACTGTACGAAGAGCTGCTGAACCAGCGCGAGACGACGCTACCGACCAGCAACGAGAAGATCATGGTGGCGCGCGTACGCGAATCCGATTTCGACGAAGTGAACGAACGCGTGAACCAGCTGATCGAGACCAGCCGTCTCACCAAACCCTTCACCACTGTCTCGCTCATGAAACAGCTGGTGCCCGAATTTATCAGTAATAACTCCATTTACGAGCAATTAGACCCGCAATGATACAAGAATTTTTCATCGAACACAGTTACCTGATCGGCTTGGTCAGTTTTGCATTGGGCCTTTTCGGCATGCCTATCGTCATCCGTATCGCCAAGAAGAAAGGTTTTGTAGTTCGTCCCAACAAGCGAATGAGTCACACCGGCGCCATACCCAATGTCGGCGGTTTGGATATATGTTTCAGCTTCATGCTGACCTACCTGCTGTTTGAATACGACCAGATGAGCCAGAGTCAGTTCTTCCTGATCGGTCTGTTTGCTATCATGGCAGTCGGTTTCATCGACGATGTGCTCGTCCTGACGCCCACTACCAAACTGTTGGGCGAGACCTTCGCGGGCCTTGTGCTGATCGGCTTTGCGGATCTGCGTATCACGCACCTCCACGGTCTTTTCGGCATCGAGGAGATAGGTCTCATACCCAGTTACCTCATCTCGCTCTTCGTGCTCATCGCCATCATCAACGCGGTGAACCTGATCGACGGCATCGACGGTCTGGCCAGCGGTTTGGGTATCCTCTATTGCCTTTTCTTTGCCGTCTATTTCGGCTTGGTGGGCGAGACGAGCTGGTCGATTCTCGGCATCTGTATGATCGGTTCGCTGGCCGTGTTCTTCATCTACAATGTCTTCGGCCACAAAGGCAAGATCTTCATGGGCGACAGCGGCAGTCTGCTCCTCGGATACCTGCTCACGGCGTTCGTGTTCCGTTTCTGCGAGATCAACGCCTATCACCAAGTGCCCGAGATCTACCATATGAGCGCGGCTCCGGCTGTCGCCATCTGCGTGCTTACAGTGCCTATCTTCGACACCATTCGTGTCAGTCTGACACGCATCAAACAGCACCGCAGTCCCTTCCTGCCGGATAAGAACCACATTCACCACCTGTTGCTGCGAACGGGCTTGAACCATATCCAAACAACCTGTATCCTGCTGAGCGTCAGCGTCGTGTTTATCGGGCTGGCTATCCTCGGACGCAACTGGAACATGTGGCTGCTGGGCGTCTCGGATTTCGCGTTAGCCACTATTCTCACCTTGCTCTTGTGGCGGGTGATCAACAAAAAACTGTACGGTGCCAATGCTGACCATTGACCATGTGACAATGGAGTTCTCGTCCCGCCCCGTGCTGGACGACATCACTTTCCTTATCAATCGTAAGGAACGCATCGCCTTGGTGGGTAAGAACGGCGCGGGCAAGACGACCTTGCTGCGCCTCATCGCCGGCGAGTACCAGCCTACAGCCGGACGCATCGCCCGCGAAGCCGATATGACGATCGGCTATCTGCCGCAAGTGATGCTCTTCCACGACGACCGTACCTTGCGGGATGAGGTGATGACGGTGCCATATGAAGATGAGGCGCGATTCATCGCCGAGATGGACCGGACGATCATCGGTTTGGGCTTCGAGCGCAAGGACTTTGACAGACCATGTTCTGAATTCTCCGGAGGTTGGAGGATGCGTATCGAATTGGCCAAGATCCTGCTCCGCCATCCTGACCTGCTCCTTCTCGACGAGCCTACGAATCACCTGGACATCGAATCCATTCAGTGGCTCGAGGACTTTCTCAAGACCAGCCCTGCGGCGGTACTCATGGTCAGTCACGACCGCGCGTTCATCGATAACGTCTGTCCGCGGACGATAGAGATAACGCTGGGCCGCATTTACGACTACAATGTCAACTACAGCCGGTTTGTCGAGCTGCGCAAAGAACGGCACGAGCAGCAGGTACGCGCCTACCTCAACCAGCAGAAGATGATAGCCGACACCGAAGAGTTCATCGAGCGCTTCCGTTACAAAGCCACCAAAGCCGTACAGGTCCAGAGCCGCATCAAACAACTGGAGAAACTGGAACGCCTGGAAGTGGACTTGGAGGACACCTCGCGCCTGAACCTCCGTTTCCCACCTGCTCCGCGCAGCGGAGACTTTCCGCTTATCGTGGAAGACCTGCGCAAGGATTTTCCAACGACTAACGACCAAGGACAAACGACCAAGAATGTGTTCCACGATGTGACCTTCACCATCCGCCGAGGCGAGAAAGTGGCGTTCGTCGGCAAGAACGGCGAAGGCAAGTCCACGCTCGTCAAGTGTATCATGGGCCAACTCGACTATATGGGCACGCTCAAGATCGGTCACAATGTCAAGATAGGCTATTTCGCGCAGAACCAAGCGGCGTTACTGGACGAGAACCTGACTGTTTTCGAGACCATCGACTATGTCGCAGTAGGCGATATACGGACCAAGATACGCGATATATTGGGCGCCTTCATGTTCGGCGGCGAGGCTTCCGACAAACGCGTCAAAGTGCTCTCCGGCGGCGAAAGAAGCCGTCTGGCGATGATACGCCTCCTGCTCGAACCCTGCAATTTCCTCATACTCGATGAGCCGACCAACCACTTGGACATGCAATCGAAAGATGTGCTCAAAGCGGCGCTCAAAGACTTCAACGGCACGCTCATCTGCGTCAGCCACGACCGCGATTTCCTCGACGGCCTCGTCAGCAAGGTCTTTGAATTCGGCGGCGGAAGGGTCAAAGAACACATAGGCGGCATCTACGATTTCCTCCGCACAAAACGCCTCAACTCCCTCCAGGAATTGGAAAAGAATTCCAACAATCCAAAGGAAACCCAATCAGCATACCGCACCGACGGTCAACCGACGGTCAACCGACAGTCAAAGCCAACGTCAGGCGTCTGTCAGGCCTCTGATGAACCTCTCTCGGACGGCGCTAAGAACTATGCCGCGCAGAAAGCGGTGGCGGCAGAGAAACGCAAACGGGAGAAACTGATTGCCCAGACCGAAGAAGAGATAACGGCTCTGGAAGCACAGCAGGCGCAGATAGAGCAAGAACTGGCCGTGCCTGAGAATCAAACGCCGGAACGCTTCCAACGATACGAAACGGTAAAACACCACATTGAACAAAAAATCTACGAATGGCAACTACTTCTCGAAGACTGAACGAGGTTGTTCAGTACTTACTCACTTGGCTCTGTTACGGTAACAAAGAAGCCGCCGCAAGAGTAGCCTACACCTCCGACGAGAAAGCGTTGGAGACACACGATGTGCTTATCGTCCCGAACGGAAGTCTGGGCAACCGCATTGTGCTGCCTGACTTGAAAGAGGTAGTGGTCGAACGGCCTGCCAAGGGCAAGACCATCATCCGCACGGACATCGTCTATAACGCGTTCTTCTTTATCTCGCGCGCGGAAGAGACCTTCAACACCGAGCGTGACGAGCACGGACGTTTTGCCGCCAAGTTCTCCATCCTCGGTCAGAACAACCGTTTGCAGATACCTTCGTTGGACGAGCACGCACGCCTCTTGCTCAAATGTTTGAACGAGCCTTTACCGCAGCCCGGTTTCGCACATATCTACCTCACGCACGACATCGATACCATCTCCCGTTACCGTCACTTGCGCGGAGCGTTAGGAGGATTCGTGCGCGGCGAGCGGGAACAGGTACGAAAAGCGCTACGCGACATTCATCAGGACCCGCTGTTCACTTTCCCTTGGATGATTCGTCAGGACGCTAAAGTGCCCGATGCGACCTCGGTCTATTTTGTCAAGAACACCAAAGGCAAAGGCTACGACTACCCGCAGTACAAGCTAAACGGACGGGACTATCGCTATCTGGAAGATATGCTGCTCGATTCGGGTGCGCTGCTTGGTCTGCACAGCAGTTATTACGGCGGCGAGCTGCCCAAACTGACCCGCCATCAGTCACCTTTCCACCGTGCCCATTACCTACGCTGCTCGTTGAACCAGATGCAGAAGCTCAGCAAGTCCGGTATCACGGATGATTTCACCATAGGCTTTGCCGACCAAGCCGGTTTCCGTTTGCAGACGACCCGTGCCGTACGATGGATCAACCCCAATTCGTTGACTATCTCGTCCCTGACACTTCATCCGTTACTGATCATGGACAACACCCTCAGTAACGGCAATTATATGCACTTAAGCGAAGACGAGGCTTATTTCCTTTGCGAGCGGCTCATCGACAAAGTGCGCCTGCATCACGGCGACCTTTGCTTGCTGTGGCATAACTCGTCCTTCACGCCGGATAGTTACCATCGATCGTTGTATGAAAAGATTCTTGCTTCTCTCTGATCCTCCCGCCTCTCCGGGCTACTTGCCCCGTGTGCGGTACCTGTGCGACTATCTCGTGCGGCAAGGCCACGACATGACATGGCTCACCGAGCAGTACCAGTCTCTGGACTTTGTGCACGCTTGCCCTATCGAGACGATTCGCATGTACAGCGGAGGCGCGTTCGACTGGTTTGTCAAAACGGTCTGGACCTTGCTTACCGATTGGCATAACAGGGCCTTTGCCCGAAAGGCGCTATCCGCCATTCCTGGCGGATATGATGCGGTTATCGTCTCTGCTTTCAGCGACTTCCCGTTAGGCGCGGCACAGCGTATTGCCCGACACTTGCAAGTTCCGCTGATTTGTGACATCCGCGACTTGGACGAGCAAGTGGACGACTCGCGCTACCAGTACCGCCATCAGTCACGATGGCTGATGCCTTTCCGCAGACTCTACCGCGCCATACATATCCGGCGCCGCAACAAGGTCCTCCGTGCCGCCGATGCCATAACGACGGTCTCGCCTTGGCACGCTGACTTCATTAAAGCAATCAGCTATCAGCCGTCAGCGGTCAGCGTTGTTTATAATGGGTACGACGAGAAGCAGTTTTATCCCGAGGACATACAAACGAAATCGTTTACCGTCACCTATATCGGCTCGCTCTTCGAATGGCAGAAACCGGCACTCGACAAAGTACGGCGTCTATGCGCAGAGTTAGGCATCGAACTGGACCTCCACACACCGGATAACAAGCCTATTGCGCACGATGCACTCGGCGATGCCATTCGTCGGAGCGGCATCATGCTCGTGCTGACCAACACCGCCACGCACGGCATGTTGACCACTAAGTTCTACGAAGCCCTCGGCTGTGCCAAGCCCGTGCTCTGTGTACCTTCCGATCAAGGCGACCTGGCAGAACTGATAGCCTACACCAACGCCGGTTTAGCCTCCGACGACGAAGAGCAGATCAAGGCTTTCCTCCTCGACAAGCAGAACGAATGGAAGACAAAAGGCTTCACACGGCAAGCCGTACAGAATCGGGAAGAGTTCTCCCGAGAGACACAATGCGAAACAATTAAAAACATACTAAATAACATTCATTATGAACCGTGACACACAGATTTTTGATGTTATCCGCCGAGAGCGGGAGCGTCAGACCAAAGGTATTGAACTCATTGCCAGCGAGAATTTCGTCAGCGACCAGGTACTCGAAGCGATGGGTAGCGTACTGACCAACAAATACGCCGAAGGCTATCCCGGGCACCGTTATTACGGAGGCTGCGAGGTGGTCGATATTGCGGAGAACATAGCCCGCGAACGCCTCAAACAGCTCTATGACGCCGAGTATGTCAATGTACAACCTCACTCGGGTGCACAGGCTAACATGGCCGTTTTCATGGCCTGCCTCAAACCGGGCGACACTTTCATGGGACTGAACCTCAGTCATGGAGGGCACCTTAGTCATGGCTCGGCGGTTAATTTCAGCGGTCTGATGTTCAACGCAATCGGCTATGACTTAGATCCGGAGACCGGGCGCGTTAACTACGACGATCTGGAGATGAAGGCGCGCGCGCATAAACCTAAGTTAATTATCGCGGGCGCGAGCGCGTACAGCCGCGAGTGGGACTACGCGCGTATACGCCGTGTGGCGGATAAGATAGGCGCTATCTTCATGGTCGATATGGCTCACCCTGCCGGACTGATTGCTGCAGGACTGCTGGAGAACCCGCTCAAACATGCACATATAGTGACGAGTACAACACACAAAACGCTTCGTGGCCCGCGCGGAGGTATCATCCTCATGGGCAAGGATTTTGACAATCCGTGGGGCAAGACCACACCGAAGGGCGAAATCAAGAAGATGTCCGCCCTACTCGACTCGGCCGTTTTTCCGGGCACACAAGGTGGTCCGTTAGAGCATGTGATTGCCGCTAAAGCAGTAGCTTTCGGTGAGGCGTTGACCGACGATTTCAAGACCTACCAACGCCAAGTGAAGAAGAATGCCGCCGTCATGGCGCAAGAACTGATCGACAGAGGCTATAAAGTCATCTCCGGCGGAACGGACAATCACTCGATGCTGATCGACCTTCGAACCAAGTTCCCCGACCTCACCGGCAAAGTGGCGGAACAGGCTCTGGTACGCGCAGACATTACGACCAACAAGAACATGGTCCCGTTCGACACCCGCTCGGCTTTCCAGACTTCGGGAATGCGCTTCGGCACACCGGCTATCACTACCCGCGGACTGAAAGAGGATCAGATGCCGTGGATAGTCGATCTGATCGACCGTGTGCTGCAAGATCCCGCTAACGAGAATGTCATTACAGCCGTTCGTGAAGAAGTGAATCGCGAGATGACCCGACTTCCGCTATTTGCATGGTGAAAGGTCAGCAGAAAAGTGCCGTAGTTTACGTAAATTACGAAAACTACGAAAACTACGAAAAAAGCGTCCGCGGACGCTTTTTTTATAATCTCTTGGCTTTCCGGTAATGGTTCGGAGTCAAGCCGGTATGTTTCTTGGTGTATTGGCAGAAGAAACTGGCATTGGGGAACTCCATCTGCCGTGCTATCTCATGAATCGGAAGCGTCGTACTGCGCAGGTAATGTTTGATCTCCGATATCGTGATTTCGGCTATCCACTGGCTTGCCGATTTACCGCTACGCTCCTTGCATATCTCCGAGAGATACTTAGGCGTTATATTCAGGTTTTTGGCGTACCATTGAACCTCGCGCTCGTGCGGATGTTGTTGCAGCAAACGGGTGAACTCGCGGAAAGTATAATCGCTCTGATTAACCACTTCACGATTCAGGCTTTGATAGTCATCCACAATCGCCAGTTTATCCATGTAATTGAGCATTTCGATAGTGGCACCACGCGCAATGAGCATCAGAATCTGCTTGCGATAGTCGGACGGATTATCCTGCAACTGCAGTTCCAACAGGTGGAAATAGGTCTCAAAGAAATCAACGCTCACCTCATTAATCGGGAAAATGGGATTTGCTTTGATGTACTCCTGCTTGGAATACCAGTTCGGCTCTACGCGAATGTGATCGAACATGATCTGCTCATAAATAGAGGCATTGACCGTGATTTGCTCAAATGCAAAATCCGGGGACATGACGTACGGCCCCAACTGGTGCGTGAAATCCGGGATACGTACAAACAAGTCGCCTTTCTTGATTCGAATCATCTCACCATGGTAAAAAACATCGATGTAACCCTCCTTGCAATATAGGACGGTCATCGCGGTGGCGGAGGTAGTCCGTTTCTCCCGACATTGACGGAAGCCTTCGACATCGTTGGTGAGGAATAGATGTTCAGTGAATAGAGTCATAAGTAAGTAGTATTTAAAAAATTAGTATAGAGAGACGTTTGTTTGTTATATTTTTGTGTATATTATTTCAATTTGGTCGCAAAATTACAAATTATTTCGAAAATACGCAAATTTTTTAAGATTTTTTTTGATTTTTTTTGCATTTTTCATAAAAAAGTAGTAATTTTGCAGTCTCAAAATGTAATTACTATGAAAAAATCGATTCTTTTTGCGCTTATTGCGCTTCTGTTGACGAGTTGCGGCAAATCGGGTGAACGCTTGTTGACTTCCGCTACGGGTAGCATCTACGAGTGTCTGGTAGTGACGCCCAAAATGCCGCAAGTGACGCATGAGGTCCGCGAGACCATGGGTGCGGACATGTACGGTTTGCCTCAGATGGAGCCGTATTTCACGGTAACGACTATCACCACGGCGCAGTTCGACGACATGTTCAAATCGACGCGTAACATCCTCATCGTTGATATCAACGAGCAGAAATATACGCATGTCAAGTTGCTCAAATCGCGCGATATGTGGTCCAAGCCGCAGGCGCTGATTCGTATCCAGGCGCCGAATGAGGACGATTTTCTGAGTTATTGGCGGGAGCACGGAGAAGCCGTTCGCGAGTGGTTTGTGCGTGAAGAGCTGGCGCGGCAAGTCTATTTCTATCGCGCGAGTACGAACAAGGACGCGCGAGCACGGCTGAACAAGCAGGGATACGACCTGCTCATTCCCGAAGACTTCATGCTTATCATGGATACGGTGCTCGAAGATGTCCGTGTCCTCTGGACATGCAACAACAAAGGTTCTATGCGCAAGGACGTGCTCGTCTATAGTTATCCCTATACGGCGCAGGAGCAGTTCGGCAACGAGGCGCTGATTGCCAAGCGGAATGAGGTGCTTGGCCAACTCGTCACGGCTCAAGTGCCAGGAAGCCATATGGGTACCGAGTTCAAGCATTTCCCGCCTGTCACACGCAGCGTACAGGCTTTGCGGGACACGGTAGGCGGATTCTACGCCATGGAGACCAGAGGACTTTGGAAGATGCTGGACGGCGAAGCGATGGGTGGTCCGTTCGTCAGCCTCTCACGTCTTGACCAGGTGAACGGACGAGTAGTTACCGCCGAGACTTTCCTCTTTGCGGCAGGCCAGAAGAAACGCAACGCCCTCCGTCAATGCGAAGCCATTCTCTATTCCTTGGAGATGCCCAATGAAAGGTAAACGGCGAGCTCAAACATACACAGGCGCAAGGGCAAGGACATTATAAAGGCGTTCTGTAACGCAAAAGTACTGTATTTGCTACAAAACGTTTTGACTTTTTGCAAAAAATCCTTGTTTATTTCAAATATTTGTAGTAACTTTGCAGCCAAATTGGGAAAGTATGAATTTTACGCATTTACATGTTCACTCTCACTACTCGCTGTTAGACGGGTTGAGCAAGGTGGAGGAGATAGTGGATAAGTGTTTGGCGACGGGAATGAATGCCGTTGCGCTGACCGATCACGGCAATATGTACGGCATCAAAGACCTGTTGGACTATTGCAAAAAGGTCAATAAGAGCCGGAAGGCAAAGGTCGAAAGTCAACGCAAGGAGACGGGTGAGGACATACCGTTTGTGCCGTTCAAGCCGATCGTAGGCACGGAGGCTTACTGTGCCCGCCGCGGGCGTCATTCACAGACCGACGAGAAAGCGATCAACGGCGAGGGCAAGACCTATATCATCGACCGTTCAGGCTGGCACCTCATCCTGCTGGCGAAGAACATGACGGGATACCACAACCTATGCCGGCTGGTGTCGGCAGGTTACATGACCGACGCATTCTACCACACGGCGCGTATTGACAAAGAGCTGCTGGAACGCTGGCACGAAGGGATCATCTGCTGTTCCGCGTGTTTGGGAGGAGAATTGCCGCAGAAGGTGTTGGAAGGAATCGCCAATCATGGTGATTTCAGCGAGGCGGAGGAGACGATCGAGTGGTTCAAGTCCGTGTTCGGGGAGGATTATTACATCGAACTGCAACGCCACGAGACGCAGAAACCCGGCGGTGACCAGGAGGTGTATGAACGGCAGAAACAGGTTAATCCGGTGTTAGTGGAATTAGCCCGCAAGCACGGCGTTAAGATTATCTGTACGAACGACAGCCATTTTGTGAACGAAGAAGACGCGGAGGCGCACGACCGGCTGATATGCCTGAGCACGAACCATTATGTGAACGATGTAAATAGGATGCACTACACCAAGCAGGAATGGCTCAAGACTCCGGACGAGATGGCGGCTATCTTCAGC
Source organism: Paludibacteraceae bacterium (assembly GCA_017448985.1). Taxonomy (GTDB): domain Bacteria; phylum Bacteroidota; class Bacteroidia; order Bacteroidales; family Paludibacteraceae; genus Colicola. Next base: position 42,299 of record JAFSKL010000022.1, read on the forward strand.
GACCTGCCGGAAGCGCTGGCCAATACCCAAGAGATAGCCGACAAAGTGGATATCTACGATATCGACCACGAACCTATCATGCCTAAGTTCGACATCCCCGAGAGTTTCGGTAAGGAGGCTGATTATCCCGACCGTCTGGCTTTCGAGAGCGCCTACTTGCGTCACCTGACGATGGAAGGTGCCCTGAAGCGGTACGGCAAAGAGCGGTTGGAGACGGACGAGGTGCTCAAAGAGCGCATCGAATACGAGCTCAACACCATCATCTCGATGGGTTTCCCCGGATACTTCCTTATTGTGATGGACTTCATCCGTGCAGCGCGTGAGGAATTGGATGTGTCGGTAGGTCCCGGTCGTGGTAGTGCGGCAGGAAGCGTGGTGGCGTACTGTCTGAAGATAACGGACCTCGACCCGTTGGAGTACGACCTGCTGTTCGAACGTTTCCTCAATCCCGACCGTATCTCCCTGCCCGATATAGACACGGACTTTGAGGATTGCGGTCGCGGCAAGGTACTGGACTATGTGAGCCGCAAGTACGGCGAGACGCATGTGGCGCATATCGTGACCTACGGCAAGATGGCGACAAAGATGGCGCTGTCAGATGTGGGGCGTGTGCAGCAGGTTCCGCTCCCGCGTGTGAACGAACTGAAAGGGCTCATTCCCGAACGCGAGTTCCCCGATACCGTGCTCAAAGAGTTACCGGCAGGCAGCAAGAAACCGCCTGTGAACCTGAAGAACTGCTACCAGTTCATCGACGAACTCAAGCGTGAGCACGATAGCGGCGACCCGAACACACGGCAGATGCTGGAATATGCGGCGCGGTTGGAAGGTACGATCAGGCAAGTGGGTATTCACGCTTGTGGTGTGATCATCGGAGCCGACGACCTGACGAACTTTGCGCCGTTGAGTTCGGTGGAGGACAAGAACAGCAAGAAACGAGTGCTCGTGACCGAATACGACGGACATGTGGTGGAGAGCGTGGGTCTGATCAAAATGGACTTCTTAGGCCTCATCACCTTGACGATCATCAAAGAGTGTCTGCGCAACATCAAGAAAGCCCGCAACATCGATATCGACATCGACCATATACCGCTGGACGACGAGTTGACATACAAACTGTTCCAGGAAGGCCGTACGGTAGCTGTATTCCAGTTTGAGTCCGGCGGTATGCAGAAATATCTGCGGGAACTGAAACCGACTGTCATCGGCGACCTGATAGCGATGAACGCCCTGTATCGTCCCGGACCGATGGATTACATCCCGCAATTCATCAAGCGCAAACAGGGTATCGAGCCCGTGTCGTACGACATACCCGTGATGGAGCAATACCTCAAAGACACCTACGGCGTGACCGTTTATCAGGAACAGGTCATGTTGTTAAGCCGTCTGTTGGCGAACTTCACGCGCGGCGAGAGCGACAAGCTCCGTAAGGCGATGGGAAAGAAACAGATGGACGTGCTGGCCTCGCTGCAAGACAAGTTCATGGAAGGCGGCAAGGCAAACGGTCACGATCCCAAAGTGCTGACGAAGATTTGGGAGGATTGGAAGAAGTTCGCGTCCTATGCGTTCAACAAGTCTCACGCCGCCTGTTACTCGTGGGTGGCCTATCAGACCGGCTATCTGAAAGCCCATTATCCGGCGGAGTTCATGGCCGCTAACCTGACCGTTCACAAGGACGACATCAAGGAAGTGACCAAGTTGATGGACGAATGCAAAGCGCTGGGTCTCAGCGTGTTGGAACCCGATGTGAATGAATCGGAACTGTCATTCACGGTAAACGAGAAAGGGTATATTCGTTTTGGTCTGGGCGGTATCAAAGGCGTAGGCGAAGGCGCGGCGGAAGCCATCATATCCGAGCGCGAGAAGAACGGCAAATACAAAGACATTTACGATTTTCTCGAGCGTGTGAACCTGCAGAGCTGCAACAAGAAGACGATTGAGAACCTGGCGCAAGCAGGTGCTTTCGAGTGCTTCGACGGGCTGTACAGGGAGCAGTTCTTCGGAGTGGACAACAACGGTCAGACCGGTCTGGAACTGCTGATGAACTATGGCAACAAATGGCAGGCAGACAAAGAGAACAACGCCAATTCGCTATTCGGAGACCTGGATCTGGCGGTTGAAGTGAAGCATCCCGAGTTGCCGCAAGTACCTCGTTGGGACACGATTGAGCGTCTGAACAAAGAGAAAGACCTGATCGGTATCTACCTCTCGGCGCACCCGCTGGACGAGTATGCATACGAAGTGAACGAGCTATGCAACATGACGGCTAATGAGCTGGCTCAGTTTGAGAAATGGCGCAAGCCCGATGTGCGCAAAGAGGCGGAGAAGACCATTATGCAGGAGCAGATAGAGAGCGAGGAGAAGCTGCAGTTGCCGTCGGAGTTCCTGACTGCTCATAAGAACCAGGCGTGTCTCGTAGGCGGTCTGATCAAGGAGTCGGAGATGCTGCGCAGCCAGAAAGGCAATCCGTACGGGCGTTATACCATCGAGGACTACACGGGCAGTTACCAGTTCGTGCTCTTCGGGCAGGCATACAAGGACTTCGGCCATTTGATGCTCAAAGATACCTATGTGTTAGTGACAGGTGTAGTGCAGCAGAAAGGCACGGGACAGCCGTGGTACAAAGAGCGCAAGGACGAGGAGGCAGAGTTCGAGTTTGCGGTACAACAAGTGAGCATGCTGCACGATGTGCAGGAGAAACGGACGGAAGGTATCGCTATCCGTCTATCGCTGGACGCTATCTCGCAGGAGACGATCAATGAACTGGCCGACCGGATAAAGGAAAGTCCGGGTCCGGGTCGTCTGCATGTGAGCATTTATAATCCGCTCAACCGCCAGCAAGTGGCGCTGACCAGCCGCAGCCAAGCCGTGCGTGTCACGCCAACTTTCTACCGCTGGCTATGCAACAAACGGCAAGAGGGAGCGCTGGCTTTCAACCCCGTTGAGACAATTGGATAATTGAAAATTGAAAATTAAGAATTACGAGTTACAGCGAAGCTGTCACATATCTGTACAATTCGCGTCCACCCTTTCATATAGTGGGCGCGAGTGCTTATAAGCCGGGACTGGAGACGACCTTACGGCTGATGGCGCATGTGGGCAATCCGCACGAGCAACTGCAGGCCATTCATGTGGCAGGCACTAACGGCAAGGGTTCGACGAGTCATCTGATAGCTGCTTCTTTGCAGGCTTCGGGTCTCAAAGTAGGGCTGTTCACCAGTCCGCATCTGGTCAGTCTGACCGAACGGATTCGTATCAACGGCAAACCGATTGAGGAAGAAGCGGTAGCACGATTCGTAGAGCAGAACAGGGAGTTCCTGGATACTTTGCAACCCTCATTTTTTGAGACCATGACGGCCCTCGCTTTTGCGTATTTCGTGCAAGAGGGCGTGGACATAGCCGTTGTGGAGACAGGTCTCGGCGGTCGTTTAGACAGTACGAACGTACTGACGCCGGTATTGTCAGTCATCACGAATATAGGCCTTGACCATACGGAGTTTCTGGGCGACACGCTCACGAAGATTGCCCGCGAGAAGGCCGGTATCATCAAGCCGAACGTGCCTTGCGTGATCGGCGAGACGCATCCGCAGACAATGAATGTGTTCCTCGAACGGGCGAAAGAATGCGGGATTCTGGGAGACGGACCGGAGACGACCGATTGCAGGATTTGGTTTGCGGACCAATGCGGCTATTTGCGCAGATGCCGTTTGCGGGAAGCACCCGAGTGTGAGTTGAAAGGACTGTGTCAGGAGCAAAACCAACAGACGGCGTATGTGGCGCTGAGGGCTATTTCAAATTTAGGATTTCAAATTTCAAATTCAGATATTCGAGAAGGGTTTGCGTATGTGTGCCGTTTGACGGGCTTGCAGGGACGATGGGAAGTACTGCAAGAGCAACCTCTTACGATATGCGACACAGGGCATAACAGTCACGGATTGCAGTATGTAGCAAGGCAGTTGAAGGAGCTGACAAATCCGAACATATGGATTGTGTTCGGGCAGGTGAACGACAAAGATACGGAAGTGGCGTTACGGCTGATGCCACAAGGTGAGAAATACCATTATATCTTCACGCGCCCGAAGACGGAACGAGCCCGAAGTGCAGAGGAGATGTTAAATCTTTGGCATTCAGTTATCAGTATTCAGCATTCAGTTATCAGTATTCAGACCTCAGCGGTCGCGATTGAGGATCCGGAAGAGGCTATCCGCTATGCGCAACAACAGGCCTCAGCGGACGATGCCGTTTTTATCGGAGGCAGCAATTATTTGGTAGGAAATGCGATATCATTGTATTCACATTAAGACGAGTTTCGCCGATGAATGGCGGAAAGACATGTTCGACCAGATGCTTTGCGATTTGGGCGTTGACACCATTGACGGGCAGGATTACTATATTCCTTCCGATTTGTGGGCAGAGAAAAACGAGCTCATTCGTGGCGTGTGTGCGATAGGCAAGGACGATGGGTCCGTAGAGTTGCTTGGCGTGGACGCGTGTCCGGACGAGGACTGGAATGCCGTTTGGGAAGCGGAACATCCTGTGCAAGAGCTGCCTTTGGGTATACGGATCGTGCCGCATTGTGCTTTCGGCGCCGGGCATCACGAGACAACATCTATGCTGATAGACAGTCTGTTGGGCGCGGACTTGAAGGGCAAGAAGGTGCTTGACCACGGTACCGGAACAGGTGTGTTGGCTATCTTTGCCAAACGACTTGGAGCTGCACATGTGGTGGCTGTCGATATAGACGAGAAAAGCGTGCAGAACGCCAAAGAGAATGCGGAACTGAACCATGTGGACATAGAGGTACAACATAGTTCGATTTCTGATTTCAGATTTCAAATTTTTGATTTGATTCTCGCCAATATACATCGCAATATTCTTATCGAGTATATGCCGAAATATGCAGAAGCGCTTGAAGAAGGCGGCGAGTTATGGATGAGCGGTTTCTATGAGGCCGACTGTGCGGCACTGAAAGAAGCTGCCGAAGATAATGGGCTGCAGGTTATTGACGTCCTTGCGAACGGCGAATGGCGGTTGATGAGATGTCGAAATAAGGAGCTTCCGCCAAAAATCTAATATTTTTGGCATTGGTGATTGGTGATTGGTAATTGAAGCCCTTCTCGGCAGAGGCCGCTCCTCCCGTTTGTCGGGAGGACGCTCTGGGATAAACAAATACGCGGAAGTTTTCCAGGATATATTCATACTCGCGCCATTGGTTGAAAATGGCGATATTGTCTTCTCCGATCACGAGCGTAAACTCGTATTCGGGATAGGTCTGTTGCAGAGCCCGAAGCGTGTTGGCGGTATAAGACGGACGAGGTAACGAGAACTCGAAGTCGGAGGCTTTGAGACCTGGGATATCTTTGATGGCCTCGCGAACGGCGGCAAGACGCTCTTGTTCAGGCGCTAACAGACCGACAGGTTTGAGCGGGTTATTAGGACTGACCAACAGCCATAGTTCATCCAGGTCCGTATTCTCAATGACCCATTTGGCTAATCCGATATGCCCGAAGTGGACCGGATTGAAGCTACCGCCGTATATACCTACTTTAGCCATTGGCTGTTAGCTGTTAGCTATTAGTTTCTATTATTGCGTCTAATTGTTTGAAAGCATTTTGGAGGTCGTCGTTAACGACGACGCGGTCGAAATAGGGCTTGTAGGACAGTTCTTCTTCGGCTTTAGCAAGACGCTTCTCAATCATCTCGGGTGAAGTATCTCCGCGTCCTTCGAGACGGCGGCGCAGTTCATCAATAGACGGCGGGCAGATGAAGATTGAGACGGCTTTGTCTCCAAGTATGCGTTTGAGGTTGATACCGCCTTTCACATCCACATCGAAGAGGACCTGTTTGCCTGCCCGTTCGATACGCTCTATCTCTTCTTTGAGCGTGCCGTAATAGAGGCCTTCATAGACCTGCTCGTATTCGATAAAATCATCGTTTTGAATGCGTTGCCGGAACTCCTCGACGGAGATGAAATAGTACTCTTTGCCATGCACTTCCTTGCCTCGCGGCGGACGCGTGGTACAAGAGACCGAGAGTTCAAACAGATTCGGATGGTTGGTGAGCAAATGGTTCACCATGGTCGATTTACCGCTTCCCGAGGGAGCACAGAAGATGTATATCATTATAATGAATAATTAATAATGAATAATGAATATCTTTTAATATCTTTTTAAAGGACATTTAGTACCTGTTCTTTGATTTGCTCGAGGATGTCTTTCATCTTGACGACGATGATCTGCATCTCGGACTGGTTGGATTTGGAGCCGAGGGTGTTGATCTCACGACCCATCTCCTGAGCGATGAAGCCGAGTTTTTTGCCTACTCCACTTCCTTTACCGTCCATGGTCTCGCGGAAGTACTTGATATGGTTGGTGAGACGCACTTTCTCTTCAGTAATATCTAGTTTCTCGAGGTAATAGATCATCTCCTGTTCGAGCCGATTGCGGTCTATTTGCGCCTGTGTCTCGGCAGAGAGTTGGGCAAGGCTCTGCTCGAGGCGTTCTTTGATTTTGGCTACGCGTCCTTTCTCGAACGGCTCCACTTGTGCGAGGAGGTCCGCTATACCGTCCAGTTTCTCGTTGAACATAGCCTGTAACGCGGCGCCTTCCTGTGTGCGGAAAGCGATGAAGGCATCGATTGCCCGGTTCAAAGCCGTTTGCACGACGGGCCATTCGTCGTCGCTGATGTCCGACAGGTCTTCCTGCGGTTTGCACACATCCGGGAAGCGGAGGATAGCCGCCATGATCTCTGCGGGTACCGGTTTGCCGAAATGCTCGCTATATTGCTGTGCATAGATCTCAGCAGCCGACCAATTGATGGCAGTAGGAGCGGTTCCACCCGTTTCTTCCTGGAAATAGATGGCGAGGTCCACTTTGCCGCGTTCGAGCCGTTGCGTGACGAGCGTGCGCAGGTCGAGTTCGTGTGCACGGAGTTGCGACGCCAGACGAACGGAGATGTCCATCGATTTGGAGTTGAGTGAACGGATTTCGCAGATCAGCTTGCGACCGCCCAATTGGCTTTCGGATTTGCCATAACCTGTCATGGAAAGTATCATTTGCCTATACAGAATTTGCTAAATATGTTGGTAAGTACTTCGGTGTTGGTGATTTGTCCGGTCACTTCTCCGAGGGCAGAGAGGCAGTCCTGGAGATCGAGCGAGAGGAGTTCGCCGGAGAGACCTTGGGAGAGGCCTTGCTGCACACGGATGATAGCCTCATGTGCACGGGAAACGGCTTCGTAATGACGGGCGTTGGACAGCATGACGGCAGAGGTTCGGAAGGACTCTTTGGCGACACGAACGAGTGCCTGTTTGAGCGGTGCGATATCGCCATTCAAAGCGCAAATTTTGATAAATTTCGGGTCATCGAAATTTGGAGCTAAATCGCTTTTATTCAGAACGTTAAGTACTGTTGCAGTAGGGGTAAAGTCTAGGATTGGTTCGAGAAGGGTACTATCCGCTACCGAATTAGGGTGATTGGACACGGGAGCGGAGACCGAAATTAGTATTTGCGCGTTGCGGGCGGCTTGGCGTGAACGGGCAATGCCGAGGTTTTCGAGTGTGTCGTCGGTGGCGCGGAGACCTGCGGTATCGATGAGGCGGAAGAGGATGCCGTCGATGAGGATGGTGTCTTCGATGGTATCGCGCGTGGTGCCTTGGATGTCGCTGACGATGGCGCGTTGCTCGCCGAGCAGAGCGTTGAGGAGCGTCGATTTGCCCACATTCGGTGCACCGATGATGGCAACAGGAATACCGTTGCGGATGGCGTTACCGGTTCGGAACGAGGTGAGGAGCGCTTGCAGTTTGCGTTCGATCTCTGCAGCCAATTCGTTCAGTTCTGAACGATCGGCAAACTCCAGTTCCTCATGGTCGGCGAAATCGAGTTCGAGTTCAATAAGCGAGGTGAAATGAAGGAGCCTTTCGCGTAGCGAAGCGAGTTCGTTGGAGACAGAACCGCGGAGTTGGCTGAGCGCCAAGTCTTTCTCGGCTTTGGACTGCGAGGCGATGAGGTCTGCGACGGCCTCCGCTTGGGTCAAATCCATTTTGCCGTTGAGGAAAGCGCGGCGCGTGAACTCACCGGCTTGTGCCATTCGTGCTCCGGCATCGATAAGCCATAGGAGGAGCGTCTGCTGGATATAGAGGCTACCGTGACAGGCTATCTCAACGGTATCATCGCCGGTAAAAGAGTGCGGGGCGCGAAAGACGGAACAGAGCACTTGGTCGAGCGTCTCGCCGTCCCGCTGTATGCGGCCGAAATGAATGGTGTTGGGCTGTGCGTCCGCTAAGGAAGTGCGACCGACAAAGAGGCTATCTACGATAGAGACAGCTTCGGGACCCGAAACACGGATGACAGCAATTCCGCCTGTTCCATAAGGGGTGGAGATGGCACAAATCGTATTTAGCATTTGTTTATTGACCATTTACCATTCAAATTAGCGTGCAAAGTTACATTTTTTTTTTGAAATACGCAAGAATTTGTACTTTTTTTCCAAAAAATTTGGAAATTCCAAATATTTGTAGTACCTTTGCACGCTAATTTGGTGTATTGTGCGCATATGTGAGCGTGTACATATAATGATAGGGGTGCTCCTGCTCTGCTCGACGGCAGTGTGGGGCCAGACGGCGTTGAAGCCGGCGGCGGTAAGCAAGCCATCGTCCGGGATTAGCAGTCCGGAAAATCCAGACAGACCGAAAAATCCGGAAAGTCCGGAAACTCCGAAGGATAATATGAACAGAGATGCGATAGTGGCGAGAGGAGATACGACCATTGTGCGTGAGGAGACGATAGCGGTAAGCGGGGATTCGACGGAAGTGAGAGGAGATTCGACAGAAATGAGTGGACAGCCGCAGGCAGAGCGGGGACAGGTAAAGACGAGTAACAGTCTGGCGGGACCTGTTCATTACCAGTCGAGCGACTCGATGATTATGATGGGTAACGGAACTGCTTTCCTGCACGGCAACGGCGACTTGAAGTATCAGACGATGCAACTGACATCCGACTACATCAAGATGAACATGGACAGCAACCAGATTTATGCGCGCGGGGTGTGGGACAGTCTGGAGTACGAATGGAAAGGCAAGCCGGTGTTCAAAGAGGGAAGCGAGTCGTACGAGACGAGTGAGATAACCTACAACATCAAGACGCAGAAAGGCTATATCCGCCGCGTGGTGACGCAGAACGGCGAAGGGTACATCGTGGCGGACCGGACGAAGAAGATGGAGGGCGACGAGATGATGATGGCCGGCGGCGAGTACACGACCTGTGACAATCACGATCATCCGCATTTCTACCTGAAACTGACCAAAGCGAAAGTGAAGCCCGGCGAGTATATAGCCACGGGTCCGGCGTATCTGGTAGTGGGCGATGTGCCTTTGCCATTGGCCATACCGTTCGGATTCTTCCCGTTCACCAATTCGTATTCAAGCGGACTCATCATGCCGACTTTCGGCGACGACTACACGCGAGGCATGAATCTGCAAGGCTTGGGATACTATTTTGCGCTATGCGACTACCTCGATTTGGAGGTGAAAGGTGATATCTACACACGCGGCACATGGGCCATCAATGCCACGAGCAAGTATATATGGCGGTACCATTTTTCGGGCAACCTGAGTGTCAAATACCGCAACGACGTAACGAGTGAACGGGGTTTGCCGGACTACGCGGTAAATAAGAACTTCAGCGTGACCTGGTCGCACAGTCAGGACTCGAAACTCAATCCGTACAGTACGTTCTCGGCGAGTGTGAACTTCTCGACCAGCGGTTACGACCGGAGTAACATCAACAACTACTACAACGCGGAGGCCTATTCGACGAACACGAAGAGCAGTAACATCAGTTACCAGCAGCGTTTTCCGGACAGTCCGTGGAGTTTGAGTATGAGTGCGAGCATGAGTCAAAGTACCCGGGACTCGACTTTGAGTCTGACGGCGCCCGAGTTGGCGGTAACGATGAGTAGCGTGTATCCGTTCAAGTTGCTTCGTCAGGCGGTTCTCAAGAAAAACGGCAAGCCGGCAGGCAAGGAACGATGGTACGAGAAGATAAAAATCAGTTACAGCGGTAACGGTCGTATCGCCATCAACAACGTGAAAGAGCGGGAGTTTCTGCACACCAATTTCCTACGTGACTGGAAGACGGGTCTGCGTCACACGATGCCGATCAACGCGAGCTTCACGCTGTTCAAATACCTGAATGTGACGCCGACGATTAACCTGCGTGACCGCATGTATTTCCAAAGCGTGGACAGGCGCTGGAACGACGAGACACAGGCGCTGGAGATGGACACGACGAACGGATTCTACAACGTGTTTGATTTTGATGTGGGCCTGAGCATGAGTACGAAGCTGTACGGCTTCTACACGCCGCTCAAGAAACTGTTCCCGAACAGCAAAGTGGAGAAGTTCCGCCATGTGCTGACACCTACGCTGAGCGTGAGCTACCACCCGGATTTCCAGAAAGAGATGTGGGGCTATTACGGCAGTTACGACCAACCTATTTATACGAACGAAGTGGATAGCGTGAGCGGGCGCAAGATACAGAAGACGGACGAGAACGGGCATCTGATGTTCCAGCATCAGACCTATTCCCGCTTCCCGAACGGTATCTACGGCAACGCCTTGACAGGCCTGTCGGCGACGCTGAGTTTCGGTGTGCAGAACAACTTGGAAGTGAAAGTGGTGAACAAAGAGGACACGACGGGCAAGAATCCATACAAAGTGATCAGTCTGATCGATAATTTCGGCGTGACGGGCGGTTACAACTTTGCGGCGGATTCGATGAACTGGAGTCAATTCAACGTGAACCTGCGTTTGAAGTTCCCGAAGCTGAACAATTATAGTCTGAACCTGAATACGACGCTGGACCCGTATATGTACGAACTGGATGCCTCGGGTCGTCCGAGACGTACAAACAAGCAGTACTGGCACAACGGCCGTTTCCCACATTGGAGCGGTTTAAGGTGGAGTTTCAACTATACGCTGAACAATCAGACGATCAAGAAATGGAAGGAGAAGATAGAAGGCCGCAAGCCCAAAGACGAGAGCAGTCAGGAGCCTCCGCCCGAAGAGACTGGCGGTTCGTCCGGCGAGAGCTACAATCTGATGAGCATGGAGCGGGGCGACGACGGCACAATGAACAACGCCAAGTTGAGCAGCGGCAACAAGCGCAAAGAGCCGGAATCGGAAGACGGCTACGAGAAAGTGGAGATACCGTGGAGCCTGTCGATCAGCTATTCGTTAGCTTATGCGCAGGGCAACGAGTTCGACTACGACAAGATGTACTACAAGATGAAGTTCTCGAACTTCCTGACGCTGAACGGCAATATAGGCCTAGGGCGCGGATGGAAAGTGAGTGCATCGATGACATACAATTTCGACGACATGAAAGTGACGAGCTGTACCTTCAACATCAGCCGTGACCTGCATTGCTGGAACATGACGGCGAGCATCAACCCGATAGGCGCGTACAAGAGTTATGCATTCCACATAGGCGTGAATGCGTCAATGTTGCGCGACCTCAAATATGACAAAAACAGCAATTCATCGACCAATGCGCGGGTGAACTGGTGGTAAAACCATTTACGATTTGGTCATTTACGATGTACGATTTATTTAGTCATTTAATAATTTAACATATGAAAATTGAGAATCAAAAAGTAGTGAAGGCCACGTACGAGTTGTATATCAACGGCGAGGATGGCAAGGAAATTATGCTGGAACAAACGACGGAGGCAAGTCCGTTAGTATGGTGTCAGGGCGAAGGAATGATGCTTCCTGCGTTCGAGGCGGCGATGGCAGGCAAGGAGGGGGGCGATGCGTTCGACTTCGTGCTGAAAGCTGCAGATGCCTACGGCGAGTACATACCCGAAGGGTTGCAGGTGTTGCCGAAAAAGATGTTTTTCAACGGCGACGGCGAGTTCGATGCCGAGCGTGTGTTTGTAGGGGCCATCGTGCCGATGAACACCGTGGACGGACAAGTGGTGCGGGCACAGGTTTGCGAGGTGACGGACGACAAAGTGACGATCGACCTCAATCATCCTTATGCCGGCGAGGACCTGCATTTCAAAGGCAAGATTTTAGCAATCCGTGACGTGACGGAAGGCGAGTTGAAAGCAATTCGTCATCCTCGCGGGTGCGGTAAGTGTCACGGCAAATGTGATGATTGCGATAGCGGGTGCGGAAAATGCGCATAACTCGCTTGCTACTCATTAGAAAGAAACAATTTAATAAAATAAAAAACTATGGCAAATATTGTAGCGATAGTGGGTCGTCCCAATGTTGGGAAATCGACTCTTTTTAACCGCTTGACGGGTACTCGTCGGGCGATAGTGATGAACACGGCAGGTACTACCCGCGACAGGCAGTACGGCAAGGCCGAATGGTGCGGCCGTGAGTTCAGCGTGATTGATACCGGAGGATGGGTACTGAACAGCGACGACACATTCGAGAGCGAGATCAACCGTCAAGTGGACTTGGCGATTCGTGAAGCGGATGTGGTGATGCTCGTTGTCGATGTGAACGAAGGCGTGACGCAGTTCGACATGGAGGTGGCGCATCTGTTGCGTCAAGCGAACAAGCCGACGCTGCTCTGCGTGAACAAGGTGGATACCTTCGAGAACCAGTACGGCGCGGCAGAATTCTACAAGTTGGGGCTCGGCGAGCCGTTTATCCTGTCGGCAGAGAACGGACTTGGTACCGGCGATCTGTTGGACGAAGTGGTGAGCCGTTTCCGCAAGGAAGACAACAGCGACGAAGAGCTGGAAGATCTGCCGCGTTTTGCTATCGTGGGTCGTCCGAATGCCGGAAAATCGAGTATCCTCAACGCGTTCATCGGCGAGGAGAGGACGATTGTGACGGATATTCCCGGCACGACGCGGGACTCCATTTATACGCGGTACAACAAGTTCGGAAAGGATTTTTACCTGGTCGATACGGCCGGCATCCGCAAGAAAGCGAAAGTGACGGAGGATCAGGAGTACTATTCGGTGGTTCGTTCGATTCGCGCGATAGAGAACAGCGATGTATGCATTCTGATGATCGATGCCACACGCGGTATCGAGGCGCAGGACCTGAATATCTATTCGCTCATCCAGAAGAACAAGAAAGGTCTGGTCGTTTGCGTGAACAAATGGGATCTGGTGGAAAGCAAGACCAATGCGGATATCAAAGGGTACGAGAACGCCATTCGTGAGCGTATCGCGCCGTTTACTGATTTTCCCATCATCTTCACGAGTGCGTTGACCAAACAGCGGATCTTCAAAGTGGTGGAAACGGCGCTGCATGTGTACGAGAACAAGAACAAGAAGATACCGACGGCACAGTTGAACGACAAGTTCCTGCCGCTGATTGAGAACTATCCCCCACCCGCTTGGAAGGGCAAGTACATCAAGATCAAATACTGCACCCAACTGCCGAACACGCAGATACCGACCTTCGTCTTCTTTGCGAACCTGCCACAGTATGTCAAAGAGCCGTATCGGCGGTTCATGGAGAACAAGTTGCGCGAGTGGTGGGACTTTACGGGCACTCCGGTACAGCTTTTTATAAGGGCTAAATAGCAATTTTTAAGAAAAAGTTTACTTTTTACTTAAATATTTGCATATGTCAAAAAAAAGTTGTAACTTTGCGCGCTTTTTGTGGTGTGTATGAAAATAATAGGCTTCGTATATAACGACGGCGAGGCACAAATGGTGCTTAAAGGGGACAGTTGTCTTCTGAATAACCGCAAGCCTATGTTCGTACCCGATTGGACGCAGGAGTTGGGAGTGACAGAGTGTATGATACTGCGTGTTAGCCGTTTGGGCAAGGGGATAGCGAGGAAGTTTGCGAGCCGATATTACGATGCCGTTGCTCCGGGAGCAGACTTTACGGCGATGGACATGCTACGGGAAGCAAAGGCGAAAGGCGAGCCGTGGACTGAGGCGATAGCGTTTGACTATTCGTTGGCGGTAGGGAAATGGATAATGGACAATGGACAATGGACAATGGACAATTTGGTTCTACATCCCGACGAGGCGATAGTGGAGGCGAGCAAAGTGATGACCATCCGGCAAGGCGATTTGATTTATATCCAGAAGCGTTGTGCGCCGAGGCCGGTACAAAAAGAAGAAGTGATTCGCATCGAGACAGAAGGCGAGGAACAATTATACTGCAAGATTAAATGAAAAAACTGCTACTGTTCATAGCGACATTGCTACTCAGTCTGCCGATGCTGGCAGGCCTTCATTCGTATGCCGAGCATTCGGTATTGGCGAACGGGCACTGGGTAAAGATTCGTGTCAGCGAGTCGGGTGTATGCCGTATGAGTTTCAGCGAGCTTCGTTCCGCCGGTATCGAGCCGCAACAGGTTCGTGTCTTCGGATATGGAGGAGGCCAGTTGGAGCAAGATTTCAAGCAACCTAAAATAGACGACCTGCCGCAAGTACCGGTATTTATGGGCGAGGATTATATCCTCTTCTGGGTGCAAGGTCCGATCAGTTGGGCTTATGATGGCAACCGTTTTGTACACACGCGCAATACCTATTCGGATTTCGGGCACTACCTGTTGACCGACGATGCAGGCAGCATGCTGGCTCCGACGGAAGGCGAGGCGATAAGCGGTACGGCGACGGATGTAACGAATTATATCTTCTACGACGTACACGACAAAGACTCGCTAAACCTGATAGACCGAAGCGGTGTGGCCGGAGGCGGTCGCACATTCTACGGCGAGCAGTTCAACGCCAATCAAAGCCGTTCGTTCACTTTCTCAACGCCGAATGCGATAGTCGGCGAGACGAGTAGTGTGTATGCCGAAGTGGCGGCCTTCTCTACCAATGCTTCGTATTTCCACATGAACCTGAACGGGACAGCCGATCAGAACGTGTACATTCGTCCCTACCCTGATTTCTACACCTTTGGTGTTCCCGGCGCTATTTCCACCAAGAGTGGAAGTACAGCGAACCAGCAAATGGTCCAACTGACGCTTGAGAACAGCGCATCGGGTGCTTTGGGTTGGCTCAACTTCGTGGAGATCATGACGCCAAGCGAGCTGAAGATGACGGGCAGTTGGATGCCTGTACGCACGAATGTCAACTATAAGACCGGAACGCCTGTGCGCTTCCACATGCAGGGTGCGGACGCGAACACGCAAATTTGGGATATAACGAACCTGGCGTCCATTCAACGAGTGCCGACAAGTCTGAGCGGCAGCGAGATTCAATGGACAGGTACGCAAGCCGATGGTGTACATGAGTATGTGGCGGTGAATGTGAAAGGTTCGTCGTTCGTCAAAGCAAGTGTGGTGGGCGAAGTGAAGAACCAAGACCTGCACACATTGAAGAACATAGACCTGGTGATCATATGTCCGGAAGGCTACGAGTCCGTTTCTGAAGACCTGGCCAAGGCGCACGAAGAGCGAGAAGGTATCACCTGGGCGGTGGTAACGGACCAAGAAGTGTATAACGAGTTCTCTTCCGGCACGCCTGATGCGACGGCTTACCGCTGGCTGATGAAGATGCTGTACGACCGAGCTGATGGCAATGCGATACAGAAACCCCGCTGGTTGCTGCTGATGGGACATGGTACATTTGACAACCGCAAACTGCTGCTCAACTCGGGTAACAGCCTGCTGCTGACTTATCAGGCCAAAGACTCGGAGAACGAGGTAAACGCTTATGCGACAGAGGACTATTTCGGATTTTTGGACGACGACGAGGGCGTTGAAGACACGCGAGGTGTAATGGACATCGGCGTCGGACGACTGCCGGTGAATAGCGTTGAGGAAGCACGGGCTATAGTGGACAAGCTGGTACGCTACATCCGCAATGAGCAAACAGGCAAATGGAAAAACCAGTTGGTATTTGTAGCCGACGACGGCGAGCACGGTACGCATACGGAAACAGCCGAAGGCAGTTCGGAGCGTGTGCGGGTGAAGAATCCCGATTTCGTGGTCAACAAGATTTATCTGGACGCTTATCCGCAGGAAGTGAATGCGAGCGGTGAGAGTTATCCGTTAGCCAAGAACAGGCTGACGAATCTGCTCAAAAGCGGCGTACTGTTCTTCGATTATTCGGGTCACGGCGGCTATAACGCCATCACCAATGAATCGATTCTCAACCTCAAGGATATCGACAACATGAGTAACAAGAACCAGGCGTTCTGGCTGTTCGCCACCTGTAACTTTGCGCAGTACGACAGTGGTAAGCGTTGTGCGGCAGAGGCGGCGGTAATGAATCCGAACGGCGGTGCCATAGGTATCTTAGCGGCGACGCGAACTGTATATGCTACGCCAAACACGGAACTCAACCGAAGCGTTTGCGACACGCTCTTCGGGCATAAGAATGCTTATCACTACGACATGACGCTGGGCGAGGCAATCGCTATCGGCAAGAACCGGTTGGGCAACGACATGAACAAGATGGCGTATGTGCTGTTGGGCGATCCGGCTATGCGGCTGAACTACCCGACGGACTATCAGGTAAAGACTGTGACGAAGATCGACACCCTCAATGCGCTGAGCGTACAACAGGTGGAAGGACAGATCATCGACGAGGATAAGAAGGTAGTGGACGATTTCAACGGCAAAGTGGATATCACCATTTACGACAAGTTGCAAGTGATCAAAACACGCGACAACGACGATAAGTCCGACGAGGCCAAGGAACTGGAATACAACGACTATCCGAGCACTATCTTCTCCGGCGCCACGGAAGTGAAGGACGGTAAGTTTGCGTACACCTTCATGGTGCCCAAAGATATCCGTTATAACTTCGGTAACGGGCGCATTGTCTATTATGCCGTGACGAACGATTCGTTGGAAACGGCTGAAGCCGTTGGCCATTTCGAGGATTTCATCATAGGCGGAACGGGGTCTATTATGGCAGCCGATACCGTCGGTCCTGAGATGCATATCTACCTGAACACCAAGACCTTCGTCAACGGCGACAAGACATACGCTACACCTCGTTTCTTTGCCGACCTATACGACGAGAACGGCATCAATACTGCGGGTGCGGGTATAGGACATGACCTGATGATGGTGGTGGACGACGATCCCAAACAGATCTATTCGCTCAACGAGTACTTCACGGCAGCAAACAGCAGTTATCAGGCCGGACAGGTCAGTTACCTGATGGACGAACTGCCGGATGGACCGCATAGTCTGACCTTCCGGACTTGGGACTTGCTCAACAACAGTACGACGCAGAGCCTGAACTTCGTAGTAGAAGCAGGTCTCGATCCGTCTATCTACTCCGTGACCACCTACCCCAACCCGGCTCAGCAGTCGAGTGTGGTGAAGCTGGTAGTCAATTACGACCAGCCGGATGAGCTGCTGCAAACGGAGATTTGTCTGTATAACATCAACGGACAAATGGTGTATAGCCATTTGCAGAACAACCCGGACGAGGTGGCGATTAACCTCGGGCAGTTGAGACTCAATCCGGGCGTGTATGTATATAACGTGAAAATCAAATCCGCTTCAAGCCGGTACAGTACGGCAGCGGGAAAAATAATTGTTACCAAATAATGGTAAATGGAAAATATAAAATGAAAAATTGAAAATGGAAGAATGCCTATGAAGCAAATCGCTCAATAACAACGAATTAACAATAACAAAAACAATAACTAAAACAAATGAAAAAAATTCTTATTTCTCTCGCTGGCGTGTTGTGCGCGACGATGATGTATGCACAAGCGACAGTCGATGACACGATGAATCCGCTGATCACAGCGATGCCTTCCCTTTCGATTGCGCCGGATGCCCGTGCAGCAGGTTTGGGTGACGTAGGTGTGGCCACGGATGCCGATTTTAACGCACAGTACTGGAACCCTGCCAAGTACGCGTACATGTACTCGAAGGGTGGTATCACCGCTAACTACACGCCTTGGTTGCGCAAACTGGTGGGTGACATCGATCTGGCTTACCTCGCCGGTTTCTATAACTTCGGTGAGCTGGCCGGAGGTATCGGTGCGAGCTTCACGTATTTCTCGATGGGTGACGTAACGCTTTCGACGGAGAGCAATCCCGATTTGGGGACAGTTCGGCCGAATGAGTGGGCGTTGGACCTCAGTTATTTCCGCAAACTGCACGAGTATGTATCGATGAGTGTGGCTATTCGTCTGCTCTACTCCGACCTGAACAATGGTCAGAGCCAAAACTCGACGACGGGTAATGACCAGAACATGCACCCGGCTGTAACGGCTGCTGCTGATGTGTCGATCTTCTACCGTCAGCCCTTGGAGTTGCCGATGGGAACAAGTTATCTGAATGTAGGTTTCAGCCTCAAGAACCTCGGTGGTAAGATGGAATACACCGACGACCGCAGCAACTTTATCCCTGCCAGCATGAACATAGGTGCCAGCTATGAACTGCCGCTCAACAAATACAACTCGTTGACATTCAACTTGGAGGCCAACAAGATGCTGGTTCCGAGCCGCAAATCGAAGTTCGCAGTTGACGAGAATGGCAACCCGCTGGAAGGCGAGCCGTTGAGCACATGGTATTCGGGCATCAACTCGGCCAGAGGCTGGTTCATGTCGTTTGCTGACGCTCCGGGCGGTGCAGCCGAGGAGTTCAACGAGGTTCGTTGGGGTGCCGGTCTTGAATACTCGTACAACAAGCAGTTCTTTGCCCGCTTGGGTTATAGCTACGAGAACTACTACAAAGGTAACCGTAACTATATCACCATCGGTGCCGGTTTCCACCTCTCTATCGTAACCTTGGATGTATCGTACTGCGTTGGTTTGGCTCCGTCCAACCCCTTGGACCAGACCATGCGTTTCACGCTGGGCTTCGACCTCTACGGCATCAAGGACCTGGTGGACAACAAGAAGAACAAATAAGGAGTTAACGAGTTAAAGAATTAACGAGTTAATGAGAATAGGTTTTGGATATGACGTACATCAATTCTCCCCTGACCGCAAACTGTGGTTAGGGGGAATTGAGGTGCCGTACGAGAAGGGCTTGTTGGGTCACTCGGACGCAGATGTCGTTATCCACGCGCTGTGCGATGCGCTGTTAGGTGCAGCCGCGATGCGGGACATCGGGTATCATTTTCCGGACACCAAAGGTAACGAATACGAGGGTATTGATTCGAAAGTACTGCTTCGCAAGGTGATGAGCCTGCTGCATGAAGCCGGATATGAGTTGGGCAACTGCGATATTACCGTTTGTGCACAAGCACCCAAACTCAGTCCGTACATAGAGGCCATGCAGCATTGTCTGGCCCAAGTGATGGAGGTGGAGCCGAATCAGGTGAGCCTCAAAGCCACAACCACGGAGCATTTAGGTTTCGTAGGCCGTGAAGAAGGAATAGCCGCATACGCGGTTGCGTTGATAAAGAAAAGATGAAAGGATTTTTTCTGACCATATCGATAGCCTTGGTGACGAACTTGTTTCGCTTGGGCGGGTCACCTCAAGTGGTGGAAGAGGATGGCGCCTATACACGGATGGCGTTGACCGACAGCATGACGCTTGAGGTATTTGAAGCCGACTCGGTAGTGGTCGTAATGACTGCCTGCGCACCACAGTGTTCCTCTTACGCGCGCGTATATAATAAGGAGTGGACGCAATTTCGTAACATAGCGCCTACTGTCACTTCTATTTTCCCGTTAGCGACCATGGACAAGACGACCGGTCTCATTGTCTGGACAGACAACGATACATGGGAATACTAAGACCATTGGGTCATTTGACATTTACGATTTTAGGAACTGGAATAACTCTTCGGCGATGCGTTCGTCGGAGTCTTCGTCACATATCTCTACGTCGAGGATATGGTTCGCGCGGGCATAGAAAGGCTCGCGTGCTTCGAGTTGCGGAGCGATGAATGCAAGGAGTTCTTCTTCCGTTTTGCCTTGAAGCACGGGCCGTTCGCTCAGGTCGGTCAGACTCAGACGCCTGGCCAAATGCTCGGGTTTCCAACGGATATAAATACTGGTACCCAATTCGCGCAGGCACTCCATGTTATCTTCCCAACACGGATAACCTCCGCCGGTGGCATAGATGATTTTGTCGAAAGGAATCTGATCGGCCAAGTCCTCAAGCACATATTTCTCCTTCTTGCGGAAATCTTCAATTCCGAACTCGCGTATATACTCCGCTGTGGAATAGCCGTGAATCTCTTTGAACGCCTCGTCCAGATCCACAAAATGCCAGCCGAGTTTATCGGCAAGAAGTCGCCCAGCCGTGGTCTTGCCGGCCCCCATATAGCCAACTAAATAAATAGGAAGGGTCATTGCAGCGCGAGGGCATAGAGTTTCATTTGTTTGAGCATAGCGGCCACACCGTTGGAGCGCGTGGGGCTGAGGTGCTCGCGGAGGCCTATACGATCGATGAAATAGAGATCGGCGGATAGTATATCCTTCGGTGTATGGTCATTGAGAACCTGCAGCATAAGTGCCACTATACCTTTGACGAGAACGGCATCCGAGTCGCCGGTGAAATGAATAACTCCGCCTTGGAGTTGAGCCGTTAACCATACTTTGGACTGACAGCCATCAATGAGGTTTTGGTCCGTCTTGTCGCTCTCCGGCATGGGTTTCAGTTTCTTGCCGTATTCGATAAGCAACTCATAACGTCCAATCCAATCATCGAAGAACTCAAACTCCTCAATTATCTCGTCTTGTGCTTCGTTAATGGTCATAGTTTTCAGCCTTCAGCAGTCAGTTTAATCTCCCCGTTTTCAAACAGCCATTTCTTTCCGGGGAAAAGTTCGGGCCAGCGGAGGTTGTGCGTGGACATAATAACGGTGATACCGGCCTGACTGATAGAATAGAGCAACTCCATGATCTCGCGTCCGGTCTCCACATCGAGGTTTCCGGTCGGTTCATCGGCCAGGATGATCTCGGGCGAGTTGAGCAGCGAACGGGCAATAACTACACGCTGTTGCTCACCGCCGGACAGTTCATAGGGTTTCTTGTAGGCTTTGGTGGCCATTCCCACTTGCTCAAGCACCTCGTGCACATGGTTGCGCATCAGTTTCTTATCGCGCCAGCCTGTAGCAGAGAGCACGAAAAGCAGGTTGTCTTCCACAGAACGGTCAGTCAGCAGTTTATAGTCTTGAAATATGATGCCGAGCCGTCTGCGCAAGTACGGCAGTTTGCTTCGGCGGATGCGCGTCATGTCGTAGTCGAGCACACGTGCCTGACCAAAAGCAATCGGCAGCGCGCCGTAGATCGTTTTCATGAACGACGACTTGCCGCTACCCACCTTGCCCAACAGATAAATCATCTCGCCGCTTTGCACGGTCAGGTTGACATCATGGAGCACAATCTGGTCGGCCTGATGAATCTCAACGCTCTTATATTCAATGAGTTCCGCCATCCCTTCCACCTTTCACTTTTCACCTTACACTTTTCACTTTTCACCTTTCACCTTACTCCTCGTCGTAGGCAGCATCTAACTGCTCCTGCACTTTGGCTAACTGCTTCTTGAGTTCGTCTATTTTCTTCTGCATGCTGTCCACGAGCTTGTTGGCCGTCTTGGACTTGGCGGTAAAGAAGAGGATGTTGTTCTCCGCCACCTTGACTTCTTGCTGCAGTCTGTCGCGCATACGACGGAGTCCTTCCACGCCCTGATTAGCAGCAGCACGGGCAGCACGGGCTGCTTTCTCGCCTTTCGCTTTCAGCCGTTCGCCTTTAAGGGCCTCACGTTTGGTATTGAAGAACTCATCGCAAGCCTCGGAGAACTGTTTCCACAAATCGTCGGAGTACTTGCGTGCCACGATACCGGCCTGCTTCCATTCGGATTGCAGCTGTTGTACTTTGGCTGTCATCTCGTCCCATTGTTCACGGGTCACTTCGCTGTCCGTGAGCTGCTGTTTGATGTTAGCCGCCAATTCTTTGGCCTGATCCACGAGCGAGCGTTTGCGTTTGAGGTTCGCGGAGAAGGTATCGCGCATCTCTTTGAAATACTCGGTCTTCGTATGGAAGAACCGGTCGCACTCCGCGCGATACGCATCGTAGATGGACTGATTGAATTTCTTGGGAGCAAAACCTATCTTGCGCCATTCGTCCTGCAAAGCCTGCACTTGAGCCGATTTCTCTTCCCACTGCTTGGCCGAGAACGGTTCGCCGTTAACGATAGGCTCGTTGATCTGCTTGAGCTGCTCGATGATAGCCTGCTTACGGGCGAGGTTCTCCTGCTCTTTGGCGTGCAGTTCGTCGAAATATGCCTGATGCTTCTTGTTGATCAGCGTGGAAGCAGCCTTGAAGCGGTTCCAGAGGTCCTCACGCAACTCGCGAGCCACAGGACCTATCTCAGCCCATTCATCATGGAGTTGCTGCAAAGCACGGCTGGCCTCCACGATATTCTCGTTGTTCTGCAAGCGTTCAGCGGCTTCGCAGAGCAGCGTTTTGAGTTCGAGATTCTTCTTGAAATCGAGGTCACGCAGTTCGATGTTGATCTTGACCAGGTCGTAGAACTGCTCCTGATAGCGTTGGTAGTCCTTGCGCAGTTCCTGCACTTTGTCGGGCGCTACGGCTCCGATGGACTTCCACTCAGCCTGCAGTTCACGCATCCGCTGGAGGTTAGCCATCACACCGTCGGTCTCACCTTCGGCCAAGGTCTTCATCTCCTCGAGAATAGCTTTCTTGCGCGCTAAGTTCTCCGCCTGCTCTTTGGCCTGCGCAGCAGCTATCTCAGCCCTTTTGGCCTTGTACTGCGACAGCAGCTCCTTGAACTCAGCCTCCAATGCTTTTTCGGCTTCTGCGGCCTCTTCTGTCAACTCTTCCGACTCTTCCGATGCAGCACTATAGAACTGCGTCTTGAGACGATCCACTTGCTCTTTGATGTCCGTGACATCGTGCTCAAGCAACTGCTTGAGTTCATCAATAATCTCTTGCTTCATAAAGCTTCCGGCTTTTCAGCTTTCAGTAATCTATATTAAGTTTGTCAGAACTGCACTTTGGGTGCTTTCTTGGCCTCTTCGTCTGCCTCGAAGTACGGCTTCTTCTCAAATCCGAACATAGAAGCCACTATGTTACCCGGAAAACGACGAACGATCTTGTTGAATTTATTGGCCTCCTCGTTGAACTGCTGACGTGCGATAGTACAACGGTTCTCGGTTCCTTCGTATTGGTCCATCAACTTCGTAAACTCCTCGCTGGCCTTCAGTTCCGGATAACGTTCCGCCACAGCCATCAGTCGTCCGAGAGCCTGACTCAGTTCGCCTTGTGCAGCTTGGAATTGCGCCAATTGTTCCGGCGTAACTGTGGACGGGTCAATGGTAATCTGCGTAGCTCTGGCACGTGCCTCCATCGTCCGCGTATAGGTCTCTTGCTCGTGCTTGGCATAGCCTTTAACCATTTCGACGAGGTTCGGAACGAGGTCTGCACGACGCTGATATTGGTTCTCCACTTGAGACCAAGCGCTCTCCACATTCTCTTCCTGTTCTACCAACGCATTGTACACGTTGACTACCCAAAGGGCGACGATTGCGATCACTCCAAGTACCACAATCAAAGACAAAGATTTTTTCATATCAATTTTGTTTTGTTGAGTAATTCACATAAATTGCGCTGCAAAAGTACAAAAAAAAAATGACATACGCAAGAGGTACGTCATATTTTTTGAATTTTTCGTACAAAAAGTGCTTAAACGAAGTTTAATAAGTCGCGCAAATCGTCAATTTGGAAGGTAGCAGGGCTCTTTTCGTCGGAAGGACGGCGAGCAAAGAAACAGGTGTCGAGTCCGGCTTGCTGTGCGCCTATAATGTCAGTCGTCATACTGTCGCCCACCATAAGCACTTCGTGTGGCGGCAACCCGCAACGACGCAAGGCTTCTTCGTAGAAACGGATATCGGGTTTGTCGTAGCCTATATCCATAGATATATAGGTGTCTTCGAACAGATGCAAAACACCGGCGTGCTCTAACCTACTCCGCTGCAAATATCCGAAACTGTTGCTGGCCGCAAAAAGACGATACCCTTTTTCGCGCAAGGCCTCGAGCAAGTCTTTGGCACCCGGGACAAGCGTGTGCGTCGTGCCCCATGCCGCACGGAAAGCATGTTTGAAAGGCTCAACCGCTGCCGGACCATACCCCGCTTTCTCGCAGAATTCAGCCGGATAGAGTTCCATCACTTCCGCTACCGAGTGCAGCCCGTGCTTGGCTTCCGAGAACAACCGCCCCGAGATAGAGAAGAACAACTCAAAAAGCTCATCTGAATTCAATTCTGTATTCTGTACTCTGTCAGTGAAACGGTCTGTAATCTTTTCTATCGCCGCATCAAACGCCTCCCGACAACATGGGATGTAGTCGAGTATCGTGTCGTCTATGTCAATAAAGATGGCTTTGTACATTGCCTTTCACTTTCCACTTTCCACTTTCACTTTTCACCCTTCAAAAAAGGGGAGCCGTGCGGCTCCCTGTCGGGTAGGCGAGATTCGAACTCACGACCTCCTGCTCCCAAAGCAGGCATTCTAACCGGGCTGAACTACTACCCGCTTTCAATTTGGCCTGCAAAAGTACTGCTTTTTTTTGACATGACCAAATATTTTCGCAAAAAAATGCAAAAATGTGCTCTTTTCGCTGGGATTAGAGGAAATGTCAAAGACTGCCATTTTGTCAGTCGAAAGAACTTGGGCACGGAAATTGAGCAATAAAAGTAGAAAAGCCGATTGCCGTGAGTTAAAGGCCGACAAAAAACGAATATTAACTAAAAACACGAATAACTATGAATCCGAATTACAACAATGCAAACAACGCGAACGGGCAAGAGAACCTCAAAAAGTTCGCGATTAACCTCTGCGAGCGGGCTCGCGAAGGTAAACTGGACCCTGTGATAGGCAGGGACGACGAGATCCGTCGTGTGCTGCAAATCCTGAGTCGTAGAACGAAAAACAATCCTATCCTCATCGGTGAACCGGGTGTAGGAAAGACGGCCATCGCCGAAGGTCTGGCGCATCGTATCATACGCGGTGATGTGCCGGAGAACCTGAAAAAGAAACAGATCTACTCGCTGGATATGGGCGCGCTCATTGCCGGTGCCAAGTACCAAGGCGAGTTCGAAGAGCGGCTCAAAGGCGTAGTGAACGAAGTGGTAGCCGCCGCGGGCGAGATCATCCTCTTTATTGACGAGATACACACGCTGGTAGGCGCAGGCAAGTCGAGCGGCGCCATGGATGCGGCGAACATACTCAAACCGGCGCTGGCTCGAGGTGACTTGCGCGCCATCGGTGCCACCACGCTGGACGAGTATCAGAAATACTTCGAGACCGACAAAGCGCTGGAACGCCGGTTCCAGAAAGTGATGGTGGATGAACCCGACGAGGCGGCGACGATCTCTATCCTCCGTGGCCTCAAAGAGCGCTACGAGACGCATCACAAAGTGCGTATCAAGGACGATGCCATCATTGCGGCCGTCACACTCTCAGCACGCTACATCACCGACCGATACTTGCCGGACAAGGCCATTGACTTGGTAGATGAAGCAGCGGCGAAACTGCGTTTGGAGGTGGATTCGAAACCCGAAGAGATCGACACCTTGGACCGTCAAATCAAGCAACTGGAGATAGAGCGCGAGGCCATCAAGCGCGATAAGGACGATGCCAAACTCAGCGAGATAGAGAAACAACTCGCCACCCTCAAAAAGCAGTCCGACGAACTGAACGCCCGCTGGAACAAAGAGAAAGGGTACGTAGCCACCATTCAGAACGAGAAAGCGCGTATCGAAGGTTTGAAGCATCAGGCGGAAGTGGCTGAACGCGAAGGCGACTACGGCAAGGTAGCGGAGATACGCTACAGCCAGATTCCTGCCGCCGAGGCGAACATCAAGAACGCACAGGACGCCCTGCACGCCATCAGCGACGAGACGCTGATCAAAGAAGAGGTCGATGAAGACGATATAGCCGAAGTGGTAGCTCGTTGGACAGGTATTCCGGTAGCCAAAATGATGCAATCGGAGCGCGACAAACTGCTGCATCTCGAAGAAGAGCTGCACAAGCGTGTCATCGGTCAAGACGCTGCTATAGAGGCGGTTAGCGATGCTATCCGGCGTAGCCGTGCGGGCCTGCAAGACCCCAAACGACCCATCGGTTCGTTCATCTTCCTCGGCACGACAGGTGTCGGCAAGACGGAACTCGCCAAAGCGTTGGCGGACTACCTCTTCGACGACGAGAACATGATGACGCGTATCGACATGAGCGAGTACCAGGAGAAATTCTCAGCCACCCGACTCATCGGTGCGCCTCCGGGATACGTGGGCTACGACGAGGGCGGTCAGTTGACCGAGGCCATCCGACGCAAACCCTACTCCGTCGTGCTGTTCGATGAGATCGAGAAAGCACATCCGGATGTGTTCAATGTGCTGCTGCAAGTGCTCGACGACGGCCGTCTGACCGACAACAAAGGCCGAGTGGTGAACTTCAAAAACACGCTTATCATCATGACCTCCAACCTGACGGAGGAGCAGTTACGCGCCAGCGTCCGGCCGGAGTTCATCAACCGTATCGATGAAATCATCCATTTCAGCGAACTGAGCGAAGAGGACATCAAAGCCGTCGTAGGCTTGCAGATCAGCCGCATTCACAAGATGCTCGAAGGCCAGGGAATCGAGTTGCGCGTCACCGACGATGCCATCAACTATATCGCCAAGGAAGGCTACGACCCGCAGTTCGGTGCACGACCCGTCAAACGAGCGCTGCAACGACTCGTCCTCAACGAACTGAGCAAGCAGATCATCGGAGGAAAGGTCGATTCGAGCAAACCTGTCATCGTCGAACTTAGGGACGGCGAACTCAAGTTCAGGAACTAATCGAAATTTCGAGATGTCGAAAATTTATAAAAAGTGACATACGTACTTGCGTATGTCATTTATTTTTTGTAATTTTGCGGCGTTTTTCGAAAAGATGAAGCGGAACGCATTCATATTTATCGTGCTGAGTGCCATTTTGGTGCTTTTCTGCTGCTTGGATATATGCAGCGGCAGCCTTTGGTTATGGCCGTGGGGCGACTTATCGCCGATGGAGCACAATATCCTGCACGCCATCCGTTTACCGAAGGCTTTTACCGCCATCTTAGCCGGTGCGGCATTGTCCGTTTCGGGCCTTATCATGCAAACGCTCTTCCGCAACCCCTTGGCCGGACCGTACACGCTCGGCGTCAGTTCGGGTGCGAGTCTCGGCGTAGCGCTGCTGACAATGCTTGGAGGAATCCTTTCAACTTTCAACTTTCAACTTTCATCTTTAGGTCTGCCTATTGCCGCTTGCATCGGCGCTACTTTGGTGTTGCTGCTCGTGCTGGCGGTCAGCCGTCGCGTAACGAGTAATGTCAGCCTGCTCATCGTGGGTATGATGTTCGGTTCGATAGCCGGCGCCTTGGTCAGCCTGCTGCAGAACTTCGCGAATCCCGATGCCCTCAAACTGTTCATCGTCTGGACCTTAGGCAGCCTCAGTAGTGTCAGTTGGAACGATATGCAGTTGTTAGTCCCCATCCTGCTCTTGGGCACGCTCTTTGTCCTGCTGGCCCTCAAACCGCTGAACGGCTTGCTCTTAGGTGAAGACTACGCGCGCGGCCTGGGTATCCGCGTCGAGCGTACACGACTGTACATCGTGCTGGCAACAGGCCTCCTGGCGGGCGGCGTGACTGCTTTCTGCGGACCGATAGCGTTCATCGGAGTCGCCGTGCCCCATATTGCGCGAGGCCTCTTCCGCACTTCCAACCACCGCATCACGGTCCCCGCTTCCGCGCTGATCGGCGCTTGCCTGCTGCTCGTCTGCGATGTACTCTGCTCACTCTTCACCTACCCGCTGCCGATTTCGACCGTCTCAGCACTCTTCGGAGCACCTGTCATCATTTGGATCATCTTGCGTAGCAAATCGTAAATCGTAAATCAATAAATCGTAAATGATTAAATCGTAAATAGTTTTATGTCTGTACACGTTCAGAACACGCGGATGACGACCGCTAAATTGCGTCAAATGAAGGCCAATGGCGAGAAAATAGCCATGCTGACGAGTTATGATTTCACCTTGGCACGCCTGTTGGACGAGGCGGGTATTGACCTGCTGCTCGTCGGCGACAGCGCCAGCAACGTCGTTTGCGGCAACGCCACCACCCTGCCCGTCACCGTGGACGAAATGATTTTCCTCACCAAAGGTGTCGTTCGTGCCGCTCAACACGCACTCGTCATCTGCGATATGCCTTTCGGCAGTTACCAGGTCAGCGAACAGGAGGCTGTACGCAACGCCATGAGGATACTCAAAGAGAGCGGTTGCGACGCCGTCAAACTCGAAGGCGGCGAAGAGATCCTGCCCGCTATTCGCCATATGATCCAAGCCGGTGTACCGGTGATGGGCCACCTGGGACTGACGCCTCAGAGCGTGAATCAGTTCGGCGGCTACGGCCTCCGAGCCAAGGAAGAAGCCGAGGCGGAAAAACTGCTCCACGACGCCAAACTGCTGGACCAAGCCGGCTGTTTCTCCATCGTATTGGAGAAGATCCCTGCCGCCTTGGCGGAACGGGTCACCAAAGCTGTCAGTTGTCCTGTCATCGGCATCGGAGCAGGCAATAAATGCGACGGCCAAGTACTTGTCCTGCACGACATGCTGGGCCTCAACCAAGGCTTCAAACCCAAGTTCCTCCGCTATTTTGCGAGTCTGGCAGAGCCAATAAAAACGGCCGTCGATACATATATCGAGGCCGTTAAAGAGGGCAGTTTCCCCAATGAGGAAGAGAGCTATTAAGGGATGAGCTTCTGAATCTCAGCCGCTATCTCATCTTTGTATTTGTTACCCGTCTCGGGATTGATAGGCAGTGCGCCGAAATCAATCGTGATGAACGGGTACGTACTGTTGCTTGTCACCAGTTTGAGGTCCTTGCGTCCGTGACGAACCTCCATGATCTCGTTGAACGGAATAACGATGCCCTGCACATACAGCAGCCCCGCTTCCCTGTTTGCCAGCACACAACGACCTAAGAGAATATCGTGCTGATACCATGTCTCATAGTTATCGCCGAGCGTCTCATGGATATAAGCCTTCGCCTGCGGGTTCAGCGTATCAGCCTCGCGACGCCACTGCTCACGCTGCTGTTCACGCTGCGCTGCCGCCTCACGCACATGTTCCTCGTTCTCGTTCACATAGTCATCGATGCTCTTCAGATATTTGTTCGCCTTCGTCCGCAGACCGATCAGCATCAGCAAATCGACCACAATCACCAGCCCTGCATAAATGAGCACGCTGTAGTTCTCGCCTAATAGGAAAGGCAGCGGAATGAACGCCAAGGCCAAAAAGAGGCTGATGTACAGCAGCACACGACACTTGTTATGCGAATGATGAATAGCGTGAATCGTCTGTTCACGGGTCACCTCACGCACTACTTTGAGCCGGTCGCGAGCATCGAACCAGGTGTACACCAAAAAGAGCGATACCAACATCAGTCCGATTAGGACGAACAGAAGGGCATACAACAGAATTTCTAATGGTTTCATAGTACCAAAGATTAGAGATTGTTACACATTTATTCAAATTTGGGTGCAAAGATACGAATTTATTTGCATATATCCAAATTTTTTTGTAATTTTGCAGCAAATTTTATGATTTTCTTGATTTATGTTACACATTTTACTGGCAATTAGCACCTTATTGACCACATGGCAGTTCCGTCAAGAGCCTTCTGAACAGATGCCGAATGTGGACACGACATGGCAGGAAGTGCGTGTTCCGCACGACTGGTCTATCTGTGGGCCTTTCGATCGCGCCAACGACTTGCAGGAAGTGATCGTAGTGCAGAACGGCGAGAGTGAACCGACCTGGAAAACAGGCCGTAGCGGAGGCCTGCCTTGGATGGGCAAAGGCCATTACCGCACCCGCGTCAAAGTGAACAAGGACCGGTTCTACACACTCGTCTTCGACGGTGCGATGAGTCACGCCGATGTTTATGTTAACGGCGAGGAGATGGTCTATTGGCCCTACGGATATAATACCTTCGACTGCTACATCCTGCCCCACCTCATCAACGGCGACAGCGTGGATATCGATGTCTTTCTGGAGAACAAACCGCAGCAGAGCCGTTGGTATCCGGGCGCAGGTCTCTACAGAAATGTACATCTCGTAGAGTCCGAACCCATACATATTCCCACTTTCGGCGTGTGGATCCAGACGCCTGACGTCCAAAAGGACCAAGCCACGGTACGCATCGCCGTCGATTTGCAGAACGGTGTGGACCCGACTACAGCCGAAACGGAACAGACAATCGTTCATACAGACATCCTGTTTGACGGCAAGGTGGTGGCTACCATCAACGGTCAGAACGGCGAAACCGTTGTCCCCAACCCGCAACTCTGGAGCCCTGAGACTCCTAATCTATATACCGCGCGCACACGCGTAATGAGGCCAACAGCCAACGGCCAAGAGCCGACAGCCGTCCTCGACGAAGTCAATACCCGCTTCGGTATCCGCACGATCTCTTTCACGCCCGAACGCGGTTTTCAGTTGAACGGCGTGACCCGTAAGTTCAAAGGCGTGTGCAACCACCACGACTTGGGTCCTCTCGGCGCTGCGGTACACAAAGACGCTCTGCGCCACCAACTGACCATGCTCAAAGACATGGGCTGCGACGCCATCCGAACCAGCCATAATATGCCCGCACCCGAACTGGTCGAACTATGCGACGAAATGGGCTTGATGATGATGATCGAGCCTTTCGACGTCTGGAATCACGGCAAAACGGACAATGACTACAACAAAGAGTTCAACGACTGGTGGCGCGCCGACATCACCAACATGGTCAAGCACTACCGCAACAACGCTTGCGTCATGCTATGGTCCAGCGGCAACGAGGTCTGGAACCAAGTGTTGCCAGACGGCATTGAGATCGTGACCAAGTTGCAGGACCTCTTCCATCAACTCGACCCCACACGGCCCGTCACCAACGGTATGGACCAAGCCATGCATGTCATCCACAACGGCTTCGGCGCAGCGGTCGAACTGCCCGGATTCAACTACCGAACCGGCCGGTACATCGAGGGATACGAAAACCTCCCACAGAAAATGATCTTGGGTTCCGAAACGGCCTCCACCGTCTCCAGCCGCGGCGTGTATAAGTTGCCGGCTATACTCAAAGACTTCGCCACCTACGACGACCACCAGTCCAGCGGTTATGACCTCGAGTACTGCCCATGGTCTGGACTGCCCGAACAGGACTTCCAGTTGCAGGACGACTATCCCTGGACGCTCGGTCAGTTCGTCTGGACCGGCTTCGACTATCTCGGCGAGCCGTCTCCCTACGACACCGACGCTTGGCCCAGCCACAGCAGCTATTTCGGCATCATCGACCTCGCGTCCCTGCCCAAGGACCGCTTCTGGCTCTACCGAAGCCAATGGAACGAACAACAACCCACGCTGCACCTCTTGCCCCACTGGAACTGGCAGAAAAAGGACAAAGTAGCCGTCTTCTGCTACACCAATTATCCGAAAGCCGAGCTGCTGGTCAACGGCAAGAGTTATGGTACGCTCCGTTTTGCCACGCCCCAAGAGACCGAACGGCTGGCCAAAGGCGAGACCATAGAATGCGTCAGTCCGATGCCCAAAGTAGGCGAGTTCGAAGTACCCGAATGGGGTTCTGCGCCCAGACCCGAACTGCTGCCGCGCTACCGCCTCATGTGGTTCGATGTGCCCTACAAGAAAGGCAAGATAGAAGTCGTAGCCTACGATGCCAACGGCCGTGAGGCTGCACGCGAGACGGTTCGTACTGCCGGCAAGCCCCACCACTTGGAAGTCATCTGGGCCAACCAGGACGAGCATCCCGAAGAACTGTGCTACATGACGGTGCGCGTGGTGGACAAGAAAGGCAACCTCTGTCCCTTCGCCGACAATCTCATCGTCTATGAGGGCGACGGCTTCGTGGCAGCTGCCAACGGCGACGCCGCTTGTCTCGACTCATTCATTCAGCCGCAGATGCACGCCTTCGCCGGACAATGCACCTTCATCGTCAAAAAAGGCTCCAAAGGCACCCTCAAACTAATCAAATAGCAACCAGCCCCACCTCCAACGCTAACCACAAACGCCTCCCAAACTAATCAAAAAATAATCCCTTGATAGTACCAATACCGACGGTCAACCGACGGTCAACCGACAGTCGAACGACAGTCGAACGACAGTCAAAGCCAAAGTCATTACTCTGTCGGTCCCCTGTACTCATCAAAAATAGCCCGAGCGAATGCCCGGGCTATTCCATGTATCAGCCAAGTTTGGCTGATCTGTGTGTTCTATTAACGAACTTGTGCACCGTGTACGTTGTACATCTTGTTGTCACGAACGATGTACATAACGCCGTCAACAACAACCTTCTGAGCACTCTCGGTCAGAACAACGTTCTCAATGCCCTCTTCGCATGCTGCAAAGTGAGTTCCAGCCAAGTCAATGGCAATAACGCCATCCTCTGCACCGTCTGCCAAGTCAGCATTGCGGAATGTAGTTTGAGCAAAGCCAATTACTTCGTTACTCCAATCACCTGTTGACTTATCCAAAAGCTTGAACTCGTCGGTATTCTTAGCATGAAGAGTAGCAGCACCATCTACGACTGCAACTGCATCTGCAACGGTCCAACCGCAAGCCTCAAAACCACCTACGATAGCCAAAACCGCCTCGCCACACTCAGGAGCATTTGCTACGGTAATGCTGTAGTCAAACTCTTTCTCCTCAAATTCAACGGGTTTCTCGCAGTTGTTCCAGGAATACTTCTCAGGATCGCCAAGGTCATAGAAGAGAGTAGTTTCTTCTCCAAGTACAATGTTTGCACCATCGTTGAAAGCTTTCCATGCGTCGTTCTCAGCGTCATATTCTTTCAGCTCATTGCTCCAGTCCTTACCCCACTCTTCAGCGGAACGGAATTTGAACTCAGAACCCTCAGCAGCCTTGAAGCTAACTTCGAATACAGCGCCCGGGAGATTAGCATTCTGACGCTCAGCGGTCTTCAGCTCATTCATCTCCATAGCTTGTTGTGCCCAGCCGTTGAAACCACCGGAGATGGCAGGAGTGATATAGTCCTCATCGTTGCAATCCGGAGAAACAAGCGAAACGTTGTACACGTGATATACAGCGGTACAAGGATTGTTCTTCCAACTCTTTACATCAATAACCACGATACCCGGTTGGATATTCTTGATATCCACCTCAGTACCATTATTACCGGGGAGCAAGTCAGCAGTACCGCGGATCAGTTCTGCATCCGGGCCAAGTTGGTAATCCCAGTTGAACAAATTACTACCGTCCAATTGAATCGGCTTAGCTTGTACACCACCATCTTTTGTTTCAGCACCGGTCGTATCGTTCCAAGAAACGACATACCAACCTTCGAAACCTGCTACTTCTACGAAGTCAAGCAATTTAGCGTGATCTGCGTCATTAGGCCATCCTGCATAAGTACCATTAAGAACGATACCATTACATACGCCTTCATTGTAGATACACATCGTGTAAGTGCCGGTTGCATACGATGCCAGATCAGCATCAGAAGGAACCACCTCACGACTTGCGAACATAGCAACGCTAATAAGAGCAGCTGCTACAAAAGAGAATAATTTTTTCATAATGATTTTGTTAATAAAATTGGTTAATAAATTTAGTTAATAAGTTACCTTATTAGTAGCCTATTTCTTCGTTAATTCCTTTTAAGTTTTCATTTGCAGTGACATCTTTTTCAGGAATCGGATACACATTATATTTCGCATCCTTACCAGCCTTATGTCCTTCCCATGTCTTGGAAGCCATAGGACCTGCAAATTGTCCATATCGAATCAAGTCGGTACGACGACGTCCCTCGCACCAGAACTCTTTTGACCACTCAACCAATAACGTTTCGTCGTCCAAAGTTGTAATCTCAGGAGCATTGGCACGACGGCGGAGGCAGTTGACAGCCTCTACAGCGGGAGCCATTTCGCCAGTACGGTAGCAAGCCTCGGCATACGTCAAATAAGCCTCTGCAAGACGGAACAATGGAATATCCGTATCCGGCCATTTCGGCTCGCCAACGGGCGAAGCCCAGTTCCACGGAGCTTCTACGATTGAATCATTACCCTGGGTGTCTTTCATTGTTGTCGTCTCAGAGGTAGAGTAAATACCATTGAACTTAAGCACAGACCAAGAAGCATAGAAATCGGCAGCTTCATTACCCGTCAGTGACATCTTCTTTCCTGCGGTTGTCTTTGAGGCCATGATAGCACGGTCGTCTCCTAAAGCAACCGGCATTTGATACTCATTCAGAGCGATGGAAGATGCTTTGGATTGGTCCACCCAATAAAATACAAACTCCGGTGAAGAGCGGAAGCACGACCATGTATCCGTCGATCCGAAAGGAACATAGTTGGCATCACGCATTGCGCTGAGAAGGAAGCGTGAACCACCCCAGTTCAGGCAATGGATTGCATCTTGGTAGATAAGGAAGATAGCCTCATTTTGCGCTCCATTATTATCATTATCTCCCATAAACAACTGTTGGTATGCAGAGAAATAAACGTGGTCTTCGGTACGCTCTTTGGCTAAATCAATGGCCGTCTTTGAAGATTTGTCAAAGCCATGCAGGCTGTATGGACTATCTATCAATTTCTTCGCATACTGTTTAGCATCTGCATATCGCGGTTCTCCGTCTCGAGCCCCGAGTGAGGATTCATTATATACTTCGGCATTGAGGTAAAGACGCATCAGAAGGAACCAAGCGCAAGCCTGATCGACACGGTATTTATTGGTTCGCTGTCCTGCTTGGATAATATACGGATCGGAAGCCAATTCCAAACACTCTTCCTCCAACCATTTAAACAACTCCGGACGAGTAGTCGGCAGCGGTTTGTTTGGCGAAACAGTCAGTGAGAACGGCACGCGATAGAACATATCCAACAGATAGTAGAAGTTAATCGCACGCAGCATACGTACTTCTGCACGCTGAGCCAATGTCTCTGCATCCGTATATTCGGAAGTCTTATCCAAGAACGAATTGCACAGCGTAATATCGAAGTTCAGACGTGAATACAAGCCATAAACCAAGTCATTGCTCGAGCTCCAAGTCTGTGTACGGATATCCGCCAATCCTACATCGTTCCATATCCACCAACCTTCGTCTGTACAGAACTCATTCAGTTCCCAGAACATACGATAGAAGGAAGATGTACCCTCGTCAATACCATCCACATCTCCGCTACCATCCGGACCTTTTTGGCCGGTGGTACCGAAAGTAGCGTAGCATTTAGCGAACACGGCATCTTTATTGAAATTAGTGTCCGTATTAGGATCCAGAGGCGTTCTGTCAAGCGAACACGCTGTCATACCCATACCTAATAAGGTAGCTAAGAATATTTTTGTGTATTTCATAACGCTATTTAATTTTTAAGTTACTTTATTCTATTAATCCTCTTGCTTATTAGAATTGGAGGCTGATACCCATCACTGTAGTCATGCTACGGGGATAGATATTATTGTCGATACCACCTCCCACCTCCGGGTCAAGTCCCTTGTACGAAGAGAACACGCAGGGGTTAGAAACGGTAATGTAAGCACGTCCTTGTACCTTCTTATTGAAACTATAGCCCAATGTGATATTGTCTATACGCAAGAAAGATGCACGCTCTACAAAGAAGTCAGAAGCATACCAGTTGGAGTTCTTTACCAGTGCACCTTTGGAATCCACACCTACTTCGTATGTTTGTTCCCGTTCATTCCAAACATAGGTACGAATATCATCGCTACGCATATTGTCTCCATAATAGCACGTGAAAGCAGATTTCAAGACAGAGTGGTAGCCGCCGTTCTGGTTCTGGTAAACCTTATCAGCCTCTACCCATTGCAAGTTGCCTGCCAAAACATCGTTGTACACATAGTTACCGATATTAGCACGGAGCGTTATGCCCAAGTCAAATCCATAGAATTGGAACTTCGTTTGCAGACCCATTGTAACAGGAGCTGCGGGGCTGTGGTAAATATACTTATCTTTATCGTTGATTTGACCATCCTTATTACGATCTATGAAATAATGACGCACCACACCATCTTCATCGGCCATCGCTTTCGTCTCATAAACGAGGAAGGAGTATGCAGCTTCGCCTACTTTATGTGCTTGGATGGTATTTCCCGTACCCGAGCTGATACCACCTGTCGGCACAAAGTAGTCGGGATCGTCAGACAACAATTGGGTAATCCTGTTTTGATTCCAAGCCACATTGTATCCTAAATCCCACTTGAAGTTCTTCTTATCAATAAGCACCGCATTGATAGCAAACTCAACACCTTGGTTGTAGAGGCTACCGATGTTACCCAGCATCTGGTTCTTGAAATTGGAGCCTGCTGAAACATTGACTGTACTGAGCAGGTCTTTGGTACGACGATGATAGTAGTCAATATTACCATTGATACGGTTGTTGAGGAATGCGAAGTCAATACCGATATTGCTGGTAAATGTTTTCTCCCAAGTCAAGTCCGTATTATACACGCCCGGACGGCTGGTATAATACACCGCGTTACCATTGGCATCCTTACCCGCGTAAAGAGGATTGTTTTCTCCTCCGTCCAAAACGGGGTAATAAGCGTGGTCCTGAGCTGTGGTGTAGGTAGGCAGGTAATAATAGTCAACACCTAAGTTTTGCTGACCTGTGATACCATAACCGACACGAAGTTTCAAATCATTGACTGAATTAACATCCTTGAGGAAGGTCTCTTTCATCTTCCATCCGAGAGCCAAAGAGGGGAAGAGGCCCCAACGCGCATTCTCTCCTTTGGAATTATACTTAGCGAATCGAGATGATGCATCTGCACGGAAAGTAGCCGTAACCAGGATCTGATCCCAACCATTCCAATTGATACGACCATAAACTGACTGCAGTGCATTATCCGTGATATAAATCGACTGATATCTGTTATAGGGCTGGCCTGCCAATGTCTCGTCATTATTCGTTTCCTGGTAGAAGCCGGAACCATCGCTTTGGGTATGACGGTAGAAATATTGGTTCTCGTAACCCACCATCACATCAAAATGCTGATTAGCCTGCTCCCAATCATGTCCGTATTGGGCATAGGCAGAGAACTGAAGATTGTACTTACTCATATCACTCCAGCCATTCCATCCGAAATAGTGATTGTCATATCCATAATAATTCATTATGGTTTTTTGCTTACCATAGGAATAGTCTGCGCCGAAATTAGCGTGAATATGCAGATCTTCGAAACCGTGGATCTTGTAGTCCGCCTCAATATTACCCACAAACGAACCTGCATTTGCGCGGTCGTTCTTATGTGCTAATGCGGCAGCAGGGTTGCCTGTTGTCTGCGCATTAGTAGTATAAGGCCACTCTTCATCGTTATATCCGGACGGTGTAACTACGCGTTGGTAGTAACCGTCAAACCAATGATCGAGAACGTCTTGGGGAACCAGCACATCTCCGTTGGCGTTTACGGCCTCACCTCTAACGGGCATCGTAGGATCCATCGAAAGAGCTGACCCCACAACACCGGCAGGATAGCGGTTGTAGATATACATTCCCTTGGTATTGATGTTGAATGCCAGGTGATTATCCAAGAACGACGGGCTGAGGTTCATCGAAACGGTAACACGCTGCATTTGTGATGTCTTAATCGCACCATTCTGCAATGTATAGCCCAGCGAAGCACGATATGGCATATCAACGGTATTGTTCTTCACACCGCCCATAATAGAGATGTTATGGTCGGTCGAAACGGTCGTACGATAGACTTGATCTTGCCAATCGGTGCTGGCAGTACCTAATGCATTCGTCTTATCTTCGTTGTGGCCTAAGGCTGTGGCATATCCGCGAAGTTCGTTGGCAGTAAGCACTTGCGTCCGATTGGTAAGAGTACCGATAGACATGTTACCTGCGTAACTTACTTTGGGTTTGCTACCTTTAGAACCTTTCTTGGTAGTGATGAGGATGACACCGTTCGAAGCACGGCTACCGTAGATAGCGGTGGCCGAAGCGTCTTTAAGAACGGTAAAACTCTCGATATCATTAGGATTGACCATAGAGAGAGGGTTCGCAACACCTTGGATACCATTCTCATCCATTGCCAGACCATCGATGACGATCAGCGGGTTGTTAGAGGCGTTCAGCGAAGCACCACCACGAATAGTGATTGAACCGGCACCACCCGGGGTACCATCTGCTGCCACCACATTCACACCGGCAATCTTACCTTGGAGCATGTCCTGGGCAGTGGTCGTGAGACCTTTGTTCATCTCATCAGGTTTGATAGCGGTAACAGAACCGGTAGCATCACCTTTCTTCACAACACCATATCCGACTACCACCACTTCCTCCAACAACTCGGAGTCCTCACCCAAATGAACACGCATGGTAGGCTGTGCGGCCAGTTCCTGAGTTTTATAACCCATATAGGAAATGGAGAGTTTAGCTCCGGGTTGCACTTTGAGCTCGAAATTACCGTCAAAATCGGTAATTGTACCATTAGTAGTCCCCATTTCGAGGATAGAAGCACCGATAACCGGTTCTCCGTTTGCAGCGTCCAAGACAGTACCCTGCACCAAGACTTGTGCGAATGCTGATAGTCCCACTAACAGGAAACACGACATCAGCAGAGCGCGAAGATTGAATATATCGTTTTTCATACTCTATTATTTTTTCAGGTTATGATAAATCGCGTTATCCAGTGTAAATATACTATCCGAATAAGCGGACATTTGCAGCACCTCGTCTGAGCTTGAATCGGTATGTTTAAAGACCACATCAAATGCGCCAGCCTTAACCGCTGCAAGACTCCAATGACTCGCTGAGTCCACAAAAATACGTGAAGCCGGACTTTCTTCGATAGAGAAGGTAATGATGGTATCATTCTTTGACGGATTCTGTACTTGCGGTAAAATAGCTGTATCCGGTGTAACTATATTAACCTGCTCACCTTTTGCCCATGCCAATGTCTTTTTGTGAGAAGCCGCATCGTCATAGAAGCGGAGATACGAAATCTGCTGCGAAGCAACGCCTACCGGGATTTTTTCCTCATGTTTGAAGCGTCCTGTAATCGTATCAACAATGATCTTCTTTCCTTCACGATGAGTTTCATACCATGTGGTATCCATTGTCCAGCGGTCCTGCATCACATAAATGGGATCATAGGCTGCCCAATCCGAGTTGGCTATATTCGAAGCTATGGAAGCAGCAATATCTGCAAGAGGATCCTTCTCTTTCATCTGCACTTTGTCTGACAGCGTAAAGACATTATTCAGATAGAGCAGAGAAACCACATCTTCACCTGCTACGAGTCGTGCTTTTCTGCCTAACATGGATTCCGTAAAATCCTCCCACTCAAACGAATAGTTCTTCGACTCATACGCAGCAGGAATGCCATCTCCGAACGAGAATGTTGCCTTCTCTACAGTATTGTCTGAATGATTAAAATGGAATTGAATGACATCCATATTGTAGCCATTTACATTTATATGGCTGCAATACTCAAGACTTTTGAAAGTCTCTTCCGAGAGTTCCTTCAGTTCATCTTCAATGTCAATCTCATTCTTTTTACAGCCCACAAAGGCTGTAATTATGGCCAAGGCCATGATTAGAAATGTAGATTTGTTTTTCATAATGTTATTGATTAAATTTGTTTTTGTTTGTCTGTCATTTCGAGGGTTTGAGGTCCTCCAGTCCCGAAACATTGAGTTCTTTGGGGTTCTCGTCTTCCTTCTCTTTAATCAGGAACACCGCTCCTGCTCCGAGCACGAGCAGCACACCGGCTACGACTAGCATACCAGCTTGCACGTGCGCGCATATATATTTAAGGAGTAAACCTCCGCACAAGGCTGCCACTATCTGCGGGATACAGATCGTGCAGTTGAAAAGGCCGAGGTAGTATCCCATGTTTCCGCCCTTGATAGCGTTGGTCACGATGGTGAACGGCAACGCCAGCATAGCAGCCCAAGCCGCACCGATCAGCGCATAACTGAGCCACAGCACATATTGGTCATGCACGAAAAAGACGGAGATGAATCCGGCCGCACCTACGAGCAGCGAGATGGCATAAGCACCTTTGTTGCCGAACCAATGCTCCAACTTCGGCAGGAACGCAGCCCAGAGCAACGAGCCCACAGCCTGGATGCAGAACACCACGCCTACCCAGTTACCCGCATTCTGGAATGCCAGGTCTTTGGCATCACCGGATACCCAACCGAAGCAGTTGGTGGCTATGGCGCCGTTTGAATAGGTCCACATATACATGAACGCGGCCCAGCAGAAGAACTGCACCAGACCCACCGTCCAGAAAGCCGACGGGGCCTCTTTGAGCAACGCGATGAAGCCTTTGTCCTCCGAAGCATCCTCTTTCTTTTGCGGGTCAATATTGTGGAACTCCGCATACTCCTGCGGGTTCAGCTCTTTCACAGTCATGAAGGTATAGAGGCAGCAAAGAATCAATATGGCTGCGCCGATATAGAACGACCATTTGACGCTGTCAGGAATCACGCCTTCGGGAGCCGTATTGGCGATACCTATCCAGGTGAAGAAGATCGGGAACAGGTAGCCCACTACCGATCCGGCGTTGCACAGCGCAGACTGAATAGCGTACGCCGTACCTTTCTGCTCCTCGTTCACCATGTCGCCCACCATCATCTTGAACGGTTGCATGGCGATGTTGATACTCGTATCGAGGAACATGAGGCTGAACAGACCGAACCACATCGCCGCGTTCAGACCTAAGAATGCCGACTGAGCAAAGGTGAAGTTACCCGCATTGGGCAGCAGTACCATCACAGCCACCGCGATCAATGCACCGACCAACAGGTACGGCTTGCGACGACCCAGACGGTTCCACGTCTTATCCGAATACTTGCCCACCAACGGCTGAACGATCATACCCATCAACGGCGGAAGGATCCAGAAGAAACTGAGCGTGTGAGGGTCGGCACCCAAGGTTGCAAAAATACGGGAGATATTCGCGCTTTGAAGAGCGTACGCGATCTGTACTCCGAAGAAACCAAAACTCAAATTAAAGAGTTGTGCAAACGATAAATTCCGTTTCATTGCTTTTATCTTTCGACATTTTATCGCAGTGCTCGGAAGCACCTTTCGACTTTTACTTTTACGTACTACAGCGATTTTATAAAATCGGCCGCAAAGTTACAACAAATATTTGGAATACACAAGAGTTTTTTTGTTTTTTTTGCATTTTTTTAAAAAATGCCCGCCTCTTTCCCTATTTTCGTCATTCTCTTTCCGATTTGCATAACAATTTGCGCGAATATTTGCATAACAATTTGCTCCCGAAAGAACAAAAATAAAGGAAGATGTCGCTATGTCGCTATTGTCGTTTTTGGAACTTTGATACTTTCAAAGACACATAAAAAGAGTGTAACAAACTGAAAGACAGGAAGTTAAACCAAAGTACCAAAATTTCAAAGTTTCACGACAGAAATTTCGAAAGCGACAAAGCGACACGGAAAAAAGTGTCTCAGAGTCTCATGTAAAAATGCAAATGGACAATATGGACAAAATGGACAAGGAGCTTTAACGGTGTAAGGTGTATGGCGGGGTGCGATTAGGTAATTATCAGGGTAATGGTCTAGGATTACCACGGTAAAGGAAGGTAATAACCAGGGAAATATAATGATGGAATGATGGAGTGATTTAGTTAGGATAACGACTAACGAAAGGCTAAGTAACAACGAACGAACAACTAACGATTGGAAGCACAGCGGGAGGCAAAAATCTCAAAAAAAAAATGCGAAAAGACGGTATCCCGGAATAGCGGTACATCGGAATTCCGAAGGGAGGCTATGCAGACACAGGGAACTCGCGCCTAATGTCGCGAGCACGGGACAAAAAAAATCCGAGGCGCGATGAGCGTCTCGGATGAAGAGAGAGCGGGCAATCAGATTGCCCCACTAATGAACAAAGGACTATTTCACCTCTTGGCCAGTGAGGGTATAGAGTTTGTCGCCGCGTTGGATGAGAACCTGGCCATCTATCATCACTTTTTGAACCGATGGAGCTGAAGTTTGAACAAGATCAATGTCTGTTGGTTCTTCCGGTTCTCCATTTGGGACATAATTGATTTTGATAGGCGAAGCTCCCTCTACATCACGTGTACCTTTTGAAGGATGAACAAGAACGGCATTGCCCATTTTGATGGTTTTACCATTAATTGCTTCGACGAGCGAAGCATCCCAGACCCATTTCAGAACGATACCTTCATGATCGGTTAGCAGAGTATTATCCAATGAATAAATGACAATTCTATGGTGGTTCTCATCAATCGGTTGGATAGCCAACTGATGGTTGACTGCACGAGAAACAAGGCCACATGATGTCCACGGTGTTAATCCCTCTATATCAAACTGCAAACCGGTAATATCCGAATAATTGGTCAGATTCACACATAGATAGTATTTCGTACCCTTTGTGTAACCTATGAATTGGAGATAATTCGGCTCATAAATGTCCGCTGTGACAGCGACCGAATACATACGGCATGCAGGGTCGTTGGAATAAACCTGCATGGTAGTGGCGTATTCACCTTCCTGTTGAGGTACCAGTTCTACATCTATGTACTCTGCCCCATTAACCGGTATTTGCATCGGCAGTGAAGTGAGGATTTTTAATCCTTCGGATAGAAAAGCGACGCGCTCAATTGTCAATGGCACTTGACCTTTATTTTGCACATTAATAGAAGCCTCTTGTGTTTCTCCCATTGGTACATATCCGAAATTCATAGTTGCATCGGCACTTATCTTCGGGCTCTTGATACTTACATTGGCAGGATAGACAGCCGATACCATATTCTGCTGCTTGTCATTTATTAGAAGCGTTTGTATTGGTTGGAGCGCATAATTACCACTAATCCCGTTAAGGCGCACACGGAAAGAAAGCAAGTCGCCGTCATCGCCACTCACTGCCTCGTTTTGCGTATGGTAGAGCAGAAGCGTCAATGTGTCGCCAGACAAAGTGCTTAATACGCTGTGTCCTTTAGCACGTTCCAAAGGTGATGCACTGCCTTCAACGAATTCCAAGGCTTTTGGTAATTTTAGAGAAAACTGCGCCCCAACAATAGATTCCATGTTGTTCATACGTGCAATGATAGTCACAGCTTCGTCCGATATACCAGAAGCGGGTTGCATACGCAGTTCGTTCACCGAGAACGGATCGGCGATAAGTTGACACTCATTCGCACCATACACATCAGGATTGTTGATAGCATCGGAACGAAGGCGGACTTGTTCACTTATTGCTCCGTGCAGCAGCGGTGCAAAAGAGACATCAATAGTCCGCATCTGTCCTGCCTCTATGGTATAGTTCTTTTGCGTTACGCTGAACTCTTCCGCAGAAAACAGCACATCATTGATATGCAGTGCCTCATTGCCCGTGTTCTTTACTTGAAGCGTCTGCGTATAAGTATCGCGAATAGGTATATGCCCGTAATCCAGCGTGCCTGTCACCACTTGTATTTTCGGAGAAAGAAGTGTCAGTGCACCTTCCGAGATAGTAATATCGGCCGGTTTACCGTCGCTATCGCTCATCACCGCCTTAGCCGTCAGCGTGTAGGTAGCGGGCTCGTTCCCAAGAACCACTTTAAATGTCAGCAGTTCGCCGTTGTTGCCCTTTAGCGGTGTCATCGTCAGCGAATATATCGCTATGTGCAAGGTATCTTGTACAGCCGAAGCCACGAGACTATGTCCGTCACTACGCGTGGGGTTCAAAGCCGCCGACCCTTCCACATAATGCAGGTTTGCGCCCAAAGGAACAGACGCTTGCATGGCAGTCACCGCTTCGCTGTTGCTCAGCGACACGCTCACCGTCAGCGTCTCGCCCGGATGCCCCGAGATAGTTGACAGCGACAATGTGTTGGCAGCATAAGCAATCATCCACGCGTATGCACTCAATATTATAAAAACTAAGCGTCGCATAACTTACTTGATTAGAGTTCCAAGTGCGTTATATATACGGTCGCCTATCTTGATGAACAGGCTACCGTTTTGGATATACTTCGTCGAGCACGGCATAAAACGC
This sequence comes from Paludibacteraceae bacterium, assembly GCA_017448985.1. Taxonomy (GTDB): domain Bacteria; phylum Bacteroidota; class Bacteroidia; order Bacteroidales; family Paludibacteraceae; genus Colicola. The sequence continues at coordinate 86,225 of JAFSKL010000022.1, forward strand.
GTGCCGTCCAAAGCCGTCGATGCCTGCGGCACAGCGCGAACATTATGTCCCAATGCGTCACTGAGCACGATATCCGTCATCTCTGCATCGCCTATCTGTAGCAAAGCGTTCTTGCCTACACCGATGGTTTTGCCACTCATCGAATATGCCATGAATAAGTACTGTCCCTCATTTTGCCATGTACCAACATTTTCAAAGCCGTCAAGAGCCTCAAGTGCTGTAAACATGTGTCCTTGCTCTGCCTCAAATGTACATTGCACTCCACCGAGTACCACATCGCTCTCTACATATAGGATGCCATTCTCAATATAATAGTATGCCTGCAATTCATTCAACGCATCCGTATGAGCCTCTGGGTGTATAATCAAGTCAATCGTAGCCACAACGTCGATGATGTTCACCTGATCATCAGAGTTTACATCGGCAGCCTCAAAGATAAACGGCTGTGGGTTTTGGCGCGTGATATAGTTCACCTCGGTAATCACATCTGCCACATCGACCGTCATAGAGCCGTTTGCATCACCCTTGACTGCAGTCAGCGGACGAGCCACTACGGCGTTCGAGAGGTCATACGAATTAAGCGAAGTAGTCACTTGACGGATTACATAGTAATAATCCTTACCCGGCACTACGTCAAAATCAACAAACTCTGTATCTTGCGAGTCAATGAGCGAGGAGTTAACAGAGATGGTGTCAAAATGATATTCAGTCTTATTCTTATTCCAGAGAGTATCAGTTGTCCAACGGTATATATTGTAGCCGAGCAAGTCAGCAAAATCTTCCTCGTCGGTCTCCCATGTAAGCGTTACCTTACCTAATCCGGCTTCTGCCATCAGACCCGTACTCATCGAACCGGCAGCTGCTACCTCCATATGGAAGCGGTAATTCTCTTCCGGTATCTCAAAATGCTCATTGTCCTCTGCGCCATATACCTTGAAGGTATTCAATCCATCGGTCACGGACTTACCATCAATGGTAAAGTATGCAGTATAAATGGTGCTATCGGCTGACCAAGAACCGTTCTCTGCTACTTGGTGTTGCGTGTATGGTTGACGCACACCGAACGAAACGGTCGGTGCAATACTTACATCCATCGGGCGGTTGAAATAAACCTTGCATTCATGTTGCCCCACACCAATAGGCGGCAACTGCTCAAACTCATCTTGCGCATCAATGCCATCTACCAATATCTTCCATACTATACCATGAGCTTCTGCCGATGGACGGGTTAACATGTTAGAGAGGTCTAAGGCAGCAAAACCTTTTGACATAACAGACCAATTAATATCTACAATACGGTCATGAGCCAAATCAGTTCTACCTGTTCCATAATAGTTATTTTTACTCAATTTCACAATTTTAGGAACATCTGAAATACAGAAAGCACTTAAATCTTTATATTGAGCTAAATCAAAATCATAAATATTGCAGTTCGCGTATTGAGAGATTATAAAAAAATCTGATTTCTGTAATATAGCGTTGCAAAAGTTACCAATGAAATTACAATCGGTGTAGCGTATGTTATAGTGGGAATTTGCAGGTGCTTCCCAGCCGCTGCTGGTCTGGGTAGAGTATAAACAACTTTTGATTTGTTGAATGTTGCGACCAAATATTCCTGAATTGCTAGAAATAGAATTTTGACATATACTATGTACCAATACAGCATTACCTTCTACTACATATGTACCATTGTAGGAAGATAAATCTTTAATCTTAATATATCGTAGAGTATCTCTATTGGAAATATACAAACGATTTATTTCGTTTCGCTGTCCACTTGCATATTCTTCTCTTGAAAATTCAATCAGACTATCTGGTGTTCCTATTGCGTTAATATGTCCCGATATGGAAATTCCATATCCATCGCGAATTTTAACTGTAGTTCCGGGTTTAAGAGTTAAGGTAACTCCTTGTGGTACGGCTAAATTATCAGATACAATGTAATGCACATTTGGGTAAAGCGTTAAATCTTCTGATATCAATCCCTTTATCTCCACACCATTCTCTACCGTTACGCTGATTGTCTGACGCAAGGTATCTGCGGCATTATCACAAATAGCAAAGAAGGTCATATTGATCTTCCGACCATCTGCACATTCGGGACTAATGGTCATGCGGTAAGGATTGAGCGAAGTCGCTTTCGCATAGCTGCTTAATGGTTTGCCGAAATAAACGGTGTCTTGGAGCGAGTGAATAAGGGTAGTATCATCCCACACCCAATCTTCTCCACTATAATAACCGGCTTTAATCCAGAAACGCACATTCTCTGCTTGTCCCCACGCATTCTTGAAAATAGGATAGAACTCAATCGTTTCTCCTGCATCCGCACGGTTGTCACCGTCACCGCTCGCGGTGTCGGTTAAGTTAGCAGTCACTAATGCCAATTCCGGATGACGGTCAGCATCGGTGATGTTATAGGTCGCCAATAGATCTATATTGCCGTTGCGGGTATGAATCAAATCACCAAAGAGCAGTTCCCAACTGAGCGTTTCTTTCGTTTGCAACAAACGAGAGATAGCACCTGCTGCTAACGGGCACGCCATAGAAGTGCCATTCAGGTTTTTATAACGACCGCCGGGAAAGGTACTCATGATATTCACACCCGGTGCACGCAGTTCATAGTTATAGAGTTTATCCTCGCCAAAAATGGAGTATATTGGACCGGTAATATCATAGTTACTAAAGCCTGCTAATGTTCCTTGTGCATTAGCAGATGCCTCGACACCCAATACAAATGTAAAACCGGCTGGAAATGAAGGCAATGGAGGACACTCCTTGCATTGCTCAAAGCAACAAGCATCATTACCCGCTGCAGCTACCAATACTGCATCTGCATAGGCGCGACCGAGGGCTTGCTCCTCTGCCATGGAATACTGATACCCACCAATAGACATTGAGATTACATCTGCGCCGTTGGCAGCAGCGTAGTCGATACCTTTGACGATAGTAGCTACATCGCCCGTTCCGTTGCTCTGCATGACTGTAACCGGCATAATAAGTGCGTCGGGGTTGGCGCCCGTGATACCGATACCGTTATTACCCACAGCGGCTGCAATACCGGCGCAGTGAGTGCCATGACCGTTGAAATCGTTGGTTACACTATGGTTATTGATAAAATCCCAACCATGAATATCATCCTTAAAGCCGTTGGCGTCGTCGTCCTGTCCGCTGATACCGTTTGCTTCGGTAGCATTCGTCCAGATATTCGCTGCCAAGTCGGGGTGCTCAATATCCACACCGGTATCCAGAATAGCAATCACCGGACGCTTGGTGCTTTTCTTGGGTTTGTCCCAGAGTGCAGGCAGATTGATTGCCTGCAAGCCCCACTGCTGGCTATAGAGCGGCTCGGCGGTATAGGTCTGTTGGTCTGCCGTCGGAATATCTTCCTCTTGGTACGGCAGCGCCATCGTGTAAACGATATAGTTCGGTTCGGCGAACTCCACCTCGTCTATTGCTTTGAGGCGGTCGATGGCTTCGTGCATCGTTTGCGCTTTCTCTGCTTTCAGCGTTAGGCGGTAGAGTTTGGACAAGTCTTTTACTTCAACTTCTGTTCCATTATACGCTTTCATGCGGCGACCGACATTCTTATGCCCTGTGCGCGGCATGAGCTGCTCTACGGAGTCCACACCTAATTCCTCAAAAAGGGCATCTACGGCATTGACATGAGAGGTTTGAAACTTTGCCTTTCTCGGTGCACGCATCTGTACGGCACCATCGGCTTTGAACTTGACGAGGATCTCGCCCTCGCGATAGGCTTGTTGATTCCAACGATTAATCTTGATAACCTCGTCTTCGTTATCCGCGGATTGTGCGAATAACATTCCTGTCGCAGCAACCATTATTGCTGCCAAAAGAAGAAATTTGTGTTTCATTGTATTTGTTTTTGTGTGCCTACTCTTTATCGGATTTTCGGCATACTCCGTTATATATTTTTTTATAGGTTGCAATAGGTAGGCATAGGTCTCAATAGGACTGATATGCACAATAAAAGCGTGGGCTTTACGCTCGCTTCATTTGATTGTTTGAGGTTCTGGACTACCTTAGTAATTCAAATTTACGCACGGAAAACTCACGCTGCTGCATGAGCGTGCATAAACCGCGCTTGAATTACTAATTGATTTGTTGAAAGTGTCCAGTTTTCAAACAATCAAGTCGGGCTTATTACGCTATCTTTGGCGCTCACTTGCGCCTGTGTATGTTTGATCGGTCAGGCTTGGCCGATATATTATTGCTCCGGGTTTAGCGTCGTGGAGCGGGGACGATGTTAAGCAGCAATGCCATACTCGTAGATGACATCACTCGGCAAGTCGATACGATCATTCCAATAGATACAAGTTCTACTGATATCTAACTGCGCATTCTCAAACAATCCTTGCTCTGTTTCCAAGTCGCGGAATGCGGGCAGGGTTTTTATGTCATCTGCCACATCATATCGCACTCGCCGCCCATCATCAAACGAGACGAGCATCTGAAAATTCGGTAACAGTTGATAACTTTTAATGCGTGGAATCATAACATGCTTTATTTAATCAATATTCACCTATTAGTCCTTTAGAGGCGGCAGTTTCACGATCTTCTGTGTTTGCCACATCTCCTGCAACTCGCTTTTGTGCTCTGTGAGCCACTCCTTAATCATCCTCTGCGCACGGTTGGGCAAATCACCTTCTGTCATCTCAAATGTGTTGATGTCAAACACACCCACATATTCATCGTATATCGCGTGAATATGGGCTGGTTCATGCTCTTTAGGCTTAAAGAACATCTTTATTACAATTCCATAAAAACGACTAACTTCCGGCATAATTACATTATTTTACATTTCCGGTGCAAAATTACAACAAAAAAATGATATATGCAAATAAATTTAAATTTTTCCGCGAAAAAATGCACTCACCGGCAAAATGGACATAGAAAAAATAGAAAAGCACCGCAGGTAACAGCCCAATAGAGCGGATATAATCCGCAAGCAAAAAACGAACACTCCGCAGAGCCCACATAACAGCAAAAATGAAGAAAAAAACAAATATATTTGATTTTTACCGTCAAATCCTTGTGTATTCCAAATATTTGTTGTACCTTTGCACCCGCAAATTAAAAATAATCGTTCCCGCAAGGAATAAGAAATGGAAAAAGAAGAAATAGAGGCTCGGGCTCAACGGGCTGTGGAACTATTCAAACAGGGATTTAACTGCTCGCAGGCGGTGTTTGCGTCGTGTGCGGATTTGTACGGGATAGACGACGAGGCTTTGGCGTTGCGTTTGTCGGCATCGTTCGGCGGCGGGATGGGTCGTATGCGATTAGTATGCGGTGCAGCCAGCGGGATGTTCCTGTTGGCGGGTCTGCACAACGGTTCCTGTACGCCTCACGACAATGAAGGCAAGATGGCCAACTATGCGTTGGTGCAAGAGTTGGCAGGCGAGTTCAAGGGTAAGTACGGCTCGCTCATTTGTGCGGAGTTGTTGGGACTGGCGCCGAAGGGTGCGGTTACGGGTTACGGGTTACCGGTTATGGGAGAGGATCCGAAACCGGCAGAGCGAACTCCCGAATATTACGAGAAACGGCCTTGCCCGGAGATGATTGCAGAGGCGGTACGTATTTACCTGGGGAAAATTAAAAATTAAAAATTAAGAATTAAGAATTATATGATTGTTAAAAACTTACTTGAATTGATCGGCAAAACGCCGATGTTAGAAATTAAAGAGGGCAACACTCGTTTGCTGCTTAAGTTAGAGCGTTTTAACCCGGGCGGTTCGGTCAAAGACCGTATCGCGCTTGCGATGATAGAAGATGCGGAACGTAGCGGTAAACTGCACCCCGGAGCAACCATCATCGAACCTACGAGCGGAAACACAGGCGTAGGTCTGGCGTGGGTAGGTCGCATCAAAGGATACAAAGTGATCCTCACGATGCCTGAGACGATGTCCGTAGAGCGCAGAAACCTGCTTGCTAACTATGGCGCTGAACTCGTTCTCACACCCGGTTCAGAAGGCATGAAAGGTGCGATTGCCAAGGCTGAAGAGTTACGTGACGCAACTCCCGGCAGTATCATCCTCGGTCAGTTCACCAATCCTGCTAACCCGGCTATTCACTATGCTACGACGGGTCAGGAGATATGGGAAGATTCCGCAGGACAAGTGGATGTGTTCGTTGGCGGTGTAGGTACCGGAGGAACGGTCAGCGGAGTAGGACGGGCGCTCAAAGAGAAGAACATGCTGGTCGAAGTTATCGCCGTAGAACCCGCTTCGTCACCTGTTCTTTCGGGCGGTAATCCCGGTCCGCACAAGATACAAGGTATCGGCGCAGGATTCAAACCTCAGACCTTCCAGGAGCAGTTTGTGGATCGCGTGATGACCATCAGCAATGAAGATGCTTTTGACGCTGCACGCAGACTGGCCAAAGAGTTCGGATTGCTTGTCGGCATCTCTTCCGGCGCGGCCTTTGCGGCGGCTTGCCAACTGACGCGGGACAAAGCCTACGAAGGCAAGACGATTGTGGTACTTTTGCCGGATACGGGAGAGAGGTACCTTAGTGTAATGAATAATGAATAATGAATAATGAATAAAGAATAATGAATAAAGAATAATGAATATTTTTTATAAATGCTAAATATTCCGACCATAGGGCAGTTGAAACAGTTGGTGGCACATTTGCAGGGTGTGATTTTTCCGGAGTATTTTCCGGCAGTAGAAGCACCTGCGGACTTATGCCTGCCGGAGGCGTTCTGGGCAGAGATACCCTCCATCGTGAGGCTGGTGAACACGGATGTCGATGCGGTATTGCATAATGATCCGGCAGTAACCGACCGCGGCGAAGTGATCCTCTCCTACCCGCTGACATACGAGATGGTACATTTTCGTCCTGCGCACGTGTTGTACCAATTGGGTGTTCCGCGTATTCCGCGTATGCTGACCGAGTTGGCGCATGCCCGTACGGGTATCGACATCCATCCTGCGGCAACCATCGGTGACTATTTCTGCATCGACCACGGGACAGGTGTGGTGATCGGCGAAACGGCTATCATCGGCAGTCATGTGGTGCTGTACCAGGGTGTAACCTTGGGTGCGAGGAACTTCGAGTACGATGCACAAGGACGGCCTATGGATAAACCTCGTCACCCGATTTTGGAAGACCGTGTGACCGTCTATTCGAACACATCCATCCTGGGTCGCGTGACCATAGGTCACGACACAGTGATAGGCGGTAACGTCTGGCTCACGCAAGATGTGCCGGCGAACTCCGTGGTACTGCAAACAACTCCTGAAATACGAATCAAAAATAAATAACATGCGATATTTTTTAGCCATCATAGGCGGCGGCCCGGCAGGATATACAGCTGCAGAGAAAGCCTCGAAAGCCGGTAAGGATGTGGTGCTGTTTGAGCAGAACGCGGTAGGCGGGACTTGCCTCAATGTGGGATGTATCCCGACCAAATCCCTACTCTACGGCGCCAAGCAGTATTACAACGCCACGCACGCACAGAAATACGGCGTGACGGCGAGCGAGGTGAGTTTTGATTTTACGGCGATGCAGAAGCGCAAGACCATCGTTGTGCGCAAATTGGTAGCGGGCATCAAGCAACGCCTCAACAACGAACACTGCACATTGGTCAGCGGTTTGGCCAAGGTGGTCAGTTATCAGCCGTCAGCCGTCAACATTGAGTGTAACGGCGAGACCTACGAAGCGGAGAACCTGATGATCTGCACCGGCTCGACGAACTTCGTACCACCTATTCCGGGCATCAAAGACAACGAACATGTATGGGACAGTACCGATGCGTTGGCTGCCACGGAACTGCCCAAGTCGATCATCATCGTCGGCGGCGGTGTGATAGGTATGGAGTTTGCGACGCTGTACCACGAACTCGGTGTGCCGGTGACGGTGATCGAAGCGTTGCCGACGATTCTGCCGAACCTCGATGCGGAAGTGGTGGCGGTGCTGGCGGACAAATACAAGAAAGCCGGTATCAATATTTTGACCTCGACTAAAGTCGAAACGGTTACGGGTAACGGGTTACAGGTTACGGGAGAAGCCGGAGTACAGACTTTCGAAGCAGAGCGGATTCTTGTTTCGGTAGGCCGACGCGCGAACTTGAACGGATTGGAGGCGCTGAACGAACTCGAACTGAATCGAGGAGCCATCGTCATAGACGATTTCTGCAAGACCAATCTGCCGAATGTCTATGCCTGCGGAGATGTGACGGGCAAGATCATGTTGGCGCATGTGGCCAGCCGCCAGGCCGAAGTAGCGGTTGGGCGTCTGCTGAAACAGATACCGCTGCAACGCATCGCCTACAACGCGATTCCGTCGGTCGTTTATACGAATCCGGAGATAGCGTCAGTGGGCATCACGGAGAAGCAAGCGGACGAAATGGGTATTGCCGCAGAGGTGCGTCGTCTGCCCATGACATTCTCCGGCCGTTTCATGGCAGAGAACGAAGGCGAGACAGGACTCTGCAAGATGGTGATTGACACCAAGAAACAGTCGGTGCTCGGCGTCCATATGATCGGAAACCCGTGTTCGGAATTCATTGCCGCAGCCTCATTCGCAGTACGAATGGGTTACACCACGTCCGAGTTCGAGCAGGTCGTCTTCCCCCACCCCACGGTGAGCGAGATTTTGCACGAAATTTTGTGATGTCGTTGGTCGTTAGTCGTTAGTCGTTAGAAAATAATAAAATACAATCTATACCATGAAAAAAAGTTTAACATCTTTGCTGGTGCTCGTGTTGGTAGCACCGATGATGTGGGCAGCCGCTATCACGGATCCTGCTGACATTCCTGCTTATTATGCCGGTGCAGACGGTAAGTCCGGCAAGTCGCTCTACAATGCGTTGAACGGCATCACGAATGTGGGGTTCAAGTCCTTGGGCTATGACGGAGCCCTCACGGCTTATCAGTCGTCTGATGTCTATCCTACCGACCCGAATCACCCCGATTATGATGCCTCCAAAGCCGGCAAGCTGTGGGATATGTACGGTGCTTGTTCGTTCACGGCCGGTGACGAGTGCGGCAGTTACAAGAAAGAGTGCGACTGCTACAACCGCGAGCACTCCATTCCCAAGAGCTGGTGGGGCGGCGGCAAGAACAACATGTATTCCGACATTTTCCACCTGGTGCCTACCGACGGCTATGTGAACAATCGTCGCAGCGCTTATGCTTTCGGCGAAGTGAGTAGTGTGACCTACACCTACAACGGTTGCAAGTTGGGTAGCAGCAAGTCTGTTTCTACCGACAAAGAGACGCTGGCGGGCACATCGGCATCGTGTAGTGCTACCGTCTTCGAGCCCAAGGATGAGTACAAAGGCGATTTTGCCCGCGGGTACTTAGGCATGATCGCCAAATACAGCAATTCGTCCTATTCGATCACCAGCGGCAGCGGTGCGCTTATCTTCGAATCGTTCACTTCCAACCGTTTCGGTTTGACCAAATACGGCATCGTGCTCCTGATGAAATGGCACCGTGAGGACCCCGTTTCGCGTAAGGAGATCGACCGCAACAACGGCATTCAGAAGACGCAAGGTAACCGCAATCCGTTCATCGACTATCCGTACCTGGCGGAGTATATATGGGGCGAGAAAGCCGGAGAGTCGGTCGATTTGAGCCAACTGATGCCTTCTACCGATCCGGATTTCATACCGGGTGTGAGCAACGGCTGGCGTGAAGGTGGTGTTACTCCGCCGCCTGCAGCCAAGAGATACGGTGTGTCATGGTCCGTCAACGGTACAATCGTTGCGGTGGATTCGATTGTAGAGAACAAGAAACCCGCCTCGTTACCTGCTACGCCTATCTCCTGTTCCGCTGAGTCTAACCTGTTCGTAGGTTGGACCGATGCGCCTATCAATGGTATAGCCGCCAAAGCACCGACGCCTCTGTATGTGGCGTTAGCCGACTTCCCGTCTATCACGGCTGATATCACCTTCTATGCCGTCTTTGCACAAGAGACCATTGAGCAAGGTTCGGCACCGGCTGTCTATACCTACGACGCGAACGACAGCGAAGGCTGGACCAACACCGCATCGAAGACCAACAGCTACTGGCTGCTCGATGAAGGCAAGCAACTTATCTCGCCGGAAGTTGATCTCGCCGGTTTGAGTTCGGTTAAGGCTAACTTACGCACATACGGCGGCAGCCAATATGACCAGTTCGCCATCATCGCCGATTCGAAGACCATCGGCACCATCGAAGTGACCGGCGGCAGTACGCTGAAGGACTACGAATGGAAGAACACCAAATCGCTGTCCGGCAAGTCGGCGCTGACGTTCATCTGTGGGAACGGAGCCACGAACAAGGGTATCGGCTTCACGTCTGTCACGGTGAACGCTACCGGCGCAGGAGCCACCTACAGCCGTTTCATCACGACCTGTCAGGATACCGACGAAGTGGAACCGGTAGGCGCTGAATACCAAGCGCGCAAGATCATCGTCGGCGGACAGATCTATATCCAACTCGGCGAACGACTGTACACCATCACCGGACAACGCGTAAAATAAATCTCCAATGGCACACATCAAACATTATACATCCTACATCCTGTTTGCGCTGCTTATCGTAGCGCAGACAGGCTTGTGCGAGGAGCTGCCAGAAGGTTTCTACAACGAGGCTGACGGCAAACAAGACGGAGCGCTCAAAGACCAGCTCAAGACCCTCATTCGGGACCATAAAGCGATCCCGTACGGAACGGGAGCCACCTCGACATGGGGCGTGTTCTACTATTCCGACCGCGATGAGGAAGGCTACTGCATGGATATGTACTGCGACGATTGGTACAAGTTCACCACTCCTGGTGCAGCGGTCACGGGGTGTAACATCGAGCATAGTTTTGCCAAGAGCTGGTGGGGAGGTTCGAACAACGATGCCTACAAAGATTGTTACCATCTCAACCCCTCCAATTCACAGGCCAACAGTGCCCGAAGCAACTACCCGCTTGGTGTGCCGGAGAAGGACATCAAAACAGCCGGTTCGTTGCGTGTAGGGAAGAAACATCACCCGACCTTGGATGTCGATTTCTCGGTGTTTGAGCCCAAGGATGAGTACAAAGGCGATTTTGCCCGCGCGTACTTCTATATGGCTACCTGTTACGGCCATTGGTCGAACGGAGAGATCGATCCTGTGCTGTCGTCCTATAACGGATGGCGGCTCGACAACAAAGATGTGGGGTCCAAGTTTGCCATGCAGAATGACAACTACCTCGAATTTCAGCCTTGGGAACAGGAAGTGCTCATTCAATGGCATCGTCAGGATCCCGTGTCGATCAAGGAGATTCGCCGTATGGATGCCGTTTCGGATTTCCAGCACAACCGCAATCCGTTCATCGACTATCCTTATCTGGCGGAGTATATTTGGGGAGAACATATGGGCGAGCCGGTCGATATGTCGCTGTTAGTGGCTTCTTCGGACGAGGCCTTTATTCCGGGCGTGAGCAACGGCTGGCGTGAAGGCGGGGCACCGACTGTCAAACCCAAATACGGTGTGTCATGGTCGGTAAACGATGAGATCATTCAAGTCGATTCGATCACGCAGAACAAGAAGATCCCTGCTCTGCCGGAGACACCGCTGTCGTGCTCCGTGACCAGCGATTGTTTCATGGGCTGGACCACTGCGCCAATCCAAGGCACGACAGACGAAGCGCCCGACAAACTGTATCTGTCCGCAACCGATATCCCGTCCGTTACGGCAGACATCACCTATTATGCCGTGTTTGCACAAAAGACGGTGATTGATGGCGGAGACCCCGCCACCTATGTCTTTGACGAAGACCATCAGGCCGGCTGGACGACAGATGCGGAGAACAAGAGCGGGTATTGGCTGCTTGATGAAGGTAAGACGCTCGTCTCGCCCGAAGTGAACCTGTCCGGTTTATCCGCTATCTCCGTGCGGATTCGTACTTACGGAGGTAAGGAATACAACCAATTGGACGTTCATGCCGGCGACCAGCTCATCACCTCTTTCGTCACGACTACCGGTTCGACGCTGACCGACTATACATGGACCAATACCGGCACGCTGAGCGGCAAAGCATCGCTGACATTCTCTTGCCCCGTTGGAGGTTCAAAGAAAGGTATCGGCATCTCAAATGCTACCATCGAAGCGACGGGTATCCGTGTTCTGTACACCGACTACCTCACATCGTGTAACCAGTCCGGTATCGATGAGGTCAATAGCCAAGAGTCAAGAGCCAAGAGCCATAAGTTCATCCGAGACGGCCGCCTGCTCATCCGCATAGGTGAACAGGTCTATACCATCACCGGACAACGAGTACGATAAAGCAAAAGTAAGGCATCAACGGGACTTGCGTCCGAAGTTATAACCAACTCGGACTGCAGGTTCCAGCACGGCTGTCTCATGAGCGAGCGAGATATGATAGGTCAGTTCGCCCATGATGTACCATCGGTCGGTGATGAAGCGGCCAAAACGCACTTCCATCGGCAGGACCATATCCAGATCGTATAACCCGAAGCCCATACACGGCGCTACGCCAAGCAAAAACGGACGTTGGGTACGGTCACCGATAGACATCATCAGACCCGCGGCAAGACGGAAAGTGACGTGTGTATGGTCCTCGGTACTATACTGCTTGAACTCACTCCAATACCCGAAACCGCCGGTGAGGTAGAAACCTAACGCAAAACGGTCATTGACAGGATACGCACAGTCATAACCAATGTTAAGGGCATCACCCATACCGGGCAAGTCACGCATTTCAATCGGCAGACCTAATCCCCAACTGAGCCCTTTGAGGACATTATAATCGCGATCAGCCTTCTGCGCAAAAGTCATTGCGCTGACCAGTAAAGTAACGGCTATAATAATGGATTTTCTCATAATTCTCTCCTTTCAATTTTCAATTTTCAATTACTTCACTATCTCTTTATGGTTGATTAATATATTCTTAGCAGTACCCACTTTGTTCTCAAACTCGAACATCGACATGGGATACCACTCGCCTTCATAGTCCGGCGCCCAATAACGGATACCGACGAGCCCGTGAGCCTTGCCCCATGCAATGACATCGGCATAGATTTCTTGCTGGCCTTTCTGCGACTTCTCATACGGTCCCATCTTTTTGTTCCAGCCCGCAAACGGTCCTACCATGTCTTGCGACGGATACGAGAACTCACCGATGAACACAGGCATATTGCATTTCTTGTTGATACGCGTCACGGTCTTGGTGTACAGTTTCCATTTATTGAAACTCATCGCCGGCGCGGAGGGATAATAACTGATACCGGCTGTTTGCATATCGTAACCATGCTCGGTCATATACGTAAAGAACGAAGCGCAAGCACGAGGCGTAGAAACGACCGTAGCGATATGCGTGGAGAACTTAACCTTGGATGCGTCTAAACCGGCTTTTGCGTACGATTTGCGGATACCACGTTGCACTGCCGCCAACGTCTGTGCCTCATATTTCCACACATGGTTCTTGAGCCAAGCCAAACCGAAGAGCGAAGACATATAGCGCTTCATAGGTCCTGCTTTCGCCAGTTTCTTGTCAAATGAGTTAGGCGTTCCGATACCGATACCGGCAAAACCGAAGTTGGCCTCGTTGCCCAAGTTCCAGTTGTTGACCGTAGCGCCGGTAGCTAAGATTGAATCACCTACGAACTCACCGTATTTCTCTATCACATAGCATATATCTTCGAGGCTGAGTGTCTCCCAAATCTTCGGGTCTCCGTCCTGCATGATGGCTGCAAACTTAGCGTCCGCGTAGAGTTCGGGATAGTCCGACTTGTAGAACCGCGGAGCCTGGGTGCCGTCCATATCCATATAGATATACGCGCACATCACTTCGGGATTAATGGGTATATTCAGCGCAGCAGCTATCTTGCAGGTCTGTATCACTTGATCAAACGTGTGGGCGTTGGCGTTCTCGTCCGGCTTGCCGTCGGTTGTATTGTCTATCGTGCCGTCAGGATTATAGGTTTTATGCCGCTTGGTAGCCAAACGCACATACATTTCCGTGGCGCCCTGGTTGATAAAGATCTGCTGCAGCTCCATAGGAGTCGTCGCCGTCTGGTCACCCACTTTGAAGGTGTATCCTGCTTCAAACTGATTCAACGTAAACGGACTCAACGACAGTGCCACGCGAAAAGGCTCGTCGGTCGAGGCCACATACTTCGCACTCTGAACGGATGAGTAGCCGATAAAATCTTCCTCTTTGTCTTCATCTACTAATTGGGCAAAGAGCTCCGGCTCAATGGTCTCTACCAAACCGACATACTCGATCTTGTTGGTAGCACCGCCTTCACGACACATCATGACGATGGAGGACGCTTTGTCGCCTTGGCGCGCACCTAACACGTAGTTACCGCCGGCTTTCAGCGTGATACGAAACTGATGAATACCGCTCTCAAACGAGCCGCAGTACATAGTGGTCATGTGACCATACACATTTGCCACAGCCAACGTCACCTTCGACGGCTCCATCACCGCCAGATACACGTCCGTAGAACCGCTGAACGAATTGGGTAGGTTCTGCGACAGCATAAAACCTTTGCTCTCCACCAACTTGTCCATGTCAAAGACATGCTTCAAACTCTGTGCACTCATGGTAAGGCACAGCATCGTCAGCAATAAAAAAGTTAGAATTTTTTTCATAAAATCAAATTGTTTGTGTGTTTATCATTTGACGCTGCAAAGGTACTGCTTTTTACGCACATACGCAATAGGCTCATTTCACTAAAATTGTTCTCTTTTTCACATTTTGACTTGCACATGTCAAAAAATTGTTGTACCTTTGCAGGCGGAATTATAATCGGATATGGTTTTATGCAACATTCAACGCAAATACCCGAGATTGAAAAACTGGAAAACTTCAATCATTTTGCATGGCATTGTGTCTTGCAAAACGAAGGTCACACCATTTTGACTCTGTCAAAGATAGAAGGCGGTGTTCCTGCTTTCCCGGAACGTTTTTTACCACCTTCCTATGCGCTGGAATATGTGGTGAAAGGTACGGTGCGAGGTAAGATGAATAACAGGTTCGTGGAACTTACTGCCAATACCGGTATTCTTGTTATGGCTGATCACGTACTGACAGAAGTGGAAGTCAGTCCCGATTGCGAGTTTTATGTACTGGGCTTCACCACGCAATTTGCGGATATGCTGAATGTGCGTATTCCGCAGGCTGTTCTAACCAACATGTTCGTGAATCCCACCTGGCACATGACAGAACAGCAAATGCAGGTTATATTGCAGTATATCAACTTGTTACGGAAGCTTATCGAGGTCAATAAGCCACAAGCCATAACGAGTCTCGTTCGTTCGATGCTTTATAATCAAGCTGCAGATTATCAGGTAACACCTCAGCAGGCAAATACGATTTCCCGCGCCGAACAGATCTGTGGTCAGTATTTGTCGCTGGTCGAAATGCATTGCCGCACCCAACATACCGTAGAATGGTATGCCTCGCAGATGTGTCTGGCGCCGAAGTACCTGTCAAATGTGGTCAAGCAGACTTTAGGTTTTTCACCCAACAAGTACATTGACCAAGCTTTGATGCGTCAAGCCAAGTCCCTTTTGTCCTCTACTTCACTTTCCGTTCAGCAGATATCTGACCGCCTGGGCTTCCAAAACCAGAGCCATTTCGGTACATTCTTCAAACGCCAAACAGGCCTAAGCCCGAAAGCGTTCAAACAGCAGGTAATGTGAAGTTTAGAACGGGATCATCACGGGACCATGTCCTGAGGACCTTACTTTGAGAACAGTCGGAAAAGTAATGGTGGAACGGTGACAGCCATAATGAGGACAACGGACATACCGATAAGCGTGACGGTACCGAGGGAGTGCATGGCAGGATGTTGGGCAAAGACAAGGATGCCGATGCCGATGAGCATGATGAGTGCGGAGAGGATGATTGACTGCCGGTACTGAGGCAGCATCGGTTTGCCTGTGCGGTGTTCGTAGAGCAAGCCTTCGACGATGAAGATGGTATAGTCGTCACCTTGTCCGAAGATGAACGTGGCAAGGATGATATTGACGATGTTGAACTGCAAGCCGAAGAGTTGCATCAGTGCCAAGATCCACACCCAACTAAGAGCCATAGGCACAAAAGCAATCAAGGCAAGCCATATACTGCGGAAACTGAGCCACAAGAAAGCAAAGACGATGATCGAACAAACCAAGCCGAGGTAGTCAAAATCGTCAGAGAGACGACTTATGACATTTACCATTTGCCCATTTACCATTTTTTCATTTATTTGGTCATTGGGCGATTGAGTCATTAGCAACTGATCGTAGAAAGGCTGAAAAGCGTCAGGACGGAAACCAACAGCAACTGCTTCGTTCTGAATAAGGGAAATGAGTGTCTGCGGGTTGTGGGTTTGCCAATAGGCATGCCATTGGTCATTCGTCGTTTGTCGTTGGTCGTTAGAAAAGAAAGATTCAAAGGCTTCCATATCTGCCCGCTGCTGAGCAGTCATGTAGTTGATATGGGAAGGATTGGGATCAAACCATGTACCATTTGACCATTTACCATTTACCATTAAATATACACCTGCGACAAGGGTAAGCGCGAGAACAATCCATTTACCATTTGACCATTTACCATTTACCATTTTTATGTCGCGGACCGGTGTAGGTTCGGCGGACATGAGATGCGGGAGAACGAAGACACAGAAGAGTATCGTACCGATAAGCATAGCCGCAGCAAAGATCCCAAGATGGCGCATGGCCGTAGCTTGCAACGGGACGAGTGCCAGAAAAGCGCCGACAGTGGTGATATTGCCCACCACAAGAGGCGAGAGCACTTCGTTAAGCGTCTGCCGGACGGAAGTGGTATAACGCTGATGCACGAGCAGGTGTAGCGGATAATTGACAGCGATACCGATAAGCACGCTGCCTATGCCGAGCACCACGGCACTGACAGTAGGCGTAACGAGCCGAAGGATAGCCATGCCGAAGATCCAACCGAAGGTGACAGACAGCAGAATAAGCGCCAAGTCACGACGGCGCGGGAAAGCATAGAGCAGCAAGGCAATGATGAACACCAGCGAGAGACTGATACAGAGAATCGTGTCGGTTTTGATACGTCGCGCATTGCCTACCGCAATAACAGGAGCGCCGATCCAACGGATGTTCAAATTAGGAAAAGCCTCAGCCACCTCATCCGTCACGGCATGAAGCGAGTCTATCAATGCGGCGTTATGCTTCGTCTCCGTGGAGCCGTAAGGACTTTCGATAAAAGCAAAGCTTTTATTGCGGGACAGAGCCTGTCGTTGGTCGATAGTCTTTAGATCGACTAAGCCCAACGGATCGGCTTGGATAATCGGAGTTAGGAAAGATGTGCCGGGTGTAGAGAGGATTGACTTATCGCGAAGCAAGGCTTTATGCACGGCTTCGGGCGTGAAGAGCGAATCGTGAATAGAAAATGGAAAATAGAAAAAGGAAAATGGAAAA